>NZ_JACVBL010000018.1:0-143014 GCF_014852285.1 Pseudomonas sp. PDM02 | reverse complement strand
GCGATATAAGCCATTTTTTGATGCATCGCTACAACTGGATTCGGCCTCATCAATTCAACGATGGGTTGGCACCAGCGCGGGCCGAGGAAAAACTTAACGTCGTGTCCGGGATTAGTTGACCACTACAAGCCCTGCCCCCTTAATACGTAGAGGTCACGGATTATGTCTACTCAACTCGCATCCAGAAGTTTACCCACACCAATGAACGACGAATGGGAGACTCTCGCATCCACCCTATTCACTCGCCACGACATTCATCTCCACGCCCTACTCTTCGAAAACCAAGCCTGGTTTTGCGCGCGTGATATAGGGCGGCTGATGGGCAAGTATTTGGATGAGCGAATGTCCCGAAAACTCGATACAGATCAGCGACGGATGTTGTTGGTGCATGCTCACGGAGTAGCAGAGGAACGACTGATGCTCAGCGAATCCGGCGTGTATGCATTATTGGTTTATCACTATTGCCCGGAATATCGCTCACTGCGCGAATGGCTGACGCATCAGGTTGTAGCTGCACTGCGTGACGCAAGACCATCGCGGGCAGTTGAGCGGCCGACCTTGAGCGTTTTGGATTGGCCACAGATGCAACTGAGTTTGCTGCATTGGCGGAATGAACCATGGATTCGGATGCGGGACATGCCTTGCATCCTGCTAACCCAACAGCAAACATCTTGGTGGAGGAAAGCTTCACGGCTATTTCTATTTTAGAAAGTCGCTAAAGATGGGTGCAGCTTTCTGCACCCACTTGATTGGGAGCGTTGAGCATCATGCGGACTGTTCACTCGATTGTAGCTGCTGAGAGTGAAGCGGGAATCCTTCAGGAGCACCTAACAGTACGCCACGTTCCATATCAAACGGCAGCACCCAAAGCTTGAGTTCCGGCGCAAACTCGAATACCTGCAACGGCGCATCAAACGCAGATCGTCTTGGATAAACCAGCACCAACTCCCCCTCGCCCGCTAGGTATTTGTGGCCATAGGCGAACAACTGATAGAAATCGGACTGCTTCAAACCGTAGCTCTTATCCTCACCAGATGAGTTCAACCGCTTCCATTTTGTGTCTAGCACCCAACTTTTGTTCTGATGGTGAAGCATCAAATCCGGCCGTAATTGGAAGAAGTTTTTGCCTTTGTGCTGACACAAATATTCAGTGTGGGCTTGAGTTTGAAGTCGAGCGTCTTGCAGCAAATCACTGTCTAGACTCGCAGCAACATAGCGCTCAAACAGCTTCTCCATAGGAAACAACAAGCTCATGCCATGCCACTCCCCGGCGACCGCCAAAGGCATCTGTTGCTTGATAATCAGCTCGCACCAGGGCTTCACTGGCACGTAGTGCGCCATCAGTCGCTCGCTGCTCCATTGGTTGAAATCCTGCTGCACATTGCGGCTTGTAGGAACCTCTAACAACACACTTCTTAACTCGTGAGCCAGACGCCAGTTACCAGCATCTTTCGTTGCTTTGCAGACCTCATCTAGGGCGAATTTGAGTAAGCGGTTTTCTGGTCGGTCGGGCAAATAGATATCGTGTCGAATCTGGAAATGGTGCTGGCGCCCAGGGGGTTGGCGCATTTGCTTAACCACATCCAATTGACCACGTAGGAACCGTTGTTCCTCCTCTACGCGCTGGTAGTCGAAGCGTAGACCTCGCTTGATCAAGTGATCCAGAGCCAGTAGGAATCGGCCCATGACCCATTCGCTCAGCGGTGCATCGAAATTTCGAAGATCTGCCGCGCCGACTTCACGGGTGGGTAAATTTAGAGAAGCTTGGATCATGCGCCGCAACAACATTCTGCTCTGCTTAATGCAGTCCTCTCGCTCAAAATGTTTGGGGAGAATTTCAAGACGCGTACCACAGGGTGTTTCCAACACACCAACGTAGTTGTCGAGTTTGAGTAAACACCGATTTTCAAGCTGAACCAGTGCAGCTCCAGCATTGCTGAAAGTAGCATTCAATTTGCACAGCCAGTCAAAGGCGGAAACCGATACCTGGGCAAGATCCAACGTCGGCTCAGTGATTTTATCTGTCGTCAGCCTCGCGTACTCACGGACCGTGATGACGGGTTTCACACCGTCACGCCTTTCAATGCGCTGATTACGGCCGCACCAAGATGGCGGGTATTAAACTCACGACCACTTGCATGGTGTGTTGTCAGGCCATGCGCTGCGGCAAGCTCCCGCAAAATAGGTTTAGATGGGCTGACGATCTTCCCAGACTTCAAAACCTCGATTGATCCGCTTTCAAGCTGACGAACCTGAATGTCGTCTTTTTCAGCTTCGATAGCCTCCTGGACCTTTGGAGGTACTGCTTGGTGATCAATGACACCCCAAAAAGACTCAATCCGAGCAAAGGCGTCTTCGTTGATAATCCAATGGTTATTTTGGTTACTTAGCAACACTTGATCGCCAAACAAAGATCCTGAGTTGAATAGCGCCTGCGCGATAAAGCAGTTTTCAGGGGCCTTGCGATGATCGTTAAGGACCCATTGAATCCGTAGCCAATCTTCGAAGAAATACTCTTGCAGCAATGGGAGCACTTGTTCGCGAAAGATTTGGCCCAATCGCTCAAGCGTTGGCTCATTCTCTAACGGCATGAAATACGCGTGCCCTAAGCAATGATCTCGGTCTAACAGCATCTCAATTCGTTGATTCATCACTATTAGGAGTTGGCCAACATTGAGCTCCCCCACGGTGACGTCTTTCAGCAGCTCAGGCTTAGGCGGCATTTCGCGGAACGTGAAACGACGACGCAGCGCGATATCTAGACCAGCCAATGAACGATCAGCGGTGTTCATGGTGCCTATGAGGTAGACATTACTCGGAACACTGAAATGATCCTTCGAATACGGCAGCGTCACCTTTAATGCCTCATCAGCTCCTGCACGCTTGGATGGCTCGATGAGAGTGATCAGCTCACCGAAGATCCGAGAAATATTGCCGCGATTTATTTCATCGATGATGAGTACGCGTGCGTTGCTGGATTGAGTTGTCTCCTTGACCTTTGCGTCTTCGGATGACGTATCCAAAATGCGCTGAACCAAAACCGGCAAAATATTGTTGTAGCCATTGATGAGATATGGTTCCAGCTTAGTTTCTGACACTTTGTCAAAAACTAGCTTGTTGCGAACATCTGCGACGGTTAACCGCCCTGCGCGCACATATTCAGCGAGCGTGTGAAGAATACTCATCCCTATCGGTAGCTCTTTACCATTAGGCTTAACCAAGCTCAGCAACTCAGTAGATGCACTCGCGACTATGTACCCCGAACCAAATGACTCCCCCTTTATAAATAGAGCACCGGGGTGCTTTACCTTGGCCATGGCAGATGTGCACATTTTTTTGAACACACCATCGACGACTTCGTAGTGCAATTGCCCATCTTCTCCGTTTTCAGCACGTAGACCTTCGACGAAGTCTTCGTAGCTGAAGCTTTGATGAAAGGTGACGAACTTAACGTGCCCATCTTCGGCTAACTCATCAAAGTGCTTCTTTAAAGCCACCCGTTTACCTTTGTTGGCCCGAAGAAACTCAGGAGCAAGAATTTCCAGCGCGGCCTCGATAGTGGCGAATGTCTTACCGGTTCCCGGTGGGCCAAACAAGATTTGGTTAAGTGCAGGCGAAGTCATCGAGTCGCTATCCTTGCTACGTGAGCAAATGGTCATCGCGGGGTGCGGCTCGATCACGGTCGACACGGGTTGCAGAAACCGAAACTCGACGTAGGAAATAGCGCACAGCCGCAGGAAATTTATCCTACAACGGTAGCTACATTGCCATCACTGGTAAAGCCGCACAGAGAAGTAGATCGCGTTGTGGAAAAAGCTGTGCAGGACGAGCGCTTAACGACTATAAAAACGATCCCCTCAAAGAGCCTGATAGCCCATGAAATTCGACCTCGCCTACTGCCTCAGTCTCGACGACAAGTTGTCGATCTATGACGTGCGCGATCTGAATTTCGACGAAACCATGGATTTCGATTCCACCAAGGAACACTTCCAATGCCCCAACGACGCATGCAGGGCGACATTCGATGCGGCAAACGTACTGACGACGTTCAACGCCAAAAACGTGAATTACGTTCGCACCCCGCACTTCAAAAACACGCCCAGTACCCGGCATGTGGCGGATTGTCCTTATGTCAGTCTCAAGGCACCGGCGTCGGGTGTGGAGGCGGACGATGCGGAAACGGATGACAGTCGCGAGGAGCATTTTCCGTCGGAGTTGTTGCTGACTCGACGTCAGTATGTGCGTAAGCCGGCGAAGCCAGTAGCGACGGCGGATGGAGTGCGAGACGATCCGAAACCTCTCACACCGCCCAGCAATACCGAGCCCCCGAGCAACGAATCAGCACCGGACAAGACCAGTATCTTCGCCCACCCGGTGGAGTGTTTTGTGTCGAACTTCGAGGACAAGGAGTTGCTCAAGCGCGTGCCGCTGAAGATTGGCGAGCACACGGCGCCTTATGGGTCGTTCTTCAAGAAGATCGAATACCTGACAGACAACAAGGGGCTGATTTACTGGGGCAAGATCAAGGAGATCAAGGATTACACGCAGAGCTTTCGCATCGATTTCGAGCAGAAGGTCTGGTTCAAGCAAGCGGATGAGGCGAAGAAGAAGCCTTATTCGGTCAACGTTTACCTGAGCAAGAAGTTGATCGAGAACTACCGCAAGCGCAAAGCGTTTCTGGAAGAGATCAAGCACGCCATCGACAGTGAAGCGGAGCTGTATTGCTTCTTTTATGGCGTGACGCCGGAGTTGAAGCAGGTACCGAGCAAGAAAAACCCCGAGCAGACGTTCGGGGTGTTCAGCGCGAATATCGAGAACCTGGATCACTTCATTATTCGTGAGGCACCGGGGTTGGCTGATAAGTAGCTTCGGCTCAGGGCAGTTGCAGCGCGACGCCGCCGGGGTGTTGTTTGACGAGGTTGTAAGGCAGGACGCCCCAACCAATGTTTTGACACACGGCAGCCACGTGAGGGAAGGATGGCTCTAACTTGATGCCTTTTTCGGTGAAGTACCAGCCCGGATAGTGCCAAGGGTAATCATCGTTGTAGCCGCAATCGTTCTCCCCCTCTGGCGTTGTCGTCATTTCAGTGGGATAGAGCTTAAGCAGTTGTGCCACCAGCCACGGCGCCAGCTCTTTATTGCGGTAATCAGAATAAGCAGTGGATGACTCGGACGAAGAGTTATAGACGTCGTAGTCTTCCTCGTAATGCATTGGTTTGCCCTGCCCCACCCACAGCACATCTTCAAGCGTCAGGGATTTGCCCGTTTTGGTATCGAAGTTGATTGAGTCATTGACCTGATCCGGATAAGCACCGCCACAAAAGTACTCGGTTGACACCCGAACGCTCATCACGGACGGCGTCATCCACAGAGGCTGACTGATCTGTGAGTAATAGGCATCAGCGTAATTGGCGAAACATCCGTAATACCCCACGACTTCTCGCCACAAACGGCCCATC
This sequence comes from Pseudomonas sp. PDM02, assembly GCF_014852285.1. Classification (NCBI taxonomy): domain Bacteria; kingdom Pseudomonadati; phylum Pseudomonadota; class Gammaproteobacteria; order Pseudomonadales; family Pseudomonadaceae; genus Pseudomonas; species Pseudomonas sp. PDM02. The sequence continues at coordinate 137,555 of NZ_JACVBL010000018.1, read as the reverse complement.
AATTGCTGGTTGATTTGCTGACGCTCTTCGGCGCTGTAACCCGAAATCACTTCAAATAGCTCGGCGTTTGATTGTGGCTCGCTCCACCATTGCAGCGTGTATCCCATGAAGGTTTCGGTCTTGCCTGGGATGAGCTTCATACCTTGTAAGCGCAGGTATTCGTAAGGCGCCTTGTCGTGAAGTCTGACGAGATAGGGCAAGGTATCAGCGGGAACCGGAGGAAGGTTTGCTGGCTGCAACTGGACCTTCAAAACCTTCCCTTTAGGGCTGACCCATTCACCGGACCAACCGTTGGATTCGGGCTGTAAGCGAATTGTCGGAAGAGGTTTGTACTCTCCATAACGCTGGTCACCTTCTTCGAGCACCAGCGTTTCCCCTTCCTTTGAGCCACTAAGCACCAAGTCCTTGCGATACTTTTGGTAGAAGTAGCGGCCCTCACTGCCGTCGGCGTTCACTTCCAACACAATCGGCATTTTGCCCAGCGTCCCGGTGTAGACCTGCTTGCCGCTGTCCGCCCACAACAGTGTGGAAAACGTTGAGCACATCAACACGACAATGCCAGGCAGACGAATCAATCCTTTAAACATCAAATCATCCTTGAATGCAGCGAACATTGGTTCGCGGGAAATAGCCGCGAATTATGGCGAAGCTTCGTCTGCGAATCGATGAAAAGCTAGCTTGATAGCGATTAACTCCAACACATGCTGACCATCACCAACACCAACAAACCAATATAGATACGCGCATGTATCCGATCCGGAATCCGCCCGATCCACGGCGTGGCCAATCGAATCCCCACCAACGATCCCATCGTCAAAACTGCAAACGCCAACAGATCCACATAACCGACAAACCACGCTCCCAAATCAAAATCGCTAAACCCCGCCATCGCCATGTAAGTCACCGTCCCGGCCAACGCCACGGGCAGGCTTAGCGGATTGGCCATCGACGTTGCCTGACTCATGCTCAACCCGCATCGACGCAACAATGGCACGGTCATAACGCTGCCGCCTACGCCAAGAAATGTGGCGATGCCGCCGATTCCTACGCCGCCACCAGACACTTCCGCCCTTCCCAATCGCCGTGGGATTGCGTTATCTGCGTGTGTAAGAAAGCCGCGTCTGAACAGGCAATCCACAATGGTCACGCCCAGGTAGGCAATGAACGCATACCGAATTACCTCACCACTCACCCACATCGCCGCCACGGCACCGACCACCGCGCCCAACCCGATAAACCCACCCAACGGCCACAGGTAATGGCGAATCAGATTACCGGCGCGGTGATGTTTTCCGGTGGCGACCAGGGCGTTGATGATCATCACGCAGGTCGAGGTGGCGACGGCGATGTGCATCGCCGATTGGCCGATGGGGTCGTCGGCACCGTGGCTGGCCATGAGCATGCGGTACAGCAATGGCACGACGACGAAGCCGCCGCCGAAGCCGAACAGCACGGCGGTGATGCCGGTCATGCAGCCGAAGAGTGTCAGCAGGAGGTAGAACATTGTGCGTCGTCCGTTGGTTGAGAGTGGTCGACGATAGAGCGATGTGGCTTGGCCTGCTTCAGCAAGTCAGCCAATAATGTTTGTGTTTACGCCAACTGCTGGAAGCCGCTTGATGCGCAATGTTTCGATTAATGTGCTGGATGACACGCCACGGTCGGTGGTGGCGATCGGTACGGATTATTCCTACGGGCATGTGCTGCCTAGTCATACACACCGACGGGCGCAGTTGTTGTACGGCGCGACCGGGGTGATGCAGGTCGGCACGCATGACGGCAACTGGGTGGTGCCGCCGCAGCGGGCGGTGTGGATTCCGGCGGGGGTGGCGCATGAGGTGTTGATGCTGGGGGTGAGCACTCGCAGCTTGTACATCGAGCCGGGTGCTGTGGACTTGGGCGAGCGTTGTCAGGTGATCAGTGTTTCGCCGTTGATGCGGCATTTGCTGATGGAGGCGGTGGAGGTTCCGCTGGCGTACGACGAGGCCGGGCGCGATGGCGCGTTGATCGAGTTGCTGCTGCATGAGCTGGCGCGCAGTGCTCACTTGCCGTTGCACATTCCGCTGCCGGTCGATGCGCGGCTGCTTGGGTTGTGCCAGGGCTTCTTGCAGCGACCCGATGTTCATCAATCGCCGCAGCAATGGGCGGATCAGTTGCACATCAGTCTGCGCACGTTCAATCGGCTGTTCCGCCAGCAGACCGACCTGAGTTTCAGCCAGTGGCGCCAGCGCGCCTGCGTGGTGCTGGCGTTGGCGCGATTGGCGGTGGGTGAGCCGGTGACGCGGATTGCGCTGGATTTCGGTTATGACAGCCCGGCGGCGTTTTCGACGATGTTTCGTCGTGTGTTGGGTCAGGCGCCGTCCGTCTGGTTGGCAGGGGCGAAATAGCAGAATTCAAAAAATGAGTTTGATCCGGGCGCAAAACAACTGTACAAAAACACAGTACATTTTGAATCAGCACTCTCGAGCCCGGAGAACACCATGGCCTCTTATGCGATGAAAATCACCCTGGAACGTATCGCCCTCTTCCAATTCACCCCCGCCCATTGCGCCCAGGCCCGGGCGATGTTGGGTTGGAGCGTTGATGAGCTGTCTCGGGAGTCTGGCGTTTTGGTTGATGTGATTGAGCGATTTGAGGCCAAGCGTGAGGTGCCGGATGCTGATCGGCTGGCGTTGGCGTATCGGTTTGAGTCGCAGGGGTTGGTGTTCTTCCCGGGGTTTGCGCCGGGGCGGGGGATGAGTGTTAGAGGGACTGAGTCGAATTCGGTGGGGCGAGCGGATTTTGCGATGGTTGAGTGAGGTGTCGGCACGAGCCGCTTGCATCACAAGCGGCCAGGCTTCAATACGTCATGCGTTCTGGATTTCCACCTGATCGCCGACGTTTTCCATCCCTAACCACCAAGCACTCCCCCGCTGCGGATACATCACGTTAAACGCCTCACCCATCTGCGGCGTGGTAATCGAAACACTGCGCTCCCAGGCCAATGCCAGTATCCGGTCAAACGGTTCAAACCACGCGTGCATCGACAGATCGAAGGTGCCGTTGTGAATCGGCAATAACCAGCGGCCTTTCAGGTCGATGTGCGCTTGCAGGGTTTGCTCGGGTTGCATGTGCACATGCGGCCACTCGACGTTGTAGGCGCCGGTTTCCATCAATGTCAGGTCGAACGGGCCGTACTGTTCGCCGATGCGTTTGAAGCCGTCGAAGTAGCCACTGTCGCCGCTGAAGAAGATTCGTGTGTCGGCGTCGATCATCACCCACGAGGCCCACAGTGTGCTGTTGCCATCGAACAGCCCACGGCCGGAAAAGTGCTGCGACGGGGTGGCGACGAATTGGATGCCGTCGACTTCGGTGCCTTGCCACCAGTCGAGTTGGCGCACTTTGCTGGCGTCGATGCCCCACTTGATCAGGGTGTCGCCGACGCCCAGCGGCGTGAGGAAGTATTTGGTTTTGTCCGCCAGTTTGAGCACAGCCTGATAATCGAGGTGGTCGTAGTGATCGTGGGACAGGATTACCGCTTCAATCGGTGGCAATTCTTCGAGGCTGATCGGTGGCTGGTGGAAGCGTTTCGGGCCGGCCCATTGCACCGGTGAAGCGCGTTCGGCGAAGACCGGGTCGGTGATCCAGAATTTGTCCCGCAGTTTCAGCAATACCGTGGAATGACCAAGGCGATAGACGCTGTGGTTGGGCGCGGCGATTAACGCGTCGTGGGTCAGGCGTTGCACCGGAACGGCCGCCGTCGGGCGGGTGTTGCGGGGTTTGTGGAAGATCATGTTCCACATGATGCGCACCATTTTGCGCAAGCCTTCTCGTTGCACGGGCGCATGGTTGCGGAAGTGCCCTTCGGCCTGACGGGACGCTTCAGGTACAGAAACGTTAGTGGAATTGGCCATGACTGAATGACTCCAGGAAACCGCACATGTGCAGTTTCCACGGTGGGACGATAAATGGCCAAGGCACGCACGCATCAGCCGAACACTCTATTTTTGGCTGCGCAGGATTAACGAAACATTACACTGCACAGTGTAGTTTCTAGGTTGCATCAAAGCTGATCACAAGTAAACTGCCAAGTGTAATTCTTAATTTCTTCTGCCGAAGCGTACTTATGACAGCTCCACAGCGCCTGACCGACCGAAAACGCGAAGCGATCATTCAAGCGGCGATTGCCGAATTCCGGGCCAACGGTTTCGACATCACCAGCATGGACAAGATCGCCGCCACCGCTGGCGTGTCGAAGCGCACGGTGTACAACCACTTCCCCAGCAAGGAAGAGTTGTTCGCCGAAATTCTCAATCAATTATGGGCCAGGGTGACGGCCGAACAGGAAACGGCCTACCGCCCTGACTTGCCGCTGCGCGACCAGATGCGCCGCATGCTGATGGCAAAATTGCAGATGCTGGGCGATGACAATTTTCTCGACCTGGCGCGGGTCGCCATCGCAGCCACCATTCATTCCCCCGAGCGCGCGCAGAACATGGTCGAGAGAATGGGCAAGCGCGAAGAAGGCCTGACCGTATGGATTCGCGCCGCTCAGGCCGATGGGCGATTGAAGCCGGTCGACCCGGAGTTTGCCGCTCAACAGGTTCAGGGAATGCTCAAATCCTTTGCATTCTGGCCGCAGATTTCCATGGGGCTACCCGGCCTGTCGCCTGAAATGCAGACCACCGTCGTGGACTCTGCGCTGGACATGTTCCTCGCCTGCTACCAGCTCTGAATCAAGCGCCTACAAGCATTACAGCAATTTCAACGCCCGCCCCAATTCATCGAACAACGTCACCACCGAGCGCAACGCACGACAGTCCGGGCGGGTCAGCAACCACAGCGCGGTGTCGTAACCATGCAACGGTTCGCTCAACGGTTGCAGCCCGTCATCGATCAGAAAGTCCGGCAATGCCGCAACACCCAACCCGGCCCTCACCAGTTCGGTTACCGACAACATGCTGTTGCAACGATAACCCGGTGTGACGCCGGGCAATTGCTGACGACGCCACGCGACGGTGGGGTGATCGGGAAGGAAGTCGTCCGGGGCGATCCATGTCAGCGCGGCCAAGTCTTCGGCATCGACCGATTTCAGATACGCCGTGCTCGCACAGACGCGATACGACACCTGCGCCAGACATCGGCCCACCAAGTGTTCCGGCGGATTCCGGGTCAGGCGCAAGGCGATGTCCGCGTCCCGCCGGCTGAGATTGGCGAAGTCGTTGGACGTGCTCAACTCGATCGTCAGCGCCGGATAGCCGGGCATGAACTGCGCCAGTGCCGGCAGCAACAAGCCTTGTAAAACCGAATCGGTGCAGGTCAGGCGCACGGTGCCGCTGATGACTTCACCGCCCTGCTCCACGCCAATGCGCGCAGCCTCCAGCGCTTGCTCGGCGCGCTCAGCCTGTTCGGCCAAGGTCTGCGCAAGACTGGTGGGCAAGTAGCCGGCGCGGCTTTTTTCGAACAGTTGCTGGCCCAGTGCGGCTTCCAGTCGGCGCACGGCGCGGAACACGGTCGAAACGTCGACCTTCAGCAGTGCCGAAGCCCGGGCCAGCGAGCCGCCGCGCACGAGGGCGAGGATCAGGGACAGGTCGGGGTAGTCCAGTCGATAGTGCGTCGCTGCATTGATCACTTGGGATAACGCCAATATTGAGTGCGTGAACGCCAATCTATAGTGGGCCCCAGGAATCAACAAGCGTCGAGAGCCCTCATGGAAAACAGCGCCATCCACATCGCCCTGATCGGCGATTACGACCCGCAAGTCACCGCCCACCAGGCGATTCCCGTCGCCCTCGGCATTGCTGCCGAACACGCCGGACTGGACGTGCAGTTCCAGTGGCTGGCCACCGACGGCATCAACGACGACAAGCCGCTGCAAGACTTCGACGGCTTTTGGTGCGTGCCCGCCAGCCCTTACCGCAATGAAGACGGTGCGCTGCGAGCGATTCGCTTTGCCCGCGAACAACAGCGACCTTTCCTCGGTACGTGTGGCGGTTTTCAGCACGCGGTACTCGAATACGCCCGCAACGTTCTGGGATGGGGAGATGCCGAGCACGGCGAGACATCACCCGATGCCACGCGAGCGTTGCTCACGCCGCTGACGTGCTCGCTAGTGGAAGCCATCGACAGCATTCATCTGGTTGAAGGCTCGTTGATCGCCAAGGCGTACGAAAGCACGGTGATTCGTGAAGGCTATCGCTGCCGTTATGGTGTGAATCCGCAGTTTGAGCGGGATTTGCTAAGCCAGGAATTATCCGCAGTGGGGCACGATTCGACGGGGGATTTGCGAGCGGTGGAATTACGCGGGCATCCGTTTTTTGTCGCCACGTTGTTTCAACCTGAACGTGCCGCGCTCAAAGGAATTGTGCCGCCGCTGGTGAGTGCATTGATCGACGCGTGTGTGAGGCAGAAATCATGATTGCCCAGACACCGGAACCGCCCTACTACGCGGTGATTTTTACTTCGCTGCGCACCGACGGCGATCAGGGTTACGCCGAGGCTGCCGAGCGCATGGTTGAGCTGGCGCGTGAGCAGCCGGGGTTTCTCGGTGTGGAGTCGGCGCGGGGTGAGGATGGGCTCGGGATTACGGTTTCCTATTGGGCCAGTGAGGCGGCGATTGTGGCGTGGAAACATCATCCCGAGCACAGCGCGATTCGTGAGCGTGGGCGCTCGACCTGGTATGCGGCGTGCAGTACGCGGGTGTGCAGGGTTGAGCGGGCCTATGAGTTCAAGCTGTAAATCATGCGGTGTTTTTTAGGCCGCCATCGCCGGCAAGCCGGTCTCGCTCCCACAGGGGATAGGTGTCGTACACAAAACCAGTGTGGGAGCGAGCCTGCTCGCGATGGGGCCATCAAAAACACCACAAAAATTCAGCCCCGCACCAAACTCCGCACCGCCGAAATCTCCGGCACTTCCCGCCGATTCATATACACCCGCAACGGCTCGGTAATGTTGATCCGGTCGTCGATGTTCTGGTCCAGCAACAACTGAATCAACTCGCGCTTCAGCGTCATGACCTGCTCCGGCCCCGACGCCCAGACGAATTCACTCACAGGAATGATGCCGTCATCCGCCACGTCCATGCCGAAGGAGTCTTCGCTGAAACGCACGATGTATTGGCCGGTTTTGCGATTGAGACCGACGAAGCCTTTGAGTTGGTCGGCGGCCTGGCAGATGAGTTCGGAAGTGATGCGCATATAAACCTCACACAAGTGATCGATGGTTTACACGCAGGGCAAGATGAAGGGCGTTCCCTCTGCCGGGGAAGCTGCCGGGGCCAAGAGTACTGCAAAGAACCGCACAAATGCGCTGAAAAAATCCGCTTTAAACACGTTTATGTCGGTCTCGCGATAGCGCAAGCGGCGCTCAGTTGTTAAAAGGGACGTCTTTGAAAACACTCTGCGAAAGGATCTCGACCATGCCTGTAACTTTCACCAAGAGCGCCCTGCTGCTGAGCATGCTGCTCGGTCTCGGCCAGGCGCAGGCCGCCAGCGAGCCAAGCCCAACTTCACTGGCCACCCATGCAGGCATTCCGCACCCGGCGGTGATTGCCCACCGTGGCGCGTCCTTCGATGCACCGGAATCCACCGCCGCCGCCTACAAACTGGCGCGCGACCTGGGTGCCGATTACCTCGAACTCGACCTGCAACGCAGCAAGGACGGCGTGCTGTTTGCCCTGCACGACAACAACCTGCAACGCACCACCGACGTCGCCAGCAAATTCCCTGAGCGCAAGGACAGCCCGGCCAACGCGTTCACCATCGCCGAGCTGAAAACCCTCGACGCCGGCAGCTGGTTCAACACGGCTTATCCGGATCGTGCGCGCCCGTCTTTTGCCGGTCTGAAAATCCTGACCCTCGACGAAATCATCGACATCGCCCAAGGCAATCCGCTGCACAAGCCCGGCCTGTACATCGAAACCAAGGAGCCGAAGCAATTCCCCGGCCTCGAGCGTGACCTCAAGGATAAATTGCAGGATCGCGGATGGTTGAGCCCAGCGGGTTCGAAACTGGCGAAAAGCGAACTCGCCGTCGGCCAGGGCAAAGGTAAGGTGGTGCTGCAAACCTTCGAGAAGAGCAGCCTCGAACTGCTGGAAAAGGAAATGCCGCAGGTGCCGAAGATCCTGCTGTTGTGGGTCGGCGAAGGCAGCATCGAGCCCAAGTCCAAGGTGACGTTCGCCGAGTCCGGCGACAAGGACAAAGCCACGTACTACGCCAAACAGGAACCGAAGGACAAAGCCGAATTCCAGCAATGGGTCGAGTACGCCAAGGCTCAAGGCGCGATCGGCACCGGCCCTTCTGCCGCACTGACCAAGGGTGGCGATCAGAGCTACTCGGACCTGGTAAAACCATGGATGAACCAGTACACCCACGATCAGGGTTTGCTGGTGCACGTCTACACCATCGATGATGCGGTGGATTACCAGAAGGTCATGGACGCCGGGGTTGATGGCATCTTCACCAACCGCGCCAGCGAGTTGTTGAAGTTCTACAAACGTCCGGCGGCGGGTACGGTTGCGCAGTTGTTGCAGAACAACGGGTATTGATCCGCGGCAACAAATGCACCGTGTTGAATTCTTCGCGGGCAAGCCTCGCTCCTACAGGTTTCTCAGACTCCTGTAGGAGCGAGGCTTGCCCGCGAAGCTTTTACAAACGACACGTTATGGGAATTAAGGGTGAATTAAGTTGCCCCGGTTAATCTGGCGCCACTTAAACAGCTCACCAAGGAAAGAACCTCATGAAGACTTTGACTGCCCTGTTCACCGCTGCCGCCCTGACCCTCACCGCTGGCCTGGCTCAAGCTGATGTTCGCGTCGACCAGATCCCTGAGCTGGTCAAGAGCGGCAAGATCAAGCCGCTGGAAGAAATGAATCAGGCTGCCCTGAAACTGCATCCAGGTGCGACGATTACCGACACCGACTTGGACAACCACTTCAACGGCTACGAGTACGAAGTTGAACTGCGCACTGCTGATGGCAAGGAGTTTGACGTGGACTTCGACGCCACCACCGGTAAAGTCCTGAGCAACAAACAAGACACCTGATTCATGTCACATAAGAAAGCCGCACGATTTTCGGATCGTGCGGCTTTTTTGCGTCTGTATCCAACCGATACAAGCGCTCTCTCGCCACGAAAAACCGTCACAAAAACGTCATCACGCCTTGCGATGATGCGGCTCAAGTGAACCTGTGAAACCCGTGACAGGCCGCCTCCTCACAGCGAGACCTCATGAACCACAGCATCGACCAAAGCCATCGCGACCCGGACCTGTTCGGTCTGCTGTACGGTTTCAGTTTTCGTCCCGGTGAACGCGGTCGGGAAATCGATTCGGCCATGGCGTTGCGGTCCCTGCAACAACCGGACGACAGCGACGAATTTCTCTGGCTGCACCTGAACCTCGCTCATGCCGCGTGCGAGCGCTGGATGAAAAGTCATCTGGAATTGCCTGACGAGTTTTTCGAAGCCTTGCATGAAGGCTCACGTTCGACGCGCATCGAGCATGTCGATTCGGCGTTGCTGGCGGTGGTCAACGACGTGGTGTTCAACCTCAGCAGCATGGTCTCCTCGGATGTGTCGACGCTGTGGGTCTGCGCGCGCAGTCGGCTGATCATCAGCGCGCGCCTGCAACCGCTGCACTCGGTGGACAAGTTGCGCTCCTCGGTGAAGGCCGGTGAGCGCTTTCGCTCGCCGCTGGAATTGCTCGTGCATTTGCTGCGCGACCAGGGCGAAGTACTGACGCAGATCGTGCGCAAGACCAGCCTCAGTGTCGATCAGATCGAAGATGAATTGCTGTCCTCGCGGCTGTCGACCAACCGCGCAGAGCTGGGCGCCAATCGCCGGGTGCTGGTGCGCTTGCAACGGCTGCTGGCGCTGGAGCCGGGCTCGTTGCTGCGCCTGCTCAATCGCCCACCGCAATGGTTGCAGAAGGAAGACGTGAAGGAGCTGCGCAAATCCACCGAGGAGTTTGCGCTGATCATCAACGACCTCACGGCGCTGGGTGAACGGATCAAGCTGTTGCAGGAAGAGATTGCCGCCAACCTCAACGAGCAAAGCAACCGCACGCTGTTCACCTTGACCGTGGTCACAGTGTTGGCCTTGCCGATCAACATCATTGCCGGTTTTTTTGGCATGAACGTGGGGGGCGTGCCGCTATCGCAGGACCCGGAGGGGTTCTGGATCCTGGTGGCCTTGGTCGCGACGTTTACGGTGATTGCAGGGCGTTGGGCATTTCGCAAACGCCAGGATTATTAAGCGAACACATTCCTCTGTAGGAGCGAGGCTTGCCCGCGAATGGAACACCTCGGTTTAACTGAATGACCGCGTTATCGTTCTTCGCGGGCAAGCCTCGCTCCTACAGGGACGGTGTCAAGTTCGGATCGGTGGTATCGGCAAAAAACCCAAACACTGACCCAACGCAGCCTCCCTGTAATATTTAGCAACGATCATGACCGACACACTTCCCTCCTCAGGATTGTCCGGCATGGCTACTCCTTCCTACACCGCCGCCCAGGCGCCCGCCAGCAGCGCCAGACCGCAGCTCGACAAGAAACCCGGCCTGTTCACCCTGGTGATTTTCTTCGGCGTGCTGGCCAGTGGGCTGCTGTTCACCGCGTACAGCCTGATGCACGACATGAGCGAACTCGGCACGGTGGTCACCACCTGGACGCCGTTTCTGTTGCTGGGCGTGGCGCTGCTGATCGCGCTGGGCTTTGAGTTCGTCAACGGTTTCCACGACACCGCCAACGCGGTGGCCACGGTGATTTACACCAACTCGATGCCGCCGAATTTCGCGGTGGCCTGGTCCGGGTTCTTCAACTTCCTGGGGGTGTTGCTGTCCAGCGGCGCGGTGGCGTTCGGCATCATCGCCCTGCTGCCGGTAGAGCTGATTCTGCAAGTCGGTTCGTCCGCCGGGTTCGCGATGATTTTCGCCCTGCTGATCGCCGCGATTCTGTGGAACCTCGGCACCTGGTGGCTGGGCTTGCCGGCGTCGTCGTCGCACACGCTGATCGGTTCAATCATCGGTGTCGGCGTGGCCAATGCCCTGATGCATGGCCGCGATGGCACCAGCGGCGTGGACTGGGCGCAGGCCACCAAGATCGGTTATGCGCTGTTGCTCTCGCCGCTGGTCGGCTTTGGTTTTGCCGCGCTGCTGCTGCTGGCCTTGCGCGCCTTCGTCAAGAATCGTGCGCTGTACAAGGCGCCAAAAGGCAACACGCCGCCACCGTGGTGGATTCGCGGCATGCTGATCGTGACCTGCACCGGCGTGTCGTTTGCCCACGGTTCCAACGATGGCCAAAAAGGCATGGGCCTGATCATGCTGATTCTGGTCGGCACGCTGCCAATGGCTTATGCGCTGAACCGCACCATGCCGGCCGATCAGGCTTTGCAGTTCGCCGCCGTCGCCGAAGTCACCCAGCAAGCGCTGGTGAAAAACTCGCCGCTGCCGGCACCGGCCGACCCGCGTGCGGTGTTGTCCGACTACGTGCGCAGCAAGGAGGCCGTGCCGCAACTGATCCCGGCACTCGCCGCGCTCACCGGCCGTATCGGCGCCGAGGTCAAGGGTTACGGCTCGTTGTCCAAAGTGCCCGCCGAAGCCGTGGGTAACGTGCGTAACGACATGTATCTGGCCAGCGAAACCATTCGCCTGATGGACAAGAACAAGGTCGGCAACTTCGACGCCGACACCAGCGGCAAGCTGCAACTGTTCAAGCAGCAGATCGACAATTCGACGCGGTTTATTCCGCTGTGGGTGAAAATCGCGGTGGCGATTGCGCTGGGCCTGGGCACCATGGTCGGCTGGAAACGCATCGTGGTGACGGTCGGTGAAAAGATCGGCAAGTCCCACCTGACCTACGCGCAAGGCGCCTCGGCGGAAACCGTGGCCATGCTGACCATCGGTGCTGCGGACATGTTCGGGCTGCCGGTGTCGACCACCCACGTGTTGTCTTCAGGGGTGGCCGGGACCATGGTCGCCAACGGCGGCGGCTTGCAGATGAAGACCATCCGCAATCTGCTGATGGCGTGGGTGTTGACCTTGCCAGCGGCGATTGTGCTGTCGGGCAGTTTGTACTGGTTGTTCACCCAAATCTTCTAGTTTCAACACTCCCCTCTGTAGGAGCGAGGCTTGCCCGCGAAGGCGGTGTGTCAGTCGACAACATTTGTTGAATGACACACCGCCTTCGCGGGCAAGCCTCGCTCCTACAGGGGGATTTTTTTCGTCTGGAGAATGCTTTTCGTCGCAAATTCAGGGGATTGCGCTTTTATTGATCCTCCGCCCACCGGATTGCACTTCAGTTTGCTAACGTGTGGCCGACTCTTAAGAGACTCGATGTATTCAGGAGAGGAACCGTGAATCTGTACATCAATCAGCTTCAACACAAAGCTGACTTCAAAGAAGCCATCTATGGCGGCGACATCTTCCTGAACACACAACTGCGCGCCGCCAAAGAGCTGTGCGCGTTCGCCCAGGAAAGCATCACCGCTGCCTTCGACGGCGAGACCAACCACCAGGCGCTGCACACGCTGATGCCGGTGGAAGAGTTCGTCGTACTGGTGACGCGCCTCAAGGGCCAGTTCACCAACAGCCTGCGTGCCAAAGAACTGATTCGCAGCTTCACCGAAGAGATCGGTGCCGCCCCCGAAGAATTCATCTTCGACGTACCGCGCATCCGCGTCGTGCCCAACTACGACTACCTGCATGCGGGCGTCAGCTATGCCTACAAGCCGCATCGCGATACCTGGTACGGCGGCGTAGATTGCCAGATCAACACCTGGATGCCGGTCTACACGATCCAGCCTGACCAGACCATGATGATCAACCCGGCCTACTTCGATGCCCCGGTGAAAAACACCTCGGCGCAATGGAGCCTGTCGGACTGGATTGGCGTACAACGTCAACGCGCCAAGGACAACGTCAAGGAAGAGGCACGCCAGCACCCGGTGCCCACCGAAGCGATCAACACCGCGTCCGAAATTCGCATCGCCGGCAACACCGCCGAGATGCTGGTTTTCTCGGGCTCACACCTGCACGGCACGGTGCCCAACTACACGCAACAAACCCGTTTCAGCGTGGATTTCCGCCTGATGCACCTCGACGACCTCAAGCACAAGCGCGGCGCGATCAACGTCGACAGCGCCTGCCCTGACGTCGGCGCAGGTTTCAAAGACTATTTCCACGCCCACGACTTTTCTAATTTCCAAGGAATCGAAGCATGACCAAGCGTCGCATCACGCCTGCCGAGGCCCAGTACAACGAAACCCGTGCCAACGTTCTGAAACGGGTCGATGCCGAGTACGTGGCCGACGCACCGTTCGTCTTCGCCAACCGCATCGGCGTGACCGCTGCACTGTCGCGTATGGAACTGTTCAAGAAAGTCGCTGAAGTACCGGGCGCGATCATCGAGTGCGGCGTGTACAAGGGCAACTCGCTGATGCTGTACATGCACTTGTCGATGATCCTGGAACCGTACGCGATCAACCGTTCGATCGTGGGCTTCGACACCTTCGAAGGCTTCCAGAGCATCGACAAGAAAGAAGACCCGGCCGACGTCAACGAGACCATGTTCGCCGACACCGACCAGTCGCTGATCCAGGACATGATCGACGCCAACGACCTGCTGCGCCCGGTCAACCGCATCCCGCGTTGCGAACTGGTCAAGGGCGACATCGTCAAGACCGTACCGGAGTGGGTCAAGACCCGTCCGGACCTGGTCGTGGCCATGCTGATCCTCGACACCGACCTGTACGAATCGACCAAAGTCGCGCTGGAAACCTTCCTGCCGTACATGCCAAAAGGCGCCATCGTGGTGCTGGACGAAGTCGCTTACCGCAACTTCCCGGGCGAAACCAAGGCCCTGCGTGAAGTGCTGGATCTGAACAAGATCGAGCTCAAGCGTCTGCCGTTCGATAGCTGCGTAGGCTACTTCCACGTCTAACGCTCCCTTGTAGGAGCCAGCTTGCTGGCTCCTACAGGGTTTGTTTTCAGGTTTCGCAAGACTCGCGCATCACCATTCGTTCGCGCACTACGTCATACACCCAGTGGTAAACGTAGGTGTACGGCAGGAAAAACAGCAACACCCCGATATCCAGCAAGAACGCCTGCCACAGGCTGACGTTGAGCCACCAGGCAATCAGCGGCACACCGACCGCCACCAACCCGCCTTCAAACAGCAACGCATGAACGACTCGCGTCCAGGCGTTGTGCGCAATCTCGAATCGCGTCAGCACGCGGTCAAAAATCCCGTTGAAAATCACGTTCCAGGCCAGGGCCAGTGCCGCAATGACAACGGTGACGACGCCCATGTCGAGCATCGGCTTGTCCATGATCCACGCCAGCAACGGGGTGCAGATCACGATGGCCAGCAGTTCAAAGCCGATGGCCTGGAAAATACGTTCAGTGATGGATTTGTTGGCGTTCATGAGCAGAACTCCCTGAGTGACTGTGGTTGCCATGATCCATCCTCACGCCGATACTTCATAACCAATAACCATCGATCAAGGCGATAGTTCATGGCCTCTCAAGAAGTGTTGCAAGCGTTTGTGCAAGCGGCGACCCAAGGCTCGTTTTCCGCGGCGGCGCGCAAACTGGGGCGCAGTCAGTCGACCATCAGTGCTGCGGTGGCAAGCCTGGAGATCGATCTGAATCTGGTGTTGTTCGACCGCAGCAGCCGCAAGCCCACACTGACGCCGGCCGGGCACGTGATGCTGCAACGGGCCGAGGAAATCCTCGCGGCCACCAGCCGCCTGGAAATGACCGCCAGCCAACTCTCTCAGGGTGTCGAGCCGAAGCTGACCGTGGCGATTTCCGACACCTATCAGTCCGACCGTTTCGAAGCGGCGCTCAGTGCGTTCGAGCAGCGTTACCCGGACCTGGAACTCGAATGCCTGATCGCCGAATGCGATGACCTGGTGGCGCTGGTGCAAAGCGGTCGGGCGCATGTGGCGTTCGCCGAGCAGCAGGACAGTTACCCGCCGGACCTGGTCAGTTCGACGGTGCAGGAGCGAACGGAAATCGCTTTGTTCGTGTCCCGTGAGCATCCGTTGGCGACCCTGACAGGAATCGATCAGGAGCTGTTGCAGCAGCATCGGGAGCTGCGTCTGGCGACCATCGTCAATCCGTATGAAAGCCGGGCGAAGGGACGCGTGTGGTCGGCACCGAGCTATTTGATGCTGCTGGAAATGGCTCAGGGTGGATTCGGTTGGGCGCCGTTGCCGCGATGGCTGGTGGGGCGGTTTGATGCCGGGACGTTGCAGGAGTTGAACGTGCGAGGGTGGCCGAAGCCGCTGTTCGTCGATGCGCTGTGGTCGCGGCTGCATCCGCCGGGGCCGGCGGGGAGTTGGTTGTTGGGCAAGATGTTGGAATGAAGGTCCTGCGGACCTTATCGCCAGCAAGCCGGCTCCTACAGGGATGGGTGGCGTCCGCAAATTTTGTGACCGACGCGATCTACTGTAGGAGCCGGCTTGCTGGCGATGGGACCCGCCAAATCACCTCATTCCAACGCCTTGATCCGAGCCTCGATAAACCGCCGCTCCGGCACCTGCCGCGTCAATTCCAACGCCCGCTCATACGCCGCCCGCGCCTCGTCCACCCTGCCCAACTGCCGACAAAACTCCGCCCGCGCCGAATGCGCCAGGTGGTAATCCAGCAATTCGCCGCGATTCAGAATCCCTTCAACCAACGTCAACCCCGCCAACGGTCCATCCCGTTTAGCGATCGCCGCCGCGCGATTCAGCTCAATCACCGGCGAAGGCACCGCCGCCAACAGCACATCATACAAACCCGCAATCTGCGCCCAGTCCGTCTCCCCCGCCGTCGGCGCTTCGGCATGCACCGCCGCAATCGCCGCTTGCAGGCAGTAAGGCCCGAATCGCCGCGAGGTCAACGCCCGCGCAATCAGCGCGCACCCTTCGGCAATCAACCCGGCATCCCACAGCGTACGGTCCTGCTCATCCAGCACAATCAGCTCGCCACTCGCCGACGTTCGCGCCGGGCGTCGTGACTCATGCAACAGCATCAGCGCCAGCAGGCCCATCACTTCGGGTTCGGGCAGCAATTCCATGACCAATCGGCCGAGCCGGATGGCCTCGCGGGTCAGATCCTCGCGAGTCAGTTCAGCACCGATGGACGCCGAGTAACCTTCGTTGAACACCAGGTAAATCACCCGCAGCACGCTGTCGAGACGCTCGGGCAATTCCGCCAGGGTCGGCACCTGATAAGGGATTTTCGCGTCGCGGATTTTCGCCTTGGCGCGCACGATGCGCTGGGCAATGGTGGCCGGTGCCGAGAGAAACGCCCGGGCGATTTCTTCGGTGGTCAGGTCGCAGACTTCGCGCAACGTCAGCGGCACTTGAGCATCCGCCGCGAGTGCCGGGTGACAACAGGTGAAGATCAAACGCAGGCGATCGTCTTCCACGTCTTCGTCACTCCAGTCGGCCTGCTCCAGCGCTTCCAGTTGCGCGATCAGCATCGGCCGGGACGCGGCAAAGCGCGCGCGCCGACGCAAGCCGTCGATGGCCTTGAAGCGTCCGGTGGACACCAGCCAGGCACGCGGATTGTCCGGCACACCGTCACGCTGCCAACGCTCGACCGCGATGAAAAAAGCCTCGTGCAGGGCCTCCTCGGCCAGATCGAAATCACCGAGCAAACGGATCAGGGTCGCGAGGATTCGCCGCGAGTCTTCGCGGTAAACCTGCTCGACCCGAGCCTTGACCGACACGTCAGCCATCAGTGCCGATGGCCTTCAATCACCCACATCACCACGCAAACCTCCTTATCAGGGATTCAATTGACGAACCGGTCGCACCTCGACACAGCCGACCCGGGCCGCCGGAATGTTGCCGGCAACCTGGAGAGCTTCATTGAGGTCCTTGGCGTCGATCAGGTAGAAGCCGGCCAACTGCTCCTTGGTTTCGGCGAACGGGCCGTCGGTGATCGACACTTTGCCGTTGCGCATGCGCACGGTGGTCGCGGTCTGCACCGACTCCAGCGCTTCGGCGGCGAGCATGCGGCCGCTGCCCTGGATCGATTCGGCGTAGGCCATGCACTCGGCGTCATTGGGACTTTCGGGCAGCGAGTGCAACTCCTGTTCGTTGCTGTAGACCAGGCATAAATACTTCATGGGGCTCTCCGGATCGAACTGATCAACTATGGCTGCAGTTTGGCGCGTGGGGGGCACTTCCCGACGATCAGGGCTGCAGACCGAACAGCGCGGTGCCGCTCGTCATGTCGAACGGTGCCGACCAGTGTTCGTGGACGATGCGCCATTGCCCGGCCTCGCGCCGATAGCAGCCGGTCACGCGCATCCAGCAGGCCTGGGTTTCACCCTTCTCGTTGGTGCCGCCGCAATGGGCCAGCCAATGGGCGAAGGCGATGTGTTCGTCGGCCACGATGTTCATCTGGTCAAAATCAAAGGTGTGCGGGCCCTGGCACATTTCCATGCATTCCAGCCAATGCGCGCGGTAGGCCGCCTTGCCGCGAAATTGCAGGGCCTTGACCGCGTCATAGGAGACGATGTCCTCGGCATACAACGCCATGATTTTCTCGAGATCCTTGGTGATGACCGCCTGACGATAACTGTCGATCAGGGCCTGGATTTCGTGGGTAGCGTTCATGGTGGTTCTCCGTGTTTTTTGTTGTGAAGACACCCTTAGTCGTCCGGCAAGACGCCAGATCGACAGTCAAATTAAAAATAATCCATGGGCGCAAACTCGCTAGAATCCGAGGCTCATTTCTGTTGGAAAAAGGACACTCCAGTGACAACCCGACTCGTGCCTTACGAAAGCCTGAACGCGAAGCAGCGCCAGGAGGTGGAGGCCATCGAAGTTCATCAGGAACAGATCAAGTTCTCCGGTGACATCCACGGTGCATTGCACACCCTGCTGTCCAAACCCGGCCCCGGCGTCAAAGGATTTGCCCTGCTGGTCGAGAATGTCCCGGTGGCTTTCCTGCTGCTCAAACGCCCGCCAGTGCTGCCGGCCTGGGCCGACGAACACAGCGCCACCCTGCATGCGTTGCAAGTCGATCAGCGTCAACAGGGCAAAGGTTATGGCAAGGCCTGCCTGCAAGCCTTACCGGAGGTCGCGCGTCAGGCGTTTCCGGAAATACGGGGGCTGGAGTTGTCGGTGGATGCGGACAACGAAGCAGCCATCGCGCTGTATGCAAAATTCGGCTGGGTCGACAGCGGCGAGGCCTACAAGGGCCGGATCGGTTACGAACGGCGGATGGGGCTGATTTTCTGAGGTGGTTATGCTCGACAGCATCGAAGCACTGGAAGCAATTTACGGCCAACCCCACGAACGCGCGGTGCGCAAGCAAATCGCCTTTCTGAACGAGGATTATCAAGCGATGGTTCGCGCCTCGCCGCTGGTGATCATCAGCTCGGTCGGCCCCGACGGCCTGGACGGCTCGCCGCGCGGAGACACACCGGGTTTCGTGCGAATCATCGATGAGCGCACCCTGGCGATCCCGGATCGCCCGGGCAACAACCGCATCGACACGCTACGCAATGTGGTGTTCGATCCGCGGGTGTCGCTGTTGTTCATCATCCCGGGGATCGGCGAAACCTTGCGGGTCAACGGCGCAGCGCAGATCAGCAATGAGCCGGCCTTGCTGGAAAGCTTCGCGGTCAACGGCAAATCGGCGCGCACGGTGATGCTGGTGACGGTGGAGGCGGCGTTTTTTCACTGCTCGAAAGCGATTGTGCGTTCGGATTTGTGGAACCCCGAGAAGCACCTGGATCGCTCGGCGCTGCCGACGGCGGGGGCGTTTCACAAGCGGTTGAATGATGGGCAGTTTGATGCTGAGACGTATGACCGGGAAGCGCCGGTGAGGGTGCGGGACAGTCTTTATTAGATCGATGTGGCGACTTTTGGATTGCCTTCGCGGGCAAGCCTCGCTCCTACAGGTTCATGGTGAATTCAGGAGCACACCAAACCTGTAGGAGCGAGGCTTGCCCGCGAAAGCATTTCACACCACACCGCATCAATCAGAGCGCCAACACCATCTCATGCCACGCCATTCCGCCATGGTCCGATGCGGAAGGTTTGATGTAGGCAAATCCGAACCCGGCGTACAGCGGAATGTGCCGCTCCTTGCACATCAGGTTGATGCTGGTCTTGCCCAGCGCACGCATGCGCTCGATGAACTCGCCCATCAGACGTTTCGCCAAGCCCTGCCCCTGATAATCCGGATGCACCACCACCGACATGATCACCACGTGCGGGCCGGCCGGGTCGTGGCCGATCAGTTCCTTGAACGCTTCGTCCGACATTTCCACCTGAAACGCAGCACCGGAGTTGATGAAACCGGCTACAACGCCGTCCACTTCGGCGACGATAAAACCTTCAGGCCAGGTGGCGATGCGCGTGGCGATTTTTTCTCGGGTGGCAGCTTCGTCACCTTCGTAGGCAACGGTTTCGATGGCGTAGCAGCGGTCCAGGTCAGCGGGGGTGACGTGGCGGATGACGGTGTTCATGGCGGCTCGGAATCAGCGGAGAAAGGCTGGGGATCATAAATCAGCCTGGGCATGACATCGAGAGGCGCATCGTTGATCCGCCTCCCGACGTACACTTCACGCTTTGATCGGCACCCAGATTTCCAGTTTTCCGGTGTTGAGCTTCGGGTTGAAGTCTTCGCTGTAGCGCTCATATTCCGGAGCATCCAACACTTCATGCCCGGACTGCGGTTGCCAGGTGCCGAAGATGTGCTGAAACAGCTGCGGCAATGCATCCAGCGGCCCTTTATGCTCGAACACCGCGTACAGCTGAGGCTGGACTTCTACCCAGCGGTACTGATCCGGCAAGTCGTCGAGCTTGCTGATCTCGACGCCGGCGATGTAGTCGAAGCCGCCCTTGCCATCGAAATTGCAACACACGCCGTAGGTCACTTCGCCCTTCTGGCCCGGAACGTTTCCGATGTGCGGAATGAATTTTTCCCAGAGCGCTGGAATGCCCTGGGTGGTTTGCTGAGTAAACCGTCCACCAAGCCCCGCAATGAGCAGGAAGTGCCCATGTTCGAAGCGTGGACCCGGGATTTCGACGCTATTTTTATCATCCATGACTCGGCTCCTGGTACAAAAAGTGGGTTCGGCTAGGAGTATAGAAGCCAAACCCGATTCGCCCAATTACAGCGTATGCAATGCCTCGACCGCGCCAGCGCCAATAAACTCGTTGTACCCCGATAGGATCACGTACACCGCGAAATAGCAGAAGATCGCCGCCGATGCCATGTACGAATAACGCAACAGCTTGTCGCCCAGCAACTTGCCGCCATGGCTCGCGGCGAAGCACAGGCCTGCCGACCACAACAGTCCGGCACAGAGAAATCCGCCGAGGAACAATGCCGAGCTGAGCGCCCCGCCACCGCCAGACCGCGCGATCAGCGTGCCGCCCACCGCTGCGAACCAGAGAATGGCGCTGGGTGACGACATGGCCAGGAAGATCCCGCGAAAGAACTCCTTGCGGTGCGAGTTGTGGCCCACGTCGGCGGTCTCGGCCAACAGCGCCTCATGGTGGATCGCCGAATAGATCATCTTCGCCGCGAAATAGATCAGCAACGCCGAACCACCAATCCACAACACCCAGCGCACGGTTTCGTATTGCAGCAAAACGGTCATGCCGGCCAAGGCCAGCACGGCGTAGATCAGGTCGCCGACACAGGTGCCCAACCCCAGCGCAAAGCCTTGAAAATAGCCGCGCTGCATGGCCAGCGTGATCATCGCGATGTTGGCTACGCCGATGTCCAGGCACAGAGAAAGGCTCAGCAGAAAGCCGCTGCTAAATTCCATCGACCGATTTCCTTCGGAAAAAAATTATTTACGTGGAGGCTGGACAGTCTGCCACAGCTGCCCTTACATTCCGCCACAGGTCACCGCAGTGACCAGCGTCGCTCGGACGGTTCCGGGCGCTTACGTTATCCGAGGCAACAATGGCCGAACAAGGTTCGCCGCGCCGCTTTGCGCGCATAGATCGACTCCCCCCTTACGTATTCAACATCACCGCCGAGCTGAAGATGGCCGCCCGTCGTCGTGGCGAAGACATCATCGACTTGAGCATGGGCAATCCCGACGGCCCGACGCCGCCGCACATTGTCGAAAAACTCGTCACCGTCGCCCAGCGCGAAGACACCCACGGTTATTCCACGTCCAAGGGCATTCCGCGTCTGCGCCGGGCAATTTCCAACTGGTACAAGGAACGCTACGAGGTCGACATCGACCCGGAAAGCGAAGCCATCGTGACCATCGGTTCCAAGGAAGGCCTGGCGCACTTGATGCTCGCCACCCTAGACCAGGGCGACACCGTGCTGGTGCCGAACCCGAGCTACCCGATTCACATCTACGGTGCCGTGATTGCCGGCGCCCAGGTGCGTTCGGTGCCGCTGATTCCGGGCGTGGACTTCTTCGCCGAACTGGAACGGGCGATTCGCGGCTCGATTCCGAAACCGAAGATGATGATTCTCGGCTTCCCGTCCAACCCCACCGCGCAGTGCGTGGAGCTGGATTTCTTCGAACGGGTGATCGCCCTCGCCAAACAGTACGACGTACTGGTCGTGCATGACCTGGCCTACGCCGACATCGTCTACGACGGCTGGAAAGCCCCGTCGATCATGCAAGTGCCGGGCGCCAAGGACATTGCGGTGGAGTTTTTCACCCTGTCCAAGAGCTACAACATGGC
Source organism: Pseudomonas sp. PDM02 (assembly GCF_014852285.1). Classification (NCBI taxonomy): domain Bacteria; kingdom Pseudomonadati; phylum Pseudomonadota; class Gammaproteobacteria; order Pseudomonadales; family Pseudomonadaceae; genus Pseudomonas; species Pseudomonas sp. PDM02. The sequence continues at coordinate 115,911 of NZ_JACVBL010000018.1, read as the reverse complement.
AGGCTGGCGCATCGGTTTCATGGTCGGCAACCCGGAACTGGTCAACGCCCTGGCGCGGATCAAGAGCTACCACGACTACGGCACCTTCACACCGCTGCAAGTCGCGGCGATTGCGGCGCTGGAAGGCGATCAGCAGTGCGTGAAAGACATCGCCGAGCAGTATCGGCAGCGGCGCAACGTGCTGGTCAAAGGCCTGCATGAACTGGGCTGGATGGTCGAGAATCCGAAAGCGTCGATGTATGTCTGGGCGAAGATTCCCGAAGCGTATGCGCACCTTGGCTCGCTGGAATTCGCCAAGAAACTGCTCGCCGAAGCCAAGGTCTGCGTCTCGCCGGGTGTCGGGTTCGGGGAATATGGGGATGATCATGTGCGCTTCGCGCTGATCGAAAACCAGGACCGGATTCGTCAGGCCGTGCGCGGGATTCGCGGGATGTTCAGGGCGGATGGGCTGGTAAGCAAAACCACCGGCTAGAGAAACAATCTCGGGAGCGGCCACGTCCGTGTCCGCTCCCGATTCGATTCAATTGTCTTCAGGCGTTATTGGAAAAAACCTGTCCCTGAAAGCAAACGGCTAGCCGACAACCGTAAAGGTCCGCAATTCTGTCCACTCCGAATCGACGCCCTCCACGTTTTGTCTAGCCTTGACTTGGTATTCCTCTTTTTCCCACGGAGAAGGTGAAGTCACTTGCCATTGACCTGAAGACAGCACGACAGCCGTACCCAGCAACTTTCCGTCATGTAGCACAACAGTTACCTTCCCCCCGACGGTCGCCGTCCCAATAAACGTTGGTCTTAGACTTTCCTCAGCACCTTCAACAGGAAGGATAATCTCGAGTTTCTCAAAAATAGGCGTGCTCATAGCAGTCTGCTCCTCATCCATGATTCAACGATCAAACAGGAACCCGTGACTGGCGCTCCTTTCAAGAAGGGATGTTCGACGTGTCTATGCGGGGCGTCTACCTGTGAGAAATGACAGTTCCGACAAGCGGTTGCGTCATCGGTACCCAAAAAATGTGGCTTGTCGCAGATTCCTGCCCATAAAAAAACCGCATAAATGCGGTTTTTTGTTATCGGTAATGATCGAAACCAGCGTCTACGGAGGTTCGACAATCCATGTAGGAGCCGGCTTGCTGGCGAAGCAGGCGACTCGGTTTAACTTCTTGACCGAGTCGATGCTATCGCCAGCAAGCCGGCTCCTACACAAGCGTTGCGGTGTTGCTTAGACGAACAACGACAGCAGCAGGATAAAGCCCAGGCCAACCACGGACAGGATGGTTTCCATCGCCGTCCAGGTCTTGAAGGTTTCCGCTACGGTCATGTTGAAGTACTGCTTCACCAGCCAGAAACCCGCGTCGTTGACGTGAGACAGGATCAACGAACCGGCGCCGGTCGCCAGCACCAGCAGCTCACGGTTCACACCCGGAATCATCCCCACCACCGGCACCACGATGCCTGCGCCAGTAATGGTCGCCACGGTCGCCGAACCGGTCGCGATACGGATCACCGCCGCCACCAGCCACGCCAGCAGGATCGGCGAGATTTGCGCAGCCACCGCCATGTTGCCGATGACATTACCCACGCCGCTGGTCACCAGCATCTGCTTGAAGCCACCACCGGCACCGATGATCAGGATGATCGCGGCGGTTGGCGCGAGGCTCGCATCCAGCCATTTGAGCATCTGGTTGGAGCCAATGCCCTGCTTGTAACCGAAGGTGTACAGCGACAGCAGCAACGCCAGCAGCAGGGCCGAGATCGGGTGACCGATCAGGTCCATGAAGGTGCGGAAGAAGTTGCCGTCCGGCAGCACTACGTCGGCAAAGGTCTTGAGCAGCATCAGGAACACCGGCGACAGCACGGTGATCAAGGTGATGGAGAAGCTCGGGAGATCGGCAGAATCGTTCTCACGCGCCAGTTGATCCACCAGCTCCTGGTTGGGATGGCCGGGAATGTATTTGGCGATGAAGGTGCCGTAGATCGGGCCGGCGATGATGGCCGTCGGCAGCGCAACGATCAGGCCGTAAAGAATGGTCTTGCCGATGTCGGCACCGAACACGCCGATGGCCAGCAACGGACCCGGGTGCGGCGGAACGAGCCCGTGCACGGCAGACAGACCGGCCAGCAGCGGGATACCGATCTTGATGATCGACACGCCGGTACGCCGGGCGACGATGAACACCAGCGGGATCAGCAGCACAAAACCGATTTCGAAGAACAGCGGAATGCCGACCAGGAACGCGGCGAACATCATTGCCCACTGCACTTTGTCCTTGCCGAACGCGCGAATCAGCGTCTGGGCAATCTGATCCGCCCCGCCCGACTCGGCCATCATTTTGCCGAGCATCGTGCCCAGCGCGAGGATGATGCCGACGAAACCGAGCACGCCACCGAAGCCGTCCTGGAACGCCTTGATGATGGTGCCGATCGGCATGCCGGAAGTCAGCCCGAGAAAGGCTGCCGCAATGATCAGGGCAATGAACGGGTGAAATTTGAACTTGGTGATCAAGACGATAAGCCCGATCACCGTGACCACTGCATCGAGCAGCAGGAACGTCTCGTGGGACATGCCAAACATTAGGGGTGTCTCCTGGTTGTTGTTGTTATTAAAACGGGTAATTCGAAAGCCATAAGGACAGCGCTATCTCTTCAAGCAAAATTTAACCGGCGCGTTTCAAGCCGTGTTCCAGCCACCAGGCGTGGGCTTGCTTCGCCAACTGGTCGACGCTGTGGTTCGAGGCGTCGAGGGCCAGGGTCAGCGGCTCGCCAACCGGGGATTCAAGGGTGGCGAACTGGCTGTCGATCAGGGTCGACGGCATGAAATGGCCCGGCCGATGGGAGACACGATCGGCCGCCACTTCAGGCGTGAGCTCAAGGAACACAAAGCCCAGGCCCGGCAAGGCGCTGCGCAAAACTTCGCGGTAACTGTGTTTGAGGGCCGAGCAGGTCAACACCGGGCGCTGGCCCGTGGCATCAACGCGGCGCAGTTCATCGCACAGGCTGTCGAGCCAGCCGGCACGGTCGTCGTCGTTCAGGGGGATACCCGCGCTCATCTTTTCGATATTGGCGGCAGGGTGGAAAGTATCGCCTTCAATGGCAGTCGCGCCGCTGAGCTGGCACAAGGCTTCGCTGACGCAGGTCTTGCCGCAACCGGCAACGCCCATGATGACCAGGGCGGTGATGGGATGATTCATGTAACACCTCAGCGCGCAGACAGCGCTACCTTTGCCAGTTATGACACTAGACGAAAAGTAGAAGTTGCCGACGCCTTCTTGTCATTTTTGTGGGTTGCAGCATGTTCGTTCCGGACGCCGAAAAGCGAGGTTCAGGCAAAACTCGCTTACGCATTTGCAGCTGCATCGGGACAGCGCTACCTTAGTGCCTTGAATTTTGTTTGGCAAGCCGCCCGATGACCTCTTCTAAAAACGATAAAAATACGCGAACCACTGGCCGTCCTACCCTCAATGAAGTAGCCCGACTGGCCGGCGTCAGCCCGATTACCGCCTCCCGCGCCTTGCGCGGCGTGAGCACGGTGGCCACCGAACTGGTGGAAAAAGTCCAGAAAGCCGCGCTTGAACTCAACTACGTGGTCAACCCCGCCGCCCGAGCGTTAGCCTCGGCCCAGAGCCATTCCGTGGTGGTTTTGGTGCCGTCGCTGTCCAACTTGCTGTTCATCGACACCCTGGAAGCCATTCATCAGGTTTTACGACCGAAGGGCTTCGAAGTGCTGATCGGCAACTTCCATTACTCGCGCGATGAAGAAGAAAACCTGCTGCGCAATTACATGGCCTATCAGCCACGCGGTTTGCTGCTGACCGGGTTTGATCGCACCGAAAGTTCGCGGCGGATGATCGAGGCGAGCAATATTCCCTGCGTGTATATGATGGAACTCGACAGCGCTGCGGGCCTCAATTGCGTGGGTTTCTCGCAACTGGCGGCCGGCGAAACGGCGGCGGAGCATTTGCTGTCCCGCGGTCGCAAGCGTCTGGCGTACATCGGTGCGCAACTGGATCAGCGCACGTTGCTGCGCGGCGAAGGGTTTCGCAAAGCCCTGCAAAAGGCTGGTCGGTATGACCCGGATCTGGAAGTGCTGACGCCCCGCGCCTCCTCCGTCGGTCTGGGCGGCGAGCTGTTCCTGCAACTGATCGCCAGTCATCCTGACGTCGATGCGATCTTCTTCGGCAACGACGACCTGGCCCAGGGCGCGCTGCTGGAAGCGATGCGCTGCGGAATCAAAATCCCCGAACAAGTGGCGGTCCTCGGTTTCAACGACCTGCCGGCCTCGGCGCACATGGTCCCGCGCCTGAGCAGCATCAACACCCCGCGCGAGGCGATTGGCCGGCGCGCGGCAGAGCAGATGCTGACGTTGATGGCGGGCAACACCGTGGCGAAACCGGTGCAGGACATGGGGTTCGAATTGAAGGTGCGCGAAAGCACGTAACACCTGTAGGAGCCGGCTTGCTGGCGATGGCATCACCTCGGTCCGTCAGATTCAACGCGGTGATGCCATCGCCAGCAAGCCGGCTCCTACAGAGGTATTCTGATCTTCCGGAAGCATCGAATCGCTAAAGGAGCAGCTCCATGGAACATGCACTGAAGATTCTCGGCAAAGCCTCATCCATCAACGTCAGAAAAGTCCTGTGGACCTGCGACGAGCTGGGCCTTTCCTACGAACGCGAGGATTGGGGCAGCGGGTATGCGTCGACCCACAGTCCCGAATTTGTCCGGCTCAACCCCAACGCACAGGTGCCGGTGATCATCGATGAGGCCGGCGTGCTGTGGGAGTCCAATACCATCTGCCGTTACCTGGCCGGCAAACACCCGCACGCAGAATTGCTGCCACACGAACCGGCAGCGCGCGCCCGGGTGGAGCAGTGGATGGATTGGCAAGCCACCGATCTCAATTCGTCCTGGAGCTACGCGTTCACGGCACTGGTACGCAAAGACCCGGAGTTCCAGGACGCGCACCGGATTGCCACGGGCTTGCGCGGCTGGAATCAAAAGATGGGTATCCTCGAGCATCAGCTCGCGACCACCAAAGCCTATGTTGCCGGGCCACGGTTCACGCTGGCCGATATCGTCATCGGGCTGTCAGTCAACCGTTGGCTGATGACGCCGATGGAACGACCGGATTTCCCGGCCATCGACGAATATTTCCAACGCCTGGCGCAACGCCCCGGGTTCCTCAAACACGGCTGCAACGGCCTGCCTTGATCGGTCGACCTCTGCCGTCGGGCGGCAAAGGTTGACCGCAACGCTTTCGTTTTCTGCTCAAGCAAAAACATAACCAATTGAAAATACTGGGTTTTATTGCCTAGGCACGCTAATTGCTCAAGTCGCTGCACCGCAAACACCTACAAGGTCTACTCATCATGTTGGTCAGTGCAAAGCAAAACCTAGTGACGCCGCTTCCCAAAAAGCCGGGCGACGAACCGACGGCGGACGCCGCTGCGGGTCTTCAAGGTGGCCTGCAAGCCGTGTTGATGCAGAGCGTGCAAAACAATATCCAGCTGCAAAACGTGAAGAACGATGGGAAGGTCCTGGCGTCTGCTTCCAAGCTCGCCACGGAACAGGTCAACGCCGCCAATAAAATCAGCGACAACGTCGATGAAGCGTTCGCCAAGACCCGTGTCGCGCTGCAAGCCACCGAAGCCTCGACAGTGCCAAAGGCCGGTGAAAGCACCGCCATGGCCGACTTCAAGGACTACATGAGCAAAACCCCGGAACAGCGATTGCGCGACAGTATTCTGAAGGAGATGGGGATTACCGAAGAAGACCTGAAAGCCATGCCGCCGGAGAAACAACTGGCGGTCGGTAAAGAGATTGCCGAGCGTCTGCAGGACAAGATAAAACTGGCGCAGGCCGAGAAAGTAAACGGCAGCAGCAGTGAGAAAAGCGGCGCCCAGGTGGTCGACAAGTTCCTCGCATCGCTCTGACCACGCGGATGCTTCTGTAGGAGCCAACTTGCTGGCGATGGCGTCCGCAAGATCGCCATCGCCGGCAAGCCGGGCTCCTACAGGTCAGCGTTTCAATTCAATTGCAGCGTTGAATTGAACTGGCTGATCGCATCCACCACATGCCGCGAGCCTTGCTGGATTTCCAGGATCACCTCCCCCGCCTCGTTCGCCAGTTCCACCCCAAGACCGGTGCGGCTCAAGCTCGACTGCATGCTCGACACCGCGCTCAACGACAAATCGTGGTTTTTGCGCACCACGTCGACAATCTCCAGCGTCGCCTGGCTCGTGCGTGCCGCGAGGCTGCGAACCTCATCCGCCACCACGGCAAACCCTCGGCCGTGTTCCCCGGCCCGCGCCGCCTCGATGGCCGCGTTGAGCGCCAGCAGGTTGGTCTGGTCGGCGATGCCACGAATGGTCTGAACGATGGTGCCGATGATGTCGGACTGTTTGCTCACCGCATCGATACTCAGCGCCGCTTCGTTCAAGTCCCTGGAAATGTCCTGGATGATCTGCACCGTCTGCTGCACCACCTGAGATCCCTTCTGCGCGCAGGCGTCGTTCTGCACCGAAGTGCTGTGGGCCGACTCCGCAGCCGTTTGCAGCGTGGTCACTTGCTGCGTGATGTCGCTGGCGAACTTCACCACTTTGTACAAACGGCCCTTGGCGTCGAACAACGGGTTGTAGGACGCTTCGAGAAAAATCGTATGACCGTGCTTGTCTCTGCGTTCGAAACGGTGCGAGTGATATTCGCCGCGATTCAGTGAAGCCCAGAATCCTTTGTAAGACGGCGATTCGGCTTCGGCGCGGTGGCAAAACAGGCTGTGATGCTGGCCGACGATTTCGTTGAGCGCGTAATGCGTGGTCTTCAGGAAGTTTTCATTGGCGGTGATTACATTGCCAGCGGGGGTGAATTCGATCACCGCCATCGAACGACCGATTGCCGCGAGCATGCTTTCGTTTTCGTGTTCCTTGTTCACCCTGTCCGTAATGTCGGTGGCGACTTTGATCACACTGCTGACTTGCCGGTCGGCACCGAAAACCGGCATGTAACTGGCTTCGAGCCAGATCTCCTTGCCGCCCTTGTTCAAGCGCAGGAAAGTCCCGCTGATCGGCTCGCCACGGGCCAGGTCACGCCACAATTTGGCGTAGGCCTCACTGCGATAAAACGTTTCCTCACAAAAGATCCGGTGATGTTTGCCGCGCACTTCTTCGGCGCTGTAACCCATGGCTTTGCAAAAGTTATCGTTGGCATCGAGCACGATGCCGTCAGGGGTGAACTCAATCATCGCCATCGAACGACTGACGGCCGCCAACTTGGCGTTGGCCTCGGTCAGCGCACAGCTGTAGCGCTCGATTTCCTGCAGGTCAGCCTTGTGATGTAGGTTAAACATGGTCGTATCACCCTAAGCGCGGTCGTTTGATTGATGAAAGTTCTTCGGTCTTTCAACGTATCCACCACAACGTTCCATGGAACAGGCACACGCATTCCTCCACGGGAGGAATTGTCAGGTGATCAATGATGTTGAATCGGAGAGTCCATGTGGCAACGCTCTTATCAAGACATCCGTCTCTTGATAGCCCGGGACCGGGCCAGCCCTAACGTTTTCATAAGTAACTCCCTTTATCGTAAAACTCCTTGCCGCTCGCATCGGTGCCTTGGGGTGCGCACTCTGAAGCATGCATGCCAGCCTTCACATGGCGACCGACATGGTTCGTCAGGACTGAGCATAGCCAGCCGCAATAGGCTTGCAAGGCCACTAGTCGGCCAGTATTGAGGACAAAAACGGTTCAGCTTGATTCAGTGTTCAGCCAGCATGCTCAACAACGCCTGCACCGCTGCCGAGGGTTGTTTGTTTGCGGCGACCACCAAGGCAAACTCACGATCGATACGCGGTTTGACCGGCACCACACGCAGCCCCTGGAGATGGCTGGGCAAGGTCATTTCCGGCACCAGGGTGATACCGATGTTTTCGCGCACCAGCGTGAACGCACTGCTCCACTCGCGGACCTCGACCCGAACGTCGCGCAATTGCAGACCGGCATCGGCGGCCAGGCTGCGGGCGTTGGTTGAACAGCCGCCCGTGGCCAGCACAAACGGCTGGTCTGCCAACTCCGCGAGGGTGACGCCTTGTTCAATCGAGCGGCGTGCCAAGGGATGGCCGCCGGGCAACACCGCGACCCAGGCATCGCGCCCCAAACGCCCGGCATTGCGCTCCGGCGCCGGGTTCAGCACCACACCCACATCCACCAGGCCGGCGCCGAGCAGTGCTTCCACTTCATCGTCGCTGACTTCCAGCGCGACCACCTGAATGCCGGGGTAAAGCCGGCTGAATGTGCGCAGCAGCGGCGGCAGAAAGGTTGCCAGCACCATGGGAAAACTCGCCAGGCGAATCGTCCCGCGCTGGATGTCTTTCGCGGCATCGACGGTGCTGCGGATGTTTTCCAGGGCGCCGAGCATGGTCCGGGCCTGCTCGATGACCGGCAGGCCGATAGCGGTCGGCAGCGTTTGGCGATTCTCCCGAGTGAACAGCTGCACGCCGAGGGTTTCTTCGATCAGCGCCAACGCTTGGCTCGCGCCTGACTGGGTCATGCCGACCCGCTCGGCCGCGCGGGTAATGTTGCCCGTATCGGCCACTGCCACCACCATTCTCCAGTGCATCAGATTCATCATGGCAGTAGCTTTCCTTATGGCAGTTTTCTGAAAGATTAATTTTACCGAGGGCGCCGCGCACTATGACACTGGCGCAAATCCCCAACCAGAGCCCTGCCGATGAAGTTGTATTACGCCCCTCAAGCCTGCTCGCTGGCACCGCACATTGTGCTGCGTGAACTGGACCTGCCGTTCGAGTTGATCCGCGTCGATAACCGCACCAAACGGACCGCGAACGGTGCCGATTTCCTCGCCATCAACCCGAAGGGTTACGTCGCGGCGCTGCAACTCGACAACGGTGACGTGGTGACTGAAGGCCCGGCGATCCTGCAATACCTGGCGGACCTGCGACCCGAGGCGAACCTGGCGCCCGTGAACGGAACGTTCGAGCGAGTGCGGTTGCAGGAGTGGCTGAATTTCGTTTCGACGGAGATTCATGGCGGGCTGGGTTGGCTGTTCAACGCGCAGTTCCCCGAGGAGGTGAAAGCGCTGATCAGGGAGAAGTTGTACAAGCGCTTTGCGGTGTTGTGTCAGACGCTGGAGCGCCAGGATTATCTGCTGGCGGGTGGGTTCAGCGTGGCGGATGCTTACTTGTTTACGGTGCTGCGGTGGGCGCCGTTGTTTGCGATAGATTTGAATGAATGGCCGGCGTTGATGCGGTTTCAGGCGCGGGTTGATTTGCGCCCGGTGGTGAAAGCGGCGTTGGCCGTGGAGTTGGTGTAGGTCTTGAGACCATTCGCGAGCAAGCCCGCTCCCACATTTGATCGCATTCATACAGGATGAACTCGGTTCAATGTGGGAGCGGGCTTGCTCGCGAAAGCGGTCTAACAGACGCGGGAGAATTTACAGGCTCGAACTCACTTTCGTCGCCACCTCACCCGGCACCCACCCCTTCCAAATCTGCGGTTGATCGCGCAAAAACGCTTCCGCCACCTGACGCGGTTGCTGGCGTTTTTCGCTCATCTGCGCCAGCGTCTGGTTCAGCAGATCGATCGGGAAATCGACTTTCTCGAAGAACGACACCAAGTCCGGATACTGCGTCTTGAACGGTGCAGACACGCCGATCGCCAGGCTCGCCGGCATCGAGCGCGTGCCTTTGGGGCTTGGGTTGTTGGCATCGGCCAGGGTCTTCCAGGCTTCGGCGTCGAACGGCGGCTCTTCGAGTTTCACCAGTTTGAAGCGACCCAATAGCGGCGTCGGTGACCAGTAGTAGAACAACACCGGTTTGCCGCGACGGATCGACGAAGCCACTTCGGCATCCAGCGCCGCGCCGGAGCCGGTGCGGAAGTTGACGAAGCTGGTGGTCAGGTCGTAGGCCTTGAGTTTCTGACTGTTGACGATCTCCGAAGTCCAGCCGGTCGGGCTATTGAGGAAACGCCCGCGACTCGGGTCTTCGGGGTCGCGGAACACGTCTTTGTAGCGCGCCAGATCGGCGACGGATTTCAGCTCCGGCGCCAGCGGTTTGATCCCGCGCTCCGGGTCGCCCTTGATCACGTATTCCGGCACCCACCAGCCTTCGGTGGCGCCTTTGACGGTGTCGCCCAGCCCGAACACTTTGCCTTCCGACGCCGCCTTGACCCACGCCGGACTGCGCCCGGCCCACTCTTCGCCGATCACTTGAATGTCGTTCTTGGCCAATGCCGCTTCGAGGCTGACGGTGCTGCCCGGCAAAGTGTCGGTCGGGTAGCCGTAACCTTTTTCGACGATCAGCCGCAGGATCTCGGTGATCAGGCTGCCGCTTTCCCAGGTGATGTCACCGAAGTGGATCGGCTTGGTTTGTTCCGCAGCGGGAACGTGGGTCGCCACAAGGCTCAGGGCCAGCAGCGAACTGCCGAGCAGGGTTTTGATCGATTTCATGCGGACCTCTGGTGCAAGGGTTCATTGGCGCTGTGCTGGGCGCACAACGCTTGGGAGCGGGTCATGTAGACGCTGACCGAGCGCTGGGAAATGCCCAGTTCGGCAGCGATTTGCGGGTACGTCAGGCCATCGATGCGCGACAACAGGAACGTCGCCCGGACTTTGCCCGGCAAACGCTCAAGCGTTCGGTCGAGGCGGTGCAACGCCTGGGTCAGTTGCAGCAATTCCTCGGGCGAGGACGCTTGGGGCTGATCGAGGTGTTGCAGTTGATCGAGGTGCTGACGCTCCAGATCGCGACGGCGCCAGAGCTGATAAATCAACCGGCGGGCGATGGTGGTGAGCAAGGCGCGGGGCTCGCGGATCGGGGTCAGACCCGGCGATTCGAGCAGTTGCACGAAGGTCTCGGCGGCGATGTCTTCGACGCTGGAACTGGCCCCGAGAAACTGGCGCAACCGAGTGCACAGCCAAGGGTAATGGGCGCGGAACAATCCGCCCACGTCGTTTCGATGGGATACGTCGGTGCCGGACATAGAGGCTCCAAGGGTTAGGGTCGCTGAATGTCCGGTGGTCCGGTGAGGCGAATCCTAGCAAGGAGCCTTATTCTTTAATAATACTTAAAATGCATTTTTATATTCCATTATTGAATTTGAGATTAATGGTGATTTTGCAACCGCTTTCGCGGGCAAGCCCGCCCCCACATTTGGAATGCATTCCACTGTGGGAGCGGGCTTGCCCGCGAAAAATCTCCAGTCAACGCAACCGCCCAAACCCCAACGCCTCGGCTTCCTGCTGATAATCGAGAACAACCTGATAGTCGCTCTCGCCGGCCGGCAACACCTCGTGCAACCCGAGGATTTCGGCGACATCGGGCAATTCCCGCAGCGTCTCGTTCATCACCTGCCGCAGCGCCTCCACCTGTTCATCGGTCGCCGTCGCAACGGTGATATACGGCAAGGTCGGGCTGAACGCGCTACGCACCACCACGCGCAATCCCGCCACTTCCTCTTCGGCGTGCCGCGCCAGGTAGGCGAAGGTCACGCTGTCGATGGCGGCGAGGTCGGCTTGATCTTCACGCAGCCAGTGCAGGCTCTCGCGGTGGCTGCCGCTGATGCCGACGCTGGCGAAGAACTGCCCGTCGCGGTGCAACGGCGCGAGTCGTTGACGCAGCAGGTTCATGCCGCTGTTGGAGTCTTCGCCGTTGATCACGCCACGGCTGCCGAAAAACGCGGGCAAGGTCCGGCGTGAATCATCGACACGGCTCAACAGCAGGCTGCAATGGTTGCCGCCGCTGCTGTCCGGCAGTTCGTAACGAGGCCGGCCGATAACCCGAACCTGGCCGCGCAATGCGGTCATCAGCGGATAGCCGCAGGTTTGGGTCAGCAGCAACTGCGGGGCCAGCCACAGGTCCATCAGCGATAGCCCATCGGCGTTGCGGCGGGTGGCGCCCAGACGTTCGAGGATTCGCGTCAGCCAACGCTCGTTGGCCTGGCGGATGGGTTCGGGCGCGACGTACATCAGTAATTCGGTGATGTGTTGAGTCATCAAAATCTTCCCATACAACAAAATTCCCCGTGTAGGAGCCGGCTTGCTGCGGGCGGCGTTCCGACGATGGCGGTGTGTCAGTCCCGTCAATGCAACATGACACACCGCTATCGCCAGCAAGCCGGCTCCTACAAGGGGATGCGTTGGCAATCAGTGGAAGGGGTGTTTCGGGCTGTCGATCGCCTTTATCCCGTTCTCACGCCACAACTGAGCATAACCCTGCACCAGAAAGCCGCCGCTGCGCGCCACCCATTGCTCGCGGCGCGCGTGGTAGGCGCGGGGCAAGTCGTACCAGGGCAGACCCGGCAAGTCGTGATGCACCAGATGAAAATTCAGGTTCAGGAACAGCCAGCGCCATGGCCAGCCAGCTTCATTGAGCACGGTGCGTTGCTCGGGTTGCGCATGGGGACGGTGCTCATAGTAGGAGCGGATCATTGCAATCGACAGCGCCGGCACGCTGATCAGCAACAGGTAATGCCACACCGGCACCACGCTGTAATGGGCGATGAACAGCAACATCGACACGGTCAGTGCGCCGTGGGTCAGCCACATCAACCAGGCCTGTCGATCACCCGATCTCAAGCGCTGCAGTTCTTCGCGCGCCAGCGCCAGCAAGGCCAGCGGCGCACCGATGATGAAGCGTCCGAGTACGGTTTTGTTCAACCAATGCAGGCTCTGTTCGAACACGGAACTGCCCTGCCACCGCTCGGCACTCAGGTAACGGCTTTCCGGATCGATGCCCGGCAAGGTCAGGTCTTCGTCGCGGTGATGCAGCAGATGGCTGTCGCGATACAACGTGTAGGGGTACCAGACGGCGAACGGTGCGTAACCGAGGATTTTGTTCAGCGTGGTCCAGCGGGTGGGATGACCGTGAAGCAATTCGTGCTGCACCGACAACCACAGCACCACCAGCGGAATCAGCAGCAACGTGCTCCACCAGACACCCAATCGATTGCTGGCCAGCATGATGCCGAACCAGCCGCCATACACGCCGATCAGCAGCAACCAGGTCGGCCACTCGGTGCGAGCGGTCAGGCGCTGGCGCAGGGTTTCGATTTCTTCTCGGTGGGCACTATCGAAGTAATGGGGCATGGCGTTGCTCAGATCGGGGACCAGTCCCCTTCTGTGCAATGGCATCGGGAAATCTTGCAGATTATTTTTTCGCTGTCTGTAGGAGCCGGCTTGCTGGCGATTCAGGCAACGCGGTCTGCCTGACACACCGAGTGGTCTGAATCGCCAGCAAGCCGGCTCCTACAGGGGGGCGTGCGTTTCATGCTTACAGCTTAATGGCCGAACACACCCACCTTCTTGGCCTTCTTGTCCGCGCGTTTTTCATCGGCGGTTTTCGCCGGTTTCTTCTTCGCTGCTTTTTTTGAATCCATGCCTTTGGCCATGATACGTACTCCACTCATACGGGATGTGAGATCAGGTATACACCTATCCCCGGCCGCCCGTTCTTTTATAATCGCCCGCTTTGCGCACACACAGACCCGCCCCATGACCGACACTCAATACACCTTGCTCGACGAGCCGTTATGGCCCCTGATGAACAAGTTTTATCGCGCTCACCAATCGTCGATGAAAGCGGTCCGCGACGCTCAATTGTGGGTGGCCAGACGCAACGAGATCATTGCGGCGCTGTGCTTGCGTCCGGTCTCGGGCGGGCATTGGTTGACTGGTTTGTTTGTCGACCCGGCCTGTCGTGAACAAGGGATCGCAGCGGCGCTGATTGCCGAAGCGGTGAACGGTCTCGACCAACCGGTGTGGCTGTTCTGCCACCCGGACTTGCGGGGCTTTTATGAGCGTCGCGGGTTTACCTTCGATCCGCCCATGCCTTACGCGATGGTCGAACGCTTGAGCCGTTATGCGCGCAGCAAACCGATGATTGCGATGGGCCTGGAGCCGGTTGGATAGGCGTGTGGACCCAATGTGGGAGCGGGCTTGCTCGCGAATGCGCAGTGTCAGTCAGCATTGATGTAGCCTGACACTGCGCATTCGCGAGCAAGCCCGCTCTCACAGGGGATTATGGTGATTTCAATCGTCGGCGTTGGGATCTAGATCCGGAAACATCACTTCGGTAAACCCGAATTTGCTGAAGTCGGTAATCCGTGACGGGTACAACCGGCCGATCAGGTGATCACATTCGTGCTGCACCACACGGGCGTGAAACCCTGAAGCGATGCGCACGATTGGCTCGCCTTTCGGGTCAAAACCTTCATAGCGAATTTGCTGGTAACGACTCACCGCGCCGCGTAATCCAGGCACCGACAGGCAGCCTTCAAACCCCTCTTCCATCACCGGGCTCAACGGCGTGATCAGCGGATTGATCAGGATCGTCTGCGGCACCGCTTCAGCGTCCGGATAACGCTCGCTGTGCTCGAAGCCGAAGATCACCAGTTGCAGGTCGACGCCGATCTGCGGCGCAGCCAGGCCCACCCCGCCGACGCTTTCCATGGTCTGGAACATGTCGTCGATCAGTTGCCACAGCTCGGGGCTGTCGAACATCTCGGCGGGGACCGGCGGCGCAATGCGCAGCAGGCGCTCGTCGCCCATTTTCAGGATTTCACGGATCATTTGATGACTTCGTCAGTGGGTGGTTTCACCGAGTGATCCCGGCCCAGTCCGGAAACGTGATGTTTCTCTTCGTGGACAGGACCGTGTTCACCGGCGACTTTTTCGCCAGGGTCTTTGCCTTCGCGCGACATGTGTTCGATCACCGCATTCATCTCCGCACCGAGCAACAACACCGCCGCAGAAATATAGAAGTACAGCAACAGCACGATGATCGCGCCGATACTGCCATACATGGCGTTGTAGTTGGCGAAGGTCTTGACGTAAAACGCAAAGCCCAACGACGCGATGATCCACACCACCACCGCCAGCACCGAGCCTGGGGTGATGAAACGAAACTCCTGTTTGACGTCGGGCATGACGTAATAGATCAGCGCCACGGCAATCATCATCAGGATCACGATGACCGGCCAGCGAGCGATGGTCCAGACCGTGACAATAAAGTCTTCAAGGCCGACCTGCGCGGCGATCCAGCCCATCACTTGCGGCCCGAGCACCATGAGCGCGGCGGCAATCAGCAACATCCCGGCAATGCCGATCGTGTAGAAAACCGACAGCGGAAAACGCTTCCAGAACGGCCGGCCTTCGACCACGTCATACGCGGCGTTCATCGCGCTCATCATCAGTCGCACGCCGGCCGAGGCCGTATACAGCGCGATGACGATACCGACCGAGAGCAAGCCACCCTTGGATTGCTGGAGCTGGTCGATCACCGGGTTCACCTGCTCCAGCGCCTGGGGCGGCAGGACCAGTTCCGATTGCAGGCGCAGCCAGGAAAAGAAGTCCGGCAGGTGCAGGAAACCGATCAGGGCAATCAGGAAAAGAATGAAGGGAAACAACGAAAACAGCATTTGATAGGCCAACGCCGAGGCATAGGTCGACATCTCGTCGGCGACGAACTCGGTGACCGTGCGCACCATCACGCGATGGAGGGGCACACCTTTCATGTCCGGGAAAATCATTAGCGTCTCCTTTCGCCGCAATGGGGTTGAAGTCGTGGCGACTCAGGGGCCGTTTTCTACATCAAAGTAGCCTACTTGGCGAATTTGAAACAATTTCCGTGTGCAAGTTCAGACTGACACAAAAACGACATTTCATCGTTCCGTGCAGGTTGGGCTTTATGTTTGCCGACCAACCCCCGAGAATGCGCAACGTATTCAGGCCACGGCCCTGAAGATCCAATCCCGTAGGAATGTTATGAAACTCGATAAAAAGCAGGCCATTGCCCGCAGAAACCAGGAACTCGGCGGTGCCGTGCTTGGCGTCAACAACTGCCATTTCGCCGAATTGAACCGTAACCGCAACATCTGGTGGTTCGATCTCCCGGTGGCGCGCCTGGCCATTGGTCAGTACGAATGGATTCACCTGCTGATGCACACGCCGGACACCGACGAACTGCTGCACCTGAAAGTGCCGACGGTGTTCCTGCGCGAGAAGCTCGAAGGGCTGGTAGTGCGTAACCAGGGCAAGCGCAAGGCTGCGCTGAGCCTGGAACTGAGTGCGGACAAGGATTCGTACCTGCAGGACATGCGCCCGGCGGGCACCAACGTCAATTTCGCGCCGTTCCGCCAGTAAGCCAAAAGAAAATCAAAAGCTTCGCGAGCAAGCCCGCTCCCACAGTTGATCGCATTCATCCTGATAGAACGCGGACAAAAATGTGGGAGCGAGCCTGCTCGCGATGGCAATCGATCAGACAACGAACCTTTCAAGTCAGCCAACAAAAAGCCCCGCATCTGCGGGGCTTTTTGCTGGATTACGCGGTGGTCTTCTTCGCGTTGATCTTCTTCAGCTCTTCATCACGCAATTCCCGACGCAGGATCTTGCCAACGTTGGTCGTCGGCAGCGCATCGCGGAACTCGACGGCTTTCGGCACTTTGTAGCCGGTGACGTTCGCACGCATGTGCTCCATCACTTGCTCTTTGGTGAGGGTCACGCCCGGTTTGGCGACGATGAAAATCTTGATCGCCTCGCCCGACTTCTCGTCCGGCACGCCGATGGCCGCGCATTGCAGCACGCCCGGCAGGGTCGCGAGCACGTCTTCGAGCTCATTCGGGTACACGTTGAAACCGGACACCAGGATCATGTCTTTCTTGCGATCGACAATGCGCATGTAGCCGTCAGGCTGGATCAGCGCGATGTCACCGGTCTTCAACCAGCCTTCGCTGTCGAGCATTTCGTCGGTGGCTTCCTGACGCTGCCAGTAGCCCTTCATCACCTGCGGACCTTTCACACACAGCTCGCCGATTTCGCCCAACGGCTGTTCAACGCCGGCATCGTCGATGACTTTGCAAAGGGTCGACGGCACCGGAATGCCGATGGTGCCGATCTGGATATTCTGGATCGGGTTCACGGTGGCCACCGGGCTGGTTTCGGTCATGCCGTAACCTTCGCAAATGGCGCAACCGGTGACCGCTTTCCAGCGTTCGGCCGCGGCCAGTTGCAGGGCCATGCCGCCCGACAGGGTGACTTTCAGCGCCGAGAAATCCAGCTTGCGGAAGCCTTCGTTGTTGCACAGGGCCACGAACAGCGTGTTCAGGCCGACGAAGCCGCTGAACTTCCACTTCGACAGTTCCTTGACCATCGCCGTCAGGTCGCGCGGGTTGCTGATCAGGATGTTGTGGTTGCCGATCAGCATCATCGCCATGCAATGAAAGGTGAAGGCATAGATGTGGTACAGCGGCAGCGGCGTGATCAGGATCTCGCAACCTTCATTCAGGTTGGAACCCATCAGCGCCTTGCACTGCAACATGTTGGCGACGAGGTTGCGATGGGTCAGCATCGCGCCCTTGGCCACGCCGGTGGTGCCGCCGGTGTATTGCAGCACTGCCACGTCGCTGCTGGCCGGGTTGGCTTCAGCCACTGGCTGGCCATGGCCCTTGCTCAACACGTCGTTGAACTTGATGGCTTTGGGCAAGTGATACGCCGGGACCATCTTCTTCACGTACTTGATGACGCTGTTGATCAGCAGGCGTTTGAGCGGCGGCAGCAGGTCGGCGACTTCGGTGACGATGACGTGCTTGACGCCGGTTTTCGGCACGACGGCCTCGGCCAGATGCGCCATGTTGGCCAGGCAGACCAGGGCTTTGGCGCCGGAGTCGTTGAACTGGTGTTCCATTTCCCGCGCGGTGTACAGCGGGTTGGTGTTGACCACGATCAGCCCGGCGCGGATGGCACCGAACACAGCGACCGGGTACTGCAAGACGTTGGGCAGTTGCACGGCGATTCGATCGCCCGGCTGCAAGTCGGTATGCTGTTGCAGGTAAGCGGCAAAGGCACCGGACAATTCGTACAGTTCACCGTAGGTGATTGTCTTGCCCAGGTTACTGAATGCCGGCTTGTCGGCGAAGCGTTGGCAGGACTGTTTCAACACTGCCTGAATATTCGGATACTCGTCCGGATTGATGTCGGCAGCAATCCCGGCAGGGTACTTATCCTTCCAGAAGTCTTCGATCATGGAAGCCCACTCCTCAGCAACGCGAATTCAAATACCGCATTTGATGCGATTATTATTGGTGTTTGATTATTGGTGAGTCTGGGCTTTTTACAGAGGCCGAGAGGTCACAAAGCGCGCCGAGAGTAGCAGCTTTGCCAAGGGCCGACTAGAGCCAAAAGCGGCCTCTACAGTCACATTAGTGACTCAAGAATGACAAGCGGTCATTTTAGAGCAAAAAACCTATATGTCGCTGAAAGCCCCGAAAATCGGGGCCTCCGCCTTAAAAGCTTCGCGGGCAAGCCTCGCTCCTACAGGTTTTGTGTCGTTCATTACCTAATGAACAACACTGACCTTGTAGGAGCGAGGCTTGCCCGCGAACCGCGCGAAGCGCGGCCATTTATCGGTTACGCGATATCCCGCAACTCCCGCCGCAGAATCTTGCCCACCGGCGTCATCGGCAACGACTCACGCAACACGATGTGCTTGGGCACTTTGTACGCGGTGAAGTTTTCCTTGCAGTAAGCCTTCAACTCTTCAAGGCTGACCCCCGACTCACGCGCCACCACAAACAACTTCACCGCCTCGCCCGAACGTTCGTCCGGCACACCGATGACGGCGCAGTTGGCGACTTTCGGGTGAGCCATCACCACGTCTTCGATTTCGTTCGGGTACACGTTGAAACCCGAGACGATGATCATGTCTTTCTTGCGATCGACGATGCGCACAAAACCGTCCGGGTCGATCACCGCGATGTCGCCGGACTTGAACCAGCCTTCGGCATCCAGCACTTCGGCGGTGGCTTCGGGTTTCTGCCAGTAGCCCTTCATGATCTGCGGGCCCTTGATGCACAGTTCGCCGCGCTCGCCCAACGGTTGCTCGACGCCTTCGTCGTTGATGACTTTCAGCGTGGTGCCCGGCACCGGCAGGCCGACCGTGCCGATCCGCGATTTGTCGCCGTACGGGTTGGTGCACGCCACCGGTGAGGTTTCGGTCAGGCCGTAACCTTCGGTGATGCGGCAACCGGTCAGTTGCTCCCAGCGCTCGGCGGTGGCCTTGACCAGCGCGGTGCCGCCGGAGTTGGTGAGCTTGAGGCTGGAGAAATCCAGGGTCTTGAAGTCCGGATGGTCCATCAACGCGACGAACAGCGTGTTGAGCCCCAGCAACGCCGAGAACCGCCAGTTTTTCAGCTCCTTGATGAAGCCCTTGATGTCTCGCGGATTGGTGATCAGCACGTTGTGGTTGCCGGTCACCATCATGCACATGCAATTCGCCGTGAATGCATAGATGTGGTACAGCGGCAGCGGCGCGATCATCACTTCCTGCCCCTCACGCAACAACGGCTGACCGTCAGCGCCGAACTGGCCGAGGCAGGCGCGTGCCTGCTGCATGTTCGCCACCAGGTTGCCGTGGGTCAGCATCGCGCCCTTGGCCAGCCCGGTGGTGCCGCCGGTGTATTGCAGCACGGCGATATCGTTGAGGCCGGCGTTCAACGGCTTGATGCCCAGGCCCCGGCCCAGACGCAGCGCGCTCCTGAAGGAGATCGCCTGCGGCAAGGCGTAGTCCGGGACCATTTTCTTGACCTTGCTGACCAGCGTGTTGACCAGCCAGCCCTTGGCGGCAGGCATCAGGTCGCCCATCTTCGCTTCGATCAGGTACTGGATGTCGGTGTCGGCCAGCACTTCCTGGACCTTCTGCCCGAATACGTTCAGGTAAACCAGTGCCCGGGCACCGGAATCCTTGAACTGATGACGCATTTCCCGCGCGGTGTACAGCGGGTTGGTGTTGACCACGATCAGCCCGGCGCGCAATGCACCGAACACGGCAATCGGGTAATGCAGGACGTTGGGCATCTGCACCGCGATGCGATCGCCGGGCTCCAGGTCGGTGTGGGCTTGCAGGTAACCGGCGAACGCGGCGCTGTAGCGTTCCAGTTCGGCGTAGGTCAGGGTGACGCCCATGTTGCTGAAGGCCGGGCGGTCAGCAAATTTTTTGCAGGAACGCTCGAACACCTCGATCACCGACTTGTAAGCCCCTTGTTCGATGTCCAGGGGTACGCCGGCCGGGCGTTTGTCATTCCAGAAATCAGGTTGCATTGTTCTTGTCCTCTTTACCTGAACCTATCCGGGGCCGCTTTTGTGTCACCTTTGAAAAAGCGGAGCTTCACGGACACTAGCAGCTATGGCGAATCAGGCAAATATGCCAACAACCGTCATTGACCGTGTGAATCTCGGTGCCGTGGTGCGGCCTGATCAGACGGCAAGCGCAGGATGCGCTATACAATGGGCCGAGCCCATGCAAAGGAATCGCCATGATCCACGACACCTTCTGGCTGACCGCGAGTGACCGCAGCCGCCTCTTCGTCAACCAGTGGCTGCCCGCAGCGCCGTTGAAAGCGGTGATCCTGCTGGCCCACGGCATGGCCGAACACAGCGGTCGCTATGCGCGCCTGGCAGAAAAGTGCTGCGCACAGGACTACGGTGTGTACGCGCCGGACCTGCGTGGACATGGCAAAACTGCCGAAAACGGGACACTCGGTCATTTCGCCGACGACGACGGCTGGTGCAAGGTGGTCGGCGACCTCGCCAGCCTCAATCAGCACATTGGCCAGCATCATCCCGGCGTGCCGATCGTGCTGCTCGGCCACAGCATGGGCAGCTACATCGCCCAGGCTTATCTGCTGCATCACAGCGCCAGCCTGCACGGCGCGGTGCTCAGCGGTTCGAACTTCCAGCCCGTGGCGCTTTATCGCGCGGCGCGGCAGATTGCCCGCCTGGAACGACTGCGCCAAGGGCCGAAGGGCCGTAGCGCGCTGATCGAATGGCTGTCGTTCGGCTCGTTCAACAAGGCCTTCAAACCGGCCCGCACCCGGTTCGACTGGCTCAGCCGCGACCCGGCGGAGGTTGATCTGTACGCCAACGACCCGCTCTGCGGCTTCCGCTGCACCAACCAACTGTGGATCGATTTGCTCGGTGGCTTGCAGCAAATCAGCAAAGCGTCCAATCTCGCTCAGATCGATCCGGGCCTGCCGTTGCTGGTGATAGGCGGTGAATGTGATCCGGTGAGCGAAGGCAAGCGTCTGAAAGATCTGGCCGATGCGCTACGCGCCGCGGGCAGCCAGAGCCTGCAACTGACGATTTACCCGCAGGCACGGCACGAACTGTTCAACGAGAGCAACCGCGATGAGGTGACGGCCGATGTGCTGGGCTGGATCGCACAAGCCCTGAGCCACCGCCGCCCGCCCCGATCCGAATAGTTTTTTTGTGGTTTTTTTATTTGTCACAGGAATTGAAACAGATGACCCAGGTTACCAACACCCCGTACGAAGCCCTCGAAGTCGGCCAGACCGCCAGCTACAGCAAGACGGTCGAAGAGCGTGACATTCAGCTGTTCGCCGCCATGTCGGGTGACCACAACCCGGTGCATCTGGACGCCGAATTCGCCGCCGGCACCATGTTCAAGGAACGCATCGCGCACGGCATGTTCAGTGGCGCGTTGATCAGCGCTGCAGTTGCCTGCGAGTTGCCTGGGCCGGGGACTATTTATATCGGTCAGCAGATGAGCTTTCAGAAGCCGGTGAAGCTTGGCGACACGCTGACGGTGCGCCTGGAGATTCTGGAGAAGTTGCCGAAATTCCGTGTGCGCATTGCCACCCGCGTGTTCAACCAGCGCGATGAGTTGGTGGTGGATGGCGAGGCGGAGATTCTGGCGCCGCGTAAGCAGCAGACCGTGACGTTGACTAGTCTGCCGGCGATCAGCATCGGCTGAGTACGGCGCTTAACTGTAGGAGCCGGCTTGCTGGCGATGCGTACGCCTCGGTATCTCAAGGAAACCGCGTTGATCCCATCGCCAGCAAGCCGGCTCCTACAGTGGCTGCGATCTTTTGATTTTATCGCCCCTCCTGCACCTGCACACTCGCCGTCATCCCCGAACTCAAATTGATCCCCTCGGGCACCTTGTCCAGTTTGATTCGCACCGGAATCCTCTGCGCCAACCTTACCCAGTTAAATGTCGGCTCCACCTCCGCCAACAACTGTCCATCCGGCGTGGTGTTGCGATCGGTAATGCCGCGACTGATGCTTTCCACCTGCCCTTCCAGCGCCTCTCCCGCGCTCATCAACCAGACCTTCACCGGATCGCCGACGCGAATCCGCGGCAGTTTGGTTTCTTCGAAATACGCCTGCACATAAAACGTTGAATCATCGATCAACGCCATCACCGGTTGCCCGGCATTCACGTAATTGCCCTGGGCCAGACGCAGGTTGGTGATGTGGCCGCTGCGCGGCGCGTGGACCTGACTGCGAGCGAGATTGAGTTCGGCGACCTTGGCTTCGGCCTGGGCTTCACGCAGTTCGCCACGAGCGATACCGGCGTTGATTTGCGCATTCTCGCGCAGCTCGGCACTGATCGCTTGCGGCCCGAGGCTGGCACGACGACTGGCTTCGCGTTCGCGCAGGTTGAGTTGTTGCTGACGGGTTTGCACCACCGCTTGCGCCTTCTCCAGCGCCGCTTCGAAACGGTCGCGGTCAATGCTCAACAACAGATCGCCGGCCTTCACCGGCTGGTTGTCGAAGGCCTTGAGTTCACGCACCCAGCCCGACACATCCGGGGCGATGACCACCACGTCGGCGCGAATCCGCGCGTCCCGGGTCCACGGCGTAAGCATGTAGTACTGCCACAAATGGAAACCGGCAAAAATCGCCAGCGCCACCAGGCACAGGGTTACCGCGACACGCACGGGTGTACGCATGTTCAACTCCTTATAAAGGTCCGAGGACGACGGTGATCAGGGTCAATACACAGACGTACAAGGCGCAATCGAATAACGCTTCGTGCCAGATCCAGCGACCGGCCGGGGTCAGGCGCAACAGCAGGCGCAAGACCCCGGTGACCAGCAGCGCCAGCACCACATAAATCAGAAACGGGCTGAGCAGCACGCCGCCCACCGACCATTCACGCAAGCCCATGGCTTTGCTCCTGTTGATGGCACCAGGCGCGCCAGCTGTTCTGCAATTGCAGCACCGCGCCCTGGGCCAGTTTCACCGGGTCGCTGGGTGGCAACGCGTACAAGGTTTTCAAAAAATCTTCGCTGGGTTGTTCCAGCGCATCCGCGCAGTGGCCGGCCGGGCCTTGTTCGAGGATGTTTTCCAGTTGTTCGAGATAACGCCGCTGCGCGGCATTGACCGGTGCCTGCGCCGCCGCCAGGCTCAAGCGCAAATGCAGCAGCTCGTCGCCGATGTCGAGACCGAGCAAGCCGTCGTCCAAGCGGCTGCGCGCCGGTTCCGGCAGCTCCGGGTAGTGCCGCGCCAGTTGCAGCAAGCGGTCGGCCATGCGTCCGCCGAACCAGCTTTCGGCACCGCGCAGGTTGCGCCGGGTCAGGCGCACCAGGTCGTCGAGGGTCGCCGCCAGCAAACGCCGACCGTGCCACGTCGGGTTGCGCAGGATCAGCAAGTGGAAGGCCAGCACCGCCGCACCGACGCCCACCACCATGGCTTGAGCGCTGTTGAAGAACATCGCGACATCAAACTTCATCGCGTTGAGCGGTGACACCAGCACGATGAAATGCAGACAGAACGACGTGGCCGTGGCGCCGATCTGCGGCCTGGCCATGCCCAGCGCACCGAAAAACAACGGTACGCCCATGCCCATGCAGAGCAGCGCAAAACCACTCCATTGCGGCAGCAGAATCTGCCCAACGAAAAACGCCGCCGGGATCGCCAGAAAAATCCCGCGCATGAAACTCATGCCGATTTGCGCGCCGTTTTCGCGACTGGCGAACAGGCTGCACACCACACACGTCAGCACCAATGCGCCCGAAGCGGCGGGCCATGCAGTGGCCAGCCAGAAACACGACACCACCAGAAACGCCAAGGCACTGCGCGCGCCGAACACCAGCGCCAACGACAGGTCGCGGTGCGGTGTCAGGGTGCGCGGTGGGTCGACGGTTTCCTTGCCCTGCTCCACCGCCGTCAATGCCGCGCTCGCCGCCATCGCGGTATCCATCAGCAAGGTGAAACGGACCAGACAGTAACTTTGCGCGGAGCTGATCTGCGGGTCATGGCTGGCGTCGAGCAAGCGCGGTCGCAAGGTTTGCAGCGTCGCGGTGTCCGGGCTGGCGAGCGCTTGCTGAACCTCGGTCATCCACGGCATCAATTGCTTGGCTTCCTGCGGTTCAAGCTGCTTCCACTGCCGGCGCACCGAGCGTGCGATGCGCAGCAACATCAACAGTTTCTGGCTCAATCCGCTGATGGCCCGCGCACGCTGCCGACCCAGCCCGCCTTCGAACCAGGCATGTTCGCGCTGGGCATCCACCGCGACGATGCGGCCAAGGATTTCCAGCAGCCCCTTGCGCGCCTGACCGTCGCCGGCCAGGGTTGCGCGTGCGGCGTTCATCCCACTCTGCCACGCCGTTCGCGCCTGATCCGCCAGTTGCCGTTCGACGCGCATCGGCCATAGCAGCGCGCTGGCGGCAGTGGCGCAGAGAATGCCCAGACAGATTTCCGTGCAGCGCGCCACGGCTTGGTCGAACACCGTCAGCGGGTGGCTGATGGCGGGTAATGCGATGATCGCTACCGTGTAACCGGCCAGCACAAACGAATAGGACCAGGCACTGCGCAGCAGCGTCGAACTCGCCGTACACAACCCGAGCCACAACGCCAATGCCAGCAAAAACAGCCACGGCGTCTGGGCGAACAGGCCCATGAACACCACCGACATGAACGTCCCGATCAGCGTCCCCAGCAGCCGCGCCAAGCCCTTTTGCACCACCATCCCGGACAACGGTTGAGCGACGATGAACGCCGTCATCAGCGCCCAGGCCGGTTGCTCAAGGCCCCAGCGCAATGCCAGCCACAATGCCAGGCCGCCACCGAGTAACGTCTTGATCGCGAACTGCAAGGCGCGGCGGTCAGGCGCGAATAAAGCCTGCAAAGTGATAGGCACGTAAAGCACTCTTGAAAGGACGATTTAACGATAGTCGGGTTCATCGAAGTGACCGGTAAATCAAATTATTAGCTGGCTATCTATCAGGCGTCCAGCGCTAAAACCCAGGCACAAAAAAACGCCAGGCTGGCTGGCGTTTTTGACAGGCTTTACGCGCTTACGAGCGTGCGCGAGCCTGGTTGCGCAGGGCTTTCACCTGATCGTGATTGCGTTGCACGCCGTGATACTGACGTTCAACCAGGTCACGAATGCCCACCAGGTTGTGCTTGTTGATTTTCTCGATGGCTTCTCGGTAAGCCTTCAGTGCATGGTCTTCACCGCGTTCGGCTTCGTTCAGCACGGCTTCTTCATCCTTGCCGGTGAATACTGATTTCACGTCGACCCAGCGGCGGTGCAGGTCCCCACTGACGCTGGTGGAAGTTTCCGGATCGCCGCCCATCGAACGCACCGCAGCCTGCAGTTCGGAAGCCGCAGTGGCGCAGTCGGCGGAGCGAGAGATGAACAGGGTTTTCAGTTCTGGATGCTTGATGTCTTCAGCGCAGGTCTTGAACCCTTCCTGACCATCTTTGCTGGTTTCAATCAGGTCGTTGAGTACAGAGATCGCTTCTTTATTAATGTCGGTCATTTTTCAATTCCTTGCGGGTTGATGAAAGATGCAATAGGTATTGCACCCTGCATGCCAGCCTTGAACTGATAATTTATTTGTTAATTTTCAATAACTTAGTTTTAAAGAGAAAATCTGTATCCGTTTTTTTTGCATGATCTGTCAATTGGCCTGCATGCAGAATGCCTGTATTTTCCAAGGCTGTTGAATCAAGACGATCGATTGATGAACCCTGAAAAACTCGAACTGCTGATTACCCGCGAAATGCCCTTCGGCAAATACAAGGGCCGCATCATTGCCGACCTGCCCGGCCCCTACCTGAACTGGTTTGCCCGGGAAGGTTTCCCCCATGGCGAACTGGGCGGACTGCTGGCCCTGATGCAGGAAATCGATCACAACGGCTTGTCGGAACTGCTTGAACCGCTGCGCGCCAAACACGGCAAACCCGCCCCTCGCCACTGAGCCGTCCCCATGCCCGATAACACCCGCCGTGCCCGTGATGAAATGTTCTGGCAAACCTTTGCCGACCGCTATGCCGTCGAACCCGGCCCGATCAACCTCGAGAACGGTTACTTCGGCCGCATGTCGCGCACGGTGATCGAGGAATACCAGCGCAACATCGAACTCATCAACCGCGGCAACTCGGTGCATGTACGCCAGCGTTTTGAACAGGGTGAAAACCTGGCGATCGTGGAACGTCTCGCCGACCTGATGGGCGTAACAACCGAATCCGTCGCCTTCACCCGCAACGCCTCGGACGGCTTGCAATCGCTGATCCGCAATTACAATCGCCTGCAACCCGGTGACCAGGTGCTGATCTGCGACCTGGAATACGACACGGTCAAAGGTGCCATGCGTTGGCTGGCCCGGCATCGCGGCGTGGAAGTGATCGAGATCGAACACGCCCACCCCGCCAGTTTCGACAGCCTGCTGGCGACTTACCGCGACGCCTTCGTGCGTTACCCGAAGCTCAAATTGATGGCCCTGACCCACGTCACTCACCGCACCGGCCTGGTGATGCCGGTGCAGGCGATTGCGGCCGCCGCCAAGGAACACGGGATCGACGTGATCCTCGACGGCGCCCATGCGCTCGGCCAGATCGAGTTCAGCCTCGATGACCTCGGCATCGCGTTCGCCGGTTTCAACCTTCACAAATGGATCGGTGCACCGCTGACCCTGGGCTTCATCTACATCGCCCCGGAGCGCCTCGCCGACATCGACCCGGACATGGGCGAGATGCATTTCCCGATCACCGACATTCGCGCCCGTACGCCGTACAGCACACCCAACATCCCGGCGTTGCTGACCCTACCGCTGGTGTTCGAAGAACATCGGGCGATGGGCGGTTCTGCCGCCAAGGGCGCCCGGCTCAATTACCTGCGCAACCGCTGGGTCAGCGCCGTACGTGACTTGCCGGGCATCGACGTCATGACCCCGGACGATCCGCGACTGTATTGCGGCATCACGTCGATGCGCTTTACCCGACATACCGATCAGCAAGCGATGGCCGGGCGGCTGCTCAAGGACTTCAACCTGTTTACCGTGGTGCGCAGCGGCGCAGCGAGTGGTCCGTGCATCCGCATCACGCCGGGGCTGACCACCACCGCAGCAGACATGGATGCGCTGAGCGAGGCACTGAACGAGCTGCGCTGACGTCACACGGTGTACTTGTCGAAGTCCTCCGGCTTGAGCTGTGATGAAATCGCGAACGTGTCGATGCCAATGGTCATCTGCCCGAAAAAACCGTCTTCTTTCGAATCTCGACCGAGGGTGTGAACGTTCAGGGTCGAGGCTTCGCCGCCCATGGTGTTGTAGAAATAGTCCTCGTCGTTGCTCAGCGCGGTGACGGTTCGGCCGCTGTATTCCCTGGCATTGAGCACCGAGCGCGAGGCCACTTCGGGGAAGTACAGCTGGCCAACCCAGGCGACGTGGCGCTCTTCGAGATAGTTGTTGCCGGCGGTCACGCGAATCGCGACGTGTATGTGCAGCGCGCGACCGGCATAGAACCCCGGATAGATCGTGGTGAAACGCACGATGCCCTTCTGGTCGGTGAATTGCCCGCCGCGCAGATACGTGTCGTCGTCGGTACGCGGGATCGCGCCGATATCGCCGACATCGACTTCCTTGTCCGGGTTGACCTTGCTCCACCCCGAATAGGCACCTCGAGCATTGCAATGCCAGATATCGACGATGGCCCCGTTGACGGGCTCACGGGTCATCGCATCGATGATCGTCAACCGCAGCACCAGCGGAATACCGTCCAGGCCTTCGCTGATGTTTCGTCTGATCAGTTTCGGGTTGCGAAAATACGGACCGGCGATCTGTTCGGGTGACAGCAGGTAAGCCGGTTGTGCGGATGTCACTGAGGTGTTGTCGTCCATGACGTTCTCTCTTCCATAAGATGAACGCAGGTTAACGCGGGACCGGCGGCGAGATGCGGTAACTATGTATCGCATGATGTCCTGTAGGAGCCGGCTTGCTGCGGGCGGCGTTCCGACGATGGTATCGACTCGGTGCACCTGAGAGACCGAGTCGATACCATCGCCAGCAAGCCGGCTCCTACGGAAAATGGTTATTCGCGGGCAAAAAAAAACGGTGCACCGACCAAGCGCACCGTAAAGCCGTAGAACACACAACGAAGTGTTGGGTAAAAGCAGGTCAGTCCAGCAGCGCCAAGGCCTCGGCGGTGCATTCCTGAATGCGGGCCCAGTCGCCGTTCTTGATCCACTCCGGATCAAGCATCCAGCTACCGCCCACGCACATCACGTTTTTCAACGCCATGTAGCTCTTGATGTTGGCCGGGCCGACGCCGCCAGTCGGGCAGAATTTCACTTCGCCGAACGGGCCGCCCAAGGCTTTGATTGCCGCAACGCCGCCGCTGACTTCCGCCGGGAACAGCTTGAAGCGGCGATAGCCCAGACCGTAGCCTTCCATGATGCCCGAGGCGTTGCTGATGCCTGGCAGCAGTGGAATCGGGCTGGCGACACTGGCTTCGAGCAGGTCACGGGTGATGCCCGGCGTCACGATGAATTGCGAACCGGCGGCTTCGGCAGCGGCCAGCATCTGGCGATCGAGCACGGTGCCGGCACCGGTCACCAGTTCCGGACGCTGCTCGCGCAGGATCTGGATGGCCTTGAGGCCGAACTGCGAACGCAGGGTCACTTCCAGGGCTGTAAGACCACCGGCGGCCAGGGCGTCGGCCAATGGCAGCACGTCCTGTTCGCGCGCGATGGTGATCACCGGCAGAATCCGCGCCTTGGCGCAGAGGCTGTCGATCAGGGCAACTTTGTCCGCCATGGAAACGGTCGGGGATGGGGTTGTCATAGCGGCTGTTCCTTGGCTCATGGGCACCAGTAAATCTCTAACGTGGGTTGCAGAAACGCGCGGATCGGCATTTCGGCGACATCGTCACCGGCCAGCGCGAAACTCAGGGTGGTCAGCTTGGACTGACCGGAAATCGACAGAATCTTGTGTTTGGCCGAGGCCAGCAGCGCACGACTCATGGTCAGGCGCTGATGCGGCACGGTTGGCGCCAGCATCGGGTAGCAACGACGCTTGCCGTCGGTTTTCAAGGCGTCGGCCAGGTTCGGGCTGTTCGGGAACAGCGACGCGGTGTGGCCGTCATCGCCCATGCCCAGCACCAACACGTCAATCGTCGGCAGCTCGGCGAGCAGGCGATCAGCCTGTTCGGCCGCTTGCTCCAGGTTCGCGGTGGCGCTGTACAGGCTCAGGAACTGAGCCTTGGCCGCCGGGCCTTGCAACAGGTAACGCTTGAGCAGACCGGCATTGCTGTCGGCATGTTCAACCGGCACCCAGCGCTCGTCCGCCAGGCTGACCACCACGTTCGACCAGTCCAGCGTCTGCTTGGCCAGGTGCTGGAAAAACGCCACCGGACTGCGCCCGCCGGACACCACCAGCGTGGCCGTGCCTCGAGCATCGATCGCCTCGCTCAGCTGCCTGGCCACCTGCAGTGCCAGGCCTTCGGCCAGCAACACCGGGCTTTTGAACGCATGGGCGCTGACGCCCTGCGGCAATTGCAAATTAGATATCGCCATACCACGACCTCCCGTCCCGCGTGATCAGAGCAATGGAGCTCATCGGTCCCCAGGACCCGGCCGCGTACGGCTTGGGCGCATCACCGGATTTTTTCCACCCGGCGATCAACTGGTCACACCACTTCCACGCGGCTTCGATTTCATCTTTACGGACAAACAGGTTCTGATTGCCACGCATCACTTCCAGCAACAACCGCTCGTAGGCATCGGGGATCCGTGCGCTGCGCCAGGTGTCGGAAAAATTCAGCTGCAACGGACCGCTGCGCAGCTGCATGCCCTTGTCCAGGCCTTGTTCTTTGGTCATCACACGCAAGGAAATGCCTTCGTCCGGTTGCAGGCGGATAATCAGCTTGTTGCTGATCTGCAGGCGCTGCTCCGGGGCGAAGATGTAGTGCGACGGTTCCTTGAAGTGGATGACGATCTGCGACAGCTTTTGCGGCATGCGCTTGCCGGTACGCAGGTAGAACGGCACGCCGGCCCAACGCCAGTTGCGGATGTCGGCACGCAGGGCGACGAAGGTTTCGGTGTCGCTCTGGGTGTTGGAATTCGGTTCTTCCAGATAGCCGGGAACTGATTTGCCTTCGCTGTAACCGGCGATGTACTGGCCGCGCACCACTTGCGTGGTCAGGCCTTCCGGGCTGATCGGCGCCAGCGCCTTGAGCACTTTGACTTTCTCGTCACGGATGCTGTCGGCGGACAGGTCGGCCGGCGGGTCCATGGCGATCAGACAGAGCAGTTGCAGCAGGTGATTCTGGATCATGTCCCGCAGCTGACCGGCCTTGTCGAAGTAGCCCCAGCGGCCTTCGATCCCGACCTTCTCGGCCACGGTGATTTCCACGTGGGAAATGTAATTCTGGTTCCACTGGGTTTCGAACAGGCTGTTGGCGAAACGCAGGGCGATGAGGTTTTGAACGGTCTCTTTGCCCAGGTAGTGGTCGATGCGGTAGGTGCGGTTCTCCGGGAAGAACTGCGCCACGGCGTCGTTGACCTTGCGCGAAGATTCAAGGTCCGAACCGATAGGCTTTTCCAGCACTACGCGGGTGTTCTCGGCCAGACCGACCTTCGCCAGGTTCTCGCAGATCGCGCCATAAACGGCGGCCGGCGTGGCGAAATAGGCAATCACCCGCTGGGCGCTGCCGGCCAGTTCGGCCAGGGCGACGTAATCGTCAGCCTTGAGGAAATCGACGTGCAGGTAGCTCAAACGAGACAGGAAGCGCTCGACCACCGCCTCGTCCAGCTCTTTGGCACCGACGTAGCGGCGCAGCTCGGACGCGATGAACGCCAGATGCTCCTGTTCGCTACCGGGCTCACGGGCCAACGCGATGATGCGCGTGTCCTCATGCAGCAGGCCTGCGCCATCGAGTTGATAGAGGGCAGGAAACAGCTTGCGCAGGGCCAGATCGCCAAGCGCGCCGAACAAGGCAAAGGTGCACGGTTCAACCGTAATCGAAGGCATGATGTTTGTTCTTTTATCAAGTTAAGCTACAAATACCTTTTTTCAAGGCATCGCTCAAGAGAAAATGTAGTAATAACCACAACATTTTCGCAAAATACAGATTCCGAGTGGTGGTCGGTTGGTGCCATCAGTAGGATAGGCCACCGCTTGGGGCCCTATCAAAGGCCCAATTTGCATAGCAACACCCTTATTTGCATCGCAGTGCACTCTTGTAGGTGCACCAAGGAAATCATATGGACCGCGTGCGAAATTTACTGGAACAGATCCAGAATCGCCTTGAAGACCTGAACAAGGCGGAACGCAAAGTCGCCGAAGTGATCCTGCTCAACCCACAGCAGGCCACCCGGTTCAGCATCGCCGCCCTCGCCCAGGCCTCCAAGGTCAGCGAGCCGACGGTCAACCGTTTCTGCCGTTCGTTCGGCGTCAGCGGCTACCCGGAACTCAAGCTTCAGCTCGCCCAGAGCCTGGCCAGTGGCGCGGCGTATGTCAGCCGCGCGGTCGAGGCCGACGACAATCCTGAAGCCTATACCAAGAAGATTTTCGGCAGCGCCATCGCGTCGCTGGACAGTGCCTTGCAGGCGCTGGACCCGAACCTGATCAGCCGCGCCGTCGACTTGCTGATCCAGGCCCGGCAGATCCACTTCTTCGGCCTCGGCGCCTCAGCCCCGGTGGCGCTGGATGCGCAGCACAAATTCTTCCGCTTCAACCTGGCCGTCACCGCCCATGCGGACGTACTGATGCAGCGCATGATTGCCTCGGTGGCCCACACCGGCGAGTTGTTCGTGATCATTTCCTACACCGGTCGCACCCGCGAGCTGGTGGAAGTGGCGCGTATCGCCCGGGAAAACGGTGCATCGGTGCTCGGCTTGACCGCTGAAGGTTCGCCGCTGGCCAAGGCCAGTACCTTGAGCCTGAACATTCCACTGCCGGAAGACACCGACATCTACATGCCGATGACTTCGCGGATCATTCAGCTCACCGTGCTGGACGTGCTGGCGACCGGCATGACCTTGCGCCGTGGCGTGGATTTCCAGCCGCATTTGCGCAAGATCAAAGAGAGTTTGAATGCGAGCCGGTATCCGATTGGGGATGAGTTTAATTAATCAGGTTTGAGTAGTTTGTCGGCTGATAGTCCGTCTTCGCGGGCAAGCCTCGCTCCTACAGGTTCAGGGTGACCTGTAGGAGCGAGGCTTGCCCGCGAAGAGGCCAGCCGATCCACCGCAACCCCCTGAGCTAAACCCCGACCCGAGCCTGCAAACTCAAATGCGCTTTCTGCCCCGGCGCCAGGCTCAGGCTATCGGTCCCGCCGCTCGCCGCTTCCACACACACAAACTCGGAAATCTCGTTCCAGCTCACGCCCAATAGCGGACGCGTCCCTGGGTGCCAGACCACCGTGTCCGCATCATCCCCGGTATCGATGCACAATTGCCGCTGCCAGGCGTGGTCCTTAAGCTGCAATTCGCCGTCATGCTGGAACACCCGCTGACAGCCGCCCTCTACCCGCAACTCGCCTTCCTGCTGACAAACCTGGCGGTTCAACTGGTCGTAACCTTGCGCCCCGTCGAGCCCAGACAGCGCTATCTCACCGACATCACCAATACGCCAATAGGCGTGCAATGCCTGACTCAATTGGCACGGCAGGCTGTCCTGATGCTCGGTGCTCAGGCGCAACTCCATGCGTTCGCCAAGGTGCGCATGCAGGTCCACTTGCCAGTCGCACAACTGCAATTGCCAGTGCAGGCGCACGCCGTCATCGTCGTGACGGCTGTCGAGCAGCTTCCAGTCCAGCAAGCGTGCCCAGCCATGGGACGGCCAGGCGTTTTCGCTCGGATGGCGGCCATACCACGGCCAGCACACCGGCACGCCGCCGCGAATCGCACCGACATGCGGCCACTTCGCCGCGCACCAGAGCCAGGGCTTTTGGCCCTTGGGCTGAAAGTGCAGCAACTGCGCGCCCTGACGACTGAACACCGCCTGACACAGCGGGTGATCGATCACCAAAACATCGCGCATCTGATAGCGCTCCCACGCAAACACCGGACGTTCGCGCAAGGATTTGAAGAAGCGTTGTAGCGGATGCTCATGCATGTGCCACGGTCCTGAAAATCAGCTGTCACCGGGGTGCGCCGCCCCCAAAAAAAAGCGGACAGCCTGGGCTGTCCGCAAAAATGCGCACATAGAGAGGAGCTTATCGCAACAGCGTTAGAACACCGACTGAATTTTCAGGCCGGCGACCAGCGCGTTGTCGACTTCATCCACACCGCCCGGGTGAGTGATGTATTGCAGGTTGGGACGCACGGTCAGCCAGTTGGTAACGTGGAAGCCGTAGTTGATCTCGTAGTTGTACTCGGTGGTACGCAGTGGCGAGAACCGTGGATCGTTGTAGTCCGTGACATTGTTGGCGGCGTTGACCAGCTCGGCGTTTTTCTTCACGTCATCGTTGACATGAATACGCGCGAAACCGATACCGACGTCATCTTTCGGACGGGCATCGAACGGGCCTTTGTACACAAACATCAACGACTGGTAGTTGTCGACGAAGTTGGTGTCCTTGTCGTGGAACGTGGCGTTGGCCGAAACGGTCAGGCCGCGGCTTTTGTCACCGTTGTGGTCAGTCAGCTGTTGCTGCGCCACGAACCAGTAGCCGGACTTGCTGTCGTGGCTGCGGTAAGCGTTGCCGCTGGTGGCAGCATCAGCGCCGTTGTCGTCTTCACGAACGTCATTGGCATCAGCCGTGCTTTTGTAGTAACCGACACGGTATTCGCCCGGCAGGTTGTTAGGGTTAGGCAACCAGACCAGTTCGACCGGCAGGACGGTGCCGTTGGTACCACTGCCGCTGAGCTTGAAGCCGTTACCGTGCTCCAGTTGCGACGTGTTCTGGTTGTACGCGCCGATCTGCGCATAGAACTCAGGCGAGATGTTGTACTTCACGCGGACCGCAGCCTGCATGACCGGCCAGTTGTACCAGATGTTGGTCGCCCAGTTACCCACCTGGGAACCGCAGAACGCCAGGTTCTGGAACTCGCAAGGGAAGGTGTTGAAGTCTTCGCCTTCACCGAAGTAACCAGCCTTGACGTCCAGTTTGCCGTCGAGGAACTGGTGCTTGATCCACAACTGGGTCAGACGGACCATATGGCCGCGACCGTAGACTTCCTGGGAGGAACTCAAGGTGCCGGCACGCGGGTCGCCGACACGGTCATTGGAGATGTTTTCGCCGTTACGGTTGGTCAGCTGGATCTTCGCCTGGGTGTTATCCCAGCCCCACAGTTTTTGCAGGTCCAGTGCCACGCCCAAACCAAACTGGTCGGCATAACGCGCTGTCTTGTCGTCGTTGAAGCCGCCGTGAAGGTTGCTGCCCACTTCACCGACGTAGTCCATCTTGATGTCGATGCCTTGCTCGATCAGCTTGGTCCGCTCACCACCCCAATCACCGGTCATCCATTCGGAATCGGCGCTGAACGCGTCAGCCGCGTGCACACTACCGGCCAGCATCATTGCCGCAATTGCCGACAACTGGCAGATAAGCTGAGCGTTGTTGTTCTTCTTCATCCCTACATCCTCGTTTTATTGTTATTAACTGTTTTTATCTAACGCGGTTACATCGGTTGCGATGCGCGACAGGCCGCCCACCGCATATCCCCCCTGTAGGAGCCAGGCTTGCCGGCGAAGGCGTCACTGAAATCGCTTTCGCCGGCAAGCCTGGCTCCTACAGTTTTTGATCTTCAGCGGTTTTTGAACTGAGTTACGTTGGCGCTGTGAACTTCGGTTTTTGGCAGACCGGCCACCCCCAGGCGCTCCCCGGTCTTGGCATCGAACAGCAGCACTTTCGATGGATCGAATTGCAGGGTCAGGGTCTCGCCCACGGCCGGCGCAACGTCCGGTGCCAGACGGCAGCAGACTTTGGTGTCGTTGAGATTGACGAACACCAGCGTGTCCGGACCGGTCGGTTCGGTGACCTGCACTTCGGCGCGAATGGTCGGCAAACCATTCGGCTCGCTGCCCGCCAGCACGATCTGCTCAGGGCGCATGCCGAGGATCACTTCGCGATCTTCCAGACCGGCGTCCTGCATGCCCAACGGCAATTCGCAGCGCGCCTGACCGCTGTCGAGCAGCGCCAACAGACGACCGTCCTTGCGTTGCAAACGCAGGGGAATGAAGTTCATCGGCGGCGAACCGATGAAGCTCGCCACGAACAGGTTGGCCGGGTTGTTGTAGATGTCTTTCGGCGTGCCGAACTGCTGAATGATCCCGTCCTTCATCACCGCCACTTTGTCGCCCAGCGTCATCGCTTCGATCTGGTCGTGGGTCACGTAGACCGTGGTGGTTTTCAGGCGCTGGTGCATCAGTTTCATTTCGGTGCGCATCTCGACGCGCAGCTTGGCGTCGAGGTTGGACAGCGGTTCGTCGAACAAGTAAATCTTCGGCCGCCGCGCCAGGGCACGACCCATCGCCACACGCTGCTGTTGACCGCCGGAGAGCTGGCCGGGCTTGCGGCTCAGCAAGTGTTCGATCTGCAACAGCTTGGAGACGCGAGCGACTTCTTCATCGATTTCGGCGGCGGGCATTTTGCGAATCTTCAGGCCGAAAGCGATGTTGTCGCGCACGCTCATGGTCGGGTACAGCGCGTAGGACTGGAACACCATGGCGATGTCGCGATCCTTGGGGCTCATGCCGCTGATGTCGGCGTCATCCACCAGGATCGCGCCGCCGCTGATGGTTTCCAGGCCGGCGATGCAGTTCATCAGCGTGGATTTACCGCAGCCCGACGGGCCGACCAGGATCAGAAATTCCCCGTCATCGATCTTCAGTTCGATGTTTTTCAGGGTGTCCGGCAAACCGGCGCCGTAGGTCTTGTTGACGTTGCGTAATTCGAGAGTTGCCATGTTTCTACCCCTTGACCGCGCCGGACGTCAGCCCACGCAGGAAATACTTGCCAGCGAATATGTAGACCAGCAGTGTCGGCAGCCCGGCGATCATCGCGGCGGCCATATCAACGTTGTATTCCTTGGCCCCGGTGCTGGTGTTGACCAGGTTGTTCAGGGCCACGGTAATTGGCTGGGCATCGCCACTGGCGAAGACCACGCCGAACAGGAAGTCATTCCAGATCTGGGTGAACTGCCAGATCAGGCAGACCATCACGATCGGGATCGACATCGGCAGCAGGATCTTCCAGAAAATCGTGAAGAAGCCTGCGCCGTCCAGGCGTGCAGCCTTGACCAGCGCATCCGGGATGCTCACGTAGTAGTTGCGGAAGAACAGCGTGGTGAACGCCAGCCCGTAGACCACGTGCACCAGCACCAGACCGGTGGTGGTGTTGGCCAGGCCGAACTTGCCGAGGGTGAACGAAGCCGGCAGCAGCACGGTCTGGAACGGCAGGAAGCAGCCGAACAGCAACAGGCCGAAGAACAACTGCGAGCCACGGAAGCGCCACATCGACAGCACGTAGCCGTTCATGGCACCGATGAAGGTCGAGATAAAAACCGCCGGCACGGTGATTTTCACCGAGTTCCAGAAGTACCCGCCGACCACGTCCCAGGCCTTGATCCAGCCGATGCCGTCAATGACGGTCGGCCAGCTCAGCAGGTTGCCGGTACGAATGTCTTCCGGGGATTTGAAGCTGGTCAGCAGCATCACGATCAGCGGAATCAGGTACACCGCAGCGGCCAGCAGAAGCGTGGCGTAGATCGCGATGCGGCTGAAACTCAGCGTCGGTTTTCCGAGTTGATTAGTCATGGCGTTTGCCTCGCAGCTCGGAGTACAGGTACGGCACGAGGATGGTCAGCACGGCACCGAGCATCAACATGGCGCTGGCCGAACCGATGCCCATCTGGCCACGGCTGAAGGTGAAGGAATACATGAACATCGCCGGCAGGTCGGACGAGTAGCCGGGACCGCCCGCCGTCATCGCCGCCACCAGGTCGAAGCTCTTGATCGCGATGTGCGCGAGGATCATGAAGGCGCTGAAAAACACCGGGCGCAGGCTCGGCAGGACGATCTTCAAATAGATGGTCGGCAGGCTCGCACCGTCGACTTGCGCGGCACGGATGATCGATTGATCGACACCGCGCAGACCGGCCAGGAACATCGCCATCACAAACCCGGAGGCTTGCCACACGGCAGCGATCACCAGGCAGTACACCACGCGATCCTGATCCACCAGCCAGTCGAGACGGAAGCCTTCCCAGCCCCAGTCACGCAGCATTTTGTCCAGGCCCAGGCCAGGGTTGAGCAGCCATTTCCAGGCGGTACCGGTGACGATCATCGACAGCGCCATCGGGTACAGGTAAACGGTGCGAATGAAGCCTTCCTTGCGAATGCGCTGGTCCAGCAGCACCGCGAGGAACACGCCCAATACCAGGCTGATGCCGATGAACATGCCACCGAAGAGCGCGAGGTTCTTGCTCGCGACCCACCAGCGATCGTTGTCCATCAAGCGCATGTATTGCTGCAGGCCGACCCACTTGTAGCTCGGCATGAAGCTGGAGTTTGTGAAGGACAGTATGAATGTCCAAATGATGTAACCGTAGAAACCAACCAACACGATGAGCATGCTTGGCGCGAGTACCAACTTGGGTAACCAGCGTTGCAGCGCATCGAACGGTGAGGCTTTGCTGAAAACCGCCACAGAGCTCATCGGGATAATCCATTGGAGAAGTGAGTATCTGTAGGAGCGAGGCTTGCCCACGAAGGCGGCGTAACTGTCGACAACTCTGTTGAATGTCAGACTGCTTTCGCGGGCAAGCCTCGCTCCTACAAGGGGAACGGTCCCAGAAAATTGCCGCAGGCGAGCCTGCGGCCTCAGGGATTACTGGGCGGCTTTGACAGCCGATGCCAGTTGGGCGCTGGCCTTGGCCGGGTCAGCGTCCTTGTCGTTCATGAAGTTGGTGACCACGTCGAAGATCGCGCCTTGCACGGCCAGGGAAGTGGCCATGTTGTGCGCCATGCTTGGTTGCAGGCCGCCGGTCTTCTCGTCCGCCAGGAAGTCCTTGGCGGCGGTTTGAGCGCAGGCGTCGAAACCGAGCTTGTCCATCTCGTTCAGCATGTCGGTACGGACCGGGATCGAGCCTTTGTTGATGCTGAAGACTTTCTGGAAGTCGGTCCCCAGAGCAACCTTGGCCAGGTCTTGCTGGGCGGCGATGTCACCCTTGCGATCAGCTTTCAACTTGAATACAGCCATCGAGTCGATGTTGTAGGTGAAGGCTTTTTCGGTGCCCGGGAACGGCACGCACTGGTAGTCCTTGCCGGCGACTTTCTTCGCCGCAGTCCATTCGCTTTTCGCCCAGTCGCCCATCATCTGCATACCGGCCTTGCCGTTGATGACCTCGGCGGCAGCGATGTTCCAGTCACGACCGGCGCGGTTCGGGTCCATGTAGCCGGTGAGTTTTTTCAGCTCGGTGAACGACTTGGTCATTTCCGGCCCGGACAGGGTTTTCTGATCCAGGTCTACCAACGCTTTTTTGTAACCATCGGCGCCCATGACCGAGAGCACCACGTCTTCAAACACGGTGCTGTCTTGCCAAGGCTGACCACCGTGGGCGAGCGCGATGAAGCCGGCGGCTTTGAGCTTGTCGCCGGCGGCGTAGAATTCTTCGAGGGTGGTCGGGGCTTTGTCGATCCCGGCTTTCTTGAACACTTCCGGGTTGATCCACAGCCAGTTCACACGGTGAATGTTCACCGGAACGGCCACGTAGTCGCCTTCGTATTTGACGGTGTCGGAGACTTTCTTGATCAGCAGGTTATCCCAGCCTTCGGACTTGGAAACGTCTTTCAGGGTGTCGGTGCTGAGCAGGCCAGTGCTGCCCCACTCCTGGATGTCCGGACCCTTGATCTGGGCAACGCCCGGCGGGTTACCGGCGACTGCGCGGCTTTTCAGTACGGTCATGGCCGTGGAACCGCCACCACCGGCGACTGCGCCGTCCTTCCAGGTGAAGCCGTCTTTTTCGACTTGAGCCTTGAGGACATCGACCGCTGCTTTTTCACCACCCGACGTCCACCAGTGAACAACTTCCACCGAACCTTTGGAATCGGCGGCAAGGCCACTGAGGGGAAATGCACTGAGGGGAAGCAGCGACGCGAGAGAAATGACAGTAGCGAGGCGAGAAATCGCATTCATCTGGAAGTACCTTTCTTGTTGTTATGCATGCAAGTCTGGTGCTTGCGCTGCATAGGATTTTAAACAGGAGTCATCCCCTCGCAGGTAACGAAGGGACGCGTGAATGTCACCGCATGGTTACATAGAACCGCTCTGGGACAGACTCGCCAAGGCACTGGCCATGCTCGGCGCCAGCGGCAGGCGCGGAATCAACACGGCTTGCCAGGCGTGATAGAGATCGGGTTTGCCGGCCCAGATATCGGCGCTCGGACGGTTCTGCGGATCGAGCTCGTGATACCAACTGCCCTCGCAGCGGTCGATGAAATGACTGTCACAAAATTCCCAGAACAGTCGGTACCAGGTTTCATATTGCTCATCGCCCGTGCGTTTAAGCAGCGCGCTGGCGGCGGCGCTGGCTTCGCAATGGGTCCAGTGCAAACGATGGCGAACCACCGCGCGATTATCCCAATCGAGGGTGTAGACAATCCCGGGCAGCCCGTCGACATCCCAGCCGTGGCGGCAGTTGTGCTCGAAGAGTTTTTGCGCGTCAGTGGCGAGCCAACCGGGCGTCAGCATCCCGGCCTGTACTCGCGCAGCTTCGAGGTGCAGCAACAGCCGGGCCCATTCGAAGCCGTGGCCCGGCGTGGTGCCGTAAGGACGGAAACCGTCGGCCGGGTTGTCGTGGTTGTAGTCGCGCAACGGCTGCCAGTCGCGATCGAAATGCTCGACCACCAGGTAATCGTTGGCGGCGGCGTGACCATGGATCACGCGCTCGACGATCCGTTGCGCGCGGCACAACCAGCGATTGTCTTGCGTGACATCGGCCAGCGCGAGGAAGGCTTCGGTGGCGTGCATGTTGCTGTTGGCGCCGCGATAACGTTCCTCTTCACGCCAGTCGCGATTGAAGGATTCGCGCATTGCGCCCTCCTCCTCACTCCAGAAATACGTGTCGATGATGTGGATCGCGTCATCGAGCAAGGCCTGTGCGCCGGGACGCCGCGCCACCACGGCGGAACTGGCGGCCAGGGCAACGAAGGCGTGCAGGTAAGCGGCCTTTCCGGTGTTGTCGTCAAGGGGATGCGCTGTGGCGAACCAGCCGCCATGCTCGGCATCGCGCAACGGCCCGCGAAGGGCATTGATGCCGTGATCCACCAGCTCGGCGAAACCCGGCAGGCCCTGGATGTGCGCCATGGCGAAGCTGTGGGTCATGCGTGCGGTGTTCATGGTTTCAGCGTGGGCGTTGGTCGGGAGACAGCCCTTTTCGTCGAGATTGCCGAAGCCTTCGGGGAGCTTCGATGCCTTGGCGAATGCCAGCAGGCGCAAGCCTTCGGCGGCGAGCCATTGCTGATGGGCCGGTGCGTTCAGCCAACTGCTGAAGGCGGGTTGGAAGGTGTCCATGGGGTGCCTTTTTTGTTGTTATGACTGCGGGCAGTCTAAACAACGGGCGGTGGCGGGCTTGTAACGAAGGGGGCGAGTTATGTCACCAAGCTGTGACAATTGCAGGGCGTGGCGCCTATTTGCTTTTGTAGGAGCCGGCTTGCTGGCGATCAACGATAACGCGGCGTGTCAGGCACGCCGCTATCGCCAGCAAGCTGGCTCCTACAAGGTTGTGTGTCAGTCGATTGATCGAGGCAATTGGAGCGTCACCCGCAACCCGCCTTCACGCAGGTTTTGCAGGCTGACTTCCCCGCCATGGCTATGGGCAATGTTGCGCGCAATGCCCAACCCCAACCCATAACCCTGTTGCTGCCCGGCAAGGCGAAAGTGCGGCTCGAACACCTGCTCCAGCCGCTGCTCCGGCACACCCGGCCCTTCGTCATCGACATGCAGGACAAACGCGTTCTCGTCGTCATCGATGTGCAGGTGCGCGTTCTGACCGTACTTCAAGGCGTTGTCGATCAGGTTGCCGATGCAGCGCTTGAGCGCCAGCGGTTTACCCGGATACGCCGCCAGCGCCCGCCCCTGCTGGGTCACGCGACCATTGCCGTTAGGCGCCAGATACGGCTCCACCAGGCAATCGAGCACATGGTTGAGGTCCACCTGCTCGATGTTTTCGTGGATGTCAGTGTCTTTCACGCATTGCAGCGCGCCTTTGACCAGAAGCTCCAATTCATCGAGATCACGACCGAATTTGGCTTGCAGCTTTTCGTCCTCAAGCAATTCCACCCGCAGGCGCAAGCGGGTAATCGGCGTGCGCAAATCATGGGAAATCGCACTGAACAACTGGCTGCGTTCAGTCAGGTAACGGCTGATACGTTCGCGCATCGCATTGAAGGCGCGCCCCACTTCGACCACTTCACTGCCGCCACCTTCCGCCACCGGCTCGACTTCCGCCCCGAGGGACATGTCCCGCGCCGCCCGTGCCAAACGCTTGAGCGGCCGGCTCTGCCAGTGCACCAGCAGGCCGATGAACAACAGCAAAAAGCCGCTGGTGAGAACGATGAACCAGACTTGCTGCGCCGGCAGGCCTTGCTCTTCAAGGCTGGTGTAGGGCTCGGGCAACAGCGAGGCGATGTACAGCCACTCGCCCGGCGCCATCTGGATTTGCGTGACCAGCACCGGCGGATTCACCGGCTCCAGCGTCAGTGCGTAATGCGCCCAGGAACGCGGCAGCTCATCCAGTTTCAGGCCACCGTTGAAGATCCGCAGGTCTTCGGGGCTGACAAAGGTCACCGAGATATCGGTGTCCTGGCCGAGCGACTGGCG
Source organism: Pseudomonas sp. PDM02 (assembly GCF_014852285.1). Taxonomy (NCBI): domain Bacteria; kingdom Pseudomonadati; phylum Pseudomonadota; class Gammaproteobacteria; order Pseudomonadales; family Pseudomonadaceae; genus Pseudomonas; species Pseudomonas sp. PDM02. The sequence continues at coordinate 74,055 of NZ_JACVBL010000018.1, read as the reverse complement.
CAGCACTTCGTCCACCGCTTTGAGCACCGCCGCTTTGCGCGGGGTGATCGGCAGCACTTCCATGCCAAGCGGTTTGTCGTTGAGGGTCACCACGAAACGGGTGCCGCCCATGCTGCGCAACTGGTCGAGTACCAGCGGCCTGAACGCCACCGGCAACGAGCGAAAATAACTGACGCTGGCGGTCATCGAATGGGCAAGGCTGCGAGCGCTGGTGACCAGGCCTTCCAGCTGCGTGGCACGCAATTGCGAGACCCAGATCACGCTCGACAACGTCTGCGCGAACAACACCGCCAGCAAGGTCAGCAGCAGCATCCGCCCGAGCAGCGAACGCGGGACCGGAACCTTTGCCGCGAGCTTGCGCAACACCTCAGTGACCATTGCTGGCAACCACATTGGCCGCCAACTGATAACCGCTGCCGCGCACGGTGCGGATCAGTCGCGGCGGTTTTTCGGTATCGCGCAGGCGTTGGCGTAAACGGCTGACGGCCATGTCGACGATCCGGTCCAGCGGCATCAGGTCGCGGCCACGGGTGGCGTTGCCGATGGTGTCGCGGTCGAGGATTTCCTGGGGGTGATCGAGGAACAGTTTCAGCAGGGCAAAATCGGCGCCGGAGAGAATCACTTCTTCGCCATCGATGTGGAACAGCCGATGGCTGACCATGTCCAGCCGCCAGTCATCAAAGGCCAGCACTTCACTGCCGGAACGTTCCTGGCCGAATTGCGCACGACGCAACAAGGCTTTGATCCGCGCCTGCAATTCACGAGGGCTGAAGGGTTTGCCAAGGTAGTCGTCGGCACCCAGTTCCAGGCCGATGACGCGGTCGGCTTCATCGGAGCTGGCGGTGAGCATGATGATGGGCACTTGCGCCTGCCGCGGGTGCTGGCGGATCCAGCGGCAGAGGCTGAAACCGTCTTCGTCGGGCAGCATCACGTCGAGGATCACCAGATCGCTCGGCGCTTCGTTCAACGCCTGGCGGAAACCGGCGCCGTCGGGCGTGGTACGTACCTGGAAACCCGCGCGGGTCAGGTAGGTGTCCAGCAACTCGCGTATCTCTTGATCGTCATCGACCAACAAAATCGACTTGTTGACTGAGCTCACGGGGCGGCGTCCTTGTTGTTTGAATTGGAGGATTATGCCTGATCGATCATAAATCTATGTGTCTGTTCCGGCCTCTTCGCGGGCAAGCCTCGCTCCTACAGGTTGCTCCGGTGCTTCTGTAGGAGCGAGCGGTGCGGCGTCCGACTTGCCCGCGAAGAGAACGACGCGATCCTTATGCCTGGTCGAGGGCCACACCCGCACCCACCAGCCCGGAATACGGCGCCGTCACCAGCCACACCGGAATCCCCTTGAAGTAATCGCTCATGCAACCCTTGTCGGCAAAGCACCGCGCAAAACCGCTTTCGAGGAAGAAATCGGCAAACCGTGGGATCACCCCACCGACGATAAACACGCCACCGCGCGCGCCCGTGGTGAGCACGTTGTTGCCCGCCACGCGACCGAGCCAGCAACAGAACTGTTCCAGCACTTCCAGCGCAATCGGATCACCCGCCAGGCCGGCGGCGGTGATCGCTTCCGGCGTTTCGAGCACAGGCGTGTGCCCGTCCACCGCGCAAATCGCCCGGTAGACGCGCGGCAAGCCGCTGCCACTCAACGCCGTTTCCGCGCTGACATGCCCAATCTCGTTGAAGATGTGCTGCCACAACTGAGTTTCACGCGGGCTGCTCAACGGCAAATCGACGTGGCCACCCTCGCCCGGCAATGCAGCAAAACGCCCTTCGCCGAGATCGAGCAAAGTACCGACGCCCAACCCCGTGCCCGGACCAATCACCACCGCCGGGCGCAACGGTTCCGGCGTGCCTTCGCAAACCACGCGGAATTCGCCCGGCTGCAAACGGGTCATGCCCAGCGCCATCGCCGAGAAGTCGTTGACCAGCAGCAGTTGCTCCACTTGTAGGGTCTGGCAGAACGCCTTGCGACTGAGGCGCCAGTGATTGTTGGTGAACTTGAATTCATCACCGCTCACCGGGCCGGCCACTGACAGGCACACGGAACCAATCGAACCCGGCGCCAGCCCCTGCCCGTTCAGATAGACGCTGATCGCCTCTTCCGGGCTGGGAAAATCTGCCGTTGCCAGCACCTGGACCGATTCCAGCTGCTGGTTTTTCCACAACGCGAAACGTGCGTTGGTCCCACCGATGTCACCGACCAAAGCCAGTTTCAATTAAGCGTCTCCAGGGCAGAAGTAAAGGCGCTGGCGCCCTGCTCTGCGGAGCTGAAGGCCATGCGCATGAAACCAAACAGCTCGCGACCGGTGCCAATGTTGTTGCCCAACAGGCCCTTGGCCGGCGTGCGCGCTGCGAATTCTTCGGCGTCCACCTTAAGCTCCAGGGTGCCTTTGACGCCATCGACGCGGATGATATCGCCCTCTTGGACTCGCGCCAAAGCGCCGCCCACGTAAGCTTCGGGGCTGACGTGAATCGCCGCCGGGATTTTCCCCGAGGCGCCGGACATGCGCCCGTCGGTGACCAGCGCGACTTTGAAGCCGCGATCCTGCAGCACGCCGAGGAACGGCGTCATCTTGTGCAGTTCCGGCATGCCGTTGGAGCGCGGGCCCTGGAAGCGCATCACCGCGACAAAGTCCTTCTCCAGCAAACCGGCCTTGAACGCATCGGCCAGATCCTGTTGATCCTGGAACACCATTGCCGGTGCTTCGACGATCTGGTTTTCCAAGGCGACTGCCGAGACTTTCATCACGCCACGACCGAGGTTGCCTTCCATCACGCGCAAACCGCCCTCGGGCGAGAACGCACGAGCGACTGGACGCAGGATGGTTTCATCGAGGCTGTCGGTGACGCCTTCGCGCCATACCAGCTCACCGTTATCGAGGAACGGTTCCTTGGTGTAGCGGCTCAGGCCGTGGCCCAGAACCGTGTTGACGTTTTCGTGGAGCAGGCCGGCTTCCAGCAGTTCGCGGATCAGGAACGACATGCCGCCCGCCGCCTGGAAGTGGTTGATGTCGGCTTTGCCGTTCGGGTAGACGTGGCTCAGGGTCGGCACGACTTCGGAGAGGTCGGCCATGTCCTGCCAGGTCAGTTGAATGCCCGCCGCCATGGCAATCGCCGGCATGTGCAAAGTGTGGTTGGTCGAGCCGCCGGTGGCGTGCAGCGCCACGATGGAGTTGACCAGCGAACGCTCATCGACGATTTCGCCGATCGGCATGAAGTTGCCATTCTGCTTGGTCAGGCGTGTGACCTGATGCGCCGCTTCGCGGGTCAGGGCATCGCGCAACGGCGTGTTCGGGTTGACGAAAGAGGCGCCCGGCAAGTGCAGGCCCATGACTTCCATCAGCAACTGGTTGGTGTTGGCGGTGCCGTAGAAGGTGCAGGTGCCGGGGCTGTGGTAGGAATTCATTTCCGATTCCAGCAGCTCTTCACGCGAGGCCTTGCCTTCGGCATAGCGCTGACGCACATCGGCTTTCTGCTTGTTGGAAATGCCCGAGACCATCGGCCCGCCCGGTACGAAAATCATCGGCAGATGACCGAAGCGCAACGCGCCCATCATCAGGCCCGGCACGATCTTGTCGCAGATGCCGAGCATCAGCGCGCCATCGAACATGTTGTGGGAAAGGGCAACAGCGGTGGACAGCGCGATCACTTCACGGCTTGGCAGGCTCAGTTCCATGCCCGGCTCGCCTTGGGTCACGCCATCGCACATCGCCGGGGTGCCACCGGCGAACTGGCCGACGGAGCCGATTTCGCGCAGGGCTTTTTTGATCAGTTCAGGAAAGACTTCGTACGGCTGATGCGCCGAGAGCATGTCGTTATATGACGAAACAATCGCGATGTTCGCGGAGTTCATCATTCGCAGGCTGTTCTTGTCTTCGGTGCCGCAACCGGCCACGCCATGGGCGAAGTTGGCGCATTGCAGCTTGCCGCGCATCGGACCGTCGCTGGCCGCACCGCGAATGAGCGCAAGGTAAGCCTCGCGGGTTGCGCGGCTGCGGGCGATAAGCCGTTCGGTGACCTCAAGGACGCGGGGATGCATGTGTAGAACTCCAGGCTAACGGATGTGGCGACCTGATTGTCTATGCTGAACAAGAGCCGTTGTTGATGGGATGACAAACGGCTTTCTTGATCATTCGGACCAGTTGATTCAGGTCACTCGTTGTAGATTGAACAAAATATTGCCACTAAAAAGGCTTGTTTTCTATTTTTATGCGAATAATCTTGTAATTCCAACAACAAAACGACGGCGGCCCTGTTAAATGACTCTTCGAATCGCAATCAATGGTTTTGGCCGTATCGGCCGCAACGTCCTTCGCGCACTGTATACCCAAGGCTACCGTCAGGATTTGCAGATCGTTGCAATCAATGACCTGGGCGACAGCGCGATGAACGCTCATCTACTCAAGTACGACACCGTTCACGGCACGTTCGACGCCGATGTCCAGCATGATCAGGAAAGCCTGACCGTCAACGGCGACCGGATTTCCGTCAGCGCCATTCGTAACCCGGCCGAGCTGCCGTGGGCTGCGGAAAAGATTGATGTCGTGTTCGAATGCACCGGTTTGTTCACCGACCGGGCCAAAGCCGCCGCGCATATTACGGCCGGCGCGCGCAAAGTGATCATCTCTGCACCGGCCAAAGGCGCCGACGCCACCGTGGTGTATGGGGTGAACCACGACATTCTGCGCCAATCGCACCAGATTATTTCCAACGCGTCGTGCACCACCAACTGCCTGGCCCCGGTGGCCCAGGTGCTGCACCGCGAGCTGGGCATCGAAAGTGGTTTGATGACCACCATCCACGCCTACACCAACGATCAAAACCTGACCGACGTCTACCACACCGACCCGTACCGCGCCCGTTCGGCCACCCAGAACATGATCCCGAGCAAGACCGGTGCGGCCGAAGCGGTCGGCCTGGTGCTGCCGGAACTGGCGGGCAAACTGACCGGCATGGCCGTGCGTGTGCCGGTGATCAACGTGTCGCTGGTGGACTTGACCGTGCAACTGAAGCGCGAGGCATCGGCCGATGAAGTGAATGCACTGCTCAAGGAAGCCAGCCAGCATTCGAAGATTCTGGGCTACAACACCCTGCCGCTGGTCTCGAGCGACTTCAACCACAACCCGCTGTCGTCGATCTTTGACGCCAACCACACCAAGTCCAGCGGCAAGCTGCTCAAGGTTCTGGCCTGGTACGACAACGAATGGGGCTTCTCCAACCGCATGCTCGATAACTGCCTGGCGCTTTGCAACGCCGAGTAACTCTGTGCCTGTTGCGCCGTACCCGACTCTGTAGGAGCCAGGCTTGCCGGCGAAGAACGAAGACGCGGTCTAACAGATACATCGCGCCGCTCGGTTCGCGGGCAAGCCTCGCTCCTACAGGCGATGGCGTACTCAACCATCGTCGGTAACCTGCCTACGGAACACCCCATGATCGGTATCAGCTTCACGCAAAAAACCGTCGCCGCGCGCAAACGCATCGCCCTGGTCGCCCACGACCACTGCAAGGTGTTCCTGCTGGACTGGGCCGAGCGGCACAAAGACAAGCTCGCGCAACATGAACTGGTCGCCACCGGCACCACGGGTTTGTTACTGCAACAACGCCTCGACCTGCCCGTGGAAAGCATGATCAGCGGCCCATTGGGCGGCGACCAGCAACTCGGCGCGCAAATCGCCGAACAGCGGGTCGACATGCTGGTGTTCTTCTGGGACCCGTTCGAACCGCAACCCCATGACCCGGACATCAAGGCGTTGCTGCGGGTCGCGGCAGTCTGGAACATTCCCGTTGCCTGCAATGAATGCAGCGCCGACTACCTGCTCAGCAGCCCGTTGATGGATCAGGCGCATTCCCATCGCATTCCCGATTACGCGACCTATTTGCTGGGCCGCGCATAAACCTTCACAAATCAGGACTTGACCATCGTAGCGGATGATAAGCATTATCATTTGATCGAAATGGATCAGGTCCTCCCGTGAGTCAATCGCGCTTCAATCACGTCTTCATCGCCCAGCGCGTCTCTCTGCTGCGCACGCTGGAGCGGATGGTCAACAATCACAGCACCGCCGAAGACCTCTTGCAGGAGACCTACCTGCGCGTAACCCGTGCGCTCAGCGAACGGGCCATCGACCACCTTGAACCCTTTGTTTTCCAGACCGCCCGCAACCTGGCGCTGGACCATTTGCGTGCGCGGCGCATTCAGTCCCGGACGATGCTCGACGACGTGCCGATGGACGTGGTGGAAAGCATTGCCGCGCCGGCCAGCAGTGCCGAGGACGCCGCCCATGCCAAACAATTGCTGGAGCGTTTGAACGTGAGCCTCAGTGAACTCAGCGCCCGTCAGCAGCAGATTTTCATTCTCAGCCGTTTGCACGGGCACAGCTATCTGGAGATTTCCGAGAAGCTCGGCGTGTCATTGAGCACGGTGCAAAAGGAGTTGAAGCTGATCATGGCCATCTGCATCGGTGTCGCCGAACGGTTAAACGGCGACTGAGCAAGCAAGGCTTTGCTACCCTTGCCCACTTTCAAGCTCCACTAAAAAACAGCCGTGCACAGACACTGCCGAGGAAACACCGTGACGGACACCCACCGCTCCCCTCCGCCCTCCCCGGCGCGGGACTCCGCAAGTGCGATGGACCAGGCCCTGGACTGGCTGATCGTGCTGGGCAGTCCGAGCGAAGAACAGTCTCGCCAGTTCCAGGCATGGCTGGACGCCGACCCTTTACATGCCCAAGCGTTCGCCAAGGCCCAGGCCATCTGGGACGGCCCGCAAGTCGTGCAATGCGCGCAACACCTGGCCGCGCTGCCACCCAAAGTCACCGTGTTGTCGCGCCTGCGCCCGCACTGGAAACCGTTGGCCACCGCTGCCGTGTTGATCCTCGGCCTGTTCAGTTTCAGCAACCTGCCCCTGCGTCTCCAGGCCGATCACCTGACGGTGGTCGGCGAGCGTCAGCGCCTGCAACTGGAGGACGGCTCGAAAGTCCTGCTCAATACCAACTCGGCGTTTTCCAGCACCATCAACGATCAGCAGCGCGTCGCCCGTCTTTATCAGGGCGAAGCGTTTTTCGAAGTGCCGGCCCATCGCGGCCAGCCGCTGGAAATCGACGCCGGACCGGTGAAGGCCAGCGTGCACGACACGGCGTTTGCGGTGCGCTACCTCGATGGCGTGACGCAGGTTCAAGTGCAGCGTGGCGATGTCGACTTGCGGGCGACCCGCGACGATGCACGGATTCGCCTGTCTGCCGGCGAAAGCATCCGCATCGGCCCCAACGGTTTCGACCGGCCGGCCAGGCTCGACGCCGCGACTGACCTGGCCTGGGTCCAGGGCCGACTGGTGTTTGAAAACTGCCCGATGAGCCAGGTGCTGGCGGAGCTGCGTCGCTACTATCCAGGCTGGATCATCAACAACAACGAGCAATTGGCCGACGTCGCCGTGACCGGCAATTACCGTCTCGACCAGCCGCTGGACGTGGTCCGCTCCCTGGCGCACATCACCTCGGCGCGGCTCCAGGAATTCCCGGCGCTGGTGATTTTGAACTAAATGAGAATTATTTTTACTCGATAGCTGAAGCTCGTACGTCTCGTTATAGCCAATGCAATTGATTCGCATCTTCATATGCCAATCAGCACCTATAAAGATTCGTGCGACTCGGAGCGCTATCGATGTCCTCTCGCCTTACCCGCCACTCCTCTTCACCGTCCCGCGTGCTCTCGCTGCTGACCGCCGCCATCCTCATGGCTGGTAGCGCGCCGCTGATGGCCGCCACCGCCGCCGAGCAACCGACGCGCAACATGGGCGATTACGCGTTTGCGATCCCGCAACAGTCGCTGGTCTCGGCACTCAATGCCTTTACCGCGGTGACGGGCTGGCAGGTCGGCTTGCCGGCAGAACTTGGGCAAGGCGTGGCCTCGCCGGGTGTGCGCGGGTCCTTGTCTCCGGAGAAAGCCCTGGATCGCCTGTTGGTGGGGACCAACCTGAGCTATCGCAAACTGGGCAACAACAACATCGTCCTGGAAAAGCGCCCGAACAGCGGCGCCCTCAACCTGCAACAGGTGACCATCAGCGCCACCCGCCAGGAACAAACCGTGGAAAGCGTGCCGGGCACCGTCACCGTCCACACCCGCGAAGAGCTGGACCGCAACAACGTCAACACCATCAAGAACCTCGTGCGTTACGAACCGGGCGTTTCGGTCGGTGGTGCCGGCCAGCGCGGCGGGATCAGCGGCTACAACATCCGCGGCATCGACGGCGACCGGATCCTGACCCAGGTCGACGGCGTCGAAGTGCCCAACGACTTCTTCAACGGCCCTTACGCCAAGACCCAGCGCAACTACGTCGACCCGGAGATCATCAAACGCGTCGAAATCCTCCGCGGGCCGGCCTCGGTGCTGTACGGCAGCAACGCCATCGGCGGTGCGGTCAGTTACTTCACCCTCGACCCGGACGACATCATCAAACCCGGTAAAGACGTCGGCGCCCGCCTGAAAACCGGCTACAGCTCCGCCGACGAGAGCTGGTTGAAGTCCGCGACGGTGGCCGGCCGCGCCGATCAGTTCGATGGCTTGCTGCATTACAGCCAGCGCGACGGTCATGAAACCGAATCCTACGGCAGCAACAACGGCACCGGCCTGGCGCGCACTGCGGCCAACCCGGAGGACGTGCGAACCTACAACGTATTGGCCAAGATCGGCTGGAACTACAACGAAGATTCGCGCCTGGGCCTGACGTATGAAAAGTACAAGGACGACCGCGACACCGATCAGAAAAGCGCCTACGGCGGCCCATTCGACAAAGGCCAGCCGGCGATTCCGGCCAGCGTCCTGCCGGGCGGCATGTACCAGTGGCGCACCGGTAACGACACCGTCACCCGCGAGCGTTTCGGCCTGGAACACAGCTTCGCCCTCGACAGTCTGCTGGCAGACAACGTCAAGTGGAGCCTGAACCACCAGGTCGCCAAGACCGACCAGAGCACCGAAGAGTTCTACTACCCGATCTCACGCAAAGTGCTGCGCACCCGCGAAACCCTTTATGAAGAAAAGCAGTGGGTGTTTGACGCGCAACTGGACAAGGCTTTCAGTCTTGCCGACACCGAGCACCTGCTGACCTACGGCACCACGATCAAGCAGCAGAAAGTCACCGGTTCGCGCAGCGGCAACGGCACCTGCCTCGCGGTATTTGGCTCCTGCCGAACCCTCGGCGCCGTCAGCACCGCAGACGTGCTGAAAAAATCCAGCGACTTCCCCGACCCGACCGTCAACACCTACAGCCTGTTCGCCCAGGATCAGATCAGCTGGGACAAATGGACCTTCCTGCCGGGGCTGCGCTACGACTACACCGAGCTCAAGCCGCACATCACCCAGGAGTTCTTGAACACCGTGGCGGCCGATGGCCGCGGCACCGTCAGCAACGACTCAAAAACCTGGCATCGCGTGTCGCCGAAATTCGGCCTGACCTACGCCCTGACTGACCAGTACACCTGGTATGGCCAGTACGCCGAAGGTTTCCGCACACCGACCGCCAAGGCGTTGTACGGACGCTTCGAGAACACCACCACCGGTTATCGCGTGGAACCCAACCCGAACCTCGACCCGGAAACCAGCAAAGGTTTTGAAACCGGTCTGCGCGGTCAATTTGAATCGGGCTCCTTCGATGTGGCCGTGTTCTACAACAAGTACCGCGACTTCATCGAAGAGGATGCCATCTCCCCCGGTTACAACGAGCTGACCTTCCAGAGCGCCAACATCAAGCGCGCCACGATCAAGGGCGCAGAGGTCAAGGGACGTCTGAACCTCGACGTCTTCGGCGCGCCACAAGGTCTGTACACCCAGGGCTCGGTGGCCTACGCCTACGGTCGCAACAACGACAACGGCGAACCGATCAACAGCGTCAACCCGCTGACCGGTGTGTTCGGCCTCGGTTACGACCAGGACAACTACGGTGGTTTGCTCAGCTGGACGCTGGTGAAAAAGAAGGATCGCGTCGACGACACCAAATTCAAGTCGCCGGACGGCGTCAGCAGCCAGTTCAAATCGCCGGGCTTCGGCGTGCTGGACCTGACCGGTTTCTACAAAGTGACGGACGACGTGACTGTCAGCGCCGGGGTCTACAACCTGACCGACAAGAAGTACTGGCTGTGGGATGACGTGCGCGGTTACGACGGCGTCGGCGAGGCTTCGGTCCTCAGCCCGGCCAACCTTGATCGCCTGACTCAGCCGGGTCGCAACTTCGCGGTCAATCTGGTCTGGGACATCTGATCCTGCACGCTCACTGCGCGGCTTTTTATAGAGCCGCACAGTGAGGTTTTTTTACTGTCAGGCGTCTTCTTGTTCGTCTCGTTACCAAGCGCCTCTTTTCTTCAAGGATTTCTCATGACTAACCAGGACACTGCTCAACGCCCGGCTTTGCGTTCGCAACGCTTGAACCAGATCACCCATGAGCCCCACACCAAACTCGATGCGCTGGTCAAAGCCCATGCGCCGTTCGAAACCCAGGCCAATTTCGCCCGTTTCGTAGTGGCGCAGTATCTGTTCCAGTCGGAGCTGGTGGCGCTGTACAACGATGCCGAACTGATCGCCATCGTTCCCGATCTGGCGGCGCGCTGCCGTGCCGAGGCGGCCAAGGCTGACCTGGCCGATCTGGACACCGAAGTGCCGGCGCCTGTCGCGGGTGCAGTGAACACCCCGAGCAAAGCCGAAGCGCTGGGTTGGTTGTTTGTGTCAGAAGGCTCGAAGCTCGGTGCAGCGTTCCTGATCAAACGGGCTGTCGGCCTGGGCCTGAGCGAGACCTTCGGTGCCCGTCACCTCGGCGAACCGGCCGGTGGCCGCGCTGAAGGCTGGAAAAGCTTCGTCAAGACGCTGGATGGCCTGGAACTCACCGAACAGGAAGAAGCCGAGCTGGATAAAGGCGCAATTAATGCGTTCAACCGCTTCACCGTGTTGCTGGAACACGCCTACGCCACCACCCCCGAACTCGCCTGATAACCCCGCCCTTGTAGGAGCGAGGCTTGCCCGCGAAGAACGATAACGCGGTCTATCTGAAAAACCGCGGCGCATTCTTCGCGGGCAAGCCTCGCTCCTACAGGTTACAAGTCGATCTTATGACTCGCCCCTCCTCCAAACTCGCCCGTTTCCTGTTCGGTCTCTTGGCCTACATCAGCCTCGCCATCGGCCTGATCGCCATCGTCGTGCCAGGCCTGCCGACCACCGAGTTCGTTCTGCTCGCCGCCTGGGCCGCGACCAAGAGTTCGCCGCGCCTGAGTGCCTGGCTGGAAAACCATCGGCTGTTCGGTCCGATCCTCTGCAACTGGCGCAACGGCAAAATCGTTGCGCGTCGAGCCAAGGTCAGTGCCACCGTGAGCATGCTGCTGTGCGCCGGGTTGATGCTGGTCATGCTCGATCACGGTTGGCCGGTTTACCTCGCCATCGCCGGCATGAGCCTGGGCAATCTGTGGATCTGGTCACGACCGGAATCACTGCCGCAAACCACCTGACACACTCCGCGATTTATCCCCGTTTTAAAGCGTTTTTCGGCACATTTTTCCGCGCAAACGTTCAACTATGACCGTTCGTCGGAGTCACCTTCATGCATCCTCGCCCCACGCCGATGCGCAGAGATTGGCGCTGAATGGATTTGGCGAACCGGGTCGACCTCGACTCGCAGCCAACACTTCATCCCTTCGCGAGTTCGTCCTATGTTCGACTCTCTGTCCATCCGCCTGAAAATCGTTCTGCTCTCCGGTCTATGCCTGCTGGGCGTGGTCGTCCTGATCGTCAGCATGAACTTCTACCAGACCAACCAGAACGATGAGCTGGTCAGCGCCTCCAGCAGCAAAATGCTCACCGACAGCGTGCAAGACCTGCTTCAGGCCAAGGCCGCCGAGCAAGCGGTGCGGGTGCAGAAAACCTTTGGCGAAAGCCTGCTGGTGGTGACCGCCCTGGCGGACCAGATCAAGGACATGCGCACCCTGGCCGCCAAGCGCTCGCTTGAGGCCGGTGCCCTGCGTGAAGAGTTGAACCAGAGCCTGAAAACCGCCTTCGAGCGCAACAGCAAAGTGCTGGGGATCTGGCTGGCGTTCGAACCCAACGGGCTGGACGGCAAGGACAGCGAGTTCGCCAATGACGCCGCTCGCCAGTCCAACGAAGCCGGTCGTTTCGCCAGTTACTGGAGCCGCGCCGGTGGTACCGCGCTCAACACGATCATGGTCGAAGACGACATGACCAAAACCACCTTGAGCCTCAGCGGAACGCCTTACAACAGCTGGTACACCTGCCCTCGCGACAACAGGCGCACCTGCTTGCTGGACCCGTACGCCGATACCGTCGGCGGCAAGGAAATGCTGATGACCACCATTTCCGTACCGCTGCTGGTGGACGGCAAATCCATCGGCGTGGTTGGTGTGGACATCGCCCTCGACGCTTTGCAGGCAGCGGCTGTCGGTTCCCAGCGTGATCTGTTCAACAGCGCCGGGCACATGCTGATTGTCTCCGGTAGCGGCGTGCTCGCCGCTTACAGCGTCGACGCGAGCAAGGTCGGCAAAAGCATCGGTGAGACCCTGGGCGCAGAGGGCAAGGATGTCCTGCAATTGCTCAGCGGCGGCGCACCGAAAATCCTCGAACAAGGTGATTTGATTCGTGCGGTGTACCCAGTCAGCCCGATCAGCGATTCCAAAGCCTGGGGCGTGGTGATCGACCTGCCCAAGCAAGTGCTGCTGGCCGATTCGGTGAAGCTGCAAACGGTGCTCGATGATGCCCAGCAAAGCGGCACGATCAAAGCCGTGCTGGTGGCGGTCGCTGCCGGTCTCGTCGGCCTGCTGCTGATCTGGCTCACCGCGTCGGGTGTGACCCGGCCGATCAACAGCGTCGCCGAGATGCTCAAGGCCATTGCCAGCGGCGACGGCGACCTGACCCAGCGCCTGCATTACAGCAAGCAGGACGAACTGGGCGAACTGGTGAGTTGGTTCAACCGCTTCCTCGACAAGCTGCAACCGACCATCGCGCAGATCAAACAGAGCATCACCGATGCCCGTGGCACCGCCGACCAGTCTTCGGAAATCGCCCGCCAGACCAGCGAAGGCATGCAGGTGCAGTTCCGCGAAATCGACCAGGTTGCCACCGCGTCGAACGAAATGAGCGCCACGGCCCATGACGTCGCCAACAGTGCGTCGAACGCGGCAAACGCTGCCAAGGGCGCTGACCAGTCGGCTCGCGATGGCATGTCGATCATCGAACGCAGCACCCGCGACATCAATCAACTGGCCGACGAAGTCAGCAAGGCGGTGACCGAAGTCGAAGCGCTGGCGGTCAACAGCGAGCAGATCGGTTCGGTGCTGGAAGTCATCCGCAGCATCGCCGAGCAGACCAACCTGCTGGCGCTCAACGCCGCCATCGAAGCCGCCCGTGCCGGCGAGAGCGGTCGCGGTTTTGCGGTGGTGGCCGATGAAGTGCGCAACCTGGCCAAACGCACGCAGGATTCGGTGGAAGAGATCCGCATCGTCATTGAGCGCATCCAGACCGGCACCCGCGGCGTGGTCGCCACCATGCATTCGAGCCAGACCCAGGCGCACAGCAACGCCGGGCAGATTCAACAAGCGGTGCAAGCCTTGAGCAAAATCAGCGACGCGGTCACGGTGATCAGCGACATGAACCTGCAAATCGCCAGCGCCGCCGAACAGCAAAGCGCCGTGGCTGAAGAGGTCAACCGCAACGTCTCGGCGATCCGCACCGTCACCGAAACCCTGACCGGCCAGGCCACCGAATCGGCGCAGATCAGCAGCCAGCTCAACTCCCTGACCACCCACCAGATGAAATTGATGGATCAGTTCCGCGTGTAGCTGCAACGGCCCCTGTAGGAGCGAGGCTTGCCCGCGAAGAACGATGACGCGATCTGCCAGGTAGACCGCATCATCGTTCTTCGCGGGCAAGCCTCGCTCCTACAGGGGGATTTCATCCGGCTTGGAAGATTTTTGATCTATGCTCGGCCTTTCGTTCCGGAGGGCCTTCGATGACTGATTTACTCACGTCCATTCAAGCCGCACTCGGCTTGCCCCACACCCCGATTCCGTTCACCTCGAAGGGCGCCCTGCCCTCGGCGTTCGCCGTCACTGACCTGGCGAGCGCCAGCATTGCCGCTGCCGGCCAGGCGGTCAGCGAGTTACTGAATCAGCACACCGGTCGTTTGCCCGGCCTTGAAGTCGACCGTCGCCTCGCCTCTTTCTGGTTCGCGACGTCGATCCGTCCCGTCGGCTGGAGCGTTCCTCCACTCTGGGACCCGGTGGCCGGCGACTACCCGACCAGCGACGGCTGGATCCGCCTGCACACCAACGCGCCTCATCACCGTGCGGCGGCCGAAAAAGTGCTCGGTGCTTGTGCCGACCGCGCCGCCGTAGCGAGCAAGGTTGCGCAATGGGCGAAAACCGATCTGGAACACGCCGTGGTCGAGGCCGGTGGCTGTGCCGCCGAAATGCGCAGTTGGGCGCAATGGCAGGCGCATCCCCAGGGCCTGGCGGTGAATTCTGAACCACTGATTCAGTTCAGCGCCGGCAACCCTGAATCGTCGCCATCGTGGCAAGGATCGGTGGCACGACCACTGGCCGGAATCAAGGTGCTGGATTTGACCCGCGTGCTTGCCGGCCCGGTCGCCAGTCGCTTTCTTGCCGGCCTCGGCGCCGACGTTTTGCGCATCGACCCACCGACCTGGAACGAGCCCGGTGTGGTGCCGGAAGTCACCTTGGGCAAACGCTGCGCACGCCTGGACTTGCATGACAAAGCAGATCGCATCCTGTTCGAAAGCCTGCTCAAGGACGCCGACATTCTGCTCCACGGCTACCGCGCCGATGCGCTGGAACGGCTGGGTTACGGCGTCGCCGAACGACAGGCACTCGCGCCCGGCCTGATCGACGTCTGCCTGAACGCCTACGGCTGGAGCGGGCCATGGCAGAACCGCCGCGGCTTCGACAGCCTGGTGCAGATGAGCAGCGGGATTGCTGAAGCGGGCATGCAATGGAAGAAGGCGGACAAGCCGACGCCGTTGCCCGTGCAGGCGCTGGATCATGCCACCGGGTATTTGATGGCGGCTGCGGCGATCACGTTATTGGGACGGGGTGGGTCGGCACGGTTGTCGCTGGCGCGGACGGCGAAGTTGTTGATTGAACAGGGTGCGGGGGGGAGTGAGCCGCTGCGGGCAGAGGATGAAAACGATCAGGGCCTGTTGGTAGAGCAGACGCCTTGGGGGCCTGCGCATCGGCTTCATGTGCCACTGAACATCACCGGGACGCCGTTGCAGTGGGCGATTCCGGCGTCTGAATTGGGTTCACATCGCGCGCAGTGGTGGTGACTCTCCGGACGCAATCGCGAGCAGGCTCGCTCCCACATTTGACCGAGTTGTTGCGGATATACGCGGTCAACTGTAGGAGCGAGCCTGCTCGCGATAGCGGTCGAACAGTCACTAAAAATCCCGGATCAGCTCAGTCCGCCCGACTCAGTGATGTCCACAAAAGCTGCGCCGCATACCCTCGACAAGGTCGCCAATCTTCGGCCCGCGTCAACAACTCCCGAGCCGTCACCCGCTCCCCCTCAAGCGCCGACAACGCATTGATCAACCCCACATCCCCACCCGGAAACGCATCCATCTCGCGCAATTGTCGCAAGGCAATGTACTGCGCCGTCCAGTCGCCAATCCCGTGCAACGCCAGCAACCGCGCCACACCACCCTCACGCCCCGGTTCAAACAACAACGGATCATCAAGCAACGCCTGGGCCACACCCGACAACGTCCGGCCCCGGCTTTTCGGCATGCCCAGCGCCGCCAGATCCGCCTGCGCCAATACGCCAGCCGCCGGGAACACCTGCGTGATACCGGGCAAAACCGACGCCAAAGGCGGTCCATATTGCACCACCAGTTTCCCCGCCAACCTGATCGCCGCAACCACGCTGATCTGCTGCCCCAACACCGCACGAATCGCCAGTTCCAGACCGTCCCACGTCCCCGGAACCCGCAATCCTGGCCGCTCGGCAATCAACCGCGCCATCAACGGGTCAGCCTCCAGCGACCGATGAATCGCCGCTAGATCCGCATCCAGATCAAACATCCGTCGCAACCGCGCAACGATCTCCGGCACCGCCGCCGGGTCAGGAAAATCCAGCGTCACTTCCAGCGCATCGCCCGCCACCGGCCTTATCGAAAACGTACCGTGAGCGCCGTCCAGGCCGATGCTGCGCGAATACACGCCATCAACCACCGTTTCCATTCCCGCTACGGCCCGCGCCGACAAGAACCCCAACATCGCCGGCCAGTCATAGGGCGGCTGATAGGCCAGCCGCAACCTCACAACGACAGAAATCCACTGTACAAACCGTACGCCGCCAACCCGGCGCCGCTGATGACCGCGGTAAAAATCCCTTTCTCGATCGCTGTAAACAGCGGCTCACCCTGCTCACGTTTGGCCTTGGCGAACAGAATCACCCCCGGCGCATACAACAACGCCGACAGCAGCAAATACTTGACCCCGCCGGCGTACAACAGCCACACCGCATAACTCAGCGCGATGCCACCGATCAGCAAGTCTTTGGTGCGTTCCGCTGACGCGTGCTCGTACGTTTCGCCGCGCCCGCTCAACAACACCGCATACGCTGCCGACCACAGATACGGCACCAGAATCATCGACGACGCGAGGTAGATCAGGCTGGTGTAAGTCCCGGCGGAAAACAGCGTGATCAGCAGGAAAAGCTGGATCATCACGTTGGTCAGCCACAGCGCATTGACCGGCACATGGTTGGCGTTTTCCTTTTTCAGGAAGGCCGGCATGGTCTTGTCCTTGGCCGTGGCGAAGAGGATTTCGGCGCAAAGCAGCGCCCAGGAGAGCAACGCGCCGAGCAGCGAAATCGCCAGGCCAATGCTGATCAACAACGCGCCCCAGGGCCCGACGATGTGTTCCAGCACCGCCGCCAGTGACGGGTTCTGCAGGTTGGCCAGTTCCGGCTGGCTCATGATCCCCAGCGACAACACGTTCACCAGCACCAACAGCGCCAGCACGCCAATAAAACCGATGACCGTCGCCCGGCCGACATCCGAACGTTTCTCCGCCCGCGCCGAATACACACTGGCGCCCTCGATGCCGATGAACACAAACACGGTGACCAGCATCATGTTGCGCACCTGATCCATCACGCCGCCGAAATTCGGGTTGCTGCGGCCCCAGATGTCACGGGTAAAGATGTCAGCCTTGAACGCCACGGCGGCGATGACGATGAACATGATCAGCGGCACGATCTTGGCCACGGTGGTCAACTGATTGATGAACGTCGCCTCCTTGATCCCGCGCAGCACCAGAAAATGCACGGCCCACAGCAGGACCGAGGCGCAACCGATGGCGATGGGCGTGTTGCCCTGGCCAAACACCGGAAAGAAGTACCCGAGAGTGCTAAACAGCAGAACGAAGTAACCGACGTTGCCCAGCCAGGCGCTGATCCAGTACCCCCACGCGGACGAGAACCCCATGTAGTCGCCGAACCCTGCCTTCGCGTAGGCGTACACCCCGGAATCCAGCTCGGGTTTGCGATTGGCCAGCGTCTGGAACACGAAGGCCAGCGTCAGCATTCCGACGGCGGTGATGGCCCAACCGATCAATATCGCGCCGGCATCGGCACGGGCGGCCATGTTCTGCGGCAAGGAAAAGATCCCGCCGCCAATCATCGATCCAACCACCAGCGCGATCAGTGCGCTCAGGCGAAGTTTTTGCGTCGGTTGCGACATGCCTGCGTCTCCATTTTTCCCGATGTGACCGGGGAATGACCACGGCCGGGAAACCGTCACATGGTTGGTTTTAACTAAATAGGTACAGCGTAATAACGTTTATTAGAAAACGCCAAGTCATGTCCGTTATTTATAGCGGATGATTCTATTAGCGTCTTGGCAAAGAGCGAATTTGTGGGTCAATCTTAATTAATCGATTCCATACCTGAAACCGGCGTCAAAAATTTGCGGAACGCAGAAAACGAACTAGCGTAAAAGTTCCAAGCAATTGGAGTTATTCCTTTTGTATGAGTCGAGGCCTCTGGACCGGGCTTTTCCGGAAATACCGTTATGCCCGGAAAAGGTTCATAAGTCTTTCATTAACAATGGAATGTGGCCATGCACTGATCTAAGTCAGCTGACTGAATTGCTAACAGAACTACTCTGTTGTCTCTCTTCTCCTGCATTGGAGTCATGCAATGTCTGAATCCCCCGGAAAACTGAAACTCGGTGCACTTGTTGCGTTGGTTGTCGGCTCTATGATTGGTGGCGGGATCTTTTCTTTGCCCCAGAACATGGCCGCCAGTGCCGACGTCGGCGCGGTGCTGATCGGTTGGGCCATCACTGCCGTAGGCATGCTGACACTCGCCTTCGTGTTCCAGACACTCGCCAATCGCAAACCTGACTTGGACGGCGGGGTCTACGCCTACGCCAAGGCCGGATTCGGCGACTACATGGGTTTCTCCTCCGCGTGGGGTTACTGGATCAGTGCCTGGCTCGGTAACGTCGGTTACTTCGTCCTGCTGTTCAGCACCCTCGGCTACTTCTTCCCGATCTTCGGCGAAGGCAACACCGTTGCCGCTGTGATTGGTGCGTCGCTGCTGCTCTGGGGCGTGCACTTCCTCGTGCTGCGCGGGATCAAGGAAGCGGCGTTCATCAACCTGGTGACCACCGTCGCCAAGGTCGTGCCGCTGCTACTGTTTGTGCTGATCGCGATTTTCGCCTTCAAGCTCGACATCTTCACCGCTGACATCTGGGGCGTGAAAAACCCCGACCTGGGCAGCGTGATGAACCAGGTGCGCAAAATGATGCTGGTCACCGTCTGGGTGTTCATCGGCATCGAAGGCGCGAGCATCTTCTCGGCGCGGGCGGAAAAGCGCAGCGACGTCGGTAAAGCCACCGTGATCGGCTTCATCACCGTGCTGTTGTTCCTGGTGCTGGTGAACGTGCTGTCGCTGGGCATCATGACCCAACCGGAACTGGCAAAACTGCAGAACCCGTCGATGGCCGCGGTGCTGGAGCACGTGGTCGGTCACTGGGGCGCGGTGCTGATCAGCGTCGGCCTGATCATTTCCCTGCTCGGTGCGTTGCTGTCATGGGTGCTGTTGTGTGCGGAGATCATGTTCGCCGCCGCCAAGGACCACACCATGCCGGAATTCCTGCGCAAGGAGAACGCCAACCATGTGCCGGTCAATGCCTTGTGGCTGACCAACGCGATGGTGCAGCTGTTCCTGATCATCACGTTGTTTTCCGCCAGTACTTACCTGTCGCTGATCTACCTCGCCACTTCAATGATTCTGGTGCCGTATCTGTGGTCCGCGGCTTATGCACTGCTGCTGGCGGTGCGCGGCGAGAGTTATGAAAACGACTCGGGCGAACGCTCGAAGGATTTGCTCATCGGTGCCATCGCGGTGATCTACGCGGTCTGGCTGGTCTACGCAGGGGGCACCAAATACTTGCTGTTGTCTGCCCTGCTCTATGCGCCCGGGGTCATCCTGTTCGCCAAGGCCAAGCGAGAACTCGGCAAACCGATTTTCACCAACGTCGAGAAGCTGATTTTTGCAGCCGTCATCGTGGGCGCCCTGGTGGCAGCTTACGGGCTGTATGACGGCTTCCTGACCCTGTAATACCCGATTGTTTTGTCATCTGGAGGATCACTGTAATGACCACGGAAAAAGTTAAGTACGGCGTACATTCCGAAGCCGGCAAACTGCGCAAAGTCATGGTTTGCTCCCCCGGCCTGGCCCACCAGCGGCTGACCCCGAACAACTGCGACGAACTGCTTTTCGATGATGTGCTGTGGGTCGCCCAGGCCAAGCGTGACCATTTCGATTTCGTCACCAAGATGCGTGAACGCGGGGTCGACGTGCTGGAAATGCACAACCTGCTGACCGACATCGTCGCGATTCCTGAAGCCCTCGACTGGATTCTGGAACGCAAGGTCACCGCCAATTCGGTCGGCTTGGGGTTGATCGATGAAACGAAGTCATGGCTGCGCAGCCTGGAGCCGCGCAAGATCGCTGAGTTCCTGATTGGCGGTGTCTCCGCCGATGACCTGCCGGACAGTTTCGGCGGCAAGACCATCCAGATGTTCCGCGATTTCCTCGGCCACTCCAGCTTCATTCTGCCGCCGCTGCCCAACACCCAGTTCACCCGCGACACCACGTGCTGGATCTACGGCGGCGTGACGCTGAACCCGATGTACTGGCCGGCGCGCCGTCAGGAAACCTTGCTGACCACCGCCATCTACAAATTCCACCCGCAGTTCACCAACGCCGACTTCGAAATCTGGTACGGCGATCCGGACCAGGAACACGGCAGTTCCACCCTTGAAGGCGGCGACGTCATGCCGATCGGCAACGGCGTGGTGTTGATCGGCATGGGCGAACGCTCATCCCGTCAGGCCATCGGCCTGTTGGCCCTGAACCTGTTCAAGAACAAGGCCGTCGAAAAAGTCATCGTCGCCGGTCTGCCGAAGTCCCGCGCGGCCATGCACCTGGACACCGTGTTCAGCTTCTGCGACCGCGACCTGGTGACGATTTTCCCGGAAGTGGTGAACCAGATCGTCGGCTTCACCCTGCGCCCGGATGAAGGCAAACAAGGGGGCATCGACATCCGTCGCGAAGAAGGCAACTTCCTCGATGTGGTGGCCAAGGCATTGAACCTCAAAGCGTTGCGCGTGGTGGAAACCGGCGGCAACAGCTTCGCCGCCGAACGCGAGCAGTGGGACGACGGCAACAACGTGGTGGCCGTGGAACCCGGCGTGGTCATCGGCTATGACCGCAACACCTACACCAACACCCTGCTGCGCAAGGCCGGTGTGGAAGTCATCACCATCAGCGCCGGTGAACTGGGACGCGGCCGTGGCGGCGGCCACTGCATGACCTGCCCGATCATCCGCGACCCAATCGACTACTAAACGACCATCCCCCCGGCCGCACTGACCCGGTAGCGGCCGGGCCGATTACCGAACTCAAGGAGAATCATCATGGCGTTCAACATCCACAACCGTAACCTGCTCAGCCTGGAGCACCACACGCCCCGTGAGCTGCGTTACCTGCTCGACCTGTCCCGTGACCTCAAACGCGCGAAGTACACCGGCACCGAGCAACAACACCTCAAAGGCAACAACATCGCGCTGATCTTCGAAAAAACCTCGACCCGCACCCGTTGCGCCTTCGAAGTCGCGGCCTATGATCAGGGCGCCAACGTCACCTACATCGACCCGAATTCCTCGCAAATCGGCCACAAGGAAAGCATGAAGGACACCGCCCGGGTACTGGGGCGCATGTACGACGCTATCGAATACCGTGGCTTCAAGCAGGAAATCGTCGAGGAACTGGCCAAGTTCGCCGGCGTGCCAGTGTTCAACGGGCTGACCGACGAGTACCACCCGACGCAAATGATCGCCGACGTGCTGACCATGCGTGAACACGCGGACAAGCCGATCCACGAAATCAGCTACGCCTACCTGGGCGACGCGCGCAACAACATGGGCAACTCGCTGCTGCTGATCGGCGCCAAGCTGGGGATGGACGTGCGCATCTGCGCGCCAAAAGCCCTGTGGCCCCTTGATGATCTGGTCTCGCGCTGCAAGAAATACGCGGAAGAAAGCGGCGCCCGCATCACCTTGACCGAAGACCCGAAAGCAGCGGTCAAGGGCGTGGACTTCATCCACACCGACGTTTGGGTGTCGATGGGCGAGCCGGTCGAAGCCTGGGCCGAACGCATCCAGCAACTGTTGCCCTACCAGGTCAACGCGGAACTGATGAAAGCCACCGGCAACCCGCGCACCAAGTTCATGCACTGTCTGCCGGCGTTCCATAACAGCGACACCAAGGTCGGTAAACAGATTGCCGAGCAGTATCCGCACCTGTCCAACGGCATCGAGGTCACCGATGACGTGTTCGAGTCGCCAGCGTGCATCGCCTTCGAGCAAGCGGAAAACCGCATGCACACGATCAAGGCGATCCTGGTGTCGACCCTGGCTGACCTGTAACGGCTGACCCGGTTCCTGCGCTAACCCTGTAGGAGCCGGCTTGCTGGCGATGGCATCACCGCGGTGCATCTGACAGACCGAGCAGATGCCATCGCCAGCAAGCCGGCTCCTACAAGGGTCCGCTCCGGGTCGCTCGCCATTTCTTTGTTTAGAAGGACTGAATCATGCGTATCGTCGTTGCTCTGGGCGGTAACGCCCTGCTCCGCCGTGGTGAACCCATGACCGCGGACAACCAACGCGCCAACATCCGGATCGCCACCGAACAGATCGCCAAGATCCATGCCGGCAACGAACTGGTCATCGCCCACGGCAACGGCCCGCAGGTCGGCCTGCTGTCGTTGCAGGCGGCGGCCTACACCTCGGTGTCGCCTTACCCGCTGGACGTGCTCGGCGCCGAAACCGAAGGCATGATCGGCTACATCATCGAACAGGAACTGGGCAACCTGCTGGACTTCGAAGTGCCCTTCGCCACGCTCCTGACCCAGGTCGAAGTCGACGCCAACGACCCGGCCTTCCAGAACCCGACCAAACCCATCGGCCCGGTGTACGCCAAGGCCGAAGCAGAAAAACTCGCCGCCGAAAAAGGCTGGGCGATTGCCCCGGACGGCGACAAATTCCGTCGCGTGGTGGCCAGCCCGAGACCGAAACGCATCTTCGAAATCCGCCCTATCAAGTGGCTGCTGGAAAAAGGCAGCATCGTGATTTGCGCCGGCGGTGGCGGCATCCCGACCATGTACGGCGCCCACGGCAAGCTGCAAGGCGTGGAAGCGGTGATCGACAAAGACCTGTGCTCGGCGCTGCTGGCCGAACAGCTGGACAGCGATTTGCTGGTGATTGCCACCGACGTCAGCGCGGCCTTCATCGACTACGGTAAACCCACACAAAAGGCCATCGGCCAGGCGCACCCGGACGAAATGGAAAAACTCGGCTTCGCCGCCGGCTCCATGGGACCCAAGGTTCAGGCAGCCTGCGAGTTCGCGCGCCATACTGGAAAGGTCGCGGTGATCGGTTCACTCTCGGACATCGAGGCGATCGTCCAGGGCACGGCCGGTACCCGCATCAGCACGGCAAAACCTGGCATTACTTATTTATAAGGAGAACCGTCAATGGCACAGTTCGAGCCCGGTCACCTGCACATTGAGCGCCATGCACTGACACCGGACGATGTCAGCTACAACGTGCACCTCGACTATGAAGTCAGCAAGAATCCCAAGGGGGAGAAAGGAATTCAGTTCACCCTGCATGGCAGTATTCAAGGAAAGGACGTGAAGGAGCCCTTCTTTCTGCGCAAGGAGGAAGCCTACAACTTCGCCAACAACGTAACGAAAATCGCCGAGAAGTACGGGATTCCGAAGACCCATAGTCAGATCGGCTCGGTTCACAAGCATTACGATCTGATGTTCGAAGACATCCGCAAGCAGTTGGATATGAAATCCGGCGACCCGGTGAACATCGAACACTTCGAATAACCCACGCCCCTGCACAACACAAAACCTGTAGGAGCCAGCTTGCTGGCTCCTACAGAGTGGCGATCCCATCAGCGGATTTCACCTGAACCCCTCCTCCAAGGCATACTTGCCACCCTCCGCACGTCAGATAAAAAAACCGCCCCATGCGTATCCACGTCAGCTTCATCGACCGCGTCGGCATCACCCAGGAAGTCCTGGCCCTGCTCGGTGGGCGCAATCTCAATCTGGATGCGGTGGAAATGGTTCCGCCCAACGTCTACATCGACGCCCCGACCCTGAGCCCGGACGTGCTCGAAGAGCTGCACGACGCCTTGCTCAGCGTGCGCGGCGTGCAAGCGATGACGGTGGTCGACATCCTTCCCGGCCAACGTCGGCACTTGCAACTCGATGCGCTGCTCGCGGCCATGACCGACCCGGTACTGGCCCTGGACAGCGCCGGCAAGGTGCTGCTGGCCAACCCGGCATTGATTGCCTTGTACGGTCGCGAACCGGCCGGTGAAAGTGTCGCTGACCTGTTTGCCGATCCCGCATTGCTCGATGCCTTGCTGGAGCATGGCTTTCGTCTGCCGCTGCGGGAGATCACCGTCAACGGCCAGACCTTGTTGCTGGACGCCACGCCGATCACCGACGCCGGCGCCCTGCTGACGCTGTATCAACCGAACCGCATCGGCGAACGCCTCTCGGCGCTGCACCACGACCATGCCGAAGGGTTCGATGCGCTGCTCGGCGAATCCCCGGCGATTCGTACGCTCAAGGCGCGTGCGCAGCGGGTTGCAGCCCTCGATGCGCCGCTGTTGATCCAGGGCGAAACCGGCACCGGCAAAGAACTCGTCGCCCGGGCCTGTCACGCCATCAGCGCGCGGCACAGTTCACCGTTCCTGGCACTGAACTGCGCGGCATTGCCAGAGAACCTCGCCGAAAGCGAGCTGTTCGGCTACGCCCCCGGCGCCTTCACCGGCGCGCAACGGGGCGGCAAGCCGGGGCTAATGGAATTGGCCAACCAGGGCACGGTGTTTCTCGATGAGATCGGCGAAATGTCGCCGTATTTGCAGGCGAAATTGCTGCGTTTCCTCAACGACGGCAGCTTCCGTCGGGTGGGCGGTGATCGTGAAGTGAAGGTCAACGTGCGGATCCTCAGCGCCACGCACCGCGATCTGGAAAAAATGGTCAGCGAAGGCTCGTTCCGCGAAGACCTGTTCTATCGCCTCAACGTGCTCAATGTCGAAGTCCCGCCGCTGCGCGAACGCGGCCAGGACATTCTGCTGCTGGCGCGCTATTTCATGCAGCAGGCCTGCGCGCAGATTCAGCGACCGGTGTGTCGCCTGGCGCCGGGCACTTACCCGGCGTTGCTGGGCAACCGCTGGCCGGGCAACGTGCGGCAACTGCAGAACGTGATCTTTCGCGCCGCGGCGATTTGCGAAAGCAGCCTGGTGGACATCGGCGACCTCGACATCGCCGGTACCTCCGTGGCGCGCCAGAGCGACACAGAAGTCGACAGCCTGGAGCAGGCGATGGAAGAGTTCGAAAAGACCCTGCTGGAAAAACTCTACGTCAGCTACCCCTCGACCCGGCAACTGGCCAGCCGCCTGCAAACCTCCCACACCGCGATTGCCCATCGGTTGCGTAAGTACGGCATCCCCAACAAGCCGTAATAGCTGTTGGTTCGAACGGATTCTTTCGATAAACCTCGGCCTGTAGGAGCCGGCTTGCTGGCGATGGCGATGCTGAAGACGCCATCGCCAGCAAGCCGGCTCCTACAGGTCGGTGGGCATCCTCAGGAATAGCGTCTGAAAACGACCTCCATCTGTACTGAAAGCGCTACAGTGGAACGATATCGATACACCCGCTTCGGATCACCGCTGCACAAGGCTTTGATCCACCTATACTTTTTTGTTCGCATTCGACTGTAGCGATTTCGCTACACCGATCAAAAAACCATCCTCAAAACAAACTCCTAACCAGTTGATTTATAACAATAAAATCAAATTGGCCGCGAAATTGCTTAGTAACCACTCATAAATCAGGGCTTACGCCCAAGCATTCAATCGCGTCCACCAGACGAGTCTGGCCCCCTTAGGAGTTTCCATGAGCGAGTTGCGTTTTACTGAAGATCACGAATGGCTGCGTACCGAAGCTGATGGCTCTGTCACCGTCGGCATCACCGCTTTCGCGCAGAACGCCCTGGGCGACGTGGTTTTCGTACAACTGCCTGAGCTGCAGTCCTACGACAAAGGCGCAGAAGCCGCCACCGTGGAATCGGTAAAAGCCGCCAGCGGCGTGTACATGCCACTCGACGGTGAAGTGCTGGAAGTGAACCCGGCGCTGGACAGCAGCCCGGAACTGGTCAACGAAGATCCGCTGGGCGAAGGCTGGTTCTTCCGCTTCCAGCCAACTGACGCCTCGGCTGTCGCCAAACTGCTGGATCAGGACGCCTACGACCGTCTGATCAAAGCCAACGCCGAAGCCTGAGGAGCACGCACATGACTCAAATCAATCTGAGCACTGCCAACGAATTCATCGCGCGCCACATCGGCCCGCGTTCCGGCGATGAGCAAGCGATGCTCAACAGCCTCGGTTTCGACTCGCTGGAAGCCCTGAGCGCCAGCGTCATTCCGGACAGCATCAAAGGCACCAGCGTGCTCGGCCTCGAAGACGGCCTGAGCGAAGCCGACGCCCTGGCGTTGATCAAAGGCATCGCTGCCAAGAACCAGCTGTTCAAGACTTACATCGGCCAGGGCTACTACGGCACCCACACACCGTCGCCGATCCTGCGCAACCTGCTGGAAAACCCGGCCTGGTACACCGCCTACACCCCGTACCAGCCAGAAATTTCCCAGGGCCGTCTCGAAGCGCTGTTGAACTTCCAGACCCTGATCAGCGACCTGACCGGTTTGCCGATCGCCAACGCCTCGCTGCTGGACGAAGCCACCGCCGCTGCCGAAGCCATGACCTTCTGCAAGCGCCTGAGCAAGAACAAAGGCAGCCACGCGTTCTTCGCCTCCGTGCATTGCCACCCGCAGACCCTCGACGTGCTGCGCACCCGTGCCGAGCCATTAGGCATCGACGTGGTTGTCGGCGACGAGCTTGAACTGACTGACGTGACGCCGTTCTTCGGCGCCCTGCTGCAATACCCGGCCAGCAACGGTGACATCTTCGACTACCGCGCACTGACCGAGCGCTTCCACGCTGCCAACGCACTGGTTGCCGTCGCTGCCGACCTGCTGGCCCTGACCGTGCTGACCCCACCGGGCGAGTTCGGTGCCGACGTGGCCATCGGCAGCGCACAACGCTTCGGCGTGCCGCTGGGCTTCGGTGGCCCGCACGCGGCTTACTTCTCTACCAAAGATGCGTTCAAGCGCGACATGCCGGGCCGTCTGGTCGGTGTCTCCGTGGACCGTTTCGGCAAGCCGGCCCTGCGCCTGGCCATGCAGACCCGCGAGCAACACATCCGTCGCGAGAAGGCCACCAGCAACATCTGCACCGCGCAGGTTCTGCTGGCCAACATCGCCAGCATGTACGCCGTGTATCACGGCCCGAAAGGCCTGACGCAGATTGCCAACCGCATTCATCACCTGACCGCGATCCTCGCCAAGGGCTTGAGCGCACTGGGCCTGACCGTCGAGCAAGCCAGCTTCTTCGACACCCTGACCCTGAACACCGGCGCCAACACCGCCAAACTGCATGACAAGGCGCGTGCGCAGCAGATCAACCTGCGCGTAGTCGATGGCGAGCGTCTGGGCCTGTCCCTCGACGAAACCACTTCGCAAGCTGACGTCGAAACCCTGTGGGCCTTGTTTGCCGACGGCAAAGCGCTGCCGGACTTCGCTGCCATCGCAGCGGCAGTGGTCAGCGCGATCCCGGCTGCACTGGTTCGCCAATCGCCGATCCTCAGCCACCCGGTGTTCAACCGTTATCACTCGGAAACCGAGCTGATGCGCTACCTGCGCAAGCTCGCCGACAAGGACCTGGCCCTGGATCGCACCATGATCCCGCTGGGTTCGTGCACCATGAAACTCAACGCCGCCAGCGAAATGATCCCGGTGACCTGGGCTGAATTCGGTGCCCTGCACCCGTTCGCCCCAGCCGAACAAAGCGCCGGTTACCAGCAACTGACCGACGAACTGGAAGCGATGCTCTGCGCCGCCACCGGTTACGACTCGATCTCGCTGCAACCGAACGCCGGTTCGCAAGGTGAATACGCCGGTCTGCTGGCCATTCGTGCTTATCACCAGAGCCGTGGCGAAGACCGTCGCGACATCTGCCTGATCCCGTCGTCCGCCCACGGCACCAACCCGGCTACCGCCAACATGGCTGGCATGCGTGTGGTCGTGACCGCGTGCGACGCACGTGGCAACGTCGACATCGAAGACCTGCGCGCCAAGGCCATCGAGCACCGCGAACACCTCGCTGCGCTGATGATCACTTACCCGTCGACCCACGGCGTGTTCGAAGAAGGCATCCGCGAAATCTGCGGCATCATTCATGACAACGGCGGCCAGGTGTACATCGACGGCGCCAACATGAACGCGATGGTCGGCCTCTGCGCACCGGGCAAGTTCGGCGGCGACGTGTCCCACCTGAACCTGCACAAGACCTTCTGCATCCCTCACGGTGGTGGCGGCCCGGGTGTCGGCCCGATCGGCGTGAAATCGCACCTGACCCCGTTCCTGCCGGGCCACGCCCAGATGGAGCGCAAGGAAGGCGCGGTCTGCGCGGCACCGTTCGGCAGCGCGAGCATTCTGCCGATCACCTGGATGTACATTCGCATGATGGGTGGCGCGGGTCTCAAGCGCGCTTCGCAACTGGCGATCCTCAATGCCAACTACATTTCCCGTCGCCTCGAAGAGCACTATCCAGTGCTGTACACCGGCAGCAACGGCCTGGTTGCGCACGAATGCATCCTCGACCTGCGTCCGTTGAAAGACAGCAGTGGCATCAGCGTCGATGACGTTGCCAAGCGCCTGATCGACTTCGGCTTCCACGCCCCGACCATGTCGTTCCCGGTCGCAGGCACGCTGATGATCGAGCCGACCGAAAGCGAATCCAAGGAAGAACTGGACCGCTTCTGCGACGCCATGATCCGCATCCGCGAAGAAATCCGCGCAGTGGAAAACGGCACCCTGGACAAGGACGACAACCCGCTGAAAAACGCCCCGCACACTGCGGCGGAACTGGTCGGCGAGTGGTCCCATCCGTACAGCCGTGAGCAAGCGGTGTACCCGGTCGCGTCGTTGATCGAAGGCAAATACTGGCCGCCGGTCGGTCGCGTCGACAACGTCTTCGGTGATCGCAACCTGGTTTGCGCTTGCCCGTCGATCGAAAGCTACGCTTGATCTATAGGGGCGGCATGTCCGCCCTCGCAAGAACGCCACAAAACCTGTAGGAGCCGGCTTGCTGGCGATGGCATCACCTCGGTCTAAATGATGCACCGCGTCGATGCCATCGCTAGCAAGCCAGCTCCTACAGGGACCGTGTCTAGTCACAAGATTCTCGCCAATTCCTATAACAAGAAACCGGAGAACAACCATGTCGTTAAGCGTGTTCGACCTGTTCAAGATTGGCATCGGCCCCTCCAGCTCCCATACCGTCGGCCCGATGCGCGCTGCTGCGCGCTTCGTCGAAGGTTTGCGCCGTGAAGGGCTGCTGGCCGCGACCACCTGCGTCAAAGTCGAGCTCTACGGCTCGCTCGGCGCCACGGGCAAGGGCCACGGCAGCGACAAGGCTGTGCTGCTCGGACTGGAAGGTGAACACCCGGACACCGTGAACACCGAAACCGTCGCCGCCCGTTTGCAAGACATTCGTGGCAACGGTCGCTTGAACCTGCTCGGCGAACACAGCATTGCGTTCAACGAGAAAGAACACCTGGCGATGATCCGCAAACCGCTGGCCTATCACCCCAACGGCATGATCTTCCGCGCATTCGACGCGGCGGGCCTGCAGATCCGCAGCCGCGAGTACTACTCGGTCGGCGGCGGTTTCGTCGTCGATGAAGACGCCGCCGGCGCCGACCGTATCGTCGAAGACGCCACCCCCCTGACCTTCCCGTTCAAAAGCGCAAAGGATCTGCTCACTCATTGCACCACCTACGGTCTGTCCATCAGCCAGGTGATGCTGACCAACGAAAGCGCCTGGCGCCCGGAAGCGGAAACCCGCGCCGGCCTGCTGAAAATCTGGCAAGTGATGCAGGATTGCGTCGACGCCGGTTGCCGCAACGAAGGCATCCTGCCCGGCGGTTTGAAGGTCAAGCGGCGGGCGGCAGCGCTGCATCGGCAACTGTGCAAGAACCCCGAATCGTCGCTGCGCGATCCGCTGTCGGTGCTGGACTGGGTCAACCTGTACGCCCTGGCGGTCAACGAAGAAAACGCCAATGGCGGGCGCGTGGTCACCGCGCCGACCAACGGCGCGGCGGGCATCGTCCCGGCGGTTTTGCACTACTACATGCGCTTCATCCCCGGCGCCAACGAAGACGGCGTCGTACGTTTCCTGCTGACGGCTGCCGCCATCGGCATTCTCTATAAAGAAAACGCCTCGATCTCCGGTGCTGAAGTCGGCTGTCAGGGTGAAGTCGGCGTGGCCTGTTCGATGGCGGCCGGCGCGTTGTGCGAAGTGCTTGGCGGCACCGTGCAGCAAGTGGAAAACGCCGCCGAAATCGGCATGGAACACAACCTCGGCCTGACCTGCGACCCGATCGGCGGGCTGGTGCAAGTGCCTTGCATCGAGCGCAACGCCATGGGTTCGGTGAAAGCCATCAATGCCGTGCGCATGGCCCTGCGTGGCGACGGTCAGCACTTCGTCTCCCTCGACAAAGTCATCCGCACCATGCGCCAGACCGGCGCCGACATGAAAAGCAAATACAAGGAAACCGCCCGTGGCGGTTTGGCGGTCAACATTATCGAGTGCTGATGCGCGCTCACTGCATCTGCACACTTTTTCAGGAGCTGGATATGTCCACCGAACAACTGTTGAAAACCCCGTTGCACGCACTGCACATCGAACTCGGCGCCCGCATGGTGCCGTTTGCCGGCTATGACATGCCGGTGCAGTACCCGCTGGGCGTCATGAAGGAACACCAGCACACCCGTGATCAGGCCGGGCTGTTCGATGTTTCGCACATGGGCCAGATCCGCCTGACCGGCGCCAATGCCGCCAAGGCCCTGGAAACCCTGGTGCCGGTGGACATTATCGACCTGCCGGTGGGCATGCAGCGCTACGCCATGTTCACTAACGAGACGGGCGGCATCCTCGATGACCTGATGGTCGCCAACCTCGGTAACGACGAACTGTTCCTGGTGGTCAACGCCGCCTGCAAGGATCAGGACCTCGCGCACCTGCGCAAACACATCGGCGACCAATGCACCATCGAGCCGCTGTTCGAAGAGCGCGCACTGCTGGCCCTGCAAGGTCCGGCCGCCGTCACGGTGCTCGCGCGCCTGGCGCCGGAAGTGGCGAAGATGACGTTCATGCAGTTCGCCCGCGTGAAGTTGCTGGGCGTGGACTGCTTTGTCAGCCGCTCGGGTTACACCGGCGAAGACGGTTTCGAAATCTCCGTGCCGGCAGCCAATGCCGAAGCGTTGGCCCGCGCCCTGCTGGCCGAACCGGAAGTTGCGGCCATTGGCCTGGGCGCTCGTGATTCGCTGCGTCTGGAAGCCGGCCTGTGCCTCTACGGCCACGATATGAACACCGACACCACTCCGATTGAGGCGAGCCTGCTGTGGGCCATCTCCAAGCCTCGACGTGCCGATGGCGCGCGGGCCGGCGGTTTCCCTGGCGCTGAAACCGTGTTCGCCCAGCAGCAAGCCGGTGTCAGCCGCAAGCGTGTAGGCCTGTTACCGCAGGAACGCACACCCGTGCGCGAGGGTGCAGAAATCGTCAACGAAGCAGGCGAGATCATCGGTAGCGTTTGCAGCGGCGGTTTCGGTCCGACCTTGAGCGGTCCTTTGGCCATGGGTTACCTCGACAGCGCATACATCGCCATCGACACACCTGTGTTCGCAATTGTTCGTGGGAAAAAGGTGCCTTTGCTTGTAAGCAAAATGCCATTCGTTGCACAACGCTACTATCGTGGTTGATTGACTGTTTCTATAAGTAACGCGGTTGCGTTAACAGTGCACTAATGTGTAACGCAACCGCCATAAAACAGTGCAAGCTTTCGTTTATGAACGCTGCTTATAACAATCGAAAACAATTGAACCGCCGCATCGAATAAGCCGGAACTAGTGAAACACTAATGGCCAGCAACCTGAGTAAAACCGGGCCTCTCACAGGGCTTGTTTTTTCTCCCGTAGTTGGCGTAGAGTTTGTTCACTGTGTTTGCATGGGTCGCTTGGAATCGTGACCTGGGCAGTAGCCTACAAGTTAGCTACATCCCGTTCGACGTCTTCTTACTCTCCTGCAACCAGCCCCAGTACTCTTTCATGAGAAGGAGACTGTCATTAATTTTTGCGTCAAAGGAAATAAGAAATGTCCCAACGTCAGAGCGGTACCGTCAAGTGGTTTAACGACGAGAAAGGTTTTGGTTTTATCACTCCAGAAAGCGGTCCGGATCTGTTCGTGCATTTCCGCGCTATTCAGGGCAACGGCTTCAAGAGCCTGAAAGAAGGCCAGAAAGTGACCTTCATCGCCGTGCAAGGCCAGAAAGGCATGCAGGCTGACGAAGTACAAGCAGAAGCCTAACCTTCTGTTACGAAAAAGCCCCTGATGCTGACATCAGGGGCTTTTTTGTGCGCGTAAATCCGTAAAATGGCTTCTTTTTCCGTCGAGAGCCCTGCCATGTCGAAACACCTGCTCAACCCTCAGGGCGACTTTCCCGCCGCGACCCTGGGCCGTCGCCTGGCAGCGATGTTCTATGACTTTCTGTTGTGCACTGCCCTGCTGATCGTCACGAGCGGCCTCTACAAGATGATCCAGATGGCGATCATCGGCGAAGACAAAATGCGCACCTTGACCGAAGCCGGCGCGCTGGACGGTGATCCGTTGCTGTCGACGGTGTTGCTGTTCGTGCTGTTCGGCTTCTTCGCCAAGTTCTGGACCTGGTCCGGGCAGACCCTGGGCATGCAGGTTTGGTGCATCCGCGTGCAGAACGCCGATGGCTCATCCATCAGCCTGTGGCAGGCACTGCTGCGTTTTGTCGTGTCGATCGCATCCTTGCTGTGCGTCGGCCTTGGATTCATCTGGTCGCTGTTCGACAAACAGAAACGTAGCTGGCATGACATCTATTCGGGCACCCAGCTGGTGCGGATCCCGAAGAAGACCAAATAATCGGATAGCGTAAAACCATTGTGGGAGCGAGCCTGCTCGCGATGACGGAGTGTCAGCCGACATTAATGTTTGCTGACATTCCGCCATCGCGAGCAGGCTCGCTCCCACAGGTTTTTCAATTTGCCTGACAGCTATCAGGCGTTCCCGGCCAGCTTCATCCGCGCAGCCTGAGTGAAGTCGAGCATCCGCTTCAACGGGCGAATCGCCTGAGGGATCAACGCCGGATCGACAAAGATCTCGTTCGCCCCCTCTTTCAAGGCCTTCAGCGTGCGCTCAAGCGTATTCATCGCCATCCACGGGCAGTGCGCGCAACTGCGGCACGCCGCGCCGTTACCCGCTGTTGGCGCCTCGATGAACACCTTGTCCGGGCACAACTGCTGCATCTTGTAGAAGATGCCACGGTCGGTGGCAACGATAAGCGTCTTGTTCGGCAGGCTCTGCGCCGCTGCAATCAACTGACTGGTGGAACCGACAGCGTCCGCCAGCTCGATCACCGACGTCGGTGATTCCGGGTGCACCAGAATCGCCGCGTCCGGGTACAGCGCTTTCATGTCTTCGAGCTGCTTGGACTTGAACTCTTCGTGAACGATGCAGGCCCCGTCCCACAGCAACATGTCCGCACCGGTCTGGCGCTGAATGTAGGTGCCCAGGTGCTTGTCCGGGCCCCAGATGATCGTTTCGCCGTTATCCATCAGGCTTTCAACGATCTCCAGCGCACAACTTGAGGTCACAACCCAGTCTGCCCGGGCCTTGACCGCTGCCGAGGTGTTGGCATACACCACCACGGTACGCTCTGGGTGCTGATCGCAGAACGCCGAGAACTCGTCCACCGGGCAACCCAGGTCCAGCGAACAGGTCGCTTCCAGGGTCGGCATCAGCACACGTTTTTCAGGGTTGAGGATTTTGGCGGTTTCGCCCATGAATTTCACACCGGCGACCACAACGGTCTTGGCCGGGTGAGCATTGCCGAAACGGGCCATCTCCAGCGAGTCGGAGACACAGCCACCGGTTTCTTCAGCCAGGGCTTGAATAACCGGATCACAATAGAAGTGTGCAACCAGCACCGCGTCCTGAGCCTTGAGCTCGGCAGCAATGGCAGCGCGATAATAGGCCTCTTCCTCGACCGTCAGCGGCTTGGGCTGCTTGGCGTCGAGGTGGGCTTGAACCAGAAGGCGTTCGGAAATCTGCGTCATGTTCGCAAGACCTGCAAGCGCTTACGCGCGAAAGTCGAGTATACACCCGGCTCCGGACCCTTCAGGGGTACCGCCGGGAAAGTGAGTATTCATCAGGCATGGACAGCGTTGAAGCTGCGCAAGGCTACAGAATATCCCCTGGAGACAAAAGACCATTTCAAGCTGATTCCGATACACAACGCCTTGTCGGTCATGATTCTTGAAGCGAGAAATCTGCCAGTACTAACAGATTGAGTGGTGGCGGACGATTAAAAACCCGGCCACCACCGCTTTTCGGTGCACGAATCAAAATAACTTGATGGTGATCCAGCCGTTATCCTTGAATTGAGCATCTAGCACTTTGACATCCCCATCCATGGGCAGTTTTTTGCAAATCACGTTTGCGGGGAAATCCCTTTGCTTTTCAAGCGGCACATACTTCTGTCCCGAAAACGCTTTGATCGAAGCGTCAAAATAGTCAACTTTCAACGATGAATCGCCTTGTGAACGGCTCTTCAAAGTATCGGCAACTGTTTCCATTCGTTCAAGAACAGCACGGCATCCGTTAGCAACCAAAGGAAAGTTGTACTGATAGGAGAATAGTGGCACCGCCATCATCGAAACCGAGTAAGGCAGCTTGGCAGACAAATCACTGTCTTGAATAACGATCGACATCGGATCGCCTGAGGCCGCCTTATATTCTTCAACCGATTTGAACTGCAAACCACGGAAATACGTGTACTCCAGCTCACTGAAGTTGAACCCATAAGCCTTGAACGTAAGATATAAAATAATCGAGGCGACAGCAAAACAAGCAAGCCTCGCACCTTTGATCGCATGACACCTTAGAAAATCAAGAAAAATAATTATTGCCACCCCAGCCACAAGACTGGTGGAGTAATCAATATAATTCTTGTACGACAGCATAACCCCAGAGACAACGTGCACATTACAAACAAGGAACAACGAAAGAGCAATAAAAAACTGGCTATATACATGCCAAGTGTCTTTTATAGCGTATCGACGGGAAAGAGCAAACTGAACCAAGAAAAAACCAAGCGCTACAAGGCCGGAAACTGGCAACATCGGCACATGGCTTTTTATATAACCATCCGACATCGCGGAAATAAATGGATCTTTTGACAAAAACAGAAAATCAAAAAACATAAAACCGAAAGACAAAGCCAAATAAGACGCCACGCAGGCGATACCTATTCGCAAATAGCTCAGGCTCTTATTAAAGAACCATGAATGCAGCAAGATAAAACCACAGACGAGGAAGTACGCATAAGGTACCCCCACATAGAAATATAACAACGGCAACAACACAAACAAACAAAGCAAGCGCCCTGTTTTTAAAAAAGCCGAAACCGCCAACACAACAAAAAAATATGACAACTGTGGCTCCGGCGTTCTCAACGCCGATTGGTAATATTCCCAGCCGTAACCGAATACACCATAATCTCTGGT
This sequence comes from Pseudomonas sp. PDM02, assembly GCF_014852285.1. Classification (NCBI taxonomy): domain Bacteria; kingdom Pseudomonadati; phylum Pseudomonadota; class Gammaproteobacteria; order Pseudomonadales; family Pseudomonadaceae; genus Pseudomonas; species Pseudomonas sp. PDM02. Next base: position 38,676 of record NZ_JACVBL010000018.1, on the reverse strand, counting down.
CAGATGCGCTATAAGCGGATTACCGAAATTAAAAATAATGGGAGAAAACAAAACTATCGCTGCGTATATCAATGCCCGCCCATAGTTGACATTCAACCGACGAAGAATAAATACAAGCAAGAAAAATGTGGCTGGCGTCAAGAGACAATCAAACAGAATATTGATTTCTCCCCCACTCAACCCCAGATTTTGTAGGGTATAAACGATCGCCCCGGATGCCCAATACCCAGGCACTGTCAAAGAACCCAATGCGCCTTGATAGCTTAAATAAGTCTCCTCATCCCAGGCGTTTACATAGATGAAATTGACAGATTCAAAGTAGGCGTAAATCATGGGAAAGGCGTAAGACAAATATGCCAGCACCACAAAAACTATCTTCAGAGCCAAACTGGCCGAAATTCTTTCAGATACCTGCTTTAGCACCGCAAAAAACATAATGTCTAAATCTCTGTTATGAAAACGAACTTCAATATGCCTGTTCCGGAGATATCAACCTCACGCACCATAGGCACGGATGCCACGAATGGCACCCTGTTCGCCATTGAATCTCACTGCAACTCTTCACAAAACACGTAGATTAACTAATAGCCCGCGCCAAGACGTCCACGACTTTATCTTGCTGCTCTGGTGCCAAGCCGACCCAAAGAGGTAGTCGCAATAGAGACTCTGAAAGTGCATCCGTATTGTCCATGGAACCATGAACTCGTCCGTAGCGCAGGCCGCCTGGTGACGAATGAAGAGGAACATAATGGAACACTGCGGATATATCGTTTTGCTTCAACGCTTCCAGGACAGCCTGTCGATCAACACCTGGCGCCAGCAACACGTAGTACATATGCGCATTGTGCTGACAGTCTTCCGGCACAATTGGACGACGCAACAAGCCCTTTTGCTCCAAAGGAGCAAGGGCAGCATGATAGTAGTCCCAGACTGCCAATCGTCGATCGGTGATACTTTTGGCCTCTTCCAGTTGAGCCCAAAGAAATGCGGCAATCAACTCTCCTGGCAAAAATGAAGAACCTACTTCCTGCCAGGTATATTTATCTACCAGCCCACGAAAGAAGCGACTGCGATCAGTGCCTTTCTCACGAATAATTTCAGCGCGCAACGAAAGCTGTGGTTCGTTAACTAAAAGCGCACCGCCCTCACCCGAAATCACATTCTTTGTTTCGTGAAAGCTGAATGCACCGAGATCACCAATACTCCCAAGTGCACGCCCCTTATAGCTGGACATTACACCCTGGGCAGCATCCTCCACTACTTTGAGACCATGCTTACGAGCAATATGCATGATCGTATCCATCTCACAGGACACGCCCGCATAATGAACAGGAACAATAGCTTTGGTCCGGGGAGTAATGGCTGCTTCAATCAGCTTCTCATCCAGATTCAATGTATCTTTACGAATATCCACAAATACAGGGATCGCACCGCGCAGTACAAAGGCATTGGCGGTTGAAACGAACGTATAGGACGGCAAGATCACTTCATCGCCAGGCTGTATATCCAGCAACAATGCAGCCATTTCAAGTGCGGCGGTGCACGAATGAGTGAGGAGCGCGGTATTACAGCCCGTGCTTTGTTCAATCCATTGATGACAACGCTTGGTGAAGGAGCCATCACCCGCCAGCATATTCCCAAACTTGGCTTCTGCGATGTAGTACAGCTCTTTACCCGTCATGTATGGACGATTGAAGAGTATTTTTTCAGTGCTCATGCCTGCTCCGACTGGGTAAGTTTTGGCCTTGGCTCATTAGGTTTTCGGAGTTTCAATGAAAACCACGGTGAGAAAAAGTTGAAACCCTATTGCCTGGACGGCAGAAGGAGAGCCCCGATCCGGGCTTTCATCTCTTTATGTCTCTGCCAATTCCACTTTGTCACAGTATGTCAGATGAGCCTGTCATTCTGAACATCCATGTCGAAAATGGCGCCTGCCATGGCCCTTACGAAGTCACACGCCTACGAAAGCCATACACCACTGCTCCGTCCGCGCTGCGCACTTTCTTCCAGGCAAAAAAAAATCCGGAAATCCTCACTTTCGTGGGCCTTCCAGACTTTTAAAACTGCTACAAAAATGGTGGGTCGTGTGGGATTCGAACCTACGACCAATTGGTTAAAAGCCAACTGCTCTACCAACTGAGCTAACGACCCGCTGTGTGGTGGCGCGTATAATACTGATTTTTAAGGACTATTCAACACCTAATTTGAAATAAATCAAAAATAAGGTGTTGGATCGCTGATTCCGGCGGCTGCGAAGCCTTCCGCACGCAGTCGGCAGCTGTCGCATTTGCCGCACGCGTAGCCTTTATCGTCCGCCTGATAGCAGGAAACGGTCAGACCGTAGTCGACGCCGAGCTTCACGCCCGCCTGGACGATCTGCGCCTTGCTCAGGTTTTGCAGGGGCGCCTGAATGCGGAAGCCATTGCCTTCGACACCGGCCTTGGTCGCCAGATTGGCCATGCGCTCGAAGGACTCGATGAACTCAGGACGGCAATCCGGATAGCCGGAGTAATCGACAGCGTTAACACCAATGAAGATGTCGCGCGCCCCGAGCACTTCGGCCCAGCCTAGCGCCAGGGACAGAAACACGGTGTTGCGAGCAGGCACGTAAGTCACAGGGATGCCTTCACCGGCCTCTTCCGGCACATCAATGCTGCTGTCGGTCAGTGCCGAGCCACCGATGCCGTTCAGGTTCAAACCGATGACCTTGTGCTCGACCACACCCAAGTCCCGGGCAACACGCTCAGCGGCGTGTAATTCAGCGTGAGACCGCTGACCGTAATCGAAGCTCATCGTGTAGCAGCTATAGCCTTCAGCGCGAGCCATGGCCACGACCGTCGCCGAGTCGAGGCCGCCGGACAGCAGGATGACCGCACGTTTTTCAGCAGTATTCGTTTGTTCAGTCATATCAGCGCCCCGGCTCGTCATTCCAAAGATATTTATGCAGCTGCAGTTGCAGACGTACTGGCAGGTTGTCCGCCACCACCCAGTCAGCCAGATCCCGAGCATTCAGGTCATGGTGGCTTGGCGAGAACAGCACTTCACCGGCTCGGCGATCCAGACCGTACTGAATCAGCTTCGACACGGCCCAGTCGTAGTCTTCCCGCGAGCAGATGACAAACTTCACCTGGTCGTTGGGGGTGAGCAGCTCGATGTTCTCATAGCGGTTGCGATGCGCTTCCTTCGAACCCGGGGTTTTCAGGTCGACAACGCGACTCACGCGTGAATCTACCGCCGAGATATCAAGCGCACCACTGGTTTCCAGTGACACTTCGTAACCGGCGTCGCACAACTGCTTGAGCAATGGGATGGCATTGGGTTGCGCCAGCGGCTCTCCGCCGGTGACACACACATAACGCGGGCGGAAACCGGCCACTTGCTCGAGGATGTCGTCGAGCGTTCGGACAGTACCGCCAGTGAACGCATAGGCGCTGTCGCAGTATTGGCAACGCAATGGGCAACCGGTCAGGCGCACAAATACTGTGGGCAGCCCGGCAGTCCGCGTTTCCCCCTGCAACGAGTAGAAAACTTCGGTGATTCTCAATGTGTCTTGCATAGTCGCCACGGGCGTAACAGCTAAACAGGCTGTCCGCCTCCGTCAGCACTTCAAGGAACCTCGCCAACGCGCAGGCCCCAAAAAGCGTATTTCATAAAAAGGGCGTGAATTCTAACGAAAAAACCCGCGACAAGCGCGGGTTTCTTCGAAATGGGTCAAGCAGGCTTACATGCGTTGCAGATCACGTTGGGCAAGCTGAGCGGCGGAAGTGCCCGGATATTGGGACACGACCTGTTGCAGAATGCCTTTTACCTTGTCGGGATGACCGAGGCGGCGTTCTACATCAGCCAGCTTGTACAGCGAATCAGGCACTTTGTTGTGCTTTGGGTACAGCTGCGAAACCTTGGCAAATGCCTGACCTGCACCTTGCAGATCGCCTTTGGCCAGGTTTACTTCGCCCAACCAGTACTGGGCATTGCCCGCGTATTGGCTGTTCGGGTATTTGCGCAGGAAAGCGGAGAAAGCCTGACTGGCTTTGTCGAAATCCTTGGCCTTGATCAAGTCGAAGGCTGCATCGTAATACAGTTTTTCCTTCGCTGGATCCGCCGGTTCGCTACCCGCGGCCGGAGCCTGAGCGGCTGCCGCCCCTGCACCCGCTGCTGCGCCGGGGGCATTCAGATCGCCACCGGTAGAAGAATTCTCAGGAGTCGCGGCTGGTGCAACGCCGGTTCCTATGCGCCGATCAAGATCCTGGTATCGCTCCAGGTTTTCCTGCTTCATGCGCGCTACATCATTTTGCAGAACTTCAATCACACCTTGTTGGCGCGAGATCTGCTCCTGCATCGATTGCAGTTGGTTGAACAGCTCGCCCTGTGCCGAGACAGGGGCCGAAACCCCTCCCCCGGCATAGGCGCCGTTCGTACCGTAACCCGCAGGCGGATAACTACTCCCGCTATTGTTATAGCCGGAGTCATTATCGACCACAGGAACCGCAGCCCACACCGCAAGCGGTGCGAGGCTGAGAGCCAAAACAGTTACAGCACGACGGCACGTTCGCATGACGAATTACTTACGCAGTTCGACGCGACGGTTTTGAGCCCAGGACTGCTCGTCGTTGCCGGTAGCAACTGGACGCTCTTCGCCGTAGGAAACCAGTTCCAGCTGAGCTGGGGAAACACCTTGCAGTACCAGGTAGCGTTGAACGGCTTTCGCACGACGCTCGCCCAGTGCCAGGTTGTACTCACGAGTACCACGTTCGTCGGTGTTGCCTTCCAGAACAACGCGAGCGCCGTTTGCTTTCAGGTCTTTGGCGTGAACGTCCAGAGCGCGCATGGCTTCTGGCTTCAGGTCCGAGCTATCGTATTCGAAGTAGAAGGTGGTGATTGCGCGCAGAGCAGCTTCTTCGCTCAGGGAGCCATCAACGGCACCAGTGTTAGCGCCGTAACCAGCGTTTGGATCAACAGCGCCTTCACCGGCGTTGTCGCCGCCTTTGGACGAGCAACCTACAGCTACAGCCATGGCCAGAGCCAGCGCAGCAAATTTACCAAACTTCAGCATTTCCATCGTGAAACTCCTAATGAACCCCAGTGTGTTAAGTACAACGTGTAGCGCCGCGTCAGTTCAGGTAAGGGGACCAGGAAGGTTCTCTGACTTCGCCTTGTGCGGTAGGAAGCGGGAGCCTTACGCGTCCATTAATGGACACGAGCATCAAGACTCCCCGGCCCTGCTGGCGGGTGGCGTAGATTACCATGGTGCCGTTGGGCGCAACAGTAGGCGACTCGTCCAGAGTGCTATCAGTGAGGATTTTTACGCTTCCGCGCTGCAAATCCTGGGCCGCCACCTTGAAATTAGTGAAGCCATCCTGGCGGTGAATCATCACCAGGGTCTTTTCATCAGCCGAAAGCTTCGGATTGGCGTTGTAGTTGCCGATGAAAGTCACACGCTCCGCACCACCGCCACTGGCGCTGGTTTTGTAGATTTGTGGCTTGCCGCCACGGTCGGAGGTGAAGTAAAGGGTATTACCATCCTTGCCCCAGAACGGTTCGGTGTTGATGCCAGGACCGTTGGTGACACGGGTCAGCTGACGCGAACCCAGGTTCATCACATAGATATCCGGGTTACCGTCTTTCGACAGAACCAACGCCAGGCGATTGCCATCCGGCGACCAGGCTGGCGCGCCATTCAGGCCTTCGAAGTTGGTGATCTGCTCACGGCGACCGGTATCGATGTTCTGCATGAAGATGCGCGGACGCTTCTGCTCGAACGACACATAAGCGATGCGCTTGCCATCCGGTGCAAAACGCGGCGACAGGATCGGCTCGCGCGATTGCAGCAGGGTCACGGCACGGGCACCGTCATAGTCAGAACGCTGCAGCGTGTAGCGCGTGTTCTTCTCGGAGAAACGCTCTGCAGTCACGTACAGCAGACGTGTCGAGAACGCACCTTTGATACCGGTGAGTTTTTCGAACGACTGATCCGCGATGTAGTGCGACATGTCACGCAGTTGATCAACGCTGCCCGACACGCTGCCGGTCAGCACTTGCTGTTCGGTGGCGACGTTGAACAGAGCGTATTGAACCTGCAGGCGACCGCCCGCCGGAGCAATGCTGCCGACCATGACGTACTGGGCGCCTAGCGCCTTGAAGTCACGGAAGATGATTTCGCTGGCCTGGCTCGGCTGGCTGATCATGTTCTGCTTTGGAATCGGCGAGTAGTAACCCGAGTTGCGCAGGTCGTTACCGATGATTTCGGCCATGTCGTCCGGCAACACGCTGCCGCCCTGGTTGCCAAACGGTACGACGGCGATCGGAGTAGCCCGATCGCTGCCGCTGGTGACCAGAATGTTTTTTTCATCTGCCGTCGCAATCCCTGCCAGGCAGCAGATCACGACAAGCATTCCTCGAAGAAGGTTTCTCACAAGGCTAGATCCTCAGGTGTGAATGTCATCTTGAATGAACGATACGGAGCGAAATCACTCGGCTTCATTCCCTGCATTTCTGTCAAACGTCCAATATTCTTGACCGCAGCAACTGCCGACGCGTCAAACGGACCGTCACCACTGGACTTGGACACGCTGACCGAAGTCACCGTACCGTCCGGCAACATGCCGATTTGCAACACGACCGTCATGCCTTTGCGTGCCGAAGGTGGACGAGCCCAGCCTTCCGCTGCACGAGCACGAATCAGGTCATCGAAACTGCCGGCGACTTCGTCACCCTGCTCATCCGCCAAGGCCTGCTGACGCTGAGGCGTGTCGGAAAGCAAATCTGCCAGGGCCTGAGCCTTTTTCTCTTCGGCGGATTTACGTGCCGCTTCCTGCGATTTCTTTTTCGCAGCATCGGCAGCAGCTTTCTTCTTCGCATCTTCGGCGACTTTCTTCTTCGCCTCTTCAGCTTCAGATTTCTTCTTGGCGTCTTCCGCGGCTTTCTTCTTCGCGTCTTCGACGATCTTCTTCTTGGCTTCTTCCGCGGCCGCTTTCTTGGCCTCTTCTTCAGCCGCTTTCTTGGCTTCTTCTTCAGACTTCTTCTTGGCTATATCAGCCAATTGTTTCTCTTCAGCCTTTTTGGCCTCGGCGGTCTTCTTCGCTTCATCGGCTTTTTTGGCTTCATCAGCCTTTTTAGCCTCTTCCGCTTTCTTGGTCTCGTCGGCCTTCTTGGATTCTTCGGCTTTTTGAGCCGCGTCTTCCTTCTTTTGTTCCGCAGCCTTGATCGCTTCCTGCTCGATCAACTTCTGTTCCATCTGCTCGACTTCGGTCTGGCGCGCGGCGGATTTCTTCGCCTCACCCGCAATCTTCTGATTGGTCTGGGTGGTCGCCTGGCTTTTCGACTTCAGTTGGTACAGGGTCGCCTGGACAATCGGCTTGGCCGGCGGCAGCTCCGGTGTGAAGGCAAAACTGACGAACAGCATGCCGAAAACCAGCACGTGCAAGACAATCGCCAGGACACTAGGCCAGAAGTAGCTTTCCGAGGCGGATGGCTCTCGCATTTGCTGCATCAGGGTGCCTCGGTAATCAAGCCAACATTACCGACCCCGGCCTTCTGCAATCCGCCCATGGCACCCATGACGGAACCGTAATCGACGGTTTTGTCGCCGCGGATGAACACCTGGGTACGTTTGCCGCCTTCAGTCCCGGCGCGAATGATCTTGGTCACCGCATCAGTCATCTGAGGCAAGGTCATTGCCCTGTCCTGCTGCTTTTCAGTGTCGACTTCGCTGCCAAGGTTCCAGTAGTAGGTCTTGTCAGCCTTGATCGAAATGGTCAGGACCTGGGTGTTGTTGTCCTGCGGCAAGGCTTCGCTGGAAACCTTGGGCAGATCAACTTTCACGCCCTGATTGAGCATCGGCGCGGTCACCATGAAGATGACCAGCAGTACCAGCATCACGTCGATGTAAGGCACTACGTTCATCTCGGCAACCGGCTTGCGCTTTTTGCGAGCTCGAGCGATTAAAGCCATTGGAAATTACCTGCTTATTCTTCGCTGGTGTGCACTTTGCGGTGCAGGATCGCCTGGAATTCATCGGCGAAGGTGTAGTAACGGCCGATCAGCGTTTCGCTGCGAGCGGCAAAACGGTTGTAAGCGATAACGGCAGGGATGGCGGCGAACAGGCCGATCGCAGTTGCAATCAGTGCCTCGGCGATACCTGGAGCCACAGTGGCCAGGGTCGCTTGCTGGGCAGTTGCCAGGCCACGGAAGGAGTTCATGATGCCCCAGACCGTACCGAACAGACCGATGTAAGGGCTGACGGAACCGACAGTGGCGAGGAACGGCAGGCTCTGCTCGAGCTTTTCTTCTTCGCGGGAGATGGCGACGCGCATGGCGCGGGCCACGCCTTCCATGACCGCTTCCGGGTCAACGCCTGGCTGCTGACGCAGACGGGAGAATTCCTTGAAGCCGGCACGGAAGATCTGCTCGACGCCCGAATCCGGGTCCGGGTTGCTGCCGGCCTGACGGTACAGTTTGGACAGGTCGATACCCGACCAGAAGCGCTCTTCGAAGCTCTCCAGGGCGCGTCGACCGGCGCGCAGCAAGTTGCTGCGCTGAAAGATCATGATCCATGAGGTCACCGATGCGGCTACCAGGATCAGCATTACCAGTTGCACCACGATACTGGCATTGCTGACCAGGCTCCACATGGAGGAATGGTCGACGACGTTAGCTTCCACGCTTTATCTCCTGCTTTGAGTGTGTACCCGCGCCGCTCACGTCGGCAAAGGCCGCACGTAGAGCTTCGGGAATGGCCCGGGGTTTTAAACTTTCAGTGCGCACACAGGCCACCAAAAACTGCCCTTCACAGAGCAGCGCATTATCCGTGGCTCGCCTGACCTGCTGTTTAAAGCGCAGGCTGACACGGTTCAATTCGATTACTTCAGCGCTTACCAGTAGCTCGTCGTCCAGTCGCGCCGGCGCGTGGTAACGCGCTTCGCTGGAATGCACGACAAACAACAGGTCCTCCCCTGCCAGCTGGGATTGGGCAAAGCCCAGCTCCCGGAGCCGCTCGGTTCGAGCCCGTTCCATAAACTTGAGGTAATTAACGTAATACACGATGCCGCCCGCATCGGTGTCCTCGTAATAAACGCGACAACGATGTGCGAAAGGCTCAAGCCCGTTTTGCGCGCGCATACTCTAGTGCTTACTCCTCAGGTTGCCAATCCGGCCAGGCAACTGTTTTTCATTGATCTGCGGCTTTCTCGCGAAAGTACGGTCCTGGGACAGCACAATGCCCGAAAAATAAGCGCGCAAAGATTAATTAATCGTCCACTGCATCAAGGAACTCGTCTACCACGGGCATCTCGCCCAATCGTGACGGAATGTTTAAACCAAAGTGCAGGTACGCATGCCGGGTGACCACCCGCCCCCGCGGCGTGCGCATGATGTAGCCCTGCTGGATCAGATACGGTTCCAGCACGTCTTCAATAGTGTGACGTTCTTCGCTGATCGCGGCGGCCAGACTGTCGACGCCCACCGGTCCACCGTCGAACTTCTCGATCATGGTCAGCAGCAGACGCCGGTCCTGGTGATCGAAGCCACGCTCGTCGACATCCAGCAGATTCAAGGCGAGATCGGCAATCGGCTTGGTGATGTGGCCCTTGGCCCGGACTTCGGCGAAATCACGCACCCGGCGCAACAGTCGGTTGGCGATCCGCGGGGTGCCACGAGCCCGGCGGGCGATTTCGAAAGCGCCTTCGGGATCCAGTGGCAAGCCAAGAATGTTCGCCGAACGGCTGACAATCGTCGCCAGGTCGGCAGTGCTGTAAAACTCGAGACGCTGGACGATGCCGAAGCGGTCGCGCAACGGGTTGGTCAGCATGCCGGCGCGCGTCGTCGCCCCCACCAGCGTGAACGGCGGCAGATCCAGCTTGATCGAACGGGCAGCCGGGCCCTCGCCGATCATGATGTCGAGCTGGAAATCTTCCATGGCCGGGTACAGCACTTCTTCGACAATCGGCGACAACCGATGGATTTCGTCGATAAACAGCACGTCGTGCGGCTCGAGATTGGTCAGCAGCGCAGCCAGGTCACCCGGACGTTCCAGAACCGGGCCCGAGGTGCTTTTGATCGACACACCCATTTCCTGGGCGATGATGTTGGCCAGGGTGGTTTTACCCAGGCCCGGCGGGCCGAAGATCAAAGTGTGATCCAGGGATTCGTTACGCCCACGGGCCGCCTGGATGAACAGCTCCATTTGCTCGCGAACGGTCGGCTGGCCAATGTATTCGGCCAGACTGACAGGACGAATCGCCCGATCCTGGACTTCCTCGCGGTCGCGCGGGCCCGGCGTGGCGGCTATCAGACGATCAGCTTCAATCACTTAGATCATTCCCTTCAGGGCACGGCGAATCATGTCTTCACTGCTCAAACCTTTCTCCTTGATCGCGGAAATCGCCTTGCTGGCTTCCTGCGGCTTGTAGCCCAGGGAAATCAGCGCGCTGACGGCGTCATTTTCCGCAGTGGCGACCGGCGCAATATCCGGCCCGCCAGGCTGGTTTGGCACCAGGGCGAACATCGCCGGCACGGTTTCCCACGCTTTGAAGCGATCCTTGAGTTCCACCAGCAAACGCTCGGCGGTCTTCTTGCCCACGCCCGGCACCTTGGTCAGGGCCGAGGTGTCCTGGGACTGCACGCAACGTACCAGCTCATCGACTTCCAGACTCGACATCAACGCCAGGGCCAATTTCGGCCCTACACCATTGAGACGAATCAACTCGCGAAAAAAGTCTCGCTCACGCTTGCTGGCGAAACCATAGAGTAACTGCGCGTCTTCGCGTACGACCAAATGGGTGTGCAACGTCAGCGGTTCACCGACCGACGGCAAGCGATACAGCGTGGTCATGGGCACTTCAAGCTCATACCCCAGACCGTTTACATCCAGAATCAGGTGCGGCGGCTGTTTCTCAGCCAGTGTGCCGCGCAAGCGTCCAATCACGTTTCAGATCCTTGAGCGTTGGCCAGTTTGGTGGCTGGCGACTGACAGAACGAGGGTGTTGCGCCGACAACACAGGCACAAAACCCTCATTCCGTAAAAATGACTGCTGATGCTATCAGAGACGCAGGCGCCCGCCACGACTGCGTGCCGTGCCCAGACCATGAGGCAACAGGCTGGAACGGGTGTGAGCATGGCAAATGGCAATGGCCAGGGCGTCCGAGGCATCGATTTGCGGTTTGCTGGTGAGTTTCAACATGTGCATCACCATCATTTGCACCTGCTCTTTATTCGCCGCGCCTGTCCCGGTTACTGCCTGTTTGACCTGGGTGGCCGTGTATTCGGCGATTTCCAGATTCTCTTCGGCGCCGGCAACGATTGCCGCGCCTCGGGCCTGACCGAGTTTCAGCGCGGAATCGGCGTTGCGCGCCATGAACACCTTTTCGATGCCCATGGTCACCGGGCCGTAGGTCTGAATGACTTCACGCACGCCGCGATAGACGATTTGCAAACGCTCATGCAACTCGCCGGAACCGGTACGAATACAGCCCGACGCCACGTACACGCAGCCACGCCCGGTATCGCGTACCACGCCATAGCCGGTGATGCGCGAACCGGGGTCGATACCAAGAATTAAAGTCATAACGCCTGCGGCTTAAGAGGGTGGGGCCTGCTGATGACACATTACGGGAATGCGACCCGATCTGTAGGAGCCGGCTTGCTGGCGATGACGGCCTTAAGGCAGTGCAAGACTTGAGGGCCTCATCGCCAGCAAGCCGGCTCCTACATGATGGTGTGAGCCCTTAGCCGAGCTGTGCGGCCACCGACTCGGGGATATCCGCGTTGGAATAGACGTTCTGCACGTCATCCAGGTCTTCGAGCATGTCGATCAGCTTGAGGACTTTCTCGGCGCCTTCCAGATCCAGTTCGGCACTGGTGGTCGGCAGCATGACGATTTCCGCGTCATCACCTTTGAAACCGGCGGCTTCCAGCGCATTACGCACGGAGTAGAAACCGGCGAACGAGGTAAACACGTCAATGGAGCCGTCTTCGTTCGTGACCACGTCATCGGCGTCGGCTTCCATCGCCGCTTCCATCAAGGCGTCTTCATCCACACCCGGCGCGAAGGAAATCTGCCCTTTGCGCTCGAACAGATAAGCCACGGAACCGTCGGTACCCAGGTTACCGCCGCACTTGCTGAACGCATGGCGAACAGCCGCTGCGGTGCGGTTGCGGTTGTCGGTCATGCACTCGACCATCACCGCCACGCCACCCGGGCCGTAGCCTTCGTAGGTCAACTCGACCATGTCATCGGTGTCGGCTGCACCGGCACCGCGAGCCACCGCGCGATCGATGATGTCGCGGCTCATGTTCGCGCCCAGCGCCTTGTCCAGGGCCAGTCGCAGACGCGGGTTGGAGCCCGGATCACTGCCGCCCTGACGGGCAGCAACGGTCAGTTCACGAATCCACTTGGTGAAAATCTTGCCCTTCTTGGCATCCTGACGTTCTTTGCGGTGCTTGATGTTCGCCCACTTGGAATGACCCGCCATAACTCGCTCCGAATTCTCTTTGAAACATTGCCCGCCACACACGGAGTGCCGGCCAGCAAACAAAAAATCTCGACCTGAAGAAAAGGCGCATCCCATGAGGATGCGCCTTCAGGGTCAGCCTTACTCAGCCTTTGGCGTTTCGCGCAGACGAATGTGCAGTTCGCGCAATGCCTTGGCATCGACCACACCCGGTGCTTGCGTCATCACGTCGGCAGCACTCTGGGTTTTCGGGAAGGCGATCACTTCACGGATCGACTGGGCGCCGGTCATCAGCATCACCAGACGGTCCAGACCGAAGGCCAGACCACCGTGCGGCGGCGCGCCGTATTTCAGGGCGTCGAGCAGGAAGCCGAATTTCTCTTCCTGTTCCGCTTCATTGATACCCAGCAGGCGGAATACCGTCTGTTGCATTTCCTTGCGGTGGATACGGATCGAACCGCCACCCAGCTCGGTACCGTTCAGAACCATGTCGTAGGCACGGGACAAGGCGGTCGCTGGGTTGGCTTCCAGCTCTTCCGGGGTGCATTTCGGCGCGGTGAACGGGTGGTGCAAGGCAGTGAAGCTGCCGTCGTCGTTTTCTTCGAACATCGGGAAGTCGACGACCCACATTGGCGCCCACTTGCAGGTCAGCAGGTCCAGGTCGTTACCGACCTTGATCCGCAGTGCACCCAAGGCTTCGCTGACGATCTTGGCTTTGTCGGCACCGAAGAACACGATGTCGCCATCCACTGCGCCAACGCGATCGAGGATCACGTTGAGGTTGGCTTCAGGGATGTTCTTGACGATTGGCGACTGCAGGCCTTCAACGCCTTTGGCGCGCTCGTTGACCTTGATGTACGCCAGGCCCTTGGCACCGTAGATGCCGACGAACTTGGTGTAGTCGTCGATCTGCTTGCGCGGCATGCTCGCTGCGCCAGGAACACGCAGGGCAGCGATACGGCATTTCGGATCGTTGGCCGGGCCACTGAAGACCTTGAAGTCGACTTCTTTGAGCTGGTCGGCAACGTCCACCAGTTCCAGCGGGTTACGCAGGTCCGGTTTGTCGGAACCGTAACGGCGCATGGCCTCTTCGAAGGTCATGTGCGGGAATTCACCGAATTCCAGATCCAGCACTTCCTTGAACAGGTTGCGGATCATGCCTTCGGTGAGGCCCATGATGTCTTTTTCATCGAGGAAGCTGGTTTCGATGTCAATCTGGGTGAATTCAGGTTGACGGTCGGCACGCAGGTCTTCGTCGCGGAAGCACTTGGCGATCTGGTAGTAACGGTCGAAGCCGGCCACCATCAGCAGCTGCTTGAACAGCTGTGGCGATTGCGGCAAGGCAAAGAACGAGCCGGCGTGAGTACGGCTCGGCACCAGGTAGTCACGTGCGCCTTCAGGGGTGGCACGGGTCAGGATCGGCGTCTCGACGTCGAGGAAACCGTTCTCGTCGAGGTAACGACGGATGCTGGTGGTCATGCGCGAACGCAGACGCAGCTTCTCGGCCATTTCCGGGCGACGCAGGTCAAGGAAGCGATAGCGCAGACGGGTTTCTTCGCCCACTTCGGAGTATTCGTTGAGCGGGAACGGCGGGGTTTCCGATTCGTTCAGTACTTCCAGCTCGTAGCCCAGCACTTCGATCATGCCCGACGCCATGTTGGCGTTGCCGGCACCGGCCGGACGCAGGCGGACCTTGCCGGTCACTTTAACCACGTATTCGCTGCGCACGCGGTCGGCGGCGGCGAAGGTTTCAGCGCGGTCCGGGTCGAACACCACCTGGGCCAGACCGTCACGATCACGGATATCGAGGAAAATCACCCCACCGTGGTCACGGCGACGGTGAACCCATCCGCAAAGGGTAATTTCCTGGCCTTCCAGGCTTTCGTTCAGTTGGCCGCAATAATGGCTGCGCATCATGGTAGTGGTTTCACTTCTCGTAATTCGAAATTCGGTTAGAGGCCTTGCACACGGGATGGTGCAAGAGCTCGCACGTGTCGTTCAACTCAGGTTCCAGACCCTAGTCGGCTTTATCGCCGCCGGCCAGGTTCTTCTTGGAACCGGTCTTGAAATCGGTTTCGTACCAGCCGGTGCCGCTAAGGCGGAAGCCCGGCATGGACAGCATCTTCTTGAGCTCTGGCGCCTGGCAGGCAGGGCAGTCGACCAGCGGTGCTGCGCTGATCTTTTGAATGGCTTCCAACTGATGACCACAGGAAGCACATTGATAGTCGTACATCGGCATGGGGGTTGTCTCGGCGATCAGATTGCTACCGCGCACGCTGGGTTTTGCGGCAAAGAGCGGGATTATATCCATTAAATGCAGCCTGTGCAGCCGTAAGACTGCACAGACTGACACACGATGCATTCCGCCATCACGGCTAGGCCATGACGACGCAACTCCCTTCCTTCAGGCTGTGCACAACGCAGACAACCCGCACCAGCCCGCTGAAATTCTTCACCCCGCCGTGACGCAAATGCACTTCTCGATCCACGTGAGACAACAACGCACTGACCGAACAGCAATTGATCCTGGCCATTTCCCCCAAAATATCCCAATACACCTGCTCAAGCCGCAAGCAGGTGGCAAAGCCATTCAAGCGTACGGATCGGGATAATGGCTGGGCCAGGCCCATATCGAACTCACTGACAAACGGATCGATCCTTACATCCTTGAATGAACCGTTCCTCCCCTCGCTTCGCCTGTCTTCATAAACCATACCGTTGACACTCCTTTGCCATCCCTGGTTCTTATAAGAGTCATGCTGTGATTCTTATAAAAGCGCAGGCGCAAAGTTATATCCAGATGACTTTTTGACCATCCACGTAGGATAAGCCAACAACTGAAGGCGGATCATGGAGACCGTCCTAGTCCGGACAATTTCCTACACATACTGGCGCAAGATCATTCAACGAAGAGAGGCCGAAACGACAGCGCGCGGACAACGCCTGCAAGGCACCATCCGCGCACTGAACGCGTTACTCATCCAGCAAAGCGCGCAACATCCATGCGGTTTTCTCGTGAACCTGCATACGCTGGGTCAGCAAATCCGCCGTGGGCTCGTCGCTGACCTTGTCGAGCAGGGGAAAGATCCCCCGCGCCGTACGCGTGACGGCCTCCTGCCCTTCGACCAGTTGCTTGATCATGCCTTCAGCGCTGGGCACGCCCGGCTCCTCCTTGATAGAAGAAAGGCGCGCATAAATGGAATAGGCACCCGGAGCAGGAAAGCCCAGCGCGCGAATGCGCTCGGCAATCGAATCGACCGCCAGGGCCAACTCGTTATATTGCTCCTCGAACATCAGGTGCAGGGTCCGAAACATGGGACCGGTGACATTCCAGTGGAAATTATGGGTTTTCAAATAAAGTACATAAGTGTCCGACAGCAGACGCGAAAGTCCGTCGACGATGGACTTGCGATCCTCTTCACTGATACCGATATCGATTGCCATGCTTTTCCCCTAAAGGTGATCAAATTCATCCGACAGGTGCAGGACCACTCTAGCAAGCCTGTCGCCACACCGCAGGCGGGAATGCCCCCGCTCCCTGCGACATATCGCCCCCGATGCACCGCTGGACTCCCTGATTTGAGTAGCCGCAAGCTTTGCTGTTAAATAGGCAGTGTGTCGCAAAGCCCTATTTTTCCGGGCGTTGCGCATAGGCTGATAACGAGTACGTGCTCAACGCCTCTTATTGTTCTGAAGCGAACCGTGCTCCATCAGCTCTTCCTTGTGATCCGTCTTAACGTGAGTTAATCAAAATGTTGAAAATCGTCCACCTGCTAATGGGCGCAGCGGCCCTGCTGCTGTCCTTCATCCCTAGCCTGCGATCCGAAGCTGTTCCTTACCTGCAACAATCCGATGCGCTTTACCTGGCCTTTTTCGGCCTGCTCAACCTTACCCTCGCACCTGTAATCCCTTACTGGAACAAAGGCCCGCGTCATCAACTGCAAAACCTGGTCAGCGCCCTGCTGGTTCTGACTGTCGTATTGCAAACCCTGACGCTGCTCGCGCCGATGCCTGTCATCGCCGGTCAACCTGCCGTACTGTTCAGCCTGGTGGCGGCCCTGATCGCCGTGCTTCTTCATCTGGCCATCAGCTTCTACAAATCTTCACCGGCCACCGCTTCGCCAAGCTATGACATGACCAACCGCGATACCGGCACCGTGAAGTGGTTCAACACTTCCAAAGGCTTCGGGTTTATTTCCCGTGATTCCGGCGATGATATTTTTGTGCATTTCCGGGCCATTCGTGGCGAAGGTCATCGCGTCCTGGTCGAAGGCCAGCGCGTGGAGTTCTCCGTCATGAATCGTGACAAGGGCCTGCAAGCCGAAGACGTGATCGCCGCTCTTCCGCGACGCTGATTCAAGGCTAAAAAAAACCGCGAACAGCCAGGCTGCTCGCGGTTTTTTTACGCCTGCATGTTCAGTAATGCGGCGGTGGCGCTTCTTCTTCGAACGTTTCGAACTGGCCGGCCATTTCCTCCTGGCGCTTGAGCAAGGCCGCCATTTGCAGTTGCAGACGCTCAACGGCACGCTGCTGCGTCGCCAGCACATCGCTCAATGCCTGGATGGTGTCATCCTGAAAGGCCAGCTGGCTCTCCAGATCGGTAACGCGTTCTTCCAGGCTCATGATTCAACCCTCCAGAAACGTAAAATCATCGGTCAACACCAGGCGCAGCCGCTCGCGAATCACCGCGATCTGCTCTGCACTGTAAGGCTTCGCCGGGTGCTTGCCCCAGACCGGGGCCGGCCAGGCGGCATCCTCACGCTTGCGCACAATCACATGCATGTGCAACTGACTGACGACGTTACCCAGGGCCGCGACGTTCAATTTATCCGCGTCGAACGAGTCCTTGAGCATTTCCGCCAGCGCAGTCGTTTCCTTCCAGAGCTGCACCTGATCAGCGACATCCAACTGAAATATCTCGCTGATATCGTCGCGACGAGGTACCAGGATGAACCACGGGTAGTTCGAATCATTGGACAACAGCAACCGGCTGAGCGGGAAATCCCCGATCGGTAACGTGTCTTGTTGAAGTCGTGGATCTAAAGCGAACACTGCGCGCACTCCCGTCTAGTCATCATTTTCAGCTTAGCGCCCCTCCACGCAGGACGACGCACCAAGCGACAGGACGGCAGCATACCTGTGAACACTACCGCCTTCACGACGAACCACGGCCGAAGGCCCATCGAAATTCGAGCGACCTGCAGAATGCGCGCCCCGACATGAGACATTTTTCGCAAGGGCGCACCATTACAGAACCGATGATCATGCAAAAAACGCTGAAATGACTGACAAACAACGACCTGTTCGCAATCACTCAGCAGTCATGCTGTATGAATTCAGTACAGCGATTAAAATTTTTTGCACCAAAACCGCACAGTGCGTCTACGCTGAGTGCGTCGGGTATCCGCCAATTACCCACTGGCGGGGTGAACCGGTAACGTTTTTGTTTGTCACGCAGTCGGCCAGGAGGGCGCAACACGATGCAAACCGTGGCGTCAAGCCCCATTAAAAGGTGCTTGTAACCCCCGGTTTTATGAGGTTTTTACGGTAACACGCAGGCGTTCAGAAAAAAAAACAGCAGTTTTCTGATTTGTGCACGCTTGTTGCATTCACACTCACATCGCCTGCAATGCAACCACTGGAAGTGGAAGCCTTCAGGCAAATAAAAACAGTGGCAGGGTTGCCCGATGGAGATTCAAACGTTTCACCAGGGACTCTTTTTACCGATGCTCACGCCTTGGAAAACAGCGATGACGTTGTCATTCCGGTTGCATTGGGGCTGTAAATTTGCGACATCTACCAAGCTGTTTGCGACGGGGTCGTAAAGAAGCTGAAAGGATAGATACGCAAGTATCGCCAACATGGTCGGCGTGATATAAGTTTGCGCCGACACAAAAAGAAAGAGCCGCCCAGATAATAAAACAGGTGGGACGGCAGTACTCTTCTAAAACCAAAGGAGCAAATCACGATGCGCGTGATGAAGTGGAGCATGATCGCACTGGCAGTTGCAGCAGCAGCCAGTACTCAAGTGGCTACGGCCGCACCTTTCGTAAGTGACCAGGCTGAAGCCAAAGGTTTTGTTGAAGACAGCTCGTTGAACTTGCTGGTCCGCAACTACTACTTCAACCGTGACAACAAAGACGGCGCCCGCGACGTCAAAGACTGGACCCAAGGTCTCTGGGGCACCTACAACTCCGGCTACACCCAAGGTACTGTCGGCGTTGGTGTTGATGCATTCGGTTACCTGGCCATCAAACTGGATGGCGGCGATGGCACTTCCGGTTCGGGCAACATGAGCCGTAGCGACGTCGTAAACGCCAACGGTGGCCGCAACGTCAACGACAGCCAAGGTAAAGCAGGCGCGGCCATTAAATTCCGCGTTTCCAAAACCGAGCTGAAAATCGGCGACATGTCGCCAAGCACTGCTCCAGTGTTTGCTGTTGGCGGTTCCCGTATCCTTCCTCAAGTTGCCAGCGGTATCCAACTGCAGAGCAGCGAAGTCAAAGACCTTGACCTCGAAGCCGGCCACTTCTACTCGGGTTCCAGCCAGGACAAAAACTCCCGCGACGGCGACCTGTTTGCAAACTATGCTGGCGTGAAAGCCAAAAGCATGGACTACTTCGGTGGCAAGTACGGCATTACCGACAACCTGTCCGCATCGCTGTATGGCGCCCAGCTGGAAGACATCTGGAACCAGTACTACGCCAACGTGAACCTCACCACTCCATTTGGTGGTGACACGTCGCTGAACACTGACTTCAACATCTATCGCACCACCGACACCGGTGATTCGAAAGCTGGTGACATCAGCAACACCGCATTCTCGCTGGCAACTGCTCTCTCGTTCCTGAAAGCGCACACCATCACCCTGGCCTTCCAAAAGGTTAATGGCGATACCCCGTTCGACTACGTCGGTATCGGCAAGAACAACCGCGGTGGCGACTCGATCTTCCTCGCCAACTCCATCCAGTACTCTGACTTCAACGCCCCTGGCGAGAAGTCTGCCCAGATCCGTTACGATCTGAAAATGGCTGAGTACGGCGTTCCAGGTCTGAGCTTCATGACCCGTTACGTGAAAGGTTGGGACATCGACGGTACCAACACCCCAGCAGGCAGCGCTTACACCGGCCTGTACGGTGAAGATGGCAAGCACAACGAAACCAACTTCGAAGCCAAGTACGTTGTTCAGTCTGGCCCGGCAAAAGATCTGTCCGTTCGCTTCCGTCAAGCTTGGCACTTTGCTAACGCCGACGAAGGTGAAGGCGACGTGAAAGAGTTCCGTGTGATCGTCGACTACCCACTGTCGATTTTGTAATCGCATCCAGTTAGTTTGCGGTAACAAATAAAAAAGGCCCATCTTCGGATGGGCCTTTTTGTTGCCTGCTTGTTGCTTACTGCACCGCAGATTCCTGCACCACACGAATCACCCGTTGTGGAAACGGGATATCGATACCGGCCGTTTTCAACCGGTCACGGGACTGTTCGTTAAACATGAACATCACATCCCAATAATCTGCCGTCTTCACCCACACTCGCAGGGAAACAGTGATCGAACTGTCGCCCAGGGTAGAAATGACGGCTTGCGGAGCCGGCTCAGCCAGGATGCGATCATCCTTGGCCAGATCCAGCAATACTTCACGGGCTTTCTGCAAGTCCGCTTCGTAATCCACGCCCACATCAAACACAACCTTGCGGGTGGGTTGACGGTTAGTGTTGGTGATAATGCCGTTCGACAAGTTGCCGTTCGGGACGATGATGGTCTTGTTATCGCCAGTGCGCAGTACGGTGTGGAAAATCTGAATGCTGTCGACCGTACCGGCAACACCTTGAGCTTCGATCCAGTCACCAATACGGAACGGACGGAACAACAGAATCAGCACGCCACCGGCGAAGTTCGCCAGGCTGCCCTGCAACGCCAGACCGATGGCCAGACCGGCCGCACCGATTGCAGCAACGAAGGAGGTGGTTTCGACACCGATCATCGACGCCACGCTGACGACCAGCAAGATCTTCAGAATAATGTTCGCCAGGCTGCTGATGAAGCCTTGCAGCGCCAGGTCAGCGTTACGCAACGCGATCAGGCCGCCCAGCTTCTGCGTCACTTTGTTGATCAACCACCAGCCGATGGCCAGGGTGATGATCGCCAGCAGCACCCGGCTGCCGTATTCCATGATCATCGGAATCCAGGCTTGGGACGCCTTGACCAGGTTGTCCACTTCAGCATTCAAGTCCATCTACGTTCTCCTGATTTCCGGCCACACGGCACACGAAAAAAATAAGCGGCAGAAAGGCTGCTCCCGTTCGGGGGCAGCCTTTCTGCCGCTGCTTGGGCCTCGGACGCCGAAAACGCCGAGAGGTTCCCGCCTGAGAAATCAGTCGCGGAAGTTGTTGAACTGCAACGGCATGTCGAACGTCTTGGCGCGCAGGGCTGCGATGGCTTCCTGCAGATCGTCACGTTTCTTGCCGGTAATGCGCACTTGCTCGCCCTGAATGGCGGCCTGCACCTTGAGCTTGGCGTCCTTGACGTGAGCGACGATTTTCTTCGCCAGCTCTTTGTCGATGCCTTCCTTGAGAACGGCTTCCTGCTTCATCAGCTTGCCCGACGCATAGGCATCCTTGACTTCAAGGCACTGCACGTCGATCTTGCGCTTGACCAGCGCCAGCTTGAGGATCTCAATCATTGCTTCGAGCTGGAAATCGGCTTCAGCGGTCAGGTTGACGGTCAGGTCCTTTTCCTTGAACTCGAAGGTGCCCTTGCCTTTCAGGTCATAACGACGATCGAGTTCCTTGACGGCGTTCTCGACCGCGTTGGTGACTTCGTGTTTGTCCAGTTCGGATACCACGTCGAACGACGGCATGTAATCTCTCCAATAAAGGGCGCGCTCGATCAAGATGGAGCACGCCTGGCTTGCGGTTAAAATCCGCGCTGATTATAACGGGTCTTTCCCATCATTCACTGCGAGCGTCCGATGCGCGCCTCAAACAGAGCAAAAAGCTGATGTCCACCACCTGGCATGTTCTGGGCGCCGGCAGCCTCGGCACTTTATGGGCCACGCGTCTGGCGCGGGCCGGGGTGCCGGTCCGGCTGATCGTGCGGAATGCGCCGCGCTTGCAGGCTTATCAGGCTACGGGCGGCTTGACGCTGGTGGAGCACGGCGAAGCAACAACGTATGCCATCCCCGGCGAAACTACCGACAGCGATGAGCCGATCAACCGCCTGCTGGTGGCCTGCAAAGCCTACGATGCCGAGCAGGCCGTGGCCCGACTGGCGCCGCGCCTCGCGTCCGGCGCCGAATTGATTCTGTTGCAGAACGGCCTTGGCAGTCAGGACGCCGTTGCGGCGCAGGTGCCGCAAGCGCGCTGCATTTTTGCTTCGAGCACTGAAGGCGCGTATCGCGACGGTGACTGGCGCGTGGTATTCGCCGGTCACGGTTACACCTGGCTGGGGGATGCCGGTCATCCCGTGGCGCCGATCTGGCTGGATGACGTGAGCGCCGCCGGGATTCCCCACGAATGGAGCACCGACATTCTGACCCGGCTTTGGCGGAAACTGGCACTCAACTGCGCGATCAATCCACTGACGGTGTTGCACGATTGCCGCAATGGCGGCTTGCAGGACCACCATTGCGAAGTCGCGACCCTCTGCGGCGAACTGACCGAGCTGCTTGAACGCTGTGGCCAGCCGGCCGCCGCCGAAAACCTCCAGCCGGAAGTGGAACGGGTGATCCACGCCACCGCAGCCAATTTCTCGTCGATGTATCAGGACGTTGCGAATCAACGCCGTACCGAAATCAGTTATTTGTTGGGCTACGTCTGCAAAGTGGCTTCGCGACACCAACTGAACCTGCCGCACCTCAATCAGCTTGAATCACGGTTGATCGCCCATCTGCACAGCCTTGGATTGCCCAGCGACTGAGCAGCGGCTACGCTGGCCACTTGTTCCTTTTCAGCGATAAACCTGATGCCATTGCGCCAGCGCCTTGAAAACCTTCCCGTCGGCCAGAAACTGCTGGCCGCCCTGCTGGTGCTGTTGACCACCGTTTTGCTGGTCGCCAACCTGACCTTTATCAGCGCCGCGTACTACATTTCCCAGGAAAGCATGGCGCCCCAGGCCTTGCAGACCATCGGCCGACTGGTGTCCAACCCGAGCCTGGTGGCTGAAGCGCTGCAGTCACCACAAAATGCCGAGCGACTGCTCAATGAGCTCAACAGCTATTCACCGCTGCGCGCGGCAGCCCTGTATGACGGCAAGGGCGAAAGGCTGGCGCAGTTGCAACGTGGCGATCATTTGGGCCTGCCTGAGCGTTATCGCCACATCGAATCCTGGCAAGCCACCGAATTTCGCAGCAACCAAGTGATCACCCTGCCCCGCCCCGGCACCGCGCCCGGCCATCTGCTGCTGGTCGCCAGCAGCGAACTGCCGATGGCCTTCTACACCGGGACCCTGACTGCCAGCCTCGGCATTCTGATCTTCAGCGTGTTGTTATGGCTGGTGATCGCCCGGCAGATCAAACGCCTGATTACCCGGCCGATCCATCAACTCGAAGAGCTGTCCCGGCAAGTGACCCGGGAGGAGAACTACGCCCTGCGCGCCTCACGCGGCAACCATGACGAAATCGGCAGCCTGGCCGAGGCGTTCAACACCATGCTCTCGCGCATTGAGGCACGGGAGCAGCAACTCAAACGGGCACGGGACGAATCCCAGGCCGCTTACGATCAGGCCCAGGGCCTGGCCGAAGAAACCCGCCACACCAACCGCAAACTGGAACTCGAGGTCCAGGTGCGCAGCAAGATCGAGAAGAAGCTCACCGGGTTCCAGAATTACCTCAACAGCATCATCGACTCCATGCCGTCGGCACTGATCGCCCTCGACGAGCAGCTCTACGTGACGCAGTGGAATCAGGAGGCCAGCGCCCTCTCCGGCACACGCCTGGATGAAGCGCTGAATCAGCCGATCTTTCTTGCGTTCGAACCGCTCAAACCGTTTTTGCCTCAGCTCAAGCAAACCGTCGAGCAGCACACGGTGGCGAAGATCGAGCGCGTGACCTGGCTCAAGGACGATGAACCCAAGCATTACGCCCTGACCTTTTACCCGCTGATGGGCGGTGCCGGTCGTGGTGTGGTGATCCGCATCGACGACATCACCCAGCGCCTGTCGCTGGAGGAAATGATGGTGCAGTCGGAAAAAATGCTCTCGGTTGGCGGCCTCGCCGCCGGCATGGCCCACGAAATCAACAACCCGCTTGGCGCAATCCTGCACAACGTGCAGAACATTCGTCGACGCCTGTCCCCGGACTTGCCAAAAAACCTCGAACAGGCCGAACAAGTCGGCGTTGAGCTGGATACAGTCAACGAGTACCTGAAAGTACGTGAGGTGCCGCAGCTGCTCGACGGCATTCAACAGGCTGGCGCCCGGGCGGCGAAAATCGTCACCCACATGCTCAGCTTCAGCCGCCGCAGCACCCGGCAAATGGCGCCGTGCGATTTGCCGGCGCTGATCGATCAAGCCGTGGAAATCGCCGGCAACGACTTTGACCTGGCGATTGGCTTTGACTTCAAGGGTCAGGCGATCATTCGTCAGTTCGACCCCGCTCTGGGCCCCGTGCCCGGCACCGCCAACGAACTTGAGCAGGTGCTGCTCAACCTGCTGAAAAACGCTGCGCAAGCCATTCACCAGCGCGAGGACGGCTGCGAGCCGGGACGGATCATCCTGAGGACCAGACTCAATCCACCGTGGGCGGAAATCCAGGTCGAGGACAATGGCATCGGCATGAGTGAGAGCGTGCGCAAACGCACCTTCGAACCCTTCTTCACCACCAAGGAAATCGGTCAGGGCACCGGGCTTGGCTTGTCGGTTTCGTATTTCATCATCACCAACAACCACAAGGGTCAGATGGAAGTGCAATCGACCCTGGGCCAGGGCACGTGTTTCACCTTGCGCCTGCCGTTGACGAGCACCCCGCTCGTTTCTCAAGAACTCAATCAGCTTTCGAGGTAACCATGGGCTTTCGCTTGTCGAAGATCTACACCCGCACCGGCGACAAAGGCGAAACCGGGCTGGGCGACGGCCGCCGCGTGCCCAAGGACCACCCGCGGATCGAGGCCATTGGCGAAGTCGATTCATTGAACAGCCAGGTCGGCGTGCTGTTGGCCGGGCTCGAAGCGGAACTTGGAAAGTTTCCCGGATTAAACGAAGTGATCGAGGTTTTGGCGCCTTGCCAGCATCGGTTGTTCGATCTCGGTGGCGAACTGGCCATGCCCGAATATCAGGCGTTGAATGCGGCAGAAATCGAACGCCTGGAAACGGCGATCGATGTGTGGAATGAAGAGCTGGGGCCCTTGGAGAATTTCATTCTGCCGGGCGGTTCGGCGCTGATTGCGCAAGCACATGTGTGTCGAAGCCTGGCGCGCAGTGCCGAGCGCCGGTGTCAGCATTTGAATGCGCTTGAACCGTTGGCCGGGGTTGGCCTGGCGTACATCAATCGGTTGTCGGATCTGTTGTTTGTGGTGGCGCGGGTGATTGCCAGGCGTCAGGGGATTGCGGAGATTTTGTGGCAGCCTGCTGCGAAACCCGGGGTTTAAGCGGCACTCTTAAGGACGCCTTCGCGGGCAAGCCTCGCTCCTACTGGAGAATGCATATCCCTGTAGGAGCGAGGCTTGCCCGCGAATAGGCCGGCAGCTACACCAAAGAATCCGGCCAGAACGCCCGAATCCCCGCCACACCTTGGGCGCCTGCCGCCCAAGCCTGATCAACTTGCGCCGGCCCAACACCGCCGAGCAAGAACACCGGCTTGCTGAAACCTTCGATCAACGTTGCAGCCTGATCCCAACCCAGCGGCTGAGCCCCCGGATGCGTCAGGGTCGGCTGCACCGGCGACAGGGTCACAAAGTCCACGCCCATCTGCTCGGCCAGCGCCAGTTCCTCGGCGTTATGGCAGGACGCCGCCAACCAGCGCGTCGCCGGTAGCGGACGACCGGCCGCTGCGTATTTGCGCAGCTGTGCCGAGGTGATGTGCCAACCGGCCGAAGGGAAATCGCCCAACCATTCGAACGGTCCCTTGATCATCAACTGCGCCTTGCCGGCACACAGCCCGGCTGCGTCCACCGCCAGATCACGGTATTTCGGGTCGTAGCCGTTGGGCGCCCGCAGCTGGATCAACTTGATGCCGTTGGCGATGGCTTTCTGAATACCGCGCAGCAGCGCGGGGGTTTCCAGATCTTCAGGCGTAATCAGGTAAGCCGCAGGCAATCGCGCCGCCGCAACGATTGGCTGGTTGGCGGCCGGAAACTCATAGCCCGGCAGATCACGCGGCGCCACCCATTCCAAAGGCTGGCCTTCGGCACCGTGAGGTTCGCCGGAAAAGTCCGAGACCTCCCAGACATCCAGCAGCACTTGTTTGTCCGGATAGTCATGACGGACCTTGATCAGCGGTCGCGCGGCATTGACCACAATTCCCAGCTCTTCATGAAGCTCACGGGCCAGCGCAGTTTCCACGGATTCGTCGGCCTCGACCTTGCCACCCGGGAATTCCCAAAGACCGCCCTGATGCTGAGTGTCGGCGCGCCGGGCGATAAGGATCTTGCCGCTGCTCTCGCGGATAACCGCGGCGGCTACGTGTACTCGTTTCACTGCCCGACCTCCTCCAGACCCGCCTTTTGCCAGGCCTTGAAGGCTGGCCATTGGTAGATCGTTTCGACGTAGGCCTCGTCCGCCACCGGCAACTTCACCTGGTAAGTGCGAAGGCGCACGGCAATGGGTGCGAAGAACGCATCGGCCAGGGTCGCGCGGCCAAACAGGTATGGACCGGTTTCGGTCGCGGCGGCACGGCACTCGGCCCACAACGCCAGCATACGTTCGATGTCCGCCTGGACGTCTGCCGGGACCGGCGACAACGGTGCGTCACGGCTCAGGTCAAACGGCATGTTGCCGCGCATGGCGAAGAAGCCGGCGTGCATCTGTGCACAGGCCGAACGTGCCTGGGCGCGGGCCGCGACGTCTTTGGGCCAGAGGCCGGCGTGAGGGAATTGTTCGGCCAGGTACTCGGCAATCGCCAGGGAATCGGCGATGGTGCCGTGCTCGGTTTTCAGCAACGGGACTTTGCCGGTCGGCGAATGCTTGAGCAACTGCTCGCGAGTGTCCGGCTGGTTCAGTTTGATCAATTCTTCGGTGTACGGGGCGCCGGCCAGGTCAAGGGCCAGGGCGCCGCGCAGGGACCAGGAGGAATGCAATTTGTCGCCGATGATCAGGTGGAGGCTCATGTTCGGGACCTTTTGATGAGGGGGGACAGGCCAGAATCTTTGGTGTCTGATCGGACCTCTTCGCGGGCAAGCCTCGCTCCTACAGGGATTGCGCGATCCTTGTAGGAGCGAGGCTTGCCCGCGAAAGCGATCTGTCTTACGTACGGTACTCGGCGTTGATCTTCACGTATTCGTGGGACAGGTCCGTGGTCCAGATGGTTTCGCTGCAATCGCCGCGACCCAGTTCGATACGGATGGTGATTTCTTCCTGCTGCATCACCGCTGCGCCCTGGGCTTCGGTGTAGGTCGATGCGCGGGCGCCACGGCTGGCGATGCAGACTTCGCCGAGGAACACGTCGATCTTGCTCACGTCCAGATTCGGTACGCCGGCACGGCCAACGGCAGCCAGGATGCGGCCCCAGTTAGGGTCGGATGCGAACAGCGCGGTCTTGATCAGCGGCGAGTGCGCCACGGTGTAACCGACGTCCAGGCATTCCTGGTGATTGCCGCCGCCGTTGACTTCAACGGTGACGAACTTGGTCGCGCCTTCGCCGTCACGCACGATGGCCTGGGCCACGTCCATGCACACTTCGAACACAGCCTGTTTCAGCTTGGCGAACAGTTCACCACTGGCGGAGGTGATTTCCGGCAGTGCCGCCTGACCGGTAGCGATCAGCATGCAGCAGTCGTTGGTCGAGGTGTCGCCGTCGATGGTGATGCGGTTGAACGACTTGTTGGCGCCGTCCAGCAACAGGTTTTGCAACACGTCGCGGGAGACTTTGGCGTCGGTGGCGATGTAGCCGAGCATGGTCGCCATGTTCGGACGGATCATGCCCGCGCCTTTGCTGATGCCGGTAACGGTGATGGTCACGCCGTCATGCTCGAACTGGCGGCTGGCGCCCTTCGGCAGGGTATCGGTGGTCATGATGCCGGTGGCGGCAGCTTCCCAGTTGTTCACCGACAGGTCGTCGAGAGCGGCTTGCAGCGCGCCTTCGATTTTCTCGACCGGCAGCGGTTCGCCGATCACACCGGTGGAGTACGGCAGCACCAGGCTGGCATCGACGCCGGTCAGTTCGGCCAGTTTCGCGCAGGTGCGCTCGGCGGCGGCCAGACCCGGTTCGCCGGTGCCGGCGTTGGCGTTGCCGGTGTTGGTCAGCAGGTAACGCACCGGACCTTGCACACGCTGCTTGGCCAGGATCACCGGAGCGGCGCAAAAGGCGTTCAGGGTAAACACGCCTGCCACGGTGGAGCCTTCGGCGCAGCGCATGACCACGACATCCTTGCGTCCAGGACGCTTGATGCCGGCCGAGGCGATACCGAGTTCAAAACCGGCAACCGGGTGCAACGTTGGCAAAGGACCAAGACCAACAGCCATGAATGCGCTCCTTAATAAATGATGTCTGCACCGCTTTCAGGAAGAACGGTGGTGTAAATGGCAAAACGCCGCGACGGCTGATGCCGGTCGCGGCGCGGGTATTTCAGCGTATGAAACGGGTTTTACTGGATCTGCCCGTGGCAATGCTTGAACTTCTTGCCCGAACCGCAGTAGCACAGTTCGTTACGGCCCAGCTTCTGTTCGTTGCGAACCGGTGCGGTGGCGAGGGCTACATCGAGCTCTTCACCCAGCTGTTCCGGCTGATCAAGACCAGGCGCTTCAGCGTGCTCGAACTGCATGCGCGCCGCCAGTGCTTCGGCTTCCTGGCGCAGGCGTTGCTCTTCTTCGATCGGATCTTCGCGGCGAACCTGAACGTGCGACAGCACACGGATCGAGTCGCGCTTGATCGAATCCAGCAGCTCGGAGAACAGCGTGAACGACTCGCGCTTGTACTCTTGCTTCGGGTTCTTCTGCGCATAGCCACGCAAGTGGATGCCGTGACGCAGGTGGTCCATGGTCGACAGGTGGTCTTTCCACAGGTCGTCCAGCACGCGCAGCACGATTTGCTTCTCGAAGGTGCGCAGCGCGTCGGCGCCCGCCTGGTCTTCTTTCTCGTTGTACGCCGCGATGAGCTCCTGCATCAGCTTCTCGCGCAGGGTTTCTTCGTACAGGTGATCGTCTTCGTCGAGCCATTGCTGGATCGGCAGCGCCACACCGAAGTCGCTCTGCAACGCTGCTTCCAGACCAGACACGTCCCACTGCTCAGGCAGCGACTGCGGTGGAATGTGGGCGCTGACGGTAGCGTTGAGTACGTCCTGACGGAAGTCGGCGATGGTTTCACCGATGTTGTCGGCGGCCAGCAACGTGTTGCGCATGTGATAGATCACTTTACGCTGTTCGTTGTTGACGTCATCGAACTCGAGCAGTTGTTTACGAATGTCGAAGTTGCGGCCTTCAACCTTGCGCTGAGCCTTCTCGATGGCGTTGGTCACCATGCGGTGCTCGATCGCTTCACCGGACTGCATGCCCAATGCTTTCATGAAGTTCTTCACCCGGTCAGAGGCGAAGATGCGCATCAGGCTGTCTTCCAGCGACAGGTAGAAACGGCTGGAACCGGCGTCACCCTGACGACCGGCACGACCACGCAACTGGTTGTCGATACGGCGCGATTCGTGACGTTCGGACGCAATCACCTGCAAGCCACCCGACTCCAGCACTTGCTGGTGACGCTTCTGCCAGTCGGCCTTGATCTGGGCAATCTGCTCCGGCGTCGGGTCTTCCAGAGACGCGACTTCCACTTCCCAGTTGCCGCCCAACAGAATGTCGGTACCACGACCGGCCATGTTGGTGGCGATGGTCAGTGCGCCTGGACGACCGGCCTGGGCAATGATTTCGGCTTCTTTTTCGTGGAACTTGGCGTTCAGGACCTTGTGTTCGATGCCTTCCTTCTGCAGCAGCGCAGACATGTGCTCGGAAGTTTCGATGGTTGCAGTACCCACCAGCACCGGACGGCCGTGAGTCATGCACTCCTTGATGTCGTTGATGATCGCCGCGTATTTCTCTTCGGCGGTCAGGAACACCAGGTCGTTGTAGTCTTTACGCGCCAAAGGCTTGTTCGGCGGGATCACCATGACCTGCAGGCCGTAGATCTGGTGGAATTCGAACGCTTCGGTGTCTGCGGTACCGGTCATGCCGGACAACTTGTTGTACAGACGGAAGTAGTTCTGGAACGTGGTCGACGCCAATGTCTGGCTTTCGGCCTGGATGTTCAGGTTTTCCTTGGCTTCGATAGCCTGGTGCAGGCCTTCGGACAAACGGCGACCCGGCATGGTACGACCGGTGTGTTCGTCGACCAGGACAACCTGACCGTCCTGCACGATGTATTCAACGTTGCGGTTGAACAGCTTGTGCGCACGCAGGCCGGCATAGACGTGGGTCAGCAGGCCCAGGTTATGCGCCGAATACAGGCTCTCGCCTTCAGCCAGCAGGCCGACGCGGGTCAGCATGTCTTCGATGAACTGGTGACCGGCTTCGTTGAGTTCGACCTGACGGGTCTTCTCGTCGACGGTGTAATGGCCGGCCTTGGTGACTTCGCCTTCGACTTCTTCGACGTGCAATTGCAGCTGCGGGATCAGTTTGTTGATCTCGATGTACAGCTTCGAGCTGTCCTCGGCCTGACCGGAAATGATCAGCGGGGTACGGGCTTCGTCGATGAGGATGGAGTCGACTTCGTCGATCACGGCAAAGTTGAGTTCGCGCTGGAATTTTTCTTCCATGCTGAACGCCATGTTGTCGCGCAGGTAGTCGAAACCGAATTCGTTGTTGGTGCCGTAGGTGATGTCGGCGGCGTAGGCCTGACGTTTCTCTTCCGGCGGCTGGAAAGGTGTAACCACACCGACCGTCATGCCGAGGAATTCGTAGAGCGGACGCATCCAGTTGGCGTCACGGCGGGCCAGATAGTCGTTCACGGTAACAACGTGCACGCCTTTGCCGGACAGCGCGTTGAGGTAAACGCCCAGTGTGGCCACCAGGGTCTTGCCTTCACCGGTACGCATTTCCGCGATCATGCCTTCATGCAAGGTCATGCCGCCGATCAGCTGGACATCGAAGTGGCGCATACCCATGACGCGCTTACCGGCTTCGCGGGCGACCGCAAAGGCTTCTGGCAGCAGCTTGTCGAGGGATTCCCCTTTGGCGATGCGGGCCTTGAACTCATCCGTCTTGGCACGCAATTGATCGTCCGAAAGGGCCACCATTTGCTCTTCGAAGGCATTGACGAGTTGCACCGTCTTGAGCATGCGTTTGACTTCACGCTCGTTCTTGCTTCCAAAAAGTTTCTTTAACAAAGGCGCAAACATATCGGCAGGATCTTCCACACTAAAGGGATGGAGGGCGGCCCCGTGAGTCGCCCGTGCAGCCCTCATGGCCGCATGCGAACGAGCATTCTACCCGGAAACGATGGTGAGGAAAGTGGCGTTGTTCCACGATGCATGCACTGCGCTGTTACGGGGCTCACTTAAAATAAGGGCTTTTTGCTGAACTTCAAGCCACTGACGGCAGAAGTTACTTGTTGATTTAATGGGTAAAGCGCGCGCAAAGCAATGGGTCGGGCGCATCCAGTGCTTTCTGCTACCATGGCGGCTCTGTTACTTCAGGTGTCTGATCATGGCATTTCGCCCTCTTACGGCCAGAGCACCCGCCGTTCTGCTTCGCGAAGCCAAACCGCTGAAAGCCATTTTTGGCCATGCTCAACGCCTGGGTCATTTACAACGCCTGCTCGAAAGCCAATTGCAGCCCGCTGCGCGCGAACATTGCCATGTGGCTTCGTGGCGCGAAGGCAGTTTATTGCTGATTGTCACCGACGGACATTGGGCAACGCGTCTGCGCTATCAACAGAAGCGTCTGCAACGGCAGTTGCAGATGTTTGATGAGTTCGCCAGCCTGACGCGGATTCTGTTCAAGGTGCAGCCGCCGACCGTTCAGCAAGGCGCAGCCGGGCATACCATCAGTTTGTCGACGGATGCGGGGGCGACGATTCAGGCTACGGCTGAGGGGATCAGTGATCCTAATCTCAGGGCTGCCCTCGAACGACTGGCCGCTCACGCCAAACCCAAGGATTGAAATCACCTGGACCTTGTAGGAGCGAGCGGTGCGGCGATCCGACTTGCCCGCGAAGCTTTTGGCGCCCTCAAGGGCCCCTTCGCGGGCAAGCCTCGCTCCTACAGGGCATGCACCCGTCAGGAAATTAGCGGCGTTTGCTGCCGCCGAGCAACGACCCCATCAACCCGCGCACCAGTTGCCGGCCAAGCTGATTGGCCGCCTGTCGCATCGCCGACTTCAGCGCCTGCCCTGCGGCCGTGCCGAGAAGCTCCCCGGCCTTGTCGGTGAAGCTCGGTTCTTCTGGCGCAGGTTTGCCCGGTGCCGCTTCGGGTTCCGGCGCCAGGCCTTTGCGCCCCATCAGCACTTCATAGGCTGATTCGCGATCCACCGGTTTGTCATACCGCCCCTTGAACGGCGAGCCGGCGATCAGCAGCGTGCGCTCGGTTTCGCTCAGCGGCCCGATCCGTGATTGCGGCGGTGCCACCAGGACGCGCTGGACCATCTCTGGCGTGCCTTTGTCCTGCAATGTGCCGACCAGCGCCTCGCCGATCCCCAGTTCGGTCAGCACCGACAAGGCATCGAACGCCGGGTTCGGCCGGAAGCCCTCGGCCACCGCACGCAGGGACTTCTGCTCCTTGGCGGTGAACGCACGCAAACCATGCTGGATACGCAAGCCGAGCTGCGCCAGCACGTCATCTGGCAAGTCGCCCGGCGATTGGGTGACGAAATACACGCCCACGCCTTTCGAGCGAATCAGCCGCACCACTTGCTCCAGACGTTCCTGCAACGCCTTGGGCGTATCGGCAAACAATAAATGGGCTTCGTCGAAAAACAGCGCCAGCAGCGGTTTGTCGGCATCGCCGCGCTCCGGCAGTTGCTCGAACAGTTCAGCCAGCAGCCACAACAGGAACGTCGCGTAGACCTTCGGCGCTTCGTGCACCAGACGACTGGCATCGAGCAAGTGAATGCGCCCGCGCCCCTCGGCGGTCGGTTGCAGAATGTCTTCGAGTTGCAGCGCCGGCTCGCCGAACAAGGCCTCAGCACCTTGTTGCTCCAGGGTCGCCAATCGGCGCAACAAGGCCTGGCTGGAACCGGTGGTCATCAATGCGGCGTCATCGCCCAGCAATTCGGGGTGGTCGCGCAGGTGATTGAGCAGTGCCTTCAGGTCCTTCAAGTCCAGCAGCAACAGGCCTTCGCGGTCCGCCACTTTGAACGCGGCGTACAGCGCCGATTGCTGGCTGTCGGTCAACTCCAGCAGGGCGCCAATCAACAGCGGGCCCATTTCGCTCAAGGTGGTGCGCAAAGGATGACCGGACTGGCCGTGAATGTCCCACAAAGTGACCGGGTACGCCTGCGGCGTGTGATTCAGCCAGGGCATCCCGGCGATTCGCTCGGCGATCTTGCCCTGCGGGTTGCCGGCGGCACCGAGGCCGCAGAGGTCACCTTTGATGTCCGCTGCAAACACCGCCACGCCGGCATCGCTGAACGCTTCGGCCAGTCGTTGCAAAGTGACGGTCTTGCCGGTCCCGGTAGCGCCCGCGACCAGACCGTGACGGTTCGCCAGGCGCATGGCCTGGGCGATCGGTTGCCCCGCGAGATCGGCACCGATAACGAGTTGCGATGAATCAGGCATTTGGTCACCCATGGTTAATCTTTAATTCTGCACGGCCGATATAAAAGACTGAAAAGCTTCGGTAATCCCCCCAAGGAGAGGACGGAAATATCAGCTTGTTTTCATGACCGCCCACTGCGCGCTTCCTTATAAAAGCACGCCTTGGGCATTAAGACCTTAGCGGAACCCCAAGCCATGAACAAAAATCTGCGCTTCAGCCATAAAATCCTGCTTGCCGCCGCCCTCATCGTCATTGCCGCGTTCGCCTCGTTCACCCTGTACAACGACTATCTACAGCGCAACGCCATTCGCGAGGACCTGGACAAGAATCTGCAAAAAATGGGCAGCGTGACTGCCAACAATATCCAGACCTGGCTGACCGGACGCAGTCTGCTGATCGAAAACCTCGCACAAAACGCCGCGCTGAACCCGGACATCGGCAACGTCGCCAAGCTGCTGGAGCAGAAGGCGGTGACGTCGACCTTCATGGGTGCTTACATTGGCAACAAGGATGGCACCTTCATCATCCGCCCGGACAGCAAAATGCCGGATGGCTATGATCCGCGCGCCCGCCCTTGGTACAAAAGCGCCCAAAGCACCAGTGGCTCGGCGCTGACCGAACCCTACATCGATCTGGCCTCTGGCCAACTGGTCATCTCCATCGTCAACAGTGTGCTCAAGGACGGCCAGAACATTGGTGTGGTCGGTGGTGACCTGAGCCTGCAAGTGATCGCCGACAGCCTGAATGCGCTGGACTTCGATGGCATGGGTTATGCGTTCCTGATCAGCGCCGACGGCAAGATCCTGGTGCACCCGGACAAAGCGCTGGTGATGAAATCCCTGGCTGAGTCGTACCCGAAAAATACACCGCGCATCAGCAGCGATTTCAGTGAAGTGGAAGTCGATGGCAAAACCCGCATCGTCACTTTCACCCCGATCAAAGGCCTGTCTTCCGTCAACTGGTACATCGGTCTGTCGGTGGATAAGGACAAAGCCTTCGCGAAACTCAGCGATTTCCGCGCCTCGGCGGTCGTTGCGACCGTCATCGCAGTTGCGATCATCATTGCCTTGCTGGGCATGCTGATCCGCATCCTGATCCAGCCGCTGCACGTCATGACCCGCGCCATGGCCGACATTGCCGACGGTGAGGGCGACCTGACCAAACGCCTGACTATCCAGAACAACGATGAATTCGGCCTCCTGGGCACCGCGTTCAACCGTTTCGTGGAGCGCATTCACGGTTCGATCCGCGAAGTGTCTTCGGCCACCGGCCAGGTCAACGAAGTGGCGTTGCGTGTAGTCGCGGCTTCCAACTCGTCGATGTACAACTCCGACCAGCAAGCTTCGCGCACCAGCAGCGTCGCCGCCGCGATCAATCAGCTCGGTGCCGCAGCCCAGGAAATCGCGCGCAATGCCGCCCAGGCGTCGAGCCAGGCCAGCGATGCCCGAAACCTCGCCGAAGACGGCCAACAGGTGGTGGATCGCAGCATTGTCGCGATGAACCAACTGTCGAGCATGCTGAGCGCTTCGAGCACCAACATCGAATCGCTGAACAGCAAAACCGTGAACATCGGGCAGATTCTCGAAGTGATCACCAGCATTTCCCAGCAAACCAACCTGCTGGCGCTGAACGCCGCGATCGAAGCGGCCCGTGCCGGTGAAGCCGGGCGTGGTTTTGCCGTGGTGGCCGATGAAGTGCGCAACCTGGCACACCGCACCCAGGAGTCGGCGCAGCAGGTGCAGACCATGATCGAGGAGCTGCAAATCGGCGCCCGCGAGTCCGTCAGCACCATGAGCGACAGCCAGCGCCACAGTCAGGACAGCGTGGAAATCGCCAACCTGGCGGGCGAACGCCTGAACAGCGTGACGTTGCGCATTGGTGAAATCGACGGGATGAACCAGTCCGTGGCGACGGCGACCGAGGAACAGACGGCGGTGGTGGAATCGATCAACGTCGACATTACCGAGATCAATACGCTCAACCAGGAAGGGGTGGAGAACCTGCAATCGACGTTGCGGGCGTGTTCGGACCTGGAACAGCAGGCGGCGCGTCTCAAGCAGTTGGTCGGTAGTTTCCGGATCTAATGCGCTTCTGAGGGCCCCTTCGCGGGCAAGCCTCGCTCCTACAAGGTTTTACGTGAACCTGTAGGAGCGAGGCTTGCCCGCGAAGACGGTCTGTAACACACCACAAAACCCCAGCCGAACATCTATTCTTCATAAAGGTCAACCAAGGGAGTACAACGGACCGGAGGGATGTTCATCGTGCACATCGCGGACATAACCATGTTCTACGCCCCTGCCAGCGGTGGCGTGCGCACGTATCTGGATGCAAAACACCGTCGTCTGGGCGTCAAGCCCGGCATTCGCCACAGCCTGCTGATCCCCGGTTCACACTTGAGCGAACAGGACGGCGTTTACACGGTTCCGGCCCCTGCCCTGCCCTTCGGCAAGGGTTATCGTTTCCCTCTCCGTCTCGCCCCTTGGCGAAATGTCCTTCAAGATTTGCAGCCCGATCTGATCGAGGTCGGCGACCCGTACCTCACAGCCTGGGCGGCGCTCGATGCCCGCCGCCAACTCGACGTGCCAGTGATCGGCTTCTATCACTCGGACTTGCCGCTGCTGGTCAGCAATCGCATGGGCAATTGGGTCACAACCAACGTCGAAGCGTATGTCAAAAAGCTCTACGGCAACTTCGACCGGGTCTTGGCGCCGAGCCGGATCATGGCCGACAAACTGACCAGCCTGGGCGTGAACAACGTTTTCGTCCAAACCCTGGGCGTCGACCTGCAAACCTTTCATCCCGATGCCCGGGATCCAAGCCTGCGCACGCAACTGGGCATCAATGAAAACACGCACCTGCTGATTTTTGCCGGGCGTGGTTCCAAGGAAAAAAACCTGCCGGTGTTGCTGGAATGCATGCGGCGCCTGGGACGGCGTTATCACCTGTTGCTGGTGGGGTCGTCGATGCCGGTCGTGGTCCCGGACAACGTCACCGTCATCCATGAGTTCTGCCCCGTCACGCAGGTGGCGAAGTTGATGGCCAGCGCCGATGCGCTGCTGCATGCCGGTGACCAGGAAACGTTTGGCCTGGTGATCCTCGAAGCCATGGCCAGCGGCATTCCGGTAGTAGCTGTGGCGGCGGGAGCCTTTGAAGAAATCATCAGCGCAGAATGCGGGCTGCTGTGCGCGCCGAACGACCCGGTGGCGATGGCCAATGCGGTGCGGGAGCTGTTCAGTTCAGGCAGTGCCGCGCTCGGCCAACAAGCACGCCTCCATGTCGAACGGCATTACTCGTGGGACGCGGTGGTCGACAGTCTGTTGGGCCACTATCACGCCGTCCTCGGCAATCAATGGCCGCTGGCCGCCAATGGTTGAGCCCATGAGCGCGCCCTGCCTGTTACTCGTGCTGCATGACGTCGCGCCGCACACCTGGGCCGATTACCAACCGTTTGTCGAAGCCGTGGACGCCTTGGGTGAAGTGCCGATGACCTGGCTGGTGGTGCCGGATTACCACAGACACAACGATCTGGAGGCACACCCGGGGTTGCGCCGCCTGCTGACCGGTCGTGTCGCCCGAGGTGACGAACTGGCGCTGCACGGCTATTTTCATTGTGATGACGAGCCGCCGCCCAACACGCCACGAGACTGGTTCATGCGCCGTATTTATACCCGTGAAGGCGAGTTCTACACGCTGTCGCAGGACGCGGCCCTCACGCGTCTGCGCGCAGGTATCGAGCTGTTTCATCGCTATCACTGGCCGCTCGAAGGGTTCGTCGCTCCGGCCTGGTTGATGAGCGAAGGTACGCGCCGGGCCTTGCGCCAGTTACCCCTGAGTTACACCAGCGATCCACAGCATCTTTTTCGTCTGCCGGATTTCACCCCGGTCGATGCGCCGGGACTGGTCTGGAGTGCGCGCAGCGCATGGCGGCGAGGTTTGTCGAAGCTCGTCAGCGATCAGCGCGAGCAACGCTGGCGCCAAGCGCCGGTGATTCGTCTGGGCCTGCACCCGGTGGACATGCGTCATCGGTTCGCGCGCGATTACTGGCTGCACACCCTCAAGCGATTACTCGACCAAGGCCGCATGCCGATGACCAAGGCTCGTTGGCTGGCGCTGCACAGCGACCGCATCGGTCGCGCCGCATGAGCCGGGGGATTCTGCTGTTTGTCGCACTGCTCGCGGCGGTGCTGATTCCGCTGCTGCTGGGTGGCAACCAGACCTGGTCGCGATTGCAAAGCTTTCCACTGAGCTGGTTGCTGATCATGTTCGGCATGATCCTGCTGTGCTGGGTGGTGAACACGATGCGCTTGCGCCTGTTGCTGGGTGATGAGCGCGACAAGGTCAGCCCGGTCAAAAGCCTCGGCGTGGTGATGGCTGCCGAGTTCGCCTACTGCGCCACACCGGGCGGCAGCGGTGGACCGCTGACCATCATGGCGCTGCTGGCCCGTAACGGGGTGCGTCCGGCACGGGGCAGTGCGGTTTTCGCCATGGACCAACTCAGCGATCTGCTGTTCTTTCTCTGTGCGTTAAGCGGGATTCTGATTTATGCGCTGTTCCAGCACCTCAGCGAACGCATGGAGTGGCTGCTGACCGTCAGTGCGATATCGATGTTCGGCGGGCTGCTCAGTTGTGTGGTGATCGCGCGCTACCATCGGCTGCTGATTCGCCTCAGCGGGCGGCTGCTCGCACGTCTCAATGTCAAAGGCACCACGCGCCTGCGCTGGGCGCGAAAACTCCTGCACTTTCTTGCGGCGTTCACTGACACGCTGAAGTTGCCCTTTCGGACTTTGATCAAGGTGTTTGCCCTGACCTGTGTGCATTGGGTGCTGCGCTATAGCGTGTTGTACCTGGCGTTGCGCGGGCTTGGCGCGGATTTGCAGTGGGCCTGGAGCTTTTTGATTCAGATGCTTTCGCTGAGTGCGGGGCAGTTCAGCCTGTTGCCGGGGGGCGCCGGGGCGGCGGAATTGACCTCGGCTGCATTGCTGGCGCCCATGGTGGGGAAATCTACTGCGGCGGCGGCGATTTTGATTTGGCGGGCGGTGACTTATTACTTTTATCTGGTGGTGGGGGGACCGGTGTTTTTGTTGATGGTTGGGCGGCCGTTGTTGAAGAAGTTGATGAGGTTTAGGCAGGCTTAGTTTTTTGATTGTGTGTATATCCGATTCTGCGGTAACGGCGGCTTATGGTTTCGCTTTTACAGCGAGTCACTTTGGAAAAGCCCCAAAGTAACCAAAGGGCTCTTGCCCCTTTCGTTCGGTGCCTCGCTAAGGCTCGGCATCCCCTCGCTCCGGTCCTGCTCCGTGGGCCCGCCGCCATCGGCCATCCATGGCCGGGGGCGGCTAACCCGGCATCCATGCCGGGTTGCCCACTGCGCAGAACCTCCACTCGGCCTCTCGAGGGGGCGAC
>NZ_JACVBL010000017.1:0-149111 GCF_014852285.1 Pseudomonas sp. PDM02 | reverse complement strand
GAGCACAAGGTCGGCAGCCTCGCGCTTGAATTCAGGAGTAAAGGAGCGGCGTTGTTTGGTCATCTGACACCTCGATCTGGCGAGCATTCTCGCCTAAATGGGTGTCCGGTTTCATTAGACCACTACACATCGCCATCCAAGACGGTCAGGATGGCAGGAATCAGTAACGCGGGGTTCTTCTTGAACGCTTTGGCTAAACTATCAGCCGCTTGAGTCATTTTCTTAAATCGCTCGTCATTACCCTCGAGCTTGTCAATCAATCCTGCCGCCAATAGTTCTTGAAGCACATTTGCCATGGGGCTCTCCTTAGCATTTGTTATAGATGTTGGCCTAGTTCGTTAACAATCGCATTGCGAGAGGTATCGGCTCAGGATCGGGTTGTGCGGAAAATCATGTTTGACTTCAGACAGCAAGCGTACTGGACTGACCGAGGCGCCTTGTTGAGTGAGTATCCATATACGCTGCCAGGTGTCGAACGCGCGATTCATGGTGGGTAATTGACCAGCCTTGCCACCTGCTCGTACCCAGACAGCTCGGGCGTCATCGTGGCTTGGGTAGGAGTCCGACAGAAAATCAATTAAATCTCGAGGGACACCGTTATTAGCGGACGAAGACGGCGATTGAGCCTCAGCGTCAGTTGAGACACGGCCTCGCGCTTGGGAAGTGCCATGCAGCAAGTCAACCGATTGCCTCATAAGTAACACGAGATACTCGGCTGAGGCGCGAGCGGCAAAAATACGATAGCGGTCGTCTTTATCCGGGTCACCAAAATCGGACACACCCTTCGCGACAATCACCGGAACGCGAATAAACTCTCCGGCCGCGCCCAATGCACTTGCCTCCATGTCGAGACCGAGCACTTTGCGCAT
This sequence comes from Pseudomonas sp. PDM02, assembly GCF_014852285.1. Classification (NCBI taxonomy): domain Bacteria; kingdom Pseudomonadati; phylum Pseudomonadota; class Gammaproteobacteria; order Pseudomonadales; family Pseudomonadaceae; genus Pseudomonas; species Pseudomonas sp. PDM02. Next base: position 148,242 of record NZ_JACVBL010000017.1, on the reverse strand, counting down.
TGACTCTCCTAGTCGCGAGAAGATCTTGTCATCCTCGACAACCGCTGAGCCCGTTGCGATGGGAGCGACGTGTACCTGAAAGGGGGGGGGGAGGCGCGGTCGTCCATTAAATTGGAGGTGCAGTTCGCCTGCGCGATCTTCGCCAGCAGATGTGATCAGCCCCTTGTCGTCGATGAGCCCTCGTTTTCGAAGTCGCTCTAAAACCAACGTCCAATCGGGACACGCCAGCCAAAAGTCCGGGTGGGTTTGCGGATGGAGACCTTTTAACCCGCAGAGCAGAACCCAATCCTCTTGAGTTTCGAGGGTCAACTGCGGGCGCTCGTTGATCCAGCTTCCAGGGGCAACACCCGCGACAATCTGCATGCGTTGGACCCAATGAGGGCCTGGCCCAACCTGGATCGGATCGCCCTGAAAATTTGATACGCCGTCGACGACGGTCAGTTTACCGGCGTCGTAAGAATAGAGGCGATCGGCAATGAGCACGTCCCCGAGAGCAACCTTGCCACGACGTCCTGCACAAATGCCCGACATGGCAATGCAACGAGCCGGCACTTCGCCCCAGAGATGGGCCAATGTAGCAGAAGCCTGCTCCTTCCCCATAAATGCGCAAAATGACGCAATCACCAACACAGGAGACCCGCTGTCGGAAAGGAACTGTGCTTCCGCAATTTGCCAGCCACTGCTGGTTTTTCGTTCTTGCCAACCTTGGCCCGTCAGTCCCGTCTTAACGGATAGAAGAGCGTGATACTCATCTTGCAAGGCGCAGAGAATTAGAACGTCGGCTAGGCCAGACTGAGGCATTAGAGTAGGCGGCATAACGATGTGGATGCTCAATGTTGATTGTGCGCAAAGGGGCGGACTTGTCGTTTCAGGAGACATGTTCAGCCGGCGAGACCATATACTACGCCACTGTACTGGCATTTCGATACGAGTGACGCGACGCGTTCACCATGAATCGCCCCGGGTCCTGTAGACAAACCAAATGGCAGCTATTGGCCGATTGCGGCCTTTCGCGAAGGGCAGTGAATGGGCCCACTCAGCTCTGCTTCGAAGCCCAATGGGGGTTCCTCCGCTTTTCACGACAAAGCAGCAATCAATCTCTTAACAAGCTATCCGCAATTGTCCCTGAAAAAACCGCCTCCACCGGCCCAATCAGAAACACCGCCCCCACCCCATCCCATTGAACCGTAACACTCCCACCATCACATTCAACCTCAACGGTATCGTCCAACAACCCCCGACGAATCCCATTAACCGCAGCACCACAAGAGCACGAACCTGAACCCAACGGAATACCGCCCCAGCGCTCCCAAATGCGCAGCCGAATATGCTTGCGGTCAACTATCTGGACGAAATGCACATTCGTCCTGAGCGGAAACAGCGGGTGGGTTTCAAGGGTGGGTCCGATGACCGCAATATCAATCGCCGTCAGGTCATCCACAAAATAGGTGCAGTGCGGATTACCCATACTGCACGCCGCCGGGCCGCCATCAAGGGGCAGAACCAACGTATCCATTTCATGAGCCAGGGGAACATCCGACCAGCCAAACAGCGGCTGCCCCATGCTGACGGAAATGTTGCCGTTGGAGGTTCGTTGGCAAGTGAGAAGCCCCCGGTTGGTCCGAAGCGTTATCGACGTCGAATTCGATTCGCGCATCAGCCTGTCCGCAGCCCCCCGCGTTGCGCTACCACACACATCCAGCGTGGAACCATCGGTATTCCAGAACATCAACCGCGCATCGGCATCCTCGCAATCGAGCACCACCGCGAGTTGATTGAAACCGATGCCGCGGTGGCGATCCCCCATTCGCCGAGCCAGGGCGCTTGTCACTGGGTTGGCCGAGTTTCGCGCGTCCACGACCACGAAGTCGTCGCCATTGGCGTGCATCTTGTGGAAACTCAGCGGCATAGACAGATCCCTGTGGTGAATGGCCGTTTGCAGGCGATCTAGCCCCATTCGCAGTGCTTTTGCAAGTTGTGTGAGGGTCAGCGAAAGCTACCCGCCAGCCCCGAATTCCAGGCACAAAAAAGCCCACTGACCGTCACCGGTGCAGTGGGCTTTTTGACTGGGCGTCTAGTTACAGAGCCATATCAGTTGCAGCGTTTGCCTTCGGCGCTTTTGGCGCTTCAGCCGGGGCAGCTGCCGGGGCCGCTACTTGACCGATCGCCGGTGGCGGGGTCAGTTGCAGGACCTTGGCGGTGTAAGCCCACTCTTGTGCAACCTTCTCAGGACTGCCATTCAGCTGAGTGCCGTAGCTTGGCACGATCTGGTGCAGTTTTTCCTGCCAGGCTGGCGAAGCGACCTTGTCCTTGAACACTTTCTGCAGCACGGTCAGCATGATCGGCGCAGCGGTCGAGGCACCTGGCGATGCGCCCAGCAGGCCGGCGATGGTGCCGTCAGCGGAAGCAACGATTTCGGTGCCCAGTTTCAGCACGCCACCGGCGGCTTCATCACGCTTGATGATTTGCACGCGCTGGCCGGCTTGCCACAGGCGCCAGTCTTCAGCCTTGGCGTTCGGGAAGTACTCTTTCAGGGCGTTGAGGCGGTCTTCGTCAGACAGCATCAGCTGACCGGCAAGGTACTCGACCAGCGGGTATTCCTTGATGCCGACCTTGGTCATCGGCCACACGTTGTGCGTGGTGGTGGTGGTCAGCAGGTCCAGGTACGAGCCTTCTTTGAGGAACTTGGTGCTGAAGGTCGCGAATGGGCCAAACAGGATCACGCGCTTGCCGTCCAGGACACGGGTGTCCAGGTGCGGAACCGACATCGGCGGTGCGCCAACGGAGGCTTTGCCGTAGGCCTTGGCCAGGTGTTGCTCGGCGATGGTCGGGTTTTCGGTGACGAGGAACGAGCCGCCGACCGGGAAGCCTGCGTATTCCTTGGCTTCAGGAATGCCGGACTTCTGCAGCAGGTGCAGGGCACCGCCGCCCGCGCCGATGAACACGAACTTGGCGTCGGTTTCGGACTTGCTGCCGTCTTTCAGGTTTTTGTAGCTGACGCGCCAGGTGCCGTCTTCGTTCTTGGTGATGTCTTGCACTTCGCTAGACAGTTTCAAGTCGAATTTCGGGGTGGTTTGCAGGTGCGCAACGAACTGGCGGGTGATTTCGCCGAAGTTCACGTCGGTGCCGATCGGGGACCAGGTGGCCGCGATTTTCTGGTTCGGGTCACGCCCTTCCATCATCAGCGGAACCCACTTGGCGATCTGCGCCGGGTCTTCCGAGTACTGCATGCCGGCGAACAGCGGGCTCGCTTGCAGGGCTTCGTAGCGCTTTTTCAGGAACTTGATGTTGTCATCGCCCCACACAAAGCTCATGTGCGGTGTGGAGTTGATGAACGAACGCGGGTTTTTCAGCACGCCTTGCTGAACCTGCCAGGCCCAGAACTGACGGGAGATCTGAAAGGCTTCGTTGATTTCAACGGCTTTCGGGATCGAGACATTGCCCTTGTCGTCTTCCGGGGTGTAGTTCAACTCGGCCAGGGCGGAGTGACCGGTACCGGCGTTATTCCAGCCGTTGGAGCTTTCCAGGGCGACGCCGTCGAGGCGCTCGATCATTTCCATCGAGGTGCCAGGTTCCAGCTCATTGAGCCATACACCCAGGGTCGCGCTCATGATGCCGCCGCCGATCAGCAGCACATCGACTTTCTTTGCCTCTGACCCGTGAACGGTTGTGATCCCCATCGACAAAGCCAGCCCCAGCAGGGCCGTGTTCATTTTCTTAAACATCTTGTAGCACCTTTGATAAAACGTCATCCGCCCTTCCATCCTCACGACGAAACCCTTGTTTCACACGGCATTCAGGCAAATGTCGTGGGGGCTCGCACATGAGATCCGGAGGGTGGGCACACAAGGCCGACGTGATCCATCGACCTCAGTTTATATGTCCCTACTGAACTGACTTTTTATCTTTATTGGCTTCAGCTACTTGAGCGACAGTGATTCTGTTGGCGCGTCTCGAGGACACGCAAACTGAATAGGTCAAACCAAGTTGAGGTGAAGAATATCACGCCGGAGCAAACCCGCGCGTCTGTTCCCGACCTGATAGTCCGAACACGCGCGCCGGGGCCACTATACTCAACCTGTTTTTTCGATGAGCCGGTGAGGAGCAGTCATGAGCGATAAAAACAATCTGCGCAAATATTCCTCTCAAGTGGTCGATGGCGTGGAGCGTGCGCCCGGTCGCTCGATGCTGCGGGCCGTGGGGTTCACCGACGAGGACTTCAAGAAACCGCAGATCGGCATCGCCTCGACCTGGGCGATGGTCACGCCTTGCAACATGCACATCGACAAGCTGGCGGTCGAGGCGGAGAAAGGCGCGAATGCCGCCGGGGCCAAGGGCGTCATTTTCAACACCATCACCATTTCCGACGGCATCGCCAACGGCACGGAAGGCATGAAGTATTCGCTGGTGTCACGCGAGGTGATTGCCGATTCCATCGAAGTCGTGGCCGGTTGCGAAGGCTTCGACGGCCTGGTGACCGTGGGCGGTTGCGACAAGAACATGCCGGGCTGCCTGATCGGCATGGCGCGGCTGAACCGCCCTTCCATCTTCGTCTATGGCGGGACGATTCGGCCCGGTGCCGGCCACACCGACATCATTTCCGTGTTCGAAGCCGTGGGCCAGAATGCCCGTGGCGACATCAACGAAATCCAGGTCAAGCAGATCGAGGAAGTGGCGATTCCCGGCCCCGGTTCCTGCGGCGGAATGTACACCGCCAACACCATGGCCTCGGCCATTGAAGCGCTGGGCATGAGCCTGCCCGGTTCCAGCTCTCAGGATGCCGTCGGCAGCGACAAGGCCTCGGACAGTTTCCGCGCCGGCCAGCAGGTCATGGAGTTGTTGAAGCTGGACCTCAAACCTCGCGACATCATGACCCGCAAAGCCTTCGAAAATGCGATCCGCGTGGTCATCGCCCTCGCCGGCTCGACCAACGCGGTGCTGCATCTGTTGGCCATGGCGCACGCGGTGGATGTCGAGTTGACGCTGGATGATTTCGTCGAGCTGGGCAAGGTCTCGCCGGTCGTGGCCGACCTGCGCCCCAGCGGCAAATACATGATGAGCGAACTGGTGGCCATCGGCGGCATTCAACCGCTGATGAAGCGCATGCTCGCGGCCGGCATGTTGCATGGCGATGCGATGACGGTGACCGGCAAGACCCTCGCGGAAAACCTCGAAAACGTGGCGGATTATCCGGAAGGCCAGGACGTGATTCTGCCCTTCGACCAGCCGGTGAAAAAGGACTCGCACCTGGTGGTGCTGCGCGGCAACCTTTCGCCCACCGGCGCGGTGGCCAAGATCACGGGCAAGGAAGGTTTGCGCTTTGAAGGCACGGCGCGGGTCTACCATGGCGAAGAAGGTGCGCTGGCCGGGATTCTCAATGGCGAAGTGAAAGCGGGCGATGTGATCGTGATTCGCTACGAAGGGCCCAAGGGTGGCCCGGGCATGCGCGAAATGCTCTCGCCGACGTCGGCGGTCATGGGCAAGGGGTTGGGCAAGGATGTTGCGTTGATTACCGATGGCCGCTTTTCAGGGGGTTCCCATGGTTTTGTGGTGGGTCATATCACGCCGGAAGCGTTTGATGGCGGGCCGATTGCGTTGATCGAAGACGGCGACAAAATCACCATCGATGCCGAAACCCGGCAGATCACGGTCGGCGTTTCCGATGCCGAACTGGCCGAGCGCAAAACCCGCTGGGTGCGGCCGGAATCCAGGTACAAACGCGGGGTGTTGGCGAAGTATGCGAAGACGGTGTCCAGCGCCTCCGAGGGTGCCGTCACCGACAAATACCTTTAATGCTTTGATTCTGTATCGTTTGAGCGATTGCCATCGCGAGCAGGCTCGCTCCCACAGTTGATCTTCGCGTTGACGCAATCAATGTGGGAGCGAGCCTGCTCGCGATGGGGTCCGGCCTGGCAACATCAATGTTGAATGGATATCACAGCCGAAACCGATCCACCGACTGCGACAATTTCCCCGCCATCGCCGACAGGTCATCCGTCGTCGAGGGTGCCGTCACCGACAAATACTTGTAGGAGCCGGCTTGCTGGCGATGCTAACAACGCGGTATCCCGTCAAACCGAGTTGCTCCTATCGCCAGCAAGCCGGCTCCTACAGGGGCGTGTTTATTTTCACAGGCGAAGCCGGTCCACCGACTGCGACAATTTCCCCGCCAGCACCGACAGGTCATCCGTCGTCGAGGGTGCCGTCACCGACAAATATTTGTAGGAGCCGGCTTGCTGGCGATGCTAACAACGCGGTATCCCGTTAAACCGCGTTGCTCCTATCGCCAGCAAGCCGGCTCCTACAGGGTCGTGATCATTTTCACAGGCGAAACCGATCCATCGACTGCGACAGTTTCCCCGCCATCGCTGACAGCACATCCGCGCGTAACGCGTCATGCATCATGTCGGCTTCGAGGTGATTGCGCAGCGCGGTCATGCTGACCTCGTTGTCATTCACTGCGGCTGCCATTTGCGAATTTCCCAGGTAACTGACCAGGCTCATGATCACGGCCGTGAGCAGGCCGGTGCCGATCAGCAAGAGCAAGCGTAATTTTATCGACACTCTGTGGGTCTCCTGTCAGTGGGTGCGGCCATTCGCGCATGGTTTCTGAACAGGTTATCGACTGCGTCACAGCGCAATTGAAGGGCTATTTGCGTTCGTGCGGTTTTTACGACATGCGGTAATTCCCCCAGGCCATGTTCGTTTTTTCCTCAGCGCATGCTAGGTTGTACGACGACTGATGAATGATCTTTATGTTCATCACTCGATCACCCACAACAACAAGGAAATACCCATGAAAAAAGCGAAATTGCTGGTTGGATTTCTGTGCCTGTTCAGTGGCTATGTCGCGGCCGCCCCGTCCGCCGCTGAAAAAGACGTGGCCCAGGCTGTCGACCACCTGACCCAGGCCATGCTGAAAAAGAACATTTCCGAACTGAACGCTCTGACCGCCGAAAACCTGACCTACGGGCATTCCAGCGGGAAAATCCAGAACAAGCAGGAATACATCGCCGACATCGAAACCGGTCGAAGCGCTTTCAAGACCCTCGAAATGCAAAACCAGACCATCACCCTCTCCGGTGACGTGGCGTTGGTTCGCAACCATTTCTCGGCACAGGCGCTGAAAGGCACTGAAGTGATTCCGACTGAAATCGAGAACTTCCAGATCTGGCAGAAACAGAAAGGCCACTGGCTGCTGGTCGGGCGTCAGGCGTTCAAGTTCTGATTTGGGTTGTGTAGGAGCGAGCCCGCTCGCGATGGCCCCATAAGCGCCGCGTTGATTCAGGCAAACTGCGTCATCGTTGACGTTCATCGCGAGCGGGCTCGCTCCTGCAATGACCGTTGATCTGCGCGCGGGGCGTCGGCCCGATAAAAACATATTTTTATGCTTAAATTGATATTGTCGAACAATCCCACTTCCCGAGGGTGCCGTCATGAATATCAAGATCCTGGCTTTAATGCTGTTGGCGTTCTGTGCTCAACCGGTCTGGAGTCAGACGCCGCCCGCCTCAACGGCTGCGCCAGATAGCGTTGCATTGACCACACGCCTGGCCTTGCGCGACCTGTGGGTCGAACATGTGTTCTGGATCAGAAACTACGCCATCGCCAATCAGGCTGCCGACAAGCAGCAAGCCAAAGTCGCCGCCGATCAAGTGGTCGACAATGCGACCAAAATCGCCAATAGCATCGCCCCGCTCTACGGTCAGCCCGCTGCCGATCAGTTGCTCAAATTGCTGGCCGGCCACTGGGGCGCGGTCAAGCATTACAGCGATGCGACGGTCGCCAAAGACAGCAAAGGCAAGCAAGCCGCAGTCGCGGACCTGACCAGCAATGCCAAGGCGATTGCCGCGTTCCTGGCCAAAGCCAACCCCAACTTGCCTGAAGACACGCTGGTTGCCATGCTCGGTGCTCACGGGGGCCATCATGTCGCGCAGATCGATGAACTCGCCGCACACGATTACGCGGGCGAAGCGCGGACCTGGCACATGATGCGCGGCCATATCCTGGCGTTGGCCGATGCGCTGACGGCAGCACTGGTCAAGCAGTTCCCGGACAAGTTCTGACGTCGGGCGAGGACACACCATGCTGGAAGGACTGGGCCGGACACAGCAAGACCTGCTCAATGCGCTGCTGCACCATGCGAGCGGCATGAGCATTGACGAGTTGGCCGAACAACTGGCCGTCACGCGCACTGCGATTCGCCAGCATCTGGCGGCGCTTGAGCGTGACGGCCTGGTGTTGCGGGGCGAAACCCGGCCGACGGGCCGGCGTCCAGAGCAACTGTACCGGCTCACCGACCATGCCAAGGAGCAGTTTCCTCGCCAGTATCAAATGCTGGCGAGTGTGCTGATCGATGAAGTGGCCGGCATCATCGGTCCCGAAGCGCTGGCCACGCTGATGCGCAGCATGGGTCGAAAACTGGCGCTGGATCGTGAATCGCAGGTGGTCGACGAAGCCAGGATCGTGCAACACATGAACCAGGCGGGATACCAGTCGGAGGTGTTCTTTCGCTCCAGCGGTGACCCGGAAATCGTCGCGCACAACTGCGTTTTTCACCGACTCGCAGAGGCCCATCCGGTGGTCTGTGAACTGGACCTGGCCTTGATCGGCACGCTGGGCGGCGCAGAAGTCGATCACACGGAATGCATGGTGCGCGGCGGTAACGTCTGCCGGTTCAAGCTTCGACCAAACACAGAAACGGCCGCCGAGCCCGATAAAGTGCGGCCTTCTGAGCAAACAGATCCGGTTGATGATTGAGCCGTCTTCGACATCGCCCGGATCGCAAGACGCGTACACCTCGCCGCCCCCCCTATTCAGGTCGAGGCAGCGTTGGCCGAATGGCATCCGGCGAAGTCAGAGATTGCAGTGGCGATCCTCTCAAAGGTAGTATTGAGAACGATTCACACTAACATCTGGAAAGCCAACCGGTGCAAGTTCCTCCGACCAGCAAGCTGGGCTTCTTTTTCAGCGACCATCATCGCTGGCTGCTGCAGCATATCCAGCGGCGCCTGCGCAATCACGCGGACGCTGAGGACACCGCCGCCGATACGTTTTGCCAGATGCTAGTGGCCCGGGTAGACCCCGACAGCATCGAACAACCTCGCGCGTACCTGTCGACCATTGCCCGACGACTGATCTTTGACCGTCATCGCCGGCGCAAGCTGGAACTGGCCTACCTCGAACGCCTGTCCACGCTGCCCGAGGCGTTCGCCCCCTCCCCTGAAGAACAGTTGCAACTGATCGAAGCCCTGGTCGCGATCGACCGGGCGCTCGACGGCTTGCCACTGGTCGTCAAAGCCACGTTCCTCTACAGCCAGCTGGACGGTCTGAGCTACGTGGCGATTGCCCACAAAATGGGGCTTTCGGAACGCACGGTCAGCCGCTACATGAAACAGGCATTGCGTCAGTGCTACCTGAGCGAGCTGGCGCCATGAGCACGCCGCGCCTTGACCCGGTCAGCGAGCAGGCCATCGACTGGATGGTAAGCCTTCGTGCCGGCAAACCCGATGCCGCACTGCAAGAACGGTTCAACGCATGGCTGGCGATGGACCCCGCACACGCCCGGGCCTGGGCCACCTTGCAGGAACGCCTTGGCGGTTCCTTCAACACGATTCGTGCCTTGGATCGGCGCCTGCCTGGTCAAGCCAACGAAGCGCGGCAACTGCTGTTGCAGCCCCACGGTTCACGCCGCGATGCGCTCCGCGTGATCGCGGGCCTGGGCCTGCTGGGCGGCGGCGCGTGGCTCGGCATTCGCAGCCCGCTGGGTGACTCGCTGCTGGCGGATCTGCACACCGGCCGTGGCCAGCGTCAGGATTTCACGCTGGCCGACGGCAGCCGCCTGAGTCTGAATGCGAACAGCGCGGTGGACCTGCGCTTCGATGACAAGCAAAGGCTGGTGATTCTGCGCCACGGCGAACTGGTGATTCAGGTGGCGGCCGACCCCCTGCGTCCGCTGCGGGTGCGCACCGCTCAAGGTGAAATACGTGCGCTGGGCACCCGTTTCCTGGTGGCTCAGGAACAAGATGCGACTCGCGTTGTGGTGCTGCAACACTCCATCGAAGCCCGTCTGTTCGACGGCACGACGCTTGACCTGCAGGAAGGTCAATCGGCCTTGCTGTATGCAGGGAACATTGCACCGGTGGCCGGCGATCAGCGTCATCGCGCCGATTGGCTCAGCGGGCGATTGAACGTGCTGGACGATCCCCTGGAACAGGTCGTCGATGCGCTGCGCCCGTACAGCCGGGGTTTTGTCCGCGTGGCTCCCGAGGTTCGCAGCTTGCGCGTCCAGGGCGTATTCCCGTTGAACGATCCGGATCGGGTGTTCACGGCACTGGCGGAAACCCTGCCGATTCGCGTGGATCGCTACAGCCCATGGTTGACGCTGATACGTGCAAAAGAGTCGCGCTGATAAAATTTTTTGAAAATAACTCTCATTCGTGTCCGGTTTTCATTTCTCGTCCCACCTATCTCCTGACACTTCCACATTTTCAGGAGAACGCTGTGTTCAACCCGTGGCCCCATGCCCTTTCCGCCGCTGTCGCCCTGGCAACCCTGGCGAGCCCTGCCCTGTCGCAGGCGCAAGACCTGATGTTCAACCTGCCGGCCGGCCCACTCGCCAGCACGCTGAATGCCATCGCCAGCCAGAGCGGTCATATCGTTTCATTGGAGCCTTCGCTGGTGCAGGGCAAACAAGCCCCGGCAGTGGTCGGCCAGATGCCTGCGGAACAGGCGATGCAAAAGGCGTTGTCGGGCAGCGGCCTGCAATTGCGAGTGACCGGGCAAGGTAACTTCAGCGTCGAGCCAGCCCCGGACAACAGCGCGGCGTTGCAGTTGGGCGTGACCAACATCGTCGAACGCAGCACCGACGCCACCACCGAAGGCTCAGGCTCCTACGCTGCGCGGGCGGTGACCATCGGCAAGGGCACCCACACCCTCAAGGAAATCCCGCAGTCGGTCACGGTGATGACCCGCAAACAAATGGACGATCAGGACATCGTCGATCTCAAGGACGCGGCCAACAAGACCACCGGCCTGGTCGGCGCCCAAGGCGTCGGCAGAGGCCTGATCCTGAGCTCGCGTGGTTTCCAGATCGATGACTGGCAGTACGACGGCGTGCCGATTCCGCGCAACTATTACTCGCTGGGCAACTGGGCCACGCAGGACCTGATTTTCTTCGATCGCATGGAAGTGCTACGTGGCGCGTCCGGCCTGCTGCAAGGCACCGGCAGCCCTGGCGGCGCGGTCAACCTGGTACGCAAACGCGGCCAGGCCGCACCGATAGTGACCCTCACCGGCAAGGCCGGCTCATGGGACCACTACGGTCTGCAACTGGACGCCGGCGGGCCGCTGAACCAGGCCGGCACCGTGCGCGGGCGCTTCATTGCCGACCAGGACGACAGCCACTCGTTCGTCGATTCCGAATGGTACAAGACCACCTCGCTGTACGGCGCGCTGGACTTCGACCTGCGTGAAGACACCACCCTGGGCCTGGCAGTCAGCCAGTCCGACGGCGAATCGCGCTCGAACGTGCGCGGCTTCCCCCGCTACGCCGACGGTAAGCCCATCGACCTGCCGCGCAGCACGTACACCGGGGCGAAGTGGAACCATTCGGACATCGATGTCACCACGCTCTACACCGACCTGGAACACCGTTTCAACGACGATTGGGCCTTCAAGGTCGGCGCCGTGCGCATGACTGAAACCAATAAAGCGAAAAACCAACGGGTGCAATCCAGTGGCAACGGCATCAATGCCGATGGCAGCGGCGTGCAGTACGCTGACTTCGTGACGGACATGGACTCCACCAAAGTTGCTCTGGACATGAACCTCAACGGCAAATTCGAAGCCTTGTCCATGCAGCAGGAAATCATGGTGGGCGGCAACTATTCCAAATACACCTCGGATGACAAATTCGCTCGAACCTTCAATAACAGTACCGACACCATCTTCGACATTGATCACAACCGTCCCGAAATCAGCTACGACGGTTTGCTCAATAGCCCCGGTGGCCGTGGGACACCGAGCAAATATGACATCCGCCAAAAAGGCCTCTACGGCAGCTGGCGGGTCAAGCCGATTGATCCGCTGACCCTGGTGCTCGGCTCACGGGTCAGTTGGTACGACTACAGCTATCAAGCGTGGCGCCAGGACGCGACCAGCATTACCGCCGATCCTGAAAGCACCAGCAACGAAAACGGTGAAGTCACCCCCTTCGCCGGTATCGTCTATGACTTGAGCCGCGAATGGGCGGTCTATGCCAGCTACACCGACGTGTTCACGCCGCAAACCGAACGCAGTACAAGCGGCTCGGTAATCAAACCGATCATCGGTACGAACTACGAATTGGGTCTCAAGGGCGAGTTGATGGAGGGCCGGGTCAATACGTCCCTGGCGTTGTTCCGTTACGACCAGGAAAACCGCGCCACGCTCGATATGGACGGTGGGCAAAACTGCGACGGTTGGTACTGCTCGAAGGCATCCGGCAAAGTGCGCAGCCAGGGTCTCGACGCCGAAATCAGCGGCGAAGTGCTGGACGGTCTGCAACTGTTTGCCGGTTATACCTACAACACCACCAAGTACCTCAAGGACCCGGACAACGAAGGCAAAGTCTTCAGCTGGTGGACGCCGAAACACATGCTGCGCGTCTGGGGCAACTACCAGTTGGGTGGCGACTGGAGCCGTGTGAGTACCGGCCTGGGCTTCACGACCCAAAGCCATACGCTGGGTTACGACCACGTCGTCAACGTACCGGGTTACACCGTCTGGAATGCCCGTGTCGGCTACCAGCTCTCCTCGGAGATCGAGCTGGCGATGAACGCCAACAACCTGTTCGACAAGACTTACTACACGGCGGCCTACAACCAGATCAATGGCAACAACAACTACGGTGAACCACGCAACGTGATGTTCAGCGTGAAATACACGCCGGAGTTCTAACACCGCCGATCGATCATCAACGCCCTCCTTCCGGCTGCTGTCGCAGGGAGGGCCGTTTCAGGGTCATTCAATTTCCAAAGGTATCGCAAACGTTCTTTTATTATTCTGCATCGCGACAAACGTCTTGAACTGCTTGATGTTTCCGAAGAAAAACAACTCTCTGGTTAATTGTTCGTACTCACTCATGTCACGCACATTCAACACCAGCAAAAAGTCAAAATCCCCCGTCACATAATAAACCTGCTGAACTTGCGGACAACTCACAAAGCGCCGCTTGATCTCATCCAGCAAATCAAGTCTTTCATTCTCTAGTTTAACTTCGACGATAACGGTAATCGGTCGGCCGACCGCTGCCGGGTCGACAATACTCACGTTATACCTGATCACTCCCGCCGCTTCGAGGGCGGCGATTCTTCTATTGACTGCCGAGGGAGACAGGTTCACGCCCTCAGCCAGTTCCCGCTGGGAAATCCGGTTGTTTTCCTGAAGGAAGTTGAGAATTTTGCGGTCATAGGCATCTAGCTGCATAGGGGAACTCCTTCACCTGGGGCCCAGCCATTACAGCAGAAAAGGCACCTGGACGCTCATTCGTTGCGCACAAACCCTTGTTCCAACGCACCAAGCCTGACCATCGCGCAACAAAATGCTGAAAACGCAACGATGGTGCGTTTGACGCCGCGATTTTCGAGCAATCGTGCGCCCCCTGAGCATTAGCATCGTTTTATCCCACCTGCTTGTCAGGCAAGGGCTGCGCTCCACCCGCCGAAAACAATAAAAACGGAGAATGCATGACTAACGCCATCTCACCCCCAATCGCAGCTTTTAGTTTGGTACTGCCCCACCACTTAACCGATGGGAGTTTCACGATGAACAGTGCTCAAGAAAGTCGAGTTGACCGCCGCATCATGTCAAAGGCCGGTCGTTTTCTTATCGTTGGCGCAGCCAGTATTATCTTCAGCCTCGGTATTACCGGCGCAGCGAGTGCAGCCAGCCTGGCAGAGATAAACACCCGCGGCACACTTAACGTTGCAACCGAAGACAGTTATTACCCTTTCGAATTTATAAAGGACGGCGAGTCCGAAGGTTTCCATAAGGACGTTATCGCGGAGCTGCGCAAGTACGCTCAATTCAAAGTGAATCAGGACATCATGCCCTGGACCGGCCTGCTGGCGGGTATCACCTCAGGGAAGTACGACGCCGCCATCACCGGCGCCGGTGTTACGGAGGAACGCCTGGGCGCCTTTGACTTCGTGGCACCGGTCGCCCCTGAGGTCTCGCATTACATCAAGCGCGCAAACGATGACCGCATCAAAAGCGTCTCGGACCTTTCCGGGTTGATCGTCGGCGTGCAGGCCGGTGGTGCGCAACTGGCCCGATTGACGCAGCTGGATGCAAAGCTCAAAGCCTCCGGCGGTTCCATTGGCAAGATCGTGCAGTACCAATCCTATCCGGAGGCGTATGCCGACCTGGCGAATCACCGGCTCGACTACGTTGTGAACTCGATCGTGCCCGCCAACATGCTGGTGAAGGAACGTCCACAGGTGTTCGCCGTTGGCGAGGCCACTTCAAGCATGGGCTACATCGCCTGGCCAGTGGCCAAGGGCAACAAGGAGCTCCTCGATTACCTGAGTGGTTTTGTGAACCACTTGCGTGACACCGGCAAGCTCGCCGAACTACAGAAAAAATGGCTCGGACAATCGTTCGATGACCTGCCCCGCGAACCGATTACTTCTGCGCCACAGTTCACTCAACTGACCGCGAAATAACCTGAGAGCCTCCATCGTTGGCGCAAGAAGTGTCAGCGATGGTCAGGTCAGTGGATCGTTCTTTTGACCCGGCAGGTAGCCGACGGCCAAAAGACTTGTTCGAAGGATGTTTTCAATGCAAAGCAGTGACTGGATCACGCTTGTGTACGCGGCCTGGACGACCATTTGGGTGTCCGGCATTTCTATCGTGCTCGGCATCATTCTGGGGCTGGTTGTTGCCATGTTGCGGGCGGCAAAAATCCCGGTCTTGAGCCAGGCCCTCGCTGTCTATGTCAGTTTGATCAGAGCGACACCGATGGTCACGCTGGTGCTGTTTCTGTTTGTGATTGCGCCCTCCATCGGCTGGGAAGTTGACGCCCGGGTGGTGGCCATTGCGGCCATGACCCTCAACACCACGGCGTTCAACGCCGAGATCTGGCGCAGCGCCCTGACCAGTTTCTCGCGCGAACAACTGGAAGCGGCAAAAGCCGCCGGCATGACCACGGGGCTGACACTTCGCCGAATCATGCTCCCGCAGATGTTGACCACCAGCCTCCCCGGGCTTGTGAACGAAATGTCCCTGTTGGTCAAAAGCAGTCCCGCGATCGCCATGATCGGCATTGTGGATCTGACGCGCGTGACGAATCGGATCGCTGCCGTCACTTACGATCCGCTTCCTCCCATCCTCGCGGCGGGCCTGCTTTACATCGTGATCATCGGTGGACTTGTCCGCTTCCAGAGAATTGCAGACTCGCGCGCCAAGCGCCTGACCATGTAGGGGCTCCCATGAACGGAATTGAAATGCTGTGGGACAACCTCGACGTGTTCGCGGCCGGGCTGCAGAACACACTCATACTCTTTGGCGTGTCGTCTGCCTGCTCATTTATGTTGGCCTGCGTTATCGCTTTCCTGCTGGAAGGACAGGACAACCTGTTTCGACGGCTTGTTCGCTGGGCGCTGGACCTGATGCGAATGCTGCCCTTCCTGATCTTCCTGTACCTCCTTTACTACGGGCTTCCCAACCTGGGTATCAGCCTGGATGTATGGTCGGCGGGTTTCATTGCCCTGATTACGTATCACGGTGCCTATTTCGCCGAGATCCTGCGGGCGGCGAGAACCGCGCTGCCCGCAGGCCAGGCGGAAGCGGCCTATGCCCACGGCTTCGTCAACTCAAACATGTACTGGAGGATTCTCCTCCCGCAAATGGTGATGCGTTCCGGGCCGCTCTTTGGCAACCAATTGGTCTGCCTGCTGAAGGACACCGCCTTCCTGTCGATCATCACATTGATGGATCTGACGGCTGCGGCCTCTGCTGTACAAGCCAAATATTTTGTTCCGTTGCCGCCCTTCATATTCGTGATCGCACTGTATTGGTCCATCACCCTGTTGGTTGAGGCATTACTTCGTCGCCTGGGTCGCCGAGCGCAGAAAAGAGGATTGGTCCATGAATAAGTCCGCCCCGGTCGTTGAAATCCGCGACCTGCATAAACACTTCGCCGGCATTGAGGTGCTTCGCGGCATCAACCTCAAGGTCGAGCGAGGACAGACTGTCAGCATTCTGGGCTCTTCCGGCTCAGGCAAATCCACCATGTTGCGTTGCATCAACTGGCTGGAAGTGCCTGATACCGGTGAAATCTACATCGGCGGTGATCGCATGGGCGTTAAAAGTGGCGGTGGCAAAGCCATGTCCAATCGCGAACTGGCGGCGATGCGCGCAAGAACCGCCATGGTGTTCCAGAGCTTCAATCTCTGGCCCCATCTGACGGTGCTTCAGAATGTCACCGAGGCGCCCATCCACGTCATGGGTGTCAGTCGCAAAGAGGCCAATGATCAGGCGGTTGCGCTGCTGGAGAAAGTCGGCCTGTCACACAAACACGATGCTTATCCCTGGTCGCTGTCAGGAGGCCAACGGCAACGGGTTGCCATTGCGCGAGCCTTGGCGATGAACCCGCAAGTCATCTTGTTCGATGAGCCAACGTCTGCGCTCGATCCAGAACTGGTCGGGGAAGTCCTGGCGGTGATGCGCTCACTGGCCGAGGACGGTTTCACGATGGTCATCGTGACCCATGAAATGGAATTTGCCCGCGCCGTCTCCAACGAGGTCGTGTTCATTGAAAAAGGACAGATCATTGAAAGAGCGGCACCGGAAAAATTCTTTACCAACTCAGACAGTGAACGCGTTCGGCAGTTTTTAGGGCGCTACAGAACGACCACGGCATGACTGCCCCTGGAACTCGCCAAAACGCGCACGCCTTTTCTCCAGCGTTACAAGGAACCGCTATGTTTTTCGCTAACCCACGCGCCTCTCGCAGCACCTACCCAAAACACCTTCAGGACATCATGAGTGTCGACGCAGCCCATGAGTCACGAGACTGGCTATCGAGTTGGGAACGCCTGAACCAAAAGGCGACACCGCTGTGGGAACTTCCGGGCATGGCTGAAGAACTCGGCGTGGCCAGGTTCTGGGTCAAGGACGAATCGACACGTTCACCCCTGGGCAGCTTCAAGGCACTCGGCGCACCGATCGCGTTGATCAGGCTGATTCTGCGGCTGATGCCCCATGAATCTTTTGATCCCAAAGGGCTCATCACCGGCCAATATCGGCAGCGTCTGCATGATTTCACGGTCATCAGTGCCACTGACGGCAATCACGGGCGAGCCCTGGCGGCTGCGGCTCAAAGCGTCGGCTGCCAATGCGTCATCGTTTTGCATGCCAACGTGAGTACGGAGCGCGAGGCGGCCATTGCCGCGTATGGCGCCCGCATCATCCGGGTTGAAGGTAACTACGACGAGTCGGTGGAACATACCGCCGCCGTGGCAGAGCAAAACGGTTGGCCGGTGGTGTCGGACACCTCGTATGAGGGCTACGAGATCGTCCCTCGCGATGTGATGCAAGGCTACGGCACCATCGCCGCCGAGTTGATCGAGCAAACCACGGGCCAAGCCCAAGCGGACTGCCCTTTCACCCACGTGTTCCTGCAAGGGGGGGTGGGAGGAATGGCAGCGGGCATCAGCAGTTACCTCTGGGAAATTTACCAGGAACAGCGTCCCGTCTTCGTCATGGTCGAACCCCGGCAAGCGGATTGCCTGTACCAAAGTGCGATTCAGGGCTTGCCCGCCAAAGCAACAGGCTCGGTTGACTCGGTTATGGCTGGCCTGGCCTGCGGCGAAACCTCTCCCCTCGCCTGGCGATTCCTCGAACCGTGCGTAGATTTCTTTATGACCATCAGCGACGACGACGCCGTGTCTGCCATGCAGCAGCTGGCTCACGGCAGTCCAACCGACATTCCTGTGGTGGCCGGTGAGTCGGCGGTGGCCGGTCTGGCAGCGCTTCAAATCCTTCTACGCGATCCGGCAACGGCCAGAACAGTCGGCATCGACCGAGACTCCCGAGTGCTCATCATCAGTACCGAGGGTGCGACGGCCCCGTCGGTCTACGAGCGTCTGGTGGGTGAATCCGCGCAAGCGGTCACTGCCCGTCAGCACCAATGGCAGCTACAAAAAAATGTGTGATCAACAGAACGCAGGAGCCTATGCAGTGATCGACGACCACGAGTTTCACGCGCAGCTGGTCAGCTGGCGTCACCACCTCCATCAACATCCAGAAGTCGGTTTCGAAGAAATCCACACGTCCGACTACGTGGCTGATGCGCTCGCGTCGATGGGCCTTGAGGTGCATCGGGGCATTGGCGGCACCGGCCTGGTCGCCAGTTTGAAGGTCGGAGACAGTCCGGCGGTGGTGGGGCTTCGGGCCGACATGGATGCACTGCACATTCACGAAGATGCTCCGGGGCGGCATCACGCCTCGGTAACCGCAGGGAAAATGCATGCCTGCGGTCATGACGGCCACATGTCCATGATCCTCGGCGCCGCCAGGCTACTGACCACAACTCGTGATTTCAACGGGACGGTACGCTTCATTTTCCAACCCGCCGAAGAACACGGCTGTGGCGCCAAAGCGATGATTGCTGATGGCCTGTTCGATCGTTTCCCGGTGGATGCGATCTACGGCGCTCACAACATGCCGGGGCTGCCTGTCGGCACAATCGCGACGCGCTCTGGAGGGATCATGGCCAGTGAGGATAACTTCGTTATCCGGATCAAGGGCCAGGGCACGCACGCGGCACGACCGCACATGGGGGTTGACCCGATCGTCATCGCTTCCGAGGTGGTGCTGGCGCTGCAAACGGTGATTTCCCGCAACCTCGACCCGAGCGTTCCGGCCGTGATTTCCTGCACAGAGTTCATCACCGATGGCATCCGCAATGCAATTCCAACCCACGTCGTCATCAAGGGCGACACGCGCAGCTACGCGCCCGAAGTCCAGGCCATGCTGGAAAGGCGCATGCGAGAAATCTGCGAAGGCATTTGCAGGCTCCACGGCGCATCGTGCGAGTTCGAATACACCCATGAATTCGCGCCCACCGTGAACTGGGAAAAGTGCACCCCCATCGCTGTCGCGGCGGCGACCCGAATTGTTGGCCCGGACCGGGTGAATGCGGACATCCAGCCGATGATGATTTCAGAGGATTTCGGCGCGTTCCTGCAGGTCGTACCCGGCAATTTCGTGTTTATCGGCAACGGTGACACAGCGGATGAAGGGGGGACTCCGCTTCACAATGCCAGGTATGACTTCAACGACAATGTGCTGGCCACGGGGGCGCACTATTTCGCCGAAGTTGCCCGTACAGCACTCGCTGCGGGATAACCCGCCACAGAGCAGCACGACAACGTGCTGCTTTTTCTGTCGGGTGGCTACGCGCTTCGACTGCCCTTGAACGCCTCACGCCGCGCTTGCCTCTCTGCGCGGTACGCCGCGCTCTGCTCACTGATCAGTTCTTCACGGCGCAACAGCTCACCGCAATGGGCGCACAGCGGCCCTAACCCGGCGGGCTCGCCACAGGTTTTGTGGGTGTACACCACCGCCAACCCTTCTTCCGGCGACTTGCACCAGGTTTCCCCCCAGGCGCGCAGTGCCAACACCACCGAGTAGAAGGCCTGCCCTTTCGCGGTGAGGTGGTACTCGTAGCGCGGTGGCCGTTCGTTGTAGAGGCGGCGTTCTACCAGGCCGTCGGCTTCCAGGTTTTTCAGGCGTGTAGCGACCATTTGCGGGGTGCCGCCGGTCTGCGCCTGGATCTCGTCATATCGATGACTTCCCATGAACAACTCACGCAGGACCAGCACGGTCCAGCGGTCGCCCACGACTGTTTCGGCCCGCGCAATCGGGCATAGAGTGTCGGGAGCAGCAATGTTGGTCGACATACGGGCTTGCCTCTTTCGCTGTAACTATGATTATCATATCAACAAGATGCCCAGGCAAGTCCCCGGCACCGATCACTCAACTTTTGTGGAGAACATCGTCATGTCGAACGCCCTTTATCCGCTCAACAGGACCGCCTATCTGCTGGTCGATCCGTACAACGATTTCCTCTCGGAAGGCGGCAAGGTTTTCCCCTTGATCAAGCCGATCGCCGAGCAAGTCGGCCTGCTCGACAACCTGCGCACGCTCGACCGCACGGTTCGCGCCCTCGACATTCCGGTCGTCATCGTACCGCACCATCGCTGGGAACACGGTGACTACGAAGGCTGGGACCATCCAACGCCGACCCAGTGCAAGATCATGCACATGCACCACTTTGCTCGCGGGGAATGGGGCGGCGAATGGCATCCGGATT
This sequence comes from Pseudomonas sp. PDM02, assembly GCF_014852285.1. Taxonomy (NCBI): domain Bacteria; kingdom Pseudomonadati; phylum Pseudomonadota; class Gammaproteobacteria; order Pseudomonadales; family Pseudomonadaceae; genus Pseudomonas; species Pseudomonas sp. PDM02. Next base: position 127,883 of record NZ_JACVBL010000017.1, on the reverse strand, counting down.
TTGCGCCGAAGGACGGTGACATCGTCGTGCAGGAGCATTGGGGGTCGAGCGGTTTCGCCAACACCGACCTGGATTTTCGCCTCAAGCAAAAAGGCGTCACCCACGTGATCATCGTCGGTCTGCTGGCCAACACCTGCATCGAAGCGACCGCCCGCTATGCATCGGAAATGGGTTACCACGTCACCCTGGTGCGCGATGCGACCGCCGCCTTCCGCCCGGAAATGATGCACGCCGCCCACGAGTTGAACGGCCCCACGTTTGCCCATTCGATTGTGACCACGGACGAACTCGTCGCCGCCCTCGCAGGGCAGGAATAACCGATGATGAAACTGACAGGAAACCTGATCATCGGGACCCACGATGTCGCGGCCACCGAAGGAACGATGAAAGCGCTCAACCCCGCGACCAACACGCTGATCGAACCGGATTTTGCCCTCGGCGGCGTCGCGCAAGTCCACCAGGCAGCAACGCTCGCCGACGAAGCGTTCGACAGTTACAGCCATACGTCGCTCGCACGGCGCGCGGCGTTTCTCGAGAGCATTGCCGACAATCTCGAGGCCACCCGCAAGGAGCTGGCGGCACGGGCCGCGCTCGAAACGGGTCTGCCGGAAGCTCAGCTTGAGGGCGAAGCGAGCAGAGCCGCCGTCCAGTTCCGTCAGTTCGCGGAGGTCGTGCGCAAAGGCCGCTTCCTGCAACTGGCCATCGATCCGGCACAACCTGATCGTCAGCCTCGCCCGCGCATGGACCATCGCCTGCAGAAAATCGCCATCGGCCCGGTGGCCATTTTCGGTGCGAGCAACTTTCCGATTGCCTATTCCGTGGCCGGTGGCGACACCGCTTCGGCATTGGCCGCCGGCGCGACCGTCATCCTCAAAGCACACAACGCCCATCCGGGTGCTTCGGAAATCCAGGCGCGGGCCATCCAAAAGGCCGTGCAGGAGCACGGGTTGCATGAGGGGGTTTTCTCGATGGTACGCGGCAGCGGCAACACCATCGGCGAAGCGCTGGTCGATCATCCTTTGATTAAAGCCGTGACGTTTACCGGTTCGGAGCAAGGCGGCATGGCGCTGTATCGGCGTGCGCAGCTGCGGCCCGATCCCATCCCGGTGTTTACCGAAATGACCAGCATCAACCCCACGTTCATCCTGCCCGCAGCCCTGGCCGAGCGCGGCGCGCAGATCGGCGATGGCTTTATCGAGCGCATGCTGGTCAATGTCGGGCAAGCCTGCCTCAGGCCCGCGCTGCTGATCGCGATCAAAGGCGCCGGCCTTGAAGCGCTGCGCGCCGCCATGGTGCAGCGCGTCAGCGAGGCCGCAGCCCGCACGATGCTGACGCCGGGGATCCATGCGTCTTACCTGAACGGTCTGACCGCGATGGAAAACGCCGGTGCGCAGCGCATCGCCGAAGGCACGGCCGCCAGCGCCGACGTTGACGGCCAATCGGCGTTGCTGGAGGTCACCGGCCAACGTTTCCTCGAGGAAGCCGCCCTGTCGCAGGAAGTCTTCGGACCATCGGCGCTGCTGGTGACCGTCGAGGACGAGGCAGAACTGCTCGCCATTGCCCGCTCGCTCAAAGGCCAACTCAGCGCCGCCCTGCACCTCGAAACACCTGACTTGCCACTGGCCCGGCGCTTGTTGCCGGTGCTGGAGCGCAGAACCGGGCGCATCGTCGTCAACGCCTTCGCCCATCCGCAAGAGGTGACGCACGCCACTGTTCACGGCGGACCGTTTCCGGCGACCTCGGACAGTCGCTTCACCTCGGTGGGCATGACGTCGATCGAACGCTTCCTGCGGCCGGTGGCTTACCAGGGTTTTCCGGACGCGCTGTTGCCTGAGGTATTGCGTGATTTCAACCCGTTGGGGCTGCCTCGCCTCGTCGACGGGCAATAGTTGTCAGCCAGACCGGAGATCAAGGATCAACCTGAGCCATGAGTTCAGGGATGGTTTCCTTGCGATTGGCATAGCGCTGCGCCAACACGGCGCAGACCATCAGTTGAATCTGGTGGAACAGCATCAACGGCAGGATCAACACACCCATGGTGCTGCCGGCGAACAGGACCTGGGCCATCGGCACGCCGGTGGCCAGGCTCTTCTTCGAACCACAGAACAGGATGGTGATGCGGTCTTCCTGATTGAAGCCGAACGCCTTGCCCAGCACGGTGGACGCCAGCAAGACCAACGCCAGCAAAATGCAGCAAGCGACCACCAGTCCGGCCAGTTCCCAGAGCGGTATCTGATGCCAGATCCCTTCGATCACCGCCTCGCTGAACGCGCCGTAAACCACCAACAGGATTGAGCCCTGATCGACGAATTTCAGCCAGCTCTTGTTGCGCGCAACCCAGGCGCCGATCCAGCGTCGAGCGATCTGCCCGGCAATGAACGGCAGCAGCAGTTGCACGCTGATCTTCAGAATTGCATCGAGCGTCGAGCCGCCTTCGCCGTGCACATTCAGCAGTAAGGTCACCAGCAACGGCGTGAGGAAAATCCCGAACAGGCTGGAGGCCGCCGCACTGCAAATCGCCGCTGGGATATTTCCACGCGCCAGGGACGTGAACGCAATCGCTGACTGCACCGTAGCGGGCAACGCACAAAGGTAAAGCATGCCCATGTACAGGTCGGCGCCGATCATCGGCGACAGCAAGGGTTTGAGCGCCAGCCCAAGCAAGGGAAACAGGACAAACGTCAGGCTGAACACCAGCAAATGCAGGCGCCAGTGGCCAGCCCCGGCGATGATCGATTCACGCGACAGTTTGGCGCCGTGCAGGAAAAACAGCAGGGCAATGGCGATGTTGGTCAGCCAGCCAAAACCGACCGCGACCTGACCACTTGCGGGCAGCAGGCTGGCAAGAATCACCACGCCGATCAGGGTCAGGGTGAAGTTGTCGGGTAAAAAGCGGGGGCGGGTCATCGGTATTATCCGGTGGTGGCGAGGGGCGTGGGTCGACTCTAACGCGCCTGCCGATTACCGACTAACGCTAACAAGCCAGTAGATATCGCCTAACGGACATAACGTTGATGCGAATGTATTCATCAGCAAAAACACCGGGGGTCGGCAACTTCATGCGGACGCGGTACTCGACCATGACACAAATCAACTGTAGGAGCCGGCTTCCTGGCGAAGGCGTCCGTCCAGTCAATAAATAGTTGACTGACCCACCGCTATCGTCGGAACGCCGCCCGCAGCAAGCCGGCTCCTACAGGGGAACAAGTACACCCGAAGAAGCCGGTTGGCTGTTAGTCAATCATCCTCATGCAACTTGATGCCCCTGGCATGCAGCAAATGCGGCACCACCAGCACCAGTAACGTCAACGCCAGAAACGCGGCGGAAATCGGCTGTGTCAGAAACACCGTCCAGTCGCCCTCGCTGATCGACAACGCGTTACGCAGTTGTTTCTCCGCCATCGGTCCCAGCAGCATGCCCACGATCACCGGCGCGACGGGGAAGTCGAACCGCCGCATCAACACCCCGCCCCACCCGATTGCCAGCATCAGCAACAGGTCGAAAGATGAGTGACGCATGCCATACACGCCGATGGTGGCGAACACCAGGATCCCGGCATTCAGATAAGGCCGGGGGATTTGCAGCAGTTTGACCCAGAGGCCCACCAACGGCAGGTTCAGCACCAGCAGGATGACGTTGCCGATATACAGCGAAGCCACCAGGGTCCAGACCAGTGCACCCGAGGTTTCAAACAGCAGCGGCCCCGGTTGCAGGTTGTAGTTCTGGAACGCCGCCAACAGGATGGCTGCCGTGGCGGAAGTCGGGATACCAAGCGTCAGCAACGGCACCAACGAACCGGTGGCGCTTGCGTTGTTCGCCGCTTCAGGGCCGGCGACGCCCTCGATGGCGCCCTCGCCTTTGTTGGCGGCAAATTCTTTCGGATACTTGCTGAGTTTGCGTTCGGTCGAATAGGACAGGAACGTCGGGATCTCCGCACCACCGGCCGGAATCGAACCGAAGGGAAAACCGATCAGCGTCCCTCGCAGCCACGCGGGAACCGAGCGCTTCCAGTCGGCGCGCGTCATCCACAACGAGGACATGCGGTGTCGACCGGAAGCCTCTTCTTTCTGATACAGCAGGCTGTACAACGCCTCGCCCACCGCAAACAACCCGACCGCCACCAGCACGACTTCGATGCCATCGACCAGCTCCGGGACGCCTAGGGTGTAACGAGCGATACCCGAAGTCGAGTCCAGCCCGATCAAACCGATGGTCAAGCCAATCCCCAGGGATGCAAAGCCACGCAACATCGACGCCCCGAGCACCGCAGACACCGTCGTGAACGACAGCACCAGAATCGCGAAATACTCCGCAGGCCCGAACTTCAGTGCCAGTTTCGCCACAATGGGCGCAAACAAGGTCAGCAGAACCGTGGCGACAGTGCCCGCCACAAAGGACCCGATGGCCGCCGTGGCCAAGGCCGGCCCCGCTCGGCCATTGCGGGCCATGAGGTTGCCTTCCAGGGCCGTGACCATGGAAGACGATTCCCCTGGGGTATTGAGCAAAATAGAGGTTGTGGAACCGCCGAACTGAGCGCCGTAGTAGATGCCGGCGAACATGATCAGCGCGCCGGTGGGATCGACCTTCGCGGTAATGGGCAGCAACAGCGCCACGGTCAGCGCCGGCCCGATGCCCGGCAAAACGCCGATGGCGGTGCCGAGCAGGCAACCAATGAACCCCCACATCAGATTGATCGGCGTCAGGGCCGAGGAAAACCCCATTGCCAGGCTTGCGAGAATATCCACCCTGTTGATCTCCTGCTGCCTGAATCAGATCCAGGCGTTGACAAGCGGCGGAAGGGAAACCCCCAGCCCGGCATTGAACAGCCAGTAAATCGGGAGCGTCAGGGCAATGCCGATGGCGAGATCGCGCAGCGGATGACGACTGCCGAACCCCCGCGCCGAACAGGCAAACAACAGCGCGGCCGACAGGACAAAGCCAATGAGATTGATAAGCACGGCAACGCCTAGCAGCCCCCCCGTCACCCAGGCCACCCCCGCTTTGCCGCCAGGCACCACTTTGGCGGATTCGTCATCGTGATCGGCCAGTTCGCGAAAACCGCCGGTGACCGCTTGAAAGCACAGAACCACCCCCACGCCCGCGAGGAATACCGCCACGGCGTAGGGATAGACGTACGCCCCCAGGATGACGAACCCCATCTCCTCGGGAAACAGAAAGGCGCCGTAGCCCAGCATGGCGCTGATGGCGAGCACACCGACGCCAATCGCCAGTTGCACCGGCACGATTGCACGCGATTGACTCATGGCTTGACCAGCCCCACTTCCACCAGCATTGCCCGCAGCCGCACGTGCTCCGCATCGACGAATTTGCCGAACTCGTCACCGGTGAGGATGTTGGGCGACCATTTGTTGGTTTCGATGTTGTCTTTCCAGACTTTGCTGTTGGCGGCCGCCACCACGGCGTCGGTGACTTCCTTGCGTTGCTCCGGCGTGAGGCCCGCGGCACCGTAAACACCACGCCAGTTGCCGATGATCACGTCATACCCGCTTTCTTTAAGCGTCGGGGCATCGATGCCTGCAACGCGCTCCGGTGCGCCGATGGCGAGTACACGGAACTGATCGCTCCTGATGTATTGGCCAAGTTCGGCATAACCGCCGGTGATGACTTTGATCTGCCCGCCCAACGCCTGGGCAACCACTTCACCCCCGCCAGCGAAGGCGACGTAATTGACCTTGTTGACCGGGACGCCCATTTTCGCGGCCAGTTCAGCAATGCCGATGTGATCGATTGAGCCCTTGGAGCCCCCGCCCCAGGCAATGCTGGTCGGTTTTTCCTTGAAGGCTTTCAGCAAGTCGTCCAGGGTTTTGAATTCGGATTCCTTGCGCACCGCAATTACGTTGTACTCAGTGAACAACCGGGCAATCGGCGTCACATCCTTCAAGGTAATCTGCGGGTTGTTCTGCTCAATGCCAGCAACCATGATCGCGCCCATCACAAGCAGCGCATCCGGATCGCCCTTGGTGCTGTTGGCAAACTGCGCCAGCCCCAGCGTGCCCCCCGCGCCGCCCTTGTTTTCGAAGGTGACGGATTTGGCCACGTTGGCTTCAATCAAGGCTTTGCCCAGCACGCGAGCGGTCTGGTCATAACCGCCCCCCACCGAACCTGGGGCCATGAACTTGACGGTTTCCAGCGCAAAGGCAGGCGTTGTGAGCACAGCGGCAGTGACGACAACCGCGAGGCAAAGGGTGGATCGACGTAACGATGCGAACATGCGTTTTCTCCCGGGACTTTTGTTTTTATGGGGCGCCGGCTGAACGTCGGTCCGGGCATAAATCCGGATCGTTGAACAGCCATCTCGGGATAAGCGTAGGCCATGGTTGGAATGGCGGCATACAACAGTGAATCAGTTCATTTCAGGAAGACGCCTGCATGGACGCGCGGCGCGTTGCACGGACTCAAAACGGTGGCCGTCGCGGTGGGAACAGTGGCAGGGTTGCGGGATGGCTTTTGAGCGCCATTGACCGGAATTGACCCGCTGACACTGCCCCTTCCCTGACTCGCACAGTCAAGGAAAGGGCAATCACCCTCAGGTATTGGTTTTCAACTTGGTCCACAGACGCGTGCTCAACCGCGCAATCGCCGCCGGCAGTTCCTCGACAGTGAACAGCTTGTCCAGCACGCTCTTCGGCGGGTAGATCGCCAGGTCCTGCTTCACGGCCGGGGTCACATATTGATCCGCAGCGAGGTTGGGGTTGGCGTAGTGGATGCTGTTGCTGATGTTGGCAATGACTTGCGGTGTCAGCAGATAGTTCATGTAGGCGTAGCCGTTTTTCTCGTGCGGCGCGCTTTTGGGCATGACCACCATGTCGAACCACAGGGTCGAGCCTTCATCAGGAATCGAGTAAGCGATGTCGATGCCGTTGTTCGCTTCCTTGGCGCTGGCGGCCGCTTGAACGATGTCGCCGTTGAAGCCGATCACCGCGCAGACATTGCCGTTCGCCAGGTCACTGATGTACTTGGACGCATGGAAGTACTGCACGTACGGCCTGATTTTCAGCAGCGCCTGCTCGGCTTTCTTGTAGTCCGCCGGTTCGTGGCTATGGGGCGGCAGGCCCAGGTAATTGAGGGTGATTGGCAGGATTTGCGTCGGGTTATCGATGATCGCCACGCCGCACTGGCTGAGTTTCTTGATGTTTTCTTCTTCAAAAAACAGCTTCCAGGAATGGGTGACATCGGTGTTGCCGAAGATCGCCTTGATCTTCTCGACGTTGTAACCGATCCCCGCCGTGCCCCACATGTACGGGTAGCCGTACTGGTTGCCCGGGTCGTTCACTTCGAGTTTTTTCATCAACGCCGGGTCAAGGTTTTTCCAGTTCGGCAGTTGGCTCCGGTCGAGTTTTTGAATGGCCCCGGCCTTGATCAGGCGCGACAGAAAATGGTTCGACGGGCTGACCACGTCGTAGCCGGTGTTGCCGGTCATCAACTTCGATTCCAGCACTTCGTTGCTGTCGTGGATGTCGTAAGTCGCCTTGATCCCGGTTGCCTGGGTGAAGCTGGTCAGGGTGTCGTCGGCGATGTAGCCGTTCCAGTTGGAAATATTGACGACTTCATCGGCGTAAGTGGCGGCCGACAACGTGGTCAGTACAACCATCAGGGGAAGTGTGTTCGCGCGCATGTTCAATCACCTTATTGATGAGCTTTTGTTGTTTTTTGATCGCCGGGGTTTCTAGATTTCTGTTCTGGCCCTGATCGCCTCCACGCGCATGCGAAGCATGGCACCGATATCGAGCAAGGGCTTTGGCGGCAGCCAGCCCGGTTGCGCCCTGCGCATGACCGATTCGAGGATCGGCGAGCAGGTGCCCGAGGCCATTTCGGCGAGCAATCGCCCCCACAGCGTGCCGCGCGCAACGCCCGAACCATTGCAGCCGGCCACCGCATACACGCCCTCTTCGACCTTGCCGAAAAAGGGTTGCCCGGTGCGCGAGGCGCTCAAATGTCCGGTCCAGGTGTACTGGATGTCTTGCTCGCCCAAAAACGGAAAGCGCCGTTGCAAGCCGAGCACATGGTGTTTGCGCCGATGCAGCAGTTCACTGTCGGTCAGGTCACGGGAGCGGTACTCCGCAGTGTTGCGGATCATCACGCGACGGTCCGGGGTCAGGCGCACCGTGGCGCCGAGCGGCCGGGTGGAGAGCACGCCCCACGGTTCGACGGCGCCGATGGACTGGAACTCTTCATCGCTGAGCGGCCGGGTAAGGCTGGCGCTGAGTTCCATCGGGAAGGTTCCGCTGTCCTCTATGCCCGACCGGGGAATGAACGCGTTCAGGCACACCAGGACTTGCGTCGCCTCGATGCTGCCAGCGATGCCATTGGCGCGAATTCGCCCTTTGCCCAGACGCTCCAGGCCAGTGATGTCGGTGTTCTCGAACACGGTCACGTTGTCCGGCAGTGCATCCAGCAAGCCCTTCACGTATTTCGCCGGTTGCAGCAGCGCGTTGCCCTGACCGCACCAGATCGCGGCCTGGTAGTGCCGGGTGCCGAGTTTTTCGCTCAGTTGCTCACCTTGCAGAAATTCAGCAGAGGCGCCGACAGCGCGTAGCGTCGCCAGTTTGCCTTCGACATCAGTCAACTTGCCTGGGTCGCTGACCGCGAAGAAGTAACCGCAATCCCTGAAGTCGCATTCGATACCGTGACGGGCGATGCGTTGGCGCACTTCGTCGCTGGCAACCCGTGAAATCGCGGTGTCCACTTCATAACCGGCGAACCCGTGGTTGCCGATCAACTCGTCCCTGGTCGGGTGCTCGTGGCCTACGACAAAGCCTGAGTTGCGCGCCGAAGCGCCTTGCGCCGCACGCTGCCGGTCGACGATCACGATCCGCGCCTGAGGGTGCAATTGCGCGAGCGAGTGCGCGGCACTCAGCCCGGTGATACCGGCACCGATAATCAGCCAGTCGGCTTTTACCGTGCCATTGAGAGGACCGCGAGCGGCTGAACTTCCCGCCTGCGCAATCCAGCCACATTCATTGGTCATGCCTCACCTCATTGACTGTCATTCTGCGAGCGCATGCTGTAATCGCATGGACGTTTCCGGAAAACGCTCGCCAGAGCTAGAATCTATAAGGCCCGTAGTGATACAACCAACGTTATAAAATCATCGAGCTATTCATAAAACGCATGGATAAAATTCGCCACGTTCCTTCGCTCCAGGCCTTGCAGGCGCTGGTGGAAGTCTCCGACTCGGGCAGCTTCACCCAAGCGGCCGCCAAGCTGTGCCTGACCCAAAGTGCGGTGAGCCGAAAGATTCAACTGTTGGAAAGCCACTTCGGCGTGCCGATGTTTGCGAGGAACAGCCGCCATGTGCGACTGACGCCGGAAGGCGAACAGGTGTTGGCAACCGCACGAAATATCCTGGCGCAACTGAAAACCCTGGAGGACCGCCTCTCGCCACAGGAACGCCCCTTCCGCATCCGCATGCATGTGTCGCTGGCGGTTCGTTGGTTGCTGCCGAAGTTGAGCGAGTTTTATCGAAGTCATCCGCAGGTTTCGCTGTCGATCGAGACCGTGGCGACAGAAGTGGTGGAGCCGGCCATCGACAGTGATGCGTACATTCTCTATCTGCCCGAGCCGTCTGATGATCCCGGTAGCCTGACCTTGTTCAAGGAAGCGTTGGTGCCGGTGTGCGCGCCCGGGCTGGGCACCTCGACGCGGCCATTGGCAGCGGTGGAAGACCTGGTGAGTTTCCCGCTGTTGCATCGCTCGGCGGACCGCAATGATTGGGCTCAGTGGTTGTCGGCCAATGGCGGTAAATCGCTGGATGATTACCGGCACATCCCTTTCAACCTCGATGAACTGGCGCTGGACGCGGCGGCGAGAGGATTGGGTGTGGCGATGACGGATATGACGCTGGCAGGAGAGTCGATAGAGCGAGGGGTGCTGGTTATCCCGTTCGGCCGGCCGTTGGCAACACGCGGTATTTACGCGTTGAATCTGCAACCTTCAGCCGTTGCTCATCCGGCTTGCGCGATGGTTCTGCAATGGTTTGCGCAGCAGGCGGACAGGCAAGACCTTCAGCGTTAGGTGCTCCCACCGGCCCCATCGCCAGCAAGCCGGCTCCTACAGGTTCGCGGCGTTTGTACCGAATCCTTGCCGGCGATGACGGCCGCAAGATCACCGCAAAACCCAATGGCCGTGCATTACAAACTTGTCATCGACTTGTCAGCGTAGCCAGCACCCTCGCTTCCTAAAGTGGCGTCGTCAGTCACCCACACCGGGTGACGCCTCCCACTGATGATGACAAGGGTCGATACCATGAAACCATTGAACAAACTCTGCCTGATCGCCGCCAGCCTGCTGATGCTCGGCACCGGCTCCGCCATGGCCGGCGACATCGCGCCGGTCAAGGCCGACAACGTCGTGCTGGTACACGGTTCCTGGGCCGATGGCTCGAGTTGGGCAGACGTGATTTCGCGATTGCAGGCCGCCGGATTGCACGTCACCGCCGTTCAAAACCCGTTGACCTCGGTCGCCGATGACGTCGCCGCCACGCAGCGTGTACTCAACCAACAGGACGGCCCGACGGTGTTGGTCGGCCACTCCTACGCCGGCACCGTGGTCAGTGAGGCCGGAGTCAATCCAAAGGTCAGCTCGCTGGTATACGTCGCGGCCCGCGCCCCGGACGCCGGGGAAGATTTCGTCGCCCTGTCAGCCAAATACCCGACCATGCCCGTGCGTGCCGGCACCGAAGAACACGACGGTTTCGTCAGCCTGAAACAGGATGCCTTCCTCAAATATTTCGCCAGCGACGTGCCCCACGACAAGGCGATGCAACTGTTCGCCGTGCAGCAACCGATTGCCAAAACCCTGTTCACTGATCGCACCACCGCAGCCGCCTGGCACAGCAAACCGTCGTGGTACGCGGTCTCCAGCCTCGACCAGACCATCAACCCGGACCTCGAACGCTTCCTCGCCAAACGCATGGGCGCGACCACCATCGAGCTGCCGTCGAGCCATTTGTCGCTGGTTTCCCACTCCAAAGAAATCGCCAACCTGATCCTCGAAGCCTCCGGCCGCCAGCCATAACGCCAGGCCCGGTTTCATTACAACTTTGTCATTGAACTGTTGGTCGGCTGTCCGGATCGCCTGGTTAACCTGAACTCACTGTCAGGCCATTCCCGGCAGCCAACCTGAATAGAGAGACACCTCATGAAAATGTTAATCCTCGGTTTCGCCGCCCTCCTCGCCACCGGCTCGGCGTTTGCCGATACGCAGACCACTGCGCCGGTGATCCACGACAAGACCGGTTTCTTCGTGCACATGGACGTCGCCAAAGTCCTCGCCAGTACCGACATCTCGCAGCAATGCGGCGTGATCCCGGCGCGACTCGACTACCTCGACCACCAGGGTCGCGAGCACGTCCTCGATTACCAGGTCAACGGTACGGGCTGCACCAACGATCATTGATCCGGCTACACTGGCGCCAATTGGCTGAGGCACAAACCCCATGAATATCCTGGTAGTCGAAGACGAACCCAAGGCAGGCAATTACCTGCTCAACGGCCTGCAGGAGCTCGGTTACTCCGTCAGCCTGGCACGGGACGGCATCGATGGCCTGCACCTGGCTCTGGAGCACGATTTCGATGTCATCGTTCTGGACGTGATGATGCCGAAAATGGATGGCTGGGAGGTTCTGCGCCGCTTGCGCAAGGAAGCCGACACACCGGTGTTGTTTCTCACCGCGCGGGATGACATCGCCGACCGCATCAAGGGCCTGGAACTGGGCGCCGACGATTACTTGATCAAGCCTTTTTCCTTCGCCGAACTGGTGGCGCGCCTGCGCACCCTGACCCGCCGTGGTCCCACGCGCGAAGAAGAACAACTGCAGGTGGACGACCTGCAGATCGACGTGCTCAAGCGCCGCATCACCCGCGCTGGCGTGAAGATCACCCTGACCAACAAGGAATTCGCCCTGCTGCATTTGTTTGCCACGCATCAAGGCCAGGTCTTGTCGCGCTCGATGATCGCGTCACGGGTCTGGGACATGAATTTCGACAGTGACACTAACGTCGTCGACGTCGCCGTGCGTCGCTTGCGCCTGAAAATCGATGACCCGTTCCAGCTCAAGCTGATCCACAGCGTGCGCGGTATCGGCTACCGCTTCGACACCCAGGCATGAGTCGCCTCCGCCATTCCCTGACACTGCGCCTGGCGCTGGTGTTTGCCCTGCTCGCGTTTGTCTCGCTGACCCTGTTGGGCGTGGCGCTGTACCGCGACCTGGAGCGCGAGCTGATCCGCCGCGACGACGCGGCCCTGGTGAACCGCATCGATCAACTGCGCACCTTCCTCAACGACAGCAATACGCTGGAGCTGATCAAGACCAAACCGGCGCTGTTCCAGAACATGCTGGGCAATCGCGAAGCCCTGCTGACCATTGGCGCCGCCGGACAAAAACCGCTGCTGGTGGTCAATCCCGGCAACCTCGCCTTGCCATCGCTGGCACCGGTGTCGATGGACCATCCGTTGAGTCTGGCCGATGTGCAGCACTATCCTGGCGTGGACGGCGTCCCTTTCGCGGCCGTCGCGGCGACCATCGAATCCGACGATATGGGCAGCTTGCAGGTGGTCACCGGACGCCTGATGACCGAGCGCACCGCCGTGCTCGCCCGCTACCGCCTCAACGTGTACCTCTTCGCCAGCGTGGCGGCGATTCTGCTGGCGCTGCCCGGCTATCTGCTGGTGCATCGCGGCCTGCTGCCCGTGCGACGCCTGGCCCGGCATGCCCACGGCATTGGTGTCGGCAACCTCACCGAGCGCCTCGATGGCCAGGGCGCGCCACGGGAGCTGCTGCCGATGATCGACGCGCTCAATGCAATGCTCGACCGTTTGGGCAAGGGTTTCGTGCAACTGGGTCAGGTCTCGACCGACATGGCCCATGAATTGCGCACGCCGATCAACAACCTGCTCGGCGAAACCCAGGTTGCGTTGCAGCAGAACCGCAGCGTCGAGGCCTATCAGCAACTGCTCGCCTCCAACGTCGAAGAGCTTGAGCGTCTGGCGCGGATGCTCGACAACATGCTGTTTCTGGCGCGTACCGACCCGGCCAGTGCCCTGAGCCAACGCCAGGAGCTGGATGCCGCTGACGAAATGGAACGTATGGCCGACTATTTTGAAGGGCTGGCGGCGGATGTCGGGATCAGCATCGATGCCCAGGGCAGCGGCGTGATCTGGGCTGAGCCGATGCTGCTGCGCCGTGCGTTGGCCAACCTGTGCGCCAACGCCATCAAATATGGCGCGGCGCATTCTGAGTTGGTCATTCGCGCCATACCTTCGGCTGAGGGTATCCGGGTGATCGTGCGTAACTTTGGCCCGACCATCCCTGCCGAGCACCTGCCCCGGCTGTTCGAGCGCTTTTACCGGGTTGACGAATCCCGCGAGCGTTCGGCTCATTCCAATGGCTTGGGGTTGTCGATCGTGGCGACGATCATGCAGTTGCATAACGGGGCTTACAGTGTCAGCAGCAGTGAGGGGGTGACGTGTTTTGAGTTGTTTTTTCCGGGGCGGCGGGTGGGTGAGTGAGGTTTGGTGTTGTCGCGGTTGGTGTGAATATCCGTTTTTTTGGTGACGGCGGCTGGCGGTTTCGCCCTTACGGCGAGTCACTTGGAAGAGCCCCAAGTAACCAAGGGCTCTTGCCCCTTTCGTTCGGTGCCTCGCCTAGGCTCGGCATGCCCTCGCTCCGGTCCTGCTCCGTGGGCCCGCCGCCATCGGCCATCCCTGGCCGGGGGCGGCTAACCCGGCATCCATGCCGGGTTGCCCACTACGCAGAACCTCCACTCGGCCTCTCGAGGGGGCGCTCAGATCAAAAGCGGAAGGCGAGCTAACGCTCGGCCTGATGAGTGGTAAAAGTCAAAAGCACACACGATTCCCTGTAGGAGCGAGGCTTGCCCGCGAAAAACGACCGGACAACGCGTTCATTCAGACAGCCCGCGTTATCGTTGACGTCCATCGCCAGCAAGCTGGCTCCTACAATTTTGAGTCGTGTGAACCCAATCCCCCTGTAGGAGCCGGCTCCTACAGGGGGATTGGTGTACATATCCGGAATGAGGGAACGCGCGCACCAAAGAGCCAGGTCGGCTTTCAGGCCGCCTCGGCGGCTGTGGCGGTAGTCGCCCCCTCGAGAGGCCGAGCGCAGGTTCTGCGCAGTGGGCAACCCGGCATGGATGCCGGGTTAGCCGCCCCCGGCCAGGGATGGCCGATGGCGGCGGGCCCACGGAGCAGGACCGGAGCGAGGGTATGCCGAGCACTAGCGAGGCACCGAACGAAAGGGGCAAAAGCGCTTTGGTTACTTTCGCGCTTTTCGAAAGTGACTCGCTGTAAAAGCGAAACCAATAGCCGCCGTTACCGAAGAAACGGATATACCCCCACCCACCGCAAATGGCAAAAAACACCACCCCCCTTGAGCACTTTCGACCTATCCCAACCCAACCACCGCCCCTAGACTCTTGCCCCCAATAACAGCGCCAAACGCGCACAAGACCGAACCAGGGAAACCCTCATGAACCCATCCGACATTTTCGTTATCAGCGCCGTCCGTTCCGCCATCGGCAGCTTCGGCGGCTCGCTCAAGGATGTGCCACCGATTCAACTGGCCACCGACGTCTGCCGCGCCGCCATCGAACGCTCGGGGCTGGCACCTGAGCACATCGGTCATGCGGTGATGGGCCATGTAATCCCGACCGAAGCCCGCGACGCCTACATCTCCCGGGTGGTGGCGATGAATGCCGGCCTGCCGAAAGAGACACCCGCCTTCAACGTCAACCGCCTCTGCGGTTCCGGTTTGCAGGCGATTGTCAGTGCCGCGCAAAGCCTGATGCTCGGTGATGCAGGCGCGGCGCTGGCCGGTGGCGTCGAATCCATGAGCCGTGGCGCGTATCTGCTGCCGCAAGCGCGTTGGGGCGCACGCATGGGCGACATGCAGGCCATCGACTACATGCTCGGCGTGCTGCAAGACCCGTTTGCCGGTTTCCACATGGGCATCACCGCGGAAAACATCGCCGAGCGCTACGGCATCACGCGTCAGGCCCAGGATGAACTGGCCATGCTCAGCCAGCAGCGCGCCGCGCGGGCAATCGCCGAAGGCCGCTTCAACAGTCAGATCGTGCCAATCGAAGTGGCATCGCGCAAAGGCACCGTGACCTTTGCGACCGACGAACACGTGCGTGCCGAGGTCAATGCCGAGCAACTGGCCAAGATGAAACCGGCCTTCAAAAAGGACGGTAGCGTCACCGCCGGCAACGCCTCGGGCCTGAATGACGGCGCCGGTGCGCTGATCATGGCCACCGGTGAAATGGTGCGCGCACAAGGCCTCAAACCAATGGCCCGGCTGGTCGGCTATGCCCACGCCGGTGTCGAGCCGGAACTGATGGGGCTCGGCCCGATTCCCGCCACTCGTCTGGTGCTCAAACGTGCCGGCCTGACCGTCGCCGACCTGGATGTCATCGAGTCGAACGAGGCCTTCGCCGCGCAAGCCTGTGCCGTGGCGCAGGAACTGGGCTTCGACCCGGAGAAGGTCAACCCCAACGGTTCGGGCATCTCGCTGGGCCATCCGGTGGGCGCCACCGGCGCGATCATCGCAACCAAGGCCATTCACGAACTGCACCGCGTCCAGGGCCGTTATGCACTGGCGACCATGTGCATCGGCGGCGGCCAGGGCATCGCCGTGCTGTTCGAACGCGTCTGATACGTCCACCCTGCCCCCGTTCAACGGGGGCAGCCGAACAAACTATTGCTCGAAGGTTTGACTGATGACCTAACCTCATAGGCTGAATGACTAACAACAGAGTCAGGCACTCCTATGCGTCATGCACTGAAAGCCATGATTTTCGTCGCTTTCACGCTTTTCGGGGCGGTCCCCGGAATGCTGTTGGCGGCAGACCCTGCGGACATTTCAATGCCCAGGGCGGTTGCCGCGCCCCCCAGCGTTTCCCCAAGCGACCTCCAGGCGTTGCAACTTCGGCTGGACGCCCTCAAACAACAGATCTCGCTGGTTGATAACTACAGCCAGCTGGAGGCCCCGCAGGACCTCGTCCAGATGTTCATGCTGGATGTCGATCGCCTCTCGACCTCGCTGCTTCCCCTGCAGACTCAACTGCGCGCGCAACTGGGTGTGCTGGGGCCTGTCCCGCGCGATGACGCCGCGGCCGAGCAGCCCGATATCACCGCGCAAAGGGTCGCGCTCACCGAGCAAAAAAACAAAATCGACGCCACCCTGAAAACCCTGGCCACCCTGAAAACAAGCGCCACCGACCTCATCACCCAGATTGCCGGCATCCGTCGCAACCTGCTGGAAAGCGAACTGACCCTGAGCACCCGAAGTGTCCTGAACCCCGAGTTCTGGTCACCGATCCTGAGCCCCTCGATGGACGATCGACAGCGCTTCGCATCGTTCCTCGGTCAGGCAAGTGAGGTCGTCAAACTGGCCTGGCAACCGGGCCAACGCCTCTACACCAGCGTACTGTTGCTGCTGGCCCTGCTTATCTGGACGCTGGGCCGCAGTCTTGCGGAACGAGGACTGACGTGGCTTTGCATTCACCGGATGCCAGAAGGACGCCTGCGCCGCAGCTCCCTCGCGCTGGCTTCCGTATTGGCCACGGTGCTGACAGTCGGCCTGTCCCTGCAACTGCTGTTTTATGTCTTCACACGCCAGGCTCCGCTGACGCCGACACTGACGACGTTCTCCCAGGAGTTCGAAAAAGTCGCCTACACCTGCGTGCTGATCACCGCGTTGAGCCGCGCCCTGTTGTCCACGAAGCACCCGTCGTGGCGGCTGCCGGCGCTTGCCGATCAGGTGGCGCTGTCACTCAAGCCTTATCCGCGGGTTCTGGCAGGCGTGCTGCTGGTTCTGGTGACAATGATCCAGATTACCAACGCAACAGGCATGAGCAGTGGCATCGTGATCGCCGGTCGAGGGGTCGTCGCACTGGTTGTTACGTGCGTTCTGGTGGATTTATTGTGGCGCACCGGCAAAGTCCGCAGAGCCGTCGTGGCGTCTGGCGAAGCCTATGAAGCCGGCAGGACGTTCGCGGGCGTGCTTTACACCCTCGCCAGTCTTGCGATGGTGATCTGCCTGGTATCCCTCCTGACCGGTTACGTGTCCCTGGCAAGGTTCGTCACCTATGAACTGGTCTGGGGCTTTCTCATCCTCTCCGGTTTCTATTTGCTGATGCAGTGCTTCAAAGATGCCTGCGAATACTTTTTTTCAATCAAAAGCCCCAGCGGCAAGGCGCTCAAGCAGTTGCTCGGCATTGAAGACCGGCGCCTGGAACAGATCTCGATCGTTCTTTCAGGGGTCGGGCGGGCCGGACTCTTGCTGCTGGCGCTGGTCACCCTGTTCGTCGGCGGGGTCGGCACGACGCTCGGGCAACTGCTCACCAACGTCTTTTCCATTCTCGGCGGCGCCGGGCTGCGCAAACTGAACATCATCCCCGGGCACCTGCTCAATGCCGCACTGGCCTTGCTGATCGGCATCTACCTGATTCGCACGCTGGGCCGCTGGCTGGACAAGGAGCTCCTGCCGAAAACCGAGATGGACCCTGGCATGCGCGCTTCGCTGACCACGCTGTTTGCCAACATCGGCTATGCGTTGGTCATTCTGCTGACACTGTCATCGTTGGGCGTGCAATGGACGAACCTGGCCTGGATCGTCAGTGCGTTGTCGGTGGGGATTGGTTTTGGCTTGCAGGAGATCGTCAAGAATTTCGTCTCAGGCCTGATCCTGCTGACCGAGCGCCCGGTGAAAGTCGGCGACCTGATCAGCATCAGCGGGGTCGAGGGCGACATCCGCCGGATCAACGTGCGGGCCACCGAAATCCAGCTCAGTGACCGCTCGATTGTCATCGTGCCCAATTCGCAGCTGATCTCGCAAAACCTGCGCAACGTAACCCTGGGCGGCAGCGCCCAAGGGGTGGCGTCACTCGAACTGACCTTCCCCCTGGACATCGACCCCGAACAGGTGAAAGACCTGCTCTACAACACCTACCGCGAGCACGAGACCATTCTCGACAAACCGGCGCCGATGGTGCGCTTCAGCAAACTGACCCCCGAAGGCATCACGCTGACGGTCACCGGCTATGTCGGCAGCCCGAGAATCGTCGGCGTGACCAAGAGCGACCTGCTGTTTGAAATCCTCAAGCGCCTGAGTGACGCCGGTATCGAGTTGGCGAAGCCGGCACCCACGGTGTGAATCAGTGGGCGATGCACACTGATTTCAGCTCGGTGTAGGCCTCGATCACCGCACGCCCGAACTCGCGCCCCATGCCGGACTGCTTGACGCCACCAAACGGCATGGCCGGGTCGAGCAGCACGTGGGCGTTGACCCACACGGTGCCGGCCTCGATGCGCGGCACCAGGTTCATCGCTTTGCCGAGGTCATTGGTCCACAGGCTCGCGGCCAGGCCGTAGCGGTTGTCGTTGGCCAGGGCGATCACGGCGTCTTCATCGTCAAACGGCATCACCCCCAGTACTGGGCCGAACACCTCTTCGCGGGCCACCGCCATGCTGTGATCGATGTCGGCCAGAATGGTCGGCTGCACATAGAAGCCCTCGCCTTCCACCAGCTCGCCCCCGGACACTACTCGTGCGCCTTCGCGACGCGCCAGCTCGATGTGCTTGAGCACGCTTTGCTGCTGCTTGCGCGAGACCAGCGGGTTGATCGCCGCTTCGCCGTTCATGCCTGCGCCGATAGGCATCGCCGAAACGGCGGCGGCGAGTGCTTCAACGAATTGATCGTGGATCGAGCGATGCACGTAGAAGCGCGAAGCCGCCGCACACACCTGACCGTTGTTCAGCAGACCGCCGAGGATTGCGCCCTGCACGGCTTTTTCGATGTCGGCATCGGCCAACACGATCATCGGGTTTTTGCCACCCAGCTCCAGCGAGAACCGCGTCATGTTTTCCATGCACGCCACGCCGACGCTTTTGCCCACCGCCGTGGAACCGGTGAAGGACACTTTGCTCACCAGTGGATGCGCCGTCAGCACACCGCCGACATTGGCACCGCCACCGGTGACGACGTTGAACACGCCCGCTGGAATCCCCGCTTCCAGCGCCAGTTCAGCCAGGCGCATGGCGGTCAGCGGCGTTTCCATCGCCGGTTTGATGATCACCGTGCAACCGGTGGCCAGGGCTGGCATCAGCTTCCACGCCGCGATCAGCAGCGGGAAATTCCACGGCACGATCCCGACCACCACGCCCACCGGTTCACGCTTGGTGAACGCGGTGAATTTCGCCCCCGGCGGCAGCGGAATCGACACGTCAAAGGTCTGCCCTTCGATCTTGGTCGCCCAGCCGGACATGTAGCGCATGAACTCCACGGTGGCGTTCAGGTCCAGTGCGCGCGCCATGTTGATCGACTTGCCCTGGCTCAGGGTTTCCAGCTGCGCCAGCTCTTCGGCATGCGCTTCTACCAGCGCAGTGAAGTTCAGCAGGATGCGTTCGCGGTCCGCCGGGCGCAGGCCCGACCATACGCCGGACTTGAAGGCTTTATGCGACGACTGCACGGCTTGCTCGACCACATCCAGCGGCGCGTCGAGGGTTTCGCACAGGGTTTTTCCGGTGGCCGGGTTGACCACGGCAATACGCGGCCCTTCGGCGAACACCCATTGGCCATCGATAAAGCAGCCGTGGCGGCGGTCAAGGAATGCAGCAACCTGCGGCAGGATTTCAACGTTGCTCATAAATCACCTTTGGTTCAGACGTGTTGTTCAGCCGGATAACGGGCTGATTACTGTTGTTCTTTGAGGAAACACACGACCGCCTGGCGATCGTCCGCGGAGGCCAGGCCCATGTAGGGCATGTAGGTCCCCGGCACGAAGGCCTGGGGTTGGGTGATGAGTTGCGCGATGTTCTCGGCCTGCCAGTTGATGTCTTTGCTGCGCATGGCCTGGGAATAGTTGAAGCCTTCCAGCGAGCCGGATTTGCGCCCGACCACACCCGCCAGGTTCGGCCCCATCATTCCCGTCATGCCCTTGGTCACCGAATGGCAGACCGCGCATTCATTGGCGAAGACCTGAGCCCCATGCCCTTGGTCGGGCGCGCAGTCAGCGGCCAGCGCGGTGTGCGCGAGGGTGAGTGAGAGCAGACCGATGAGGGGCAATCGCAGCGAGGTGAACATAGGAAAACGACCTTGAAAATCCGCGCTCATCCATTGAGCGGCAACACGGGAGCGCCGACGCAGCGGTGCATCGACAGGGTTGATAGGGATTGTCGATGGTCAGTGATGCGCAGGTTTTGCCCTGCGTGCCAGTCGTATTGGCGAGGCTGCCAAACCGGGCATTTTGGCAAGCACAGCCAACTCTTTGGCAACCACACAAAAGGCCGGAAAAGTTCCGCGCCTTAGTATCGAAAAAGACCGCAAACCTGCGCTCAAGAACAAGAACGGATGCCACACATGCTCAAGTCCCCCTTGCTGCGTCTCTCTACACTTGCCCTGATGATCAGCGCCGGCCATGCCGGCGCGTACGAACTCTACGCCGATGACGACAGTCACCTGAACGCCACGCTGGAAGCGGTCTTCGGCATCTTCCACAGCCAGGAAAACTACGCGCTGTCCGGTCGCCTCGACCCGGGTTCTTCGTCGTGGCGCGAGGGCTACATCAAATATGGCCTGAGCTTCGACAAGGGCCTGGCCGGTGTCGGCACCGCGTACGGCGCGGCGAACCTGCTCAGCTCCGGCACCTGGGGCGACGGCGATGCCGCAGGCTTCAGCGACGGTTCGGAACGCACCACCAAATTCGAAGACGCCTACCTCGGCTGGCGTTCGGGCAAGCTGTTCGACGTGCTCGGCGAGGACGGCGTCGACCTGTCCTTCGGTCGTCAGAACATCGTGGTCGGTGATGGTTTCCTGATTAATGGCGACGCGCTCAACTTGGGCAAAGGTCTGGCCGACGGTGAGTTCAACCGCGGAGGCGCGTACTGGCTGGCGGCGCGCAAAGCCTTCGACGAGACCGCGGTGTTGCGTCTGGGAGGCAAGGAAGGCTGGCGTGGCGACTTGATGTGGTTGAAGTCCGATAACCGCGCACAAGCGAAAACAGAAATGTACGTCGGCACGCTTGAGCATGTCGCCGAAGCAGGCACGGTCGGCTTGACCTACATCGACACCACCGATGTCGACGAAGAATTCGCCTCCCCTTCGCAGCTTGAACGCGGCGGCATGAAAACCTACAGCCTGCGCGCAGCCGGCAATGCCGGGGTGCAAAACCTGTTCCTCTCCGGCGAATACGCCAAGCAGGACAAACCCCACACCAGCACCGAAGACGCCTGGTACCTGGAAGCCGGCTGGACCTTCGCCGACGTGGCCTGGACGCCAAATGCCAGCTACCGCTACAGCCGTTTTTCGGAAGGTTATGACACGCTGTTCTATGGTTTCAGCCGTGGCTTCGGCACCTGGTTCCAGGGTGAGGTTGCCGGCAACTACGCCGGCCCGTTCAACACCAACTCGCGTATCCAGCAGGTCAAGTTCACCGTCTCGCCGCTGGAGAACCTGACGGTCGGTGCGATGTATTTCAACTTCGACACCATCGACCGCAACCTCGGCAATACCGATGGCCACGAAGTCGATCTGTATGCCGAATGGCACGTCAACGAGCACCTGACGGTGATGCCGCTGATCGGCCTCTATCAGCCGGACAAAAGCGCCGACGAAGGTGGCACGCAGCTGGGCAGCAACGACAAGAACCTCTACAGCCAGGTGATTTTCGCCACTACGTTCTAAGACTTAACCGCAACGCGATCCTTTTAGTAGCTGGCGAAGCCTGTGGGAGCGGGCTTGCTCGCGAATGTGGCCTGACATTCAGCATTGATGTCGACTGGCACACCGCTTTCGCGAGCAAGCCCGCTCCCACAGGCTTCGCCAGTCGCTACAGGGATTGCGTTGCTCTTCAAGGAAAAAGGCCTTTCCAATGCACAAAAAATTCCTGACGATTCAGAGCAAGATCGCCCTGCTCGCCGGCCTCTGCCTGCTGTTGGTGGTGGGTTTGCTGATGGGTTTGTCGCTGTATCAAACCCATCGGAGCAGCCAGCAAGTGGCCGAGGCCAGCAGCGAAATGCTCGCCAACGCCGCCAAGGAACACATGCAGGCGCTGGGCAAAGTGCAAGCGATGCAGGTGCAACGCACCTTCATGCAGACGCACGAATATGGCCAAGGGTTGTCGCGCTATTTGCTCTACCTGAGGCAGTTGCAACATCAGGGCAACCTTACCCGTCCACAACTGCGCCAGGAGCTGAGCACCCAGCTGCACCAGGCCCTGATCGACAAGCCCGACCTGCTCGGGCTTTATGTCATTTTCGAACCCGATGCCCTGGACGGCGCCGACGCTGGTTTCGTCGATCAGGCGGCCATGGGCAGCAACGAAACCGGGCGCTTTTCGCTGTATTGGGTGCAAAGCAAACCCGGCGAACTGCAAGCGGTGATCGGTGACGAAGCGCTGCTCGCCAACACCTCGCCCGGCCCCAGCGGCGCGCCCTACAACGCCTTCTACACCTGTGCCCGCGACACCCGCAAAGCCTGCGTGCTGGAGCCGTATTTCGACGAGGCCTCCGGCAGCCGCAAACTGGTGACCAGCATCGCGTTCCCGCTGCTGGACCATGACAAGGTCATCGCCGTGGTCGGCCTCGACATCAACCTCGCCGCCCTGCAAAAGAACAGCGAAGCCAGCGCGCTCCAACTGTTCGATGGCAACGGGCAGATCAGCATCGTCAGCCCGCGCGGGGTGATTTCCGCCAACAGCCAGGACGTCAGTCGCCTCGGGCAACCGCTGGACAATGTAGAGGTGATGGACACCTTGCGTCAGGGCCAGCCGAAAGTGTTCGTCGATCAACAGCAGATCAAAGTGCTTGAGCCGCTGGCACCGATTGTCGGTGCAGCGCCGTGGGGCGTGCTGGTTGGCGTGCCGCAGAACGTGCTGCTCGCCCCGGTCACCACGCTGCAACAGGAACTCGATGCGCAAGCCGTGCGAAGCACCGCGCTTGAGCTGTTGCTGGGCGGCGGCTCGGCGCTGCTTGGCCTGGTGTTGATCTGGTACGCGGCGTATCGCATCACCCGGCCGCTGCAACTGCTGACGCGGGTCATGGAGGATATTTCCCGGGGCGAAGGCGATCTGACCCGACGCCTGGCCGTGCAATCAAGGGATGAAATCGGCCAACTGGCGACGGCGTTCAACCGCTTTGTCGAACGTATTCACCATTCCATTCGCGAGGTGTCTTCGGCGGCGCTCGGCGTCAACGAAGGCGCCAAGCGTGTGCTGTTGGCGTCCAACGCATCGCTGAGCAATTTCGATGAACAATCGACCCGCACCAACAGCGTCGCCGCTGCGATCAACGAACTGGGCGCCGCTGCCCAGGAAATTGCGAACAATGCCTCCGATGCCTCGCAGCAAGCCTCCGCCGCGCGCCAACAGGCCGAAGACGGGCGTCAGGTGGTCGAGCGCACGATTGAGGTGATGAACGAACTGTCCGGAAAAATCAGCGCGTCGTGCGTCAACATCGAAGCGCTGAACAGCAAAACCGTGAACATCGGGCAAATCCTCGAAGTGATCAAAGGCATCTCCCAGCAGACCAACCTCCTCGCCCTCAACGCTGCCATCGAAGCAGCACGGGCGGGTGAAGCGGGCCGCGGCTTTGCCGTGGTCGCCGACGAAGTGCGCAGCCTGGCCGGACGCACACAGACCTCGGCGGCAGAGATTCAGCAGATGATTGAAGCACTGCAAGTCGGTGCGCGTGAGTCGGTGACAACCATGACCGAGAGCCAGCAGCACAGCGAGGAAAGCGTCAGCATCGCCAACCTCGCCGGCACGCGACTGGGCAGCGTGACGCAACGCATTGGCGAGATCGACAACGTCAACCAATCGGTCGCCGCAGCCACTGAAGAGCAAACCTCGGTGGTCGAGGCGTTGAACGTGGACATCACCGAGATCAACACGCTGAACCAGCAAGGAGTGGAGAACCTGCAATCGACGTTGCAGGCATGTACCGAGCTGGAACGCGAGGCTGGGCGGCTGAATCAGTTGGTCGGGAGTTTTCGCATCTGAAGGCAGCGGTGCCTGATCTACCGCTATCGCGAGCAAACGGAACGCCGCCCGGCTGCTCCTACAGTGACCGCGTCCGTCCGGGCACCCCGGTCACCTGTAGGAGCGAGGCTTGCCCGCGATGAACGATAACGCGGTTCCTCAGTAATGGCCTGGACAGCCCGACAATGGTGGCTTCAACCCTTTGCAAGATCCATCTTGTACCCCGCACCCGGCACTCCTTCATGCAACGCTGCCTGGATGTTTCCATACAAGGCATTTGCCTCGGCGGTTGTGATTGAACGCGAACAATCACGCAGTACCACACGCAGAAGCACATTTTCCTGACCCGGCAGCAGCCCCAAGCGCTCAATTGCCTGCACAGGTAAATCCGTGAACGCCCAACGCCCCTTGATCTGCATCTCTTCGATCCAATCAGAGCAATCACCGGCCGCCTGCAACATTCTTTCGGTCAAAACTTCCTCGCTCAGCCCTGGCGCCACGGCCAACGAGATATCCCGAGCAATCGAAGGTAACCGTGATACAGGACTCCATGGATGCAAATCATGCATCTGCGCCTGCACTCGTACGTTCTGATCACGCAGCAAGCGAATATCCGGAATGCCCTTGCGTAGCATGGTCAGGCGATCCAGCCCCATTCCGAGCGCCAGCCCTCCATGGCGCAGCGGATCTATCTTCAAGCGCTCCAGCAAAGACTTCGCAATGCGACCGCACTCCAGCACCTCGACGGGAGCGCCTTCATTTAACACATTCACTTCGATTCCACCCTCGGTGTAGTGGTGTGGACTGTCGCTATAGACCCATGGCTTTTCAGGAACGGCAGACTTCAGGATATCGCTGACCAGGCGCAACAAATGCTCATGCGTCGAAAGCTGCGGATCACCCAACACCCAGATATCCATTTGATGAGGTTCTGCGCAGTGCCAACGATCCCGACTATCGCGGCGAAAAGTGATACCTGGTGCGGCCAGCAATATTGTCTCGCCTGCTTGCCGTGCATCAGCAGCACGCTGAAGTGCTGTCGGAATCTGGCTGGTAGTTTGCGTTCGCAGCAGCGAATACTCGTCGACCCACCGGGTGTGTTCACTACCAAGCGTGACTTCTTCCGGGTCATAACCCAACAAACCGTAATTTTCTTCAGCGGACACAATGCGCGGCCCTGTTAGTAACTGTGCTTGAGGCCAGCCTTTTTCAGTAAGTCCCTGAAGGATCTCTTTCAGAAGTAATCGGACGGCGTGGTCTGGATCGTTAGTTTCGGTCAGGTCCACCAATAACAGAGCCTGATGGACTGACAAGTCTGTCAGATATTTCTTTGACGCATGCACTATATAAACCCTCAATCGGCACTTGAACATTGGGCAAAAAAATAAAACCCATAAATAAACCTAACGACACAAGATCATCAGCTGCAACCAAAATATGGAAAACATAAAATTTTCAGAACAGGACTACAGATCTACCCTACATAAATAACTGCCTGCAGCATCCAAGAACAAAAACCATCAAAACTATTCTAAAAAACACCCAACAAACCATTTAATACATCAAAAAAATCTGTATTAATTAATTCTCTCCCAAGCAGTTTCGGGAGCAAAAATCCAAAAATGAAAAAGGAAGACCAAATGAAAAATACCGAGATCGTTAAGGAAAACCTAAACCGGATCACTTCGGGACCGGATAACTTTGGATGGGCACCGTTGGCGTGGGCTTATACTGAAGAGTAACTGATACCAATGCGCGGCAATCATTATTACCGCGCATTGGAAAACAAGGAGGGTTTTATGTCACTACCGAATATGATGTCGACACTTTTCGGCCACGAAAAACCATCAATTATTGCAGACTCAGAAGACTTCCTCAGAGAGTGCAAACATTTAGGGTTCAATACGGCCAATATTTCAGATCTGGCAAACCTGCCAAAAAACAGTATTGTCTTTTCGTTTAGTAACGATGCTGCAAAAATGACTTTTGAACTGGCAAAAAACACGAAAAACAAGAAGAGCGTTTTCTGCGCGACTCAAGTGTTCGAGCCAACTGTAGCCAGCGCGCTCTATAGCCTGAAGCTTTTACTGAGCAGCAATTTTGAAAATGCCTTATGTACACAACGGTCTGTGTTAAACATGCTGAATTCAAATGAATCTTTTTTTCTGACTGGCAACGACGCCGATGCACGCGTCACAGTTTTCCCGCACGCCCAACCCTATGCACTACTCGCCGAAGACGTATCACACAATTTTGTTCAGTCCGTGGCAGAGTTCTTTGAAGTCCATTACGCTCACATGCACCCGCAAGAGCCATGTCCATTTTCATTTAGCGGCACGTTAAAAGTCGCAGGAATACTGACCGTACTGAGAAAGCCTAACTCGACACTCCCTGAGGGTTTGAAAACCTCACTCAAATGGTTGAGTGATCGTATTTCGGAGGAAGATACATTCTTATCAATTGAAGACAACACCGTGACGTCTCTAAAAATAAAAGACGAGGACCACATAAAGCTTTTGGATCTAGCGGCCGGCCCTCGGGGGCTCAAGCTGACTGAGTTCGCCATCGGCGTAAACGAGGCTATAGCTCAAAACATAGATTACAAAATCAACTCACAAATGAATGAAGGCATCAGCGGGGTTCATTTAGCCATTGGTGATGGATCTTCCGGCTACCACATTGACTTTCTTAGCCCGGCAGTGACCGTAACCCCAATAAACCAGCGATTTCCCCAGCAACTATAAATGGTACAAAAATCATCAAAACACCTAATTTAATACATTCTTTCAACGTGTCTTTTACAAGACATACCGCTATCGCGGGCTTGCCCGCGATGAACGATAACGCTGTGTTTCAGCAAGCCGCCACAGCATGCTCAATCCGATGAAACAACCGGTTGAAATACACCAGGCTATCGCCCTCCCCGCGCACGCCCACCTTCGACAATTCCACAAACATCACCGAATGCGACCCGACTTCCTTGCACTCGCTGATCCGCCCTTCCAGCTGCACCAGTGCATCACGCAGCACCGGCACGCCTGTGTCGCCGCCGTCCCACAAGTCCCAGGCAAACCGCTCGGCCATCGGCACTTGGGTCATGCCGGCGAAGTGTCGGGCCAGTTCTTCCTGTTCGCCGCACAGCACGTTGACGCACAGCCGGCCGTTGGTGCGAAACACATCGTGGGTGGCGCTGTTGCGGTTGACGCACACCAGCACGGTCGGTGGCGAATCCGTCACCGAGCACACGGCGCTGGCGGTGATACCGCAGCGACCGCCCGGGCCGTTGGTGGTGATGATGTTCACCGCCGCCGGCAGTTGCGCCATGGCGTTGCGAAAGTCGATTTGCTGCTGGCTCAGGTTGGCCATGTCGGTGCCCCTTCCTTCAGGAGGACCGCGTGTTCGCGGCCCGTGGGTGATGGAACAAGACTAAAGCCCGGCGTGGCGCGCAACCATTCTGACGATCCCCATGCCGAGGTAGGCTTTCCGCTAGTCGACTAGGTGGTTTCTTTATCGTCAGGGCCCGTCGCAGTGGGTATTCTGCTGGAATGCACCAACATAGGTGCCGACGTCCGCCGCAGCGTGCACGCGTGCGAAAACAATAATTAGAAATTCTCGTGGCAACCCCTGATGGAAACCCGCAAACCGATTGTTTATATCGTTGATGATGACAAAGACCTGCGCACCTCGCTGGCCTGGTTGTTGGAGTCGGTCAGTGTCCAGGCGCAATGCTTTGCCGGCGCTGAAGAGTTCCTGAGCCAGTACGACCCCAAGCAACCGGCGTGCCTGGTGCTGGACGTGCGCATGCCGGAAACCAGCGGCTTTCAGCTGCAGGAAATCCTCAACCAGCGTGGCAGCACCCTGCCGACGATCTTCGTGTCCGCCCATGGCGACATTCCGATGTCGGTGACCGCGATGAAGAACGGTGCGCTGGATTTCGTCGAGAAACCCTACAACCCGCAGCAGATGATCGACCGCATACAAGCGGCGCTGAAGACCGCCGTGCATGCCCAGGCCGATCAGCAGCAACGCCAGCACCTGCAAGGCAAACTCGCCCTGCTGACCAGCCGTGAACGGGAGGTGTTGATGCTGGTGATCGATGGCAAGGCCAGCAAGGTCATCGCCCGGGAGCTGAACATCAGCGTGAAAACCGTTGATGTGCACCGGACCAAGATCAAGGAAAAGATGGGCGTGACCAGCATTGCCATGCTGGTGCGCGAAGTGCTGCATTTACCGGTGGATGAGCCGTCGCGGCATTGAGGGATCTGTGGCGGTCATGAGGCCGCCATCGCCGGCAAGCCGGCTCCTGCATTGGATCTCCAGCGAACGCAGGGAATGTGCGCAGCGATGATCCCCTGTAGGAGTGAGCCTGCTCGCGATGAGGCCGGCACATTCAACATCAATGGCGTCTGATGCCCCGCGATCGCCAGCAAGCCGGCTCCTGCAGGAGAGGTCAGTTGTGGCTGTAGCGCTTGCGATAAGCGCCCGGCGAGACGCCGAAGCGGGATTTGAACGCCGATGAGAAGTAGCTGGAATCGGAAAAACCCCAGGCGTAACACAGCGCCGAGAGCTTCTGCTCGTCAGGTGAGCGGCGCAGGTTTTCCGCGCAGAAATCCAGGCGTCGGTGCTTGATGTATTGCGCCACCACCAGGCCGCGCTTGGAGAACATCCGGTACAACCCGCGCACCGAAATCCCTACCTCACGGGCAATCAGCTCGGGGCACAGGTCTTCGGCGCTGATGTGTTCGTCGATGTAGGCGATGATCTTGCGAAACTGCCGCTCGTGGGCATCTGCGCCGCTGTCGCGGGCACTGATCCCGGGCAACAACAGGCTGACCAACGCATCCAGCACCGCTTCGCTTTCCTGCATGTCCAGGCCTTCCTGCTGCCGGGTATCCAGCACCAAGCGGTTGGCCATCGCCGCCAGTGGTGTACTGGCCGCGATGCGTGTGGCGCAGTTGACTGCATTGAAATGCGAACCGCGCTCGACCACCTGACGCGGCAGGATCAGCGACAACTGTCGGGAATCCTCGTTGTAGGTCATGTCACTCGGGCGGCAGGCGTCGATCAGGGCGATGTCGCCCGTGCCCAGTTGAGCGCGGTTGTCGCCCTGCTCCAGCCGGGAACTGCCACGCATCTGGAACACCGCGTAATAGTGGCCGTCGCTGCTGACACTGACGTCCTTGCTGGTGCGATACAGGTGCACGTGCGCCATGTCGACGACACTGAGGTTGATCGCGCCGCTGCGATATTCCGCCAGCTCACCGTAGAAATCCGTATCCAGGGCCCGGGCATCGAAACGCCCGCATGCCTGGTTGACCTGGCTCAGCCAGCTTTCGAACGCCTCGTTGCGAACCGCCGAAGAAGTCATCATCACTGCAAAGCCTCACGCATTTTATTGTTATTTTTCGACCGCTTCGTCGAGCGGTTCGGCAAATGTTACTTACCTTGGCTGTCTCCTCCTTCGACGGCCGCCGGGCCCTATTCAACAGGCTCCGACGCTGGCTTGCCAGCCTTCCCTTGCGTTAGATGTCCAATACCAGACGAGCGGAAACGGCCCGGGAAACGCAGGCGCAAATCTGTTTGTTGGACGCCTTTTCCTTGTTCGACAAACAGTTGTCGCGGTGCTCCGGCACACCGTCCAGCACCTCGACGATGCAGGTGCCGCAGATGCCTTCGCGGCATTCAGTGTCGATGTCACAACCGTGAGCCTGCAACACATCGACCAGACTCGCGTTGGCCGGCACCTGAAGCACCACGCCGGAACTGGCCAGCTCCACTTCAAAACCGCCACTCGGACCGGCATTCGCTGCGGGATCGGCCTGGAAGTGCTCAAGGTGGATCGCATCGTCGCAGCGGCTGCGCGCCGCCACTTCCACCACTTTGTTCATGAACGGCGCCGGGCCGCAGGTGTACACGTGTGCGGTACTACCTGCGTGGTCAAGGCATTCACTCAACGTGGCATCCATGTCATCCGGCTCGATGCCGTAGTGGAACTGCACATGCCCGGCGAACGTACTCGCCAACAACTCGGCGAACGCGGCGTATTGCGGCGAACGGGCGAAATAATGCAGGCGCCACGGCTGGCCGTTTTCGCTCAGCCGATAAGCCATGCTCAGCAGCGGCGTGACGCCGATACCGGCGGCGCACAACACATGTTCGCTGGCCGTCGGGTCGAGGCGGAACAGGTTGCGCGGCGCGCCCATTTCCAGCTCCATGCCCTCTTCCACCTCGTGCAGCGCCGCTGAACCGCCACGGGACTGCGCCTCTTTCTTCACCGCCACCAGGTACGCGCGGCGGTCCTGCGGCGGGCTGCACAGCGAATACTGGCGGGTCACTCCGGTCGGCCCGGTCAGGTCGACGTGGGCACCCGGTTCATAGGCGTCGAGCGGCTGGCCGTCACTGCGCACGAGGCGAAAGGAACGGATATCCAGCGCTTCGTCGACGATCCTTTCGATCTTCACTTTCATCATTGCATCACCTGAAATACGGTTGATTTTGTTTTTACGGCACCTGCGGGCACCTGCGTTTGTCTGGTGTAAAACACCTTGTAGGAGCCGGCTTGCTGGCGATGGCGGCCTTGAGACTTGCATCGCCAATGAGGGCGTCATCGTCGGAACGCCGCCCGCAGCAAGCCGGCTCCTACAGATTTGTATCGCCGATGAGGGCGTCATCGCCGGCAAGCCGCCTCCTACAAGGGTTGTGTGTGAAGCCTTGCTTAGCGCATGAACAGACCGCCGTTGATGTCCCAGCACGCGCCGGTTACGGAGGCGGCGTGGTCGGCGATCAGCAGCAACACGCTGTCGGCGATGTATCCGGGATCACCGAGGGTGCCGGCCGGGATCATTTTCAGGATCTGTTCCAGACGCTCCGGGGCCACGGTTTCGCGCACCACCGGCAAGTCCAGCGGCCCCGGCGAAATACTGTTGACCGTCACGCCTTGCGGGGCCAGTTCACGGGCGAAGACCTTGGTCAGCGTCGCCACGCCGCCCTTGGCCGCTGCGTAATGCGCGCCGGTGGCGGTGCCGCCGTTCTGCCCGGCGAGCGAGGCGATGTTGACGATGCGGCCAAAACCACGCTCGGCAAAGTGCGCGCCGAACACCTGGCACGCGACAAAAGTGCCGCGCAGGTTGATTGCCATCGACTCGTCGAACTCCTCGGGGGTGATGTCCATCAACGCGGCGACTTTCGACACGCCGGCGTTGTTCACCAGGATGTCGCAGCCGCCCCAATGCTCGACCAGCACGTCGCGGGCATGCTGGAAGTCGGCCTTGCTGCGCACATCCAGCTCAATGGCGACAGCACTGGCACCGCTGGCATCCAGCTCGGCAGCCAATCGCCGCACGCCCTCGAGACGCACGTCCGCCAGGGCGACGCGATAACCCGCCCCGTGCAGACGGCGGGCGATGCACTCGCCCAGTCCGCGCGAGGCACCTGTTACAAGGGCTACTCGACTCATGATGTTGCCCTCACAGAAGGAAGCCGAGCGCGCTCAGGCTGTCGGTGGAGTTGATCAGCCGCACCACTTTGCGCTCCAGGGTCGGCACGCCATCCGTGAAACGGATACGGTGGTTCAGGTCGGCCACAAACGGCGTGTGCACGCCGCGTTTGTAGGCGTACAGCAACTGCGCCGAGTTGACTTCGACGATGTCGCCGGCGGCTTCGACCAGGCGGAAACGCGAGACGGAGCGGATGGTTTTCGCCGCGTCCACCGCCGACGGCGAGTAGCCGGCGGTCAGGCGTTCGATGCGCAAGTCACGCATGCGCGCATCGTCGTAGGCGTAGTTGAGGTTCGCTTCGAAGTCCTCGGTGTCCGGGTCGATCGGCACGATGTACTTGCCGCTGTCGCTCCACAGGGTCGCCCATTCGGCGTAATTCTTGTGATCAAGCAACTCGGCTTCGCGCCAGATGAATTCGATGGCCTGGGCCAACGGGCCGGAAAAACCGTTCAGGGTGTCGTGATTGCTCATTGGCTCATCATCCTTTTCCACATGTCGTAGGCACCGCGCATGCCGCCTTCGTCGGTGGCGTGGCTGACTTTGTCGCCGTTCTCGGCAGTGATTTCGCGATTGAGGCCACGGTTGACCAGGATCGGCGCGTCGACGCCGGCGTACGAACCGCGCTGCACACGATCCCAGGCCTCGGCATCGTCCGGGCTGCCGAAACCGAACGGGCCCTGGAAGTGTTCATGAATGCGCATGCGTTCGCGGTTGGCGATTTCCGGGCCGCCGTCCATGCCGAGGGCAACGTGGCGGATCTCGGTTTCGGTCACAGACACCGGGCGCAGCACGCGGAAGAACGACATCGACATCGCGACGTTAGGGAACAGGTTCAGGTTGAAACCGGCGCCGTGCAGCGAGCGCACTATGCGACGGACTTGCGCAGGCTCCATGGTTTTCGACAGCTCTTCAGTGACGTGAGCGAAGCGCTCCTGCAACTGTTCGGTGCCGTCGTCATGATCCAGATCGACGTGTTCCGGCACCATCACCATCACGCTATGGCCGTTGCCCAGCGAATGGGTGACCGCTTGTTCGTCGGTCATGAACGAGAGCATTTCCGAGGTTTCCTCATCCACCGACGACATGAACGACTTGTGCACGATCGGGAAGTGATAACCGTCGGTGGTGTTTTCCAGCTGGATCTTCCAGTTGCCCTTGAAGCTGAACTTGTGTTCGCCCTGGGTCTTGATCGGGAAACCGGCGCCCTGCTTCATGAACAGGTCCATCCAGTGTTTGGCGCCGCCGAGGAAGTCTTCCAGCGGTTCAATGTCGTCGTTGTAGCTGGCGAAAACCATGCCGGCGTAGCTTTCCACGCGCAGGCTGGTCAGCGGCAATTCGGACTTTTCCAGAATGCCTTCGTAGCCGTCCGGATACGGCAGCGCACGGAGCTTGCCGTCCAGACCGTACGACCAGCTGTGATACGGGCAAGTGAAACCGGTGGCGTTGCCTTTGTGTTTTTCACACACCGTGGCGCCACGGTGCCGGCAGCGGTTTTCCAGGACGTTGATGTTGCCCTTCTTGTCGCGCACCACAATCACCGGGCGACGGCCGATGGTCGCGGTCTTGAAGTCGCCGCTGTTGCGCACTTCGCTTTCGTGGGCAACCCACACCCAGGTGCGGTAGAAAATCTTTTCCAGCTCGGCTTCGAACAGCGCCGGATCGTTGTACAGCGAGACGTCTACGCGGTCGTGGCTGACCAGTTCGTCCGGGCTTTTCGATGATGCGATCAGCCGGTATTCATGAGTGCTCATGCGGTTCTCCTCATGGCTTTTTATGATTTCTTGTTAGGGGTCGACCGTTCGCCGGCCATGCTCTGTTGCAACTGCGCACCGAAGGCGCAGACCAGCTCGTCCTGACCTTTACGACCGACAATCTGCAGGCCGACTTTCAATCCGCTGCCCTCCAGTTCCACCGGCACCGTCAGCGCCGGATGGCCGCTGAGGTTGAACGGCCGCACCAACGGGGTCATGCCGGCCACCGCTTTGCTGGCGCTGCGGGCTTCGATCAGCGTCGGTGGCAGGCTGGGCATCGTCGGCAACAGCAGCACCGCAAATTCTTCCAGCGCGGCGTCCACTTGCTGGCTGAAGCGCGCGCGGACTTTCTCCGCTTGTGCCAGGTCCGCCGCGCTGGTGCGACTCGCGGCCAGCAGGCGTTGCTCGACATCCGCGCCAATCAGGCCTTTACCCGTGAGGTGGCCGAACGCGGCCCAGTTTTCAAAATTGATCACGGTGAGGCCTGCGGCGAATGCGGCTTCGAAATCGCTCAGGTGCAGCTGACTACGACGCCAGCCTGCTAGGTCGGCGGCGGCGCCGAGGCATGCTTGCAGATGCGGTTCGCAGTCGACTTCAAGAAAACCCACCGACGCGTTGCCAGAGGGCAAACCCTGCACCTGGAAGCCTGGGCAAATCACTTGCATCGCCGCGATCAGATCCGCCATGTCGGCGGCAAACGGCCCGACACAATCGAGGCTGGACGCCAACGGATGCGCACCGACCCGACTGACCCGCCCATAAGTCGGTTTCAACCCGGCAATGCCGCAGCACGCCGCCGGTACGCGAACCGAGCCGCCGGTGTCAGTGCCGATGGCGATGTCCGCCAGACCGGCGGCAACCGCTGCCGCCGAACCGCTGGAAGAGCCGCCCGGCACGCGGTCCGGTGCTTGCGGGTTGATCGGCGTGCCGGTCCAGTCGTTGATCCCGGTCACGCCAAACGCCAACTCGTGCATATTGGTTTTGCCAACGATTTGCCAGCCTGCGTCGAGGATCGCGTCCACCACGTCGGCGTTGCGCAGCGCCGGTTCCGCATCGGCAAACGCACGACTGCCCGAGCGGGTCGGATGGCCGGCGATGTCGATCGAGTCCTTGATCGCGACCCGCTTGCCGTCGCCACCGAGTAAAAATTCGCTGATAAACGTGCTCATGCGCCCGACTCCGAGGTGAAGAGGTCCGAATTGAACAAGCGTTGCGTGCGGAAATGCGCGATCAGCCAGACACCCTCGACACAGCGAAAATCGATGTTCAAGCGCGTGCCGAACAACTCGCTGCGCCCATCGGCGTAGGTCGACACCTGCTGCATGATCCACTGCCCCTGCGCGGTGCTGCCGTCGACCAGGATCGACTCGCTGGTGAGGTAATGCAGGTTCAGGCGAAAGTGCTCCGAGGGCGGCAAGTAACCGCCGACGAACGCCGCAATCGCCTCACGCCCGCGATGCTGGCCGAAGGTCTGCGCGGTGACGCTGCCGACGCCTTCCCACACGGCGTCGATGCAGAACAATTGCGCCAGCTCGCTGACGTGGGTGATCGCCCTCGGCACGTCGCACAGGTCCATGTAGCGCGCCATCAAGCGGCGCACCTGGCTCTCCCCTTCGAGCGTCGCCAGACGCTGCAACAAGGCCTCGTTCATGGCTTACACCCTGGCGGCATCAGGGATGGTCAGTGGACGACCGATGCGCGCTTCAACCTTGGCGTAGCGCCACAGGCTGTACTCGTTCACCGGCGTGGTGCGGAACAGATTGCAGGCATCGATCACCGACTGGTGGCAGTCGACGTCGGCCATGATGTAGACGGTCCACGGCGAGGTGGTGGACGGGCCGACCATCAGCCGGTCATCGTCCATCGCACCGAGCACAGTGATGCCGGGCATGGCGCCGAGCGAGCCCATCATCTGGCTGAAGCCTTTCCAGACGCTCAGGCCTTCGCCGGTGGGCAGGTCGAAAAAGTTCTGGGTGATGCCGATGCAGAAGACGACGCGCAGCGGTTCTTGGGTGGTCTGGGACATGAAATTTGATCCTTGAAGAGTGGGTTCAGATGTAGCCAGGGAACGGCGGCACGCCGAGGAACACCGAGCCGGCGCCGTCGTACAGGCCTTCGCTGAGGAACGCGTGCTGGGTGACCACCATCGAATCGCGCAGGTAACGCTGCAGCGGATGGCGCAGGTAAATCGCGGTGGTGCCGGCGAGGCTGTACGCGCTCTGCACCACGGCGGCGCCCGCCTGGGACACGTGAATCGCGGACAAGCGCAACAGGCTGGTTTGCTCGGCGGTGACCGGGTTGCCGGCCAGGATCGAACTCCACACCTGTTCGGTGGCGTTGTAGAAGAAGCCACGGGCGGCGGCCAGTCGGGCTTCGGACTTGGCGATCTCGATGCGCACGTAGGCGCGGTCGGCCATTTTCGGTGCGCCGGTGATGCCGCTGCCGGCGGCCATGCGACTGACTTCGTCGAGGGCGGCACGGGCCAGGCCAAGGTTGACCACGGCCAGCACTTGCGCGGCGTAGGCAATCGACGGGTAGCGGAACAGCGGCTCGTCGATGGTCGCGGCACCGCCACGGATGAAGGTCCAGCGTTCGTCGACGCGTTTGTCGCTGACGCGCAGGTCGTGACTGCCGGTGCCTTTGAGCCCGACCACGTCCCAGTTTTCGATGATCTCGACCTGGTCCGCACGGAACACCGCAGTGCGCGGCTTGCCACCCGCCGCGCCAATCCCCACGCCGAGCAAGTCGGCGCCCTTGCAGCCGCTGGCGAATTTCCAGGTGCCGTTGACCTGCCAGCCGCCCTCGACAGCTTCAGCCGGTTGCAGCGGGAACAGGCCTCCGGCGAACACCAGGTCCGGGCTTTGGGTGTAGATTTCGGCGAGGGTTTCCGGCGGCAATGCGGCGAGGTAGACGCCGGCGCTGCCGAAGCTGGCGACCCAGCCCGCAGAGCCGTCGGCTTCGGAAATACGCTCGATCATTTGCAGGAACAGCGCCGGCGCCAGGGCGTCACCGCCGAAGCATTTCGGCGTGGCGGCGCGGTAGATGCCCACGTGCTTGAAGCGCTCGATCATGTCCCGTGGCACGTGGGAACCGGCGTCGAATTCATCGCGACGCTGGCGCACTTCCGCCAGCACCTGCTCAAAGGCCTGGCGGTGGACGGTGTTGCCGTCGACGCCTGGCAGAGGGTCTTTCTCCGCGACAACTGAACGCAGCATGGGCTTCTCTCCGTTTTACTTATTGTTAGTGGGCCGAGGCTGGACAACACCGATCCCTGTAGGAGCAAGGCTTGCCCGCGAACGAGGCACCGCGGTTTCAATGGCAGACCGCGTTATCGTTCTTCGCGGGCAAGCCTCGCTCCTACAGAGAAGATGCGTGGCTGCCCTTGCATTGAGGTCCAGTGTAAAAACCGCGTCGGGTCGCCACTATTGGTGCGTGCAGCCTCTTCACTAAAGGAATCCCCTAGCCCGCCCCCGGTTACCTCTGAGCGCATCCCCACGCGCAAGCGGGTATAAAAAGCCATACTTTCCCTTCACCGGTTCCTCAGGACTGCGCGATGTACCTGCCAAAACCGCACGACTTTTTCACCCTCATCGAAGCCATGCCGCTGTGCATCATTCTTCACGATGCGCAGAGCAAGGAGATCCTCTGGGCCAACACCGCCGCCCTCGACGCGCTGGGTTTTACCCTCGAAGAACTGACGCCGCTGAAAGCCCCGGACATGACCCGCGACGCGCCCAAGTACCGGCGTTCGGTCGGCCTGCGCTGGCTGGAAGGCGCAGCGCGCACGGGCCAGCGCGCCATCGAGTGGTGTTATCGCTCCAAGCAAGGCGTGGAAATCCTCTCCGAGGCGGTCGCGACGCTGGTGCATCTGGAGGGTCGCGATGTGCTGATGGTGCAGTTCCGCGACATCTCCAGGGAGGACAAGGTCAAGCGCGACCTCAAGCGTTTCGAAAGCCGGCTCAAGGCATTCATGCAGGACCTCGCCGAAGGTGTCGCGGTGCTCGGCCCTGAAGGTGATATCCGCTTTATCAGCGACTCCGGCGCGCACCTGCTCAACAGCGAAGAACACACGCTGTTCGGCGAAAACTTCCTGTCATGGTGCGACGACGATTCGCGCCGCCGGCTGCTGCAACAGCTGGCCAGCGAGACCCCGGAACATGCGCCGTTCCGCGTGCACTACCACCTGCAACGCCGCGACGGTGAATGGCGCTGGCATGAGGCGACGTGTCGTTTTATCGAGATCGAAGACGACCTGGTCGGCCACCTGCTGCTGTTTCGCGACGTCACCGAACAAGTGCGCGCCGAAGAAGCTCGGCGGGTCAGCGAGCAGAAACTCGAATACCTGGCGCGCTACAACGCCATGGGTGAAATGGCCGTGGCCATTGCTCATGAGCTAAGCCAACCGCTGGCCGCCACCCGCAACTTCATCGAAGGCGCGGTGATTCGCCTGGGCAAGGAGTCCGCCACGGATCAGGGCGTCGCCTGGGGTTTGCAAAACGCCGTGCGGCAAATCGAACATGCGTCGCTGATCATCAAAAGCGTGCGCGATTACGTGGTCAAACTGGAGCAGGCCGAAGAGCTGATCGACCTCAACGAACTGCTGCGCGAAACCCGCTATTTCATCAGCCTGCGCGCCGATCCGAGCCTGGTCCGCGTCGAGATTGTCGCCAGTCCCGCGCCGCTGTGGGTGAGCTGCGAGAAGGTGCTGATCGGTCAGGTCATTCTTAACCTGGCGTTCAACGCGATTGAAGAAATGAGCGATCTGCCTGTTGAACGACGGGTCCTGCGCATTCACGCCAGCCGCGAAAACGACGTGGCGTTGGTGCGCATCGAAGACTGCGGTCGCGGCATTCAGGCCCAGGCGCAAGAGAAGCTGTTCGACGGTTTCTTCTCCTCCAAGGTCAGCGGCAACGGCATTGGCCTGGCGCTGTGCAAAAACATCATCGGCCGCCATCGCGGCGATATCTGGGCGCAAAACCTTGAGCCCTGCGGTGCTGTTTTCACCTTCACCCTTCCCCTCGCAACTCCCGCCTGAAACCACCGAAGAACCTGAATTAAAAACACGAACCTGTAGGAGCCAGGCTTGCCGGCGAAGGCGTACTCAAGGACGCCTTCGCCGGCAAGCCTGGCTCCTACAGGTCAGTGGTTTTGGCTTGCAATTGCGGTGTGTGCAGCCGGTTTTTCGAGACTGGCACAGACACACAAACGCTTGGCAGCCACAGCAATTCCCCCCTTCTGCCAGCGAGGCAGAATCGAACTGCAAAAATCTGCCAATGCACTTGCGATTTGCACGAACAATAATTCAGGGAGTTCCCCCTAATGCGAGCCACCAGGATCACCGTACAGTCAGCGCTGAGTCTCAGCCTGCTGGTACTGGGTTTGAACAATGCCAGCGCGGATCTGCCCGCTGACACGATCGGCCAGACCGTTCTGGCATTTCCGCCGGAAGTTCATCGGGCCTTTATCGTCGACGTCGAATTCGAAAGTTTCGTGGCGGGCCGTGTCACCGTGGTCGACCCCGATAAAAAGCGCGTGCTCGGCATGGTGCCGACTGGTTTTGCTGCGCCCTCGACGCTCAGCCACGATCAGAAAACCCTCTACAGCGCCGACATCTTTTATTCGCGCGGCACCCGTGGCACCCGCACCGACGTGCTGACCGCCTGGGACAGTTCCACCCTGTCGCCGGCCTGGGAGCTGTTGATTCCTACCAAGCGCGCCGAGTCGCTGACCCAGCGCTACGGCTTGAAGACCAGCGGTGATGACCGCTTTGTCTACGTCTACAACTTCACCCCGTCGACCTCGGTGACCGTGGTCGACACCCAGGCCAAAGCCGTCACCGCCGAACTGGCGATTCCCGGTTGCGTGCTCAACTACCCGATCGGCAATCGCCGCTTCGCCTCGCTGTGCGGCGACGGCAGTTTGCAAGTGATCACACTGAACGATCAGGGCCAGGAAACCGCACGCAGCCGCACGCCGTTCTTTGACCCGAACGCGGAAAAACTGGTGGAACGCGCGGTGAACGTCGGCGACACCTATTACTTCACCACCACCACGGGCACCGTGCGCCCGGTGGATTTCTCGGCCGACGCACCGAAAATCCTGCCGTCCTGGTCGCTGACCAGCGACGAGGAAAAGAAGGCCGGCTGGGCACCGGGCGGCTGGCAGCTGATGGCTGTCGCGCCGAAGCTGAACCGCTTGTACGTGCTGATGCACGACGCGCACGAACCGATGAAGTGGGAAGACCCAAGCCCGCTGATCTGGGCGTTTGATCTGAAAACCCACAAGAAGGTCGCCACGCTGGAGGCACCGGTTCCGGTGTGGAGCATGCAGGCCACCGGCGACGACAAGCCGCTGCTGCTGGGCGCCGACGTTGCAGGCGGTTTGCAGATCTTCGACCTGAAGACCAACACGCTCACCGGCAGCATGGCGAAAGTCGCGAAAACCGCGACTCAGGTCATGAGCTACTAACCGAGGTTCGGCCATGCACTTAGATCCGATCTTCATCATTGCCAGCGCCCTCGCCATCGCGGTGTTGCTGGCCAGTGCCGCGACCCACAAGGTGCGCGCGCCGGCACGTTTTGCCCGGCAACTGGCGGACTACCAATTGCTGCCCGACGTGGCCGTACGCCCCGTCGCACGCGTCATTCCGGTGGTTGAACTGGCCATCGCCTTTGCGCTGCTGGTACCGGTCAGCCGTGCCTGGGCAGCGTTGGGCGCCGCCAGCCTGATCGCACTGTATGCAGCGGCGATTGGCATCAACCTGTGGCGCGGCCGTCGCGATATCGACTGCGGTTGTGCCGGCCCGGACCAGGCCCAACCGCTGCGCCCGGTTCTGCTGCTGCGCAACAGCGCGCTGGTGGCGCTGGCGTTGCTGGCCAGTGTCTCGCCGGTGGTTCGTGACCTGGGTTTTTTCGACGGCTTCGTGACTGTCGCCGCCAGCGCTGTCGCGCTGCTGATTTACGCCGCAGCCGATGGCTTGCTGGCGAACTCCCCTCTTCTGCTCAAACTGATTGGTAGGTGATCAATGGAAGGCTTAATCGTTTCCAACGTTCTGCTCTGGGTACTGCTGGTGGCCGTGGCGTTTGCCGTCATGGGCCTGGTCCGGCAGATTGGTGTGCTGCACGGCCGTCTGGCCCCGGCCGGTGCGTTGATGATGGACAAAGGCGTGGCGGTCAACGAAGCCGCGCCACAGGTCACCGCCTCCGACCGCAAAGGGCGCCCGGTGAACTTCGGCTATGCCGGCGAGAAATCGCAACTGCTGTTCTTCCTCTCGCCAACCTGCCCGATCTGCAAGTCGCTGCTGCCGGCGATCAAATCCATCGCCAAGGAACAGGCCGATCGCCTCGACGTGGTGTTCATCAGTGACGGCGACATGGACGCCCAGCAAAAGCTGATCACCGAACACAAACTGGAAGACGCCACTTATGTGGTCGGGCCTGAAGTGGGCATGACCTACCAGATCGGCAAGCTGCCGTACGCCGCGCTGATCGACAAGAGCGGCACCCTGCGCGCCAAAGGCCTGGTCAATTCCCGCGAGCACCTGGACAGCCTGTTCGAAGTCGAGCACCTGAAAAGCGCGACGCTGCAGGAATACCTCAACAGCCAGCCGCATGCACACGACCACAGCCACGGCCATAGCCACTGATAAGGCAGGAGACCTTCATGAAACTGCTGGATCTGTTGTTTGAGCGTTCGACTCGTCGTGTTGCCGACACAACCTCACGACGCAAACTGCTGTCGCGCATGGGTTCTCTGATGGTTGCCGGCGCCGCGTTGCCGCTGCTGTTGCCGCTGGATCGCACCAGCAAAGCCCTGGCCGCCGATAACCCG
Source organism: Pseudomonas sp. PDM02 (assembly GCF_014852285.1). Taxonomy (NCBI): domain Bacteria; kingdom Pseudomonadati; phylum Pseudomonadota; class Gammaproteobacteria; order Pseudomonadales; family Pseudomonadaceae; genus Pseudomonas; species Pseudomonas sp. PDM02. The sequence goes on along the minus strand of NZ_JACVBL010000017.1, from coordinate 86,791 downwards.
AAAGCCGGTGACCCGGGTGATCCGAACACCTGCGACTACTGGCGCTACTGCTCCATCGATGGCTTTTTGTGCAGCTGCTGCGGAGGGTCGGTGACGTCCTGTCCGCCGGGCACGGAAGTGTCGCAAGTGACCTGGATCGGCACCTGCCGCAACCCGGCCGATGGCAAGGATTACATCATTTCGTACAACGACTGCTGCGGTAAGCAGAGCTGTGCGCAGTGCGCCTGCACCCGTAACGACAGTGAAGAACCGGCCTATCGCCCGTTCAACAACAACGATGTGAACTGGTGCCTGGCCGCCAAATCGCACATCTACCACTGCACCGTTTCGATCATTCGTGGCGTCGCGGTTTAACGCGCATTTACCGTCGGCTGCTCACGCAAACGATGGCTTTTTGTAGGAGCCGGCTTGCTGCGGGCGGCGTTCCGACGATAGCGTTTTCAAGAACGCCATCGCCAGCAAGCCGGCTCCTACAGGTCCGATGTTTACCTGTACAAGTGGAGGTGCTGCTTATGGGTAGGTTGCTCATCCTCGGTCTTGTCTGCGCCATGACCGCCCCGCTCGTTCATGCCAGGGCCATCCCGGACCCGGCGCAACGGCATGCGCCGGGCAATGAAGCCCTGCAAAAACCGATTGCCCAGGCCGGTTACAGCGTTGGCGTGAACTACCAACTGCAATGCGCCGGTTGCCACTTGGGCAATGGCATGGGTTCTGCCGCGAATGACACGCCCCGGATGGCGGGGTTTGTCGGCAACTTTCTGAAAGTGCCGGGCGGCCGCGAGTTTCTCGTGCGCGTGCCGGGCATGTCGCAGTCCGCGCTGGACAACGCGCAACTGGCCGACCTGCTCAACTGGTTGATCCGTGCCGACGGGATGGCAGGCAAAAGCACGCCAGCCGACTATCAGCCTTACAGCGCCGACGAAGTGGCGGCACTGCGCGCAGAAACCATGCTCAACCTCCCCGGCACCCGCGCCGGCCTGATCCAGCAAATGCGTGCGCAAGGCATCGCAATTGAAGACGGGATGAACAACTGACAACGGCTTGAACCAAAGCCGTCATTGCAAAAACGGGGGCCCGTTCCCCCGCCCTTCCGCGACGCCAACTCTCCTCTGCGATAACAAGACGACCTTGCGGCAAACGCCGTGCAGGCGTCTCTCCGTGGTTTGCCCGGCACCTTGTGTCCGAGTGCATTTTTATATATGGATGTTGTCTGAATCCGTAGCTATAGAATGAATGTGTGCACAGTGGTGCTAAAGTGACAGCACCTGTCTTCGTCTCACCGGATTTACGCATTTGAGGGTGCAAACCTGTCACAAGTATGAGCAGCTTGTCGGTGACGCTGAGGCTCTCAAATGAGGGCTGTGTTGACCTGAATCTCGTCATTACCGAGCGCAAGGGAAAGCAAATGAGGTCTAAAGATGATATTTGAGCCTAACAGTACCCGTTCCGTTCTCCAGCGAAGAAGCAGTACCAGTATCGTTGTTCAGGCCGGTCTCGATTGCGTTGCGGTAACCGGTGTTGCGTGGTTCTTGATCAATTATCACATAGGCTTCATCTCGCAAGACTACGTCATCATGCTCCTGCTGCTGCTTGGCGCGCTGGCCGTCGTGTACGACCACTATGCCATTTACCGCAGCAATGTCGGGTTCACTGTCAAAGCCTTCAAGCTTCTGAAGGCATGGACCGCGACCTTTGGTTTTCTCGTTGCCATGGCTTTCCTGACCAAAACCAGCGAACGGTATTCGCGGCTATTGGTTGGGGAGTTATTTGTTCTTGGCTATTTCGCCCAGTTGTTTTTGCACCTCGCCTCACGGGAAATGCAGAAGAAATTCCTGGCCCACCCGACGCAACTGGAAAACTCGCTGATCATTGGCTCGGGCGAGTTGGCGAGCTACCTCCACAAGAAAATCAGTAACAACCCCTGGCTCGGTGAACGCATCGTTGGCTGTGTGTTGATTGGCGCGGACGATGACTGGGCAAAGGAAGGCGTGGAAGGCGCACCACGCCTGTCGATACTGGGCAATATCTCTGATCTTGATGAGTTGGTTGTCAAACACGCCATTCGTACCGTCTATTTTGTGACCCCTGTGGGCGGCTCCGAAGTTATCCAGAAGGTTTATTTAAGCCTGTTCGACAAACACGTCAGGGTTAACTGGGTGCCTGACATTTTCGCCTTGAAGTTGATCAACCACAGCGTTCGCGAGATTGCCGGCATTCCCGTGCTGACCTTGTCCGAAACTCCGCTGATGGGGATGCGACTGTTCCTGAAGAATCTCGAAGACAAGGTCGGCGCTTTTCTGATCCTGCTTTTTGCGGCGCCAGTGCTGGCGTTAGTTGCCCTTGCGATCAAGATCGATAGCCCCGGTCCCGTGTTCTTTCGTCAGCAACGCATGGGGTGGAGCGGCGAAGTTTTCAGTATCTGGAAGTTCAGAAGCATGGTGGTCCATCAGCCGTCGGACGGCACCGTCAAGCAGGCACAAAAGAATGATCCACGCGTGACCAGGGTGGGCGCCTTTATTCGCAAAACCAGCCTCGATGAGCTGCCGCAATTGTTCAACGTGTTGATGGGCGAAATGTCGCTGGTGGGGCCTCGCCCGCACGCGATTCAACACGACGTGCAGTACTCGCCCGATGTCTCGGGCTACTTTGCGCGACATAACATTAAACCGGGTATCACCGGGCTGGCGCAGGTGCGGGGTCTTCGTGGTGAAACGAAAGATGTAGAACAAATGATTCGCCGGGTTGACTCAGACATCGAGTACATCAACAACTGGTCGCTCTGGCTCGACTTCATCATTCTTTTACGGACGGTATCTGCCTTCTCCGGCAAACAGGCCTATTAGTGCGTGGTGAAACTGTAGGAGCAGCCGGTCGACGCTCGACTGCTCGCGATGGACGACCGACCACCGCGTTTAACCAGTTAACACGCGCTATCGTTAACGACCATCGCGAGCAGGCTCGCTCCTACACTTCGCCACACGATGACGGAAACAGGTCCAGCGTGCGCTCGACCTCGTCGGGGTCGATAGTAAAACCATTGCCCGCGGGAGTACCGACGACAAAACCAAAGTGTTGATGGTCACGATCGGTCAGGTACTTGAAATAGCAGATGAAACGCTCAGGAGGTTGCAACACCAGCAGCGAACCACCCGGCGGCAATACATTAACCCCATGGATCAATTGACTGCCCTCGACCCCTATCACGGTTCTTGCACCGGCACAGGTCGCGACAATGGTCGCAACATCGCACAGCGCCGGGTCGAGAATGCGAAAACCCCGACGATCACGCAGACGCTCAGCCAACTCCATTTCGTTACGCAACAAGCGTAAATCGCCGCGACCACCTCTCAGGATAAACACGCCTGGATGAGCGCTCGTGTTGACGTGGGACAGCAACTTTTCGCCCATTGCACGGAAGCGCAGATGCTTGTGGCGATTTTGACTTATGTCGTCAAAGATCACGAGTTCACGAAAAAACGCATTACGTAAACGAACCGGCTTCATGCCAAGCCAGTCCTCATAACCGGGGGTGTGAAGGATGCCGTTCCTGGTGGTGGAAACAATGTTGACGGAGGGAGCCGTGGTCACTGGAACGCCTTCGTTGCAGGCCAGTGAATAGGTCAGGCAATCGTCCGTCAGCCAACTGCCAAACCACTTGTTGCCCCCCGCCGTGCAATACAACGCGCCGCGCTCGATTTCGTTTTCGACGCGAACCCCCGGCAGCCGGCCAACGCCAGGCGTCAACCAGGATTTGGCGCTTCCTTTGTAGAGCGCGCCATCGATCATCCAGACATCTTTGAGCAAATAACCCCGGGTCGGTCCATGTTCAACACGACCGATGCCTTCCATTGTGCGACGAGGATGTTCATGGGGATAAAAAAGTTGCTCTTCCCATCCCGTCACACGTTCAAGTTGATTGGGAAGAAAGAAGGCGGGTTGAGCAAACGCGACTTCACCCGGCGCAATATCCCAGGTTTTCACTGCCATACTTTGCAGCGTTAATGCTGGTTTCCGGGCAAGGCGTGTTTTAAAGAGGTGTTTATAAGCCGCCAGGCTCCACTTCGCCGGGCCGCTACTTGCCAACGCGCTGAATTCCGACATAGACACCCCCGGCGCAATATGATTACACAGTATTTACAGCCAACTATTTTTCAATATCTCAAGTGCAGAGAATAGTTTGCAGAATGGGCGGCGACTTCAAATGAGCATAGCGACTACGCAAGTTATCGAGCAGCGCGGTGTCCGGCTCCCTGGAACAATGGAGATACAGTTTGGATAGCCCCCCAAAGCCCATTTCACGATATCGATTTGCAACTTCTTCATCACTTGGCCCGTCGGGTATTCCAAGATGAAGTGTCAGATGTTTGCCTTCAACAGCAAAAAGTGGTGTCTCCCACAGAAACTGCGCAGCGCCGGTCCTGGGCAGCCGAACAAACACGTAGCCATGGTTTCCCAGCGTATCGACATCACCGCCGCGCCTTCTTTTCCACTCAAGAAGCCCGTCGTCCGGACGTGCCAGACACGTCCCGATATCGTAGTAATCAAATCCGTTTTCTATTGCCCACTCGAGCGCCATGAACGTGGTGATGGAATTGACTTCACGTAATTTCCTGGCATCTGAAAACACCTCGTCAGGGTAGCCAAAACGCACGGTGCTCCAATAGCGCTTGCCCGCGCGAGTGACGACGCACCCCAGATGGCAGGCAACAACCTGGTCTTCCAACACCACCAGATCGAGGCGTCCGGCTCTTTTAGCCACCCGCTGAACTTCATGTGATGCAATTTGCGAGGCGGCTGCGCCATGACGAGCCCTGGCGTAGGGTTGAAGCATTTCCCGATCCGCCGTTTCAATCTCATCATCGTTCAATGCTTGCTTCATGCCGTAGCGCAACCGGTTCTTGCGTAGATTGCGACGTAACTCAGTGTTGTATCGCGCCGTAATCTCATCAATGGATCTGCGCAGTGGCACGACAGCACTCAGGTATTGCGGCACATACAATGCACCCCAGCTCGGCATGTCACTGACAACGACCGTGCGGTCTGATTTCGACAGGTTATCAACCCCCTGAGGCTCAGCCCCCAGGAGCACCTTCACAAATTCCCGCTGGGATTTTCTGCCCACGTAAAGAATGTCGTAGCGGCTGTCTTCCCGCAGTTTGAACCTGGCGATTTCCCAGCGCCAAACACAGGCGCGCGCGGCTATATCACGTAACCAGGCGAGCGCTTTTCTTAGCTCAAATCGCATGGAAGGCGACATTAACTTGTGTATCAGTTTTGATATATATGCGTTCATTTGCTTATTAGCACACATCAAGAAGCGTTCATTTGAGTTTTCAAACCAATAGATCAAACACTCGAAATGAGAGTCGATAGCTCACCACGCTTTTCAAAATATGCGGCAAACCATAACTACCAATATGATGTGCGCTGTTTTTTGAATGTACGTCCAGCTGTCTTTCTTGCGAGAAACTCGCCATTCACTCTCTGTAATCAAGATTTTCTGACGTCATTTATTCGTCTCCAACCTTAACAAAAAAACGCTCCAACTCATCCACCGAGTCGGTAATACAAGGGTGAGTAAAGATGCTGGCGCAGAGTTTTGCAAGATATTTCAGACGTGCTTTTCAGGCAGCCCGAATATTAAAACTGACGTCAAATTCCTGTTACGTCAGGAACTTCGACAGATGAGTGTGCGTAACAAAAACTTGGGGTTACCCACGATATAGCGAGTGAATAATCGCTTTGGCTCACTGAGCAGCCGGAACACCCACTCACAACCGAGGCGACGCACCCATTGCGGAGCTCGCGTCACCTTGCCGCCGAGAAAATCCAGGATCGCCCCACCGCATACCACCAGGCATGGCACGCCACTGGCGGCCAGTCTCGCGGCAACGACTTCCTGCTTGGGCATACCCATCCCCAGCACCACCAGTTCCGGCAGTGACTGACGGGCAAGGTTGACGTAATCATCCACCCCTGCAAAACCATGGTGAGCAGAGACGACATTGACCGCAAACACCGCTTCGCAATGCCGCACCGCGTTGGCCAGAAAGGTCTCTTCAGTCCCCCAGAACGCCACGCGCCGGCCCTTGTAGGCGGCCAGTAATTTGGGGATGAAATCGGTGCCGTTCATATTCAGCCCCGGTTCGAGACCGAGTCGGCGATACAGGATGGCCATGCCGGAGCCATCCCGTAACAACACGTCAGCCGCCGACAGCGCGTCGTAATAAGCGGGGTTGGCCGTCACCAGGTTCATGGCATGGGCATTGACGAATCCAAGCACTGTCGTCCCCTCGGACCGGGACAATGCATCAATCAATTGTTGTTCGTCGCCAGCATCGCGAACCACCCTGAGTTTGCGCAGGATGGTTTGCCAGTTGTGCTGCCAGGATAAGGGGCTCATCAGGTGTCATCTCGCTTCGAACGCACCCAGTCGACCTGGCGCTTGAGCACAAAACCAATGTACAGCGGGATTTTCTTCAACGCGTAGAACGGCGCATACAACAAGGCTGAAAACGCGATGATCCCGCGACCGAACCGACTCCATGCCAGCAAGACAGTCACGCCCAACAGTGCGAGCCCGAAAGACGCGATCAAGGCTGGCGTCAACGCGCCGCCGAGCAACACCACCAGCCATGAGAGGCTGAAGGCGACCACCAGCAGCAACGTCAGCAAGGCCAGCGGCGGGACCAGTAAATCCGCGGTCATTGCCAGAAGGTTCAAGTTGCCTTTGCGGATAGCCTCTAACAGCAACCTTGGCGCATCACTGAGGATGACCCCGAGATGACCATGCTCCCAGCGTGTGCGCTGGATGCTCAGGCCTTCGTCGCTGCGCGGAAAATCACTGCTGACCAACGCATCGGGGCAAAACAGGGGAGGTTTGCCGCTTCGGCAGAAATCCAGGCCCATCTTCAAATCTTCGACGATGTGGCCACTGGCTAATTCGATCAACGCCAGATCCCGCCAGGCGAACGCCATTCCCGAGCCCATCAACGAACAAGGCAACCCCAGTCGGGCCCATCCCTGCGCTCGCACCTGATTCTTCACGCACCAGGCGAATTCGGCAATTTGCACTTTCAACCCGGAGCCTGCAGGCGCATGCATCAAGTACAGGGCCTGTGCTGGACGCCCGGAGTCGATGCAGCACAGTGCCAAACGCTCAATCGAGCCTTCACCCACCCGCGAATCGGCATCGACAACAATCATCACGTCCGGTGCATCGCTGGCCAGGTAACGCACCCCGAAATCCAGTGCATACCCCTTGCCTCGCTGCTGAGCATTGCTGCGTTCCACCACCTCGGCACCCGCGGCGCGGGCCAGCGCGGCCGTGTCGTCAGTACAGTTGTCCGCGACAACCACCAGGCGATCGCCCGCCAGCAGTTGCGGCAGAATGCTGTTTAACGTCGCGACGATCAGCGAGGACTCATTGTGAGCCGGCACCAGCACCGCCACCCTCGGTCGCGATCCTTGCGCCGGTGCAAGCGATCGCACCGGCAGGCTGGCCAGCAGCACCTGCACGAACAACACCCACACCGGCAGGATGATGAGTATCAGCAGTGCACTGAACAGCCAACCCAGTAACGTGATCATGCGTGCGCCTTAAACAATTCAGCCAGCTTGGCTGCTTCGGTATCGATATCGTGCCGCTCCAGCACCCGCTGATACGCGGCATCGCCCATCCGCTGCAACACCTCGACAGGTTGCGCGAGGCAGTCGGCCAGCGCCACCGCCAACTCATCCACGGCGCCCGCGGGAAACAACCAGCCGTTCTCGCCCTGACGCACCAGTTCGGGAATGCCCGCCACGTAGGTCGTCAGCACGGGCCGGCGCAAGGCCATGGCTTCCATGATGACCACCGGCAAGCCCTCGGCGAAGCTCGGCAACACCAGGGCCCGCGCCGCCAGGATTTGCGCCCGCACCTGATCGCTGCTGATCCAGCCGGTAATGCGCACCTGCGCCTGCAAGCCATGCCGTGCAATCAGGGTTTCGATCTCTGCGCGCATTTCCCCGTCGCCGGCCAGTACGATCTCGAACACCACGCCTTGCGCCGCCAGTTTTCGCGCCGCCTCAAGCAACAACAGTTGCCCCTTCTGCTCGCACAAGCGCCCCACGCACACCAACCGTGGCACAGACGGCACAGCGACAGCCGGCACCTCATGAAACGCCCGCTCCAGGCCGCAGTGAACCACCTTGACCTTTTCCCAATGCGCATGCTCCACCCAGCGAAACAACTGGCTGCGCCCATAGGAACTGATCGCTGCGACAAACGCCGCGCGCCGGACTTTCTCGCCCAGATGGATAAATTGTGGTTTGTCGAACTCTTCCGGGCCGTGCACGGTAAAGCTGTACGCAGGCCCGCCGAGCGCACGGGCCAACATCACCACCTCGGTTGAATTGGTGCCGAAATGCGCATGCACATGCCTGGCGCCGAACACTTGCAACCAGGACAACAACCGGCACGCCTCGAACAAATAGATCACATGATACGGCCACGGCCGATCGGCACGCAGGCCCATGCGCAACGCCAGCCACAGCGTCGAAAAAAAGCGTCGAGGCTGAGCGCGCAGCACTTGCAGCACCGGCCCTGCCAGCGCTTTGACTCCGCCCTGCAACACATAGTGGGTCTGGGCTTGTTCGGACACGTCCTCGGCATCCACCAACTGCGCATCCCAGCCGCGCAGGGCAATGCGCTGCACTTCAAAGCCCTGACGTTCCAATGCCAGAATCTCGCGACGAATGAAGCTATGGCTGACTTTGGGGTATTGATTGATGAAGTAAGCGATACGCATAAGCACCAAGCCTGGCTGTCGTTGCGGTGAATGATTACAGCGGGGCATCCCACGGTAGTTCAGTGGCCTGGAACCTCAATCAGCCCCACGCGGGTGGCTATAACTGCCAATCAACACGCCGTCTATCTTTTTGAACGTGTCCTCCAGCAACTCATAACGCCTGCGGTACATGGCGCGTTTTTTCGACGCGATACTCTCAAGCGGTTTGCTCGACGGGGCCATGGGGATTTCAAAGAAGTCTTCCCGCGCTGACGGCGTCGCGCCATGTTCCAGCCAGATCACATCGTAATTGGCCGCCAGGTCCTGGGTTTTTTCAGCACCAAAATAGGCGTGTCGGTGATGACGAAACCCATCGCTTACTGCGTAGATCTTTTCAACGCCAATCCGGGTCGCGATGTATTTGATGACTTCAATCAGAAAGCTTCGTGGCCGAAGACCTTCGAAACTTTTTGTCAGCTCCCGGTAAATGTCCAGGGAGCGTTCGCTCTCTACCCCTTTGTGAATCCCTTGCACGGCACCGATGAAAATACACAGCTCACCCTCAGTGCAACACAAGGTGAACGCAATCGATGCAATGCGTAAATCACCCTGAAACAGGTTCAACACCAGCTCGCCTTCGCGCATAAACCAAATGGGTCGATCCAGCACCAGGGAACAATCGGCAGCGAAGGCCGACAAGTCACTCAACACCAGACTTTCACTTCGACCAAACAGCAATAGCTGCGGACAGCTTTTCGTCACCACTTCATAGTGCGAGGCCAACACACTCAGTCGGTCCTGAGGGTTCCAGCTTTTGCTGATGTAGGGCCAATGAACGACCCCCATACAATCCCCGCCCAACTTCGCAAAACCGGCACTTCCCAAAGCGTTCGACATGCGCCCGGTGAACAGCTTGAGGTCAGCCCAGTTCTTCGCCACTAAAATCATTAATTCGAGCTTGTTTTTCACGGCTCTCAATGAATAACCAGCGTGTAAAGAAAACGCGTTTTTCAGCAGTTGCCAGTTATTCATTTAAGTCTCACTTGTATTCGATCAACGCGGACTTGCGAGCGCCGAACCTGTTCAAAAGAAACTTCAATTGCCCCAGCATCTCGGGAAATTTTCCCAGCACCAGAAAGAATGCCTGCAACCAGTTTTCCCGCGCGGATCCCGAACCCCGACGGGCCAGGCGCACGACCTGCAATGGGTAGACCAGCAACAACAGCAGGCCAGCCCCTCCCAGCACCAGGCTGGCGAGAACAGTTGCCAGCGGAATGCCCAGGCCCCAGAACCAGGCGCGGCGTGACTCACGCAACCAATGCTGCTCGGGGGCCGCCCCATGCAAATAAGCACCTTCGGCAAAAGCGTAGCCGCCGCGCAGGGTTCGCTTCCACCATTGGCCGAACCGGGTCATGGTCGCATCGTGCAGGGTCATTTCCTCAGGCAGCCGCCAGACTTTCCAGCCCTTGGCACGCAGCCGCACACACAACTCGGGCTCTTCCCCGGCAATCAGATCCGGGCGAAACCCCGACACATCGGCGAAGGCGTCAGCCCGCATCAACGCATCGCCCCCGCAGGCCTTGGCCTCGCCTATCGGCGTGTCCCATTCGAGATCGCACAACAGGTTGTAAATCGAATGCTGAGGAAAGCGTTCACGGCGCCGCCCACACACCACCGCCACCTCAGGGTGCGCATCCAGAAAGGCTTGCGCCTTTGACAGCCAGCCGCCGACGACCTCGCAATCACCATCGACGAACTGCACATGACGCAGCGAAGGCAACACGCGTTGCACGCAGGCAAATCCTTCATTGCGCGCGCGTGCAGCGGTAAAGGGGATGCTCATATCCAGCTCGACCACTTCGACGCCAAGCGCCTGCGCCATTGGCACCGAACCATCGGTTGAGCCGGAGTCGACATAAACGACCTGCTGCGCGGCATCAACCAGCGACGCCAGGCAACGCTGCAACCGCAGTCCTTCATTACGACCGATCACAACGACACCCATGCCGGTAGTCATGACGCTCACTCAGCGCCGCCATCGAAACAGGCCTTCGGATAACTCATGAGTATTCCTCTGTTTCTACTGACTTCCTTTTCTTGATGGTCGCGGGCACACCCACGGCCACCGAGTCGTCGGGTACGTCGGTCAGTACCACGGCGTTGGCGCCGATCACGACATTGTTACCAATGCGGATGTTGCCCAATACCTTGGCCCCGGTGCCGATATCCACATTATTGCCAATCACCGGGGCAATCGGCTCGTTCACATTTTTCAGGCCCACGACGACGCCATTGCGGATCCGGCAATCATCACCAAACTGCGCATAGCCACTGATCACAATCCCGCCGAAATGATCGATGACGAAGTTGCGCCCGACCACGACTTCACACGGCAACTCGATGCCCGTCATGATCTGCACCAGTTTGAAGAGCACTTTATAGATAAAGGAGAGCAGTTTACGCAGCAGTGCCGGGCGCACACCGTAGCGCCAGCGCCCGAAGCGATAAACCAGCATGACCCAGAATCCCTGAGCGCCCCAATCACCACCATAGGCACGCAAGTCCGCCCGTATATTCTCGAACATTGATTGACCTACCGTGTGGGTTGGGTAGCGAGTCGGGTTTCACGCAGCAGCGCCCAAGTGGCACGCGTATGCTGCCAGCACGCTGCGATGGCGGCTCGGCCACGACCTTTGAGCAGCGCCTTGAGCGCCAGAATCAGATCCCCCAGGCAAACCAGGAACATATGCCAGCCCAACCCCAGCAGGCCGTGGTGCTTGCGGAAGTACAACAGCTCGCTTTCGATTTGCATCCTGGGTATTTGCCGACTGACCGCGTTGAGTTCAACCACCGTTTTGGCGCTTTCACCACCGATATGCACCACCGTGGTATGCGGGTAAAAAACCACCTTCCAACCGGCCTGTTTGACGCGTTTGCAGTGGTCAACTTCCTCGTAGTAAAGGAAGTAGCGCGGGTCGAACAGGCCCACCTGGTCGATGACTTCCCGGCGAATCAGGTAATAGCAGCCGGGCACCCAGTCGCATTCACGGACCGAGTCGTGATCCCATTCCATGTCGTCGACCCGCTTCACCACCGGGAAAAAGCGCTCAAGCCCTGCACGGGAAAGGAAGACATTCAACGGTGTGGGGAAATAGCGGCAGGAGGGTTGCAAGTCGCCTTCGCGTCCGACCAGCCGAACGCCAAGCACGCCGCAATCAGGATGAGCCTCCATGTATTCGAGGGTTTTGTTCAGGGTGTCGGCGGCAACAAAAGCGTCGGTATTGAGGAGTAACGCGTACTTGCCCTGCAAGTGTTCAACCAACTGATTGTTGGCACGGCCAAAGCCCACATTTTTGTCATTGGCCAGCAGCAACGCCTCCGGGCAAATGGAGGCCAGACACTCCAGCGAATTGTCGGCAGAGGCATTGTCCACCATCAAGTAGCGCGTCAGATCCGCACTGTTTGACTGGCGCAATGCATCAAACATCGGCTGCAACAGCTTCGCTGTGTTGTAGTTGACGACCAGCACATCAAGGGGCGTATTGATCATTTGGGTGACTCGCCAAAAAAGTACTGCACTCGCATGGCCATCAGCGCCGGCTCCACGCCTGGATCATAGGCACCGCTGCGTTCTCTGATCAGGTCCATCCACGGATAGTCGTTGCAGCGCGTCTCGAATTTTTTCATCAGCTCGTCAACGGTACAAATGACCCTCGCTGGATTGCCCGCGACCACGACACCAGGCGGAACATCTTTCCTGACAACAGCACCTGCGGCGACAATTGAACCCGGACCTACGGTCACACACGGCATGATGATCGCAGCATGCCCGACAAAGCAGTTGTCACGGATGTCGACAGGTCCGACAGCATCGAGTTTTACGTTGTAGATAGTGGAGAAGAAAACGGCACCATCGTGGCAGAACAGCGTGCAATCCGCTAAAGCGATGTTGTTGCCGAGGCGCACCAGCGAAGGGTCAGCGATATTGCACCCGACATTGATCCACACATTGCTGCCGACGGAATGCAGCGATCCCCAGCGCGCCAGATATCGAGCCCACTCGAACCCGTCAGGATTACAAAACCGTTTAAAGAGCCAGCGTCCCCGCCCCGTTTTGTTGACGTAATAACTTACAGCACGTCTTGCCAGCCCTATCATCCTGTCAGCCTCACAAATTCTGCGATGTTCATCCGTGCCAGAGCCAAGTACACCCCGGTTTTTTTGATTGTAGTATCAGGAATATCTGCCCGCCGGGCCCTCTTGATGATTGAGATGATCTGCCAGCCTCAGGGTAAGCTGTAAAAGCGGCATGGTCGGATTGCTCGCACCGGCTGTAGGAAAGACACTGCTGCCCGCCACGTAAAGATTCTCGGTGCCGAACACTTTGCAGTTCTCGTCGACCACACCGGACTCAGGCCCCGAGGCCATCCGTGTAGTCCCCATATGATGAGCATGGGGCGTCACTTTCAGTGGCACAGAGACGTCATACACGTACTCATGCAGCTTGACGAAGCCCAACCCCGTTTCGGCAAAACACTTCGCCACCTCCAGCCCTATCGATTTGATGGTATGCCTGTCTTCGAGGACCAGCTCCCAGTTGATGTTGACCTTGCGCATCCCCAAGGCATCTCGCGCCTCGAGCAAATTGACGCGGCTGTTAAGGTTGGGAAATTGTTCGATGAGGGTGGTAATCACCCCGTCGCCAGGGCAATTGAAATTCGTAATGAAATCGATCTTGTGCCCCATTCCGACGTCGCAGACGAGGGTCTCCAGAAAACCCTTGATGGCCGCTGTTCGCCCATAGGCTTTGACCTCCGCCAGCAACGCAGCAGAAACGTTCCCTTTACCTGACTGAAAGTGCGCGACAAACGCATCGGTGGTGAAATACTGCCGAGGCTCGGTACTCTGCCCCTCCCCCAGAATGAAGGTGCCCAGCTCGAGGTTCAGGTGTTCCATGAAACATCTGCCGACGAAACCGTCCTTGCTGACAATGCCGGCGGATACCAGGGACTCGCTGTTCATCAGCTGCCGGGCATTCTCGATGGCGCCCGTCGCCAGAATGAATTGCTTTGCCTTCACTCGTTCCCGGTGCTTCTCGTAATCGGACACAACGATGGTGGCTATGCGGCCGGTCCTGGCATCGAACTCAAGATCGACACAGTTGCAATTGATGAAGACATCAAGCCCCTCGGTCTCTTGAAGTTCCTTGGCGTATTTTTGTGCAAATCGTGTCGGCGGGCTCAGCAGGAAACGATCCGCGTCAAAGTCGTTGCCATCCATGGACGCATTAATGGCCTTGAATCCGGAATCCGTCGGAAGATCCACAATAGCCATGGCCGCTGGCAGATAACGCTCGATCTCGGAAAACGCGATGGGCCAGCCGGGCAGTTTGACCGGAGGAGCCATTTCGAAGTCTGACTTCTCGAAGGGACGGCAACGCCCCGCCCAGTGGTTGGACGTGCCGCCGAGAAAGCGCAGGCGTGTTTCATGTGCGTAGACATCCAGGCCTGTCGAGGGGCAGTCATAAAGGGTTTGCGAGGGCTGCGAATACTCGTGCCCCCCGCCCTCGATCAGCAACACGTGCCGACCATTCCCGGCCAGGCGCAACGCCAGCGTGATGCCCGCCGGCCCGGCCCCGATGATGCAGAAGTCATAATGATCGCGGAGTTCTTTCTGCGATTGGTAATCTTTGATCATGTTCGCGTTTGCCGAAAATACTGGGCCGGCAACACCCAGCCGTTGACGACGACAAACCCGCTTTTTTCAGAAGAAGGCGAAGCAAGGAGCGAGGACAGTCCAAATGTCATCCCCCCCAGACTTAATAGAGCGAACGCCTGGAGGAGTTCTCTGCGCCCCATCGCGGAGATATTCAAATCAAGTTCACTCATGCTTCAAGCTCCCCGACATTGAAATTGAAGACTGCAAAAGACTTGAATCAAGTCAAAGCCAATTGGCAAGGCCCAACACTAACTCCCCAAACCCGACGCCTACCAGCACCATTGGCAGTACAGCCAGCTCTCGTTTGAGATTGAACAGCCCCACACGACGGTTCACATAAACAATTAGCACAAGTGTAGGAAACGTATGCAGCGCGACACCCCAAATTGCATATTTCACGCCGCCAACGGCCAGCAGCAGCGGCAGTAACACCCATAACGAGATGGCGCGAATAATGTTATCCATGGCCTGGTACTTCGTGAGCCCCAAGGCAAGCCAGGCTTGATGCGCCACGCCATAGCGCAAGATGAAGAAAGACAGTGAGAGCACGGACATCATGTTGCCGGCCTCGGCATAACGCTCATCGTATAACCAGTGAATGATGAGAGGGCTGATGACCCACAACAGCCCGCAAATAAACAGCAAGGCGATGTCGATAATCAGTCTGAAGCGGTCATACAAAGCGCGCAGCCGTACGGTGTCATTGCTTCTTGCCGCCTCGCTGAAAGCTGGCAACGCCACGGCGCCAACCAGCCTCTGCGCGCCGAGAGTAATAGCCCCCAGAATCAGCACGGCAATGGAGTAGACGCCCAGTTCGGCGGCCGACATGCTGCCGCCGAACCAGATGCGATCGCCATTCATGGCCAATACGCCCACTGCCGACGACAACAATATCCAGCGCCCGAAGACGACCAGCTCCTGGAGCGCACTGCGATCCCACTGCAGACGGTTATGCGGGCCCTTAAACCAGAAATGCCCCAGAAGCAGACTGACCAGGGCGGAAACCAGCCCCGCCCCCACCAGTGACCAGATAGACCGGGTGAAGTAGCCGATAACCAGCATCACCAGCAGGCCGGAAATCTGGGACGCAAACTCGGCGAGCACGACTTTCTTTTGCTGGAATGCACGAACGGCCACGTCGACCTTTGTCGACTGAAAACCATAGATGAGCGCGGACAAGCCAGTAATGGCCAACACCAGCGGCAACTCCGGTGCGGCATAGGTGGATCCAGGCGACCACAGATTGATGACCTGCGCGAACCAGGCCAGGCCTGCAATCAGAAGCGTCGAGGCAAAAAGGATAAAACCGCGCACGATCTGCACGGTCCAGACGGTATTGAGAAATACCGGATCGTCACCACGCGGGCTCTGGATGATGTTCTGGCGCAAGCCCACATCGGAAAGCAAATGGATAACGACCGAAACGGTGGTAGCGATAATCATGATGCCGAACATCTCCGGCATCAGCAGGCGAGCCATGATCAGGTTGCCGCCCAGGCGCACGGCTTGAGAGGTGACAAGTGCTCCGAGATTCCATGCTCCGGCGAATATCGCTCGCTTGCGCAGGCTCAACGATGGCGATATATCAACTGAAGGCATAACATCAATCCCGGACTCTGTGGCACGAACGTTACTATAGCCGCAATCAGGCAATCCACTATGCTTCGCTCACCACTCAATAAGTTTAAAAACTCATGCCTGAGCACTTACGCGCGTTAACCGTCATTCTGGTTCTGGCCGGCATCGTTTTTACCCTTTCACGCCGGGCTGCAGCGGACCTTATCCCCTACAGCGACTTCACGCGTCGCCGCAATCTGTGGTTCGTGTTGACGCTCCTGGTCTTCGTCTCGCACAGCTTCTGGGTGTATGCAGCCGTTGCCGCCGTCATCATGACCGTCGCGGGAAAACGCGAGCGCAACCCCATCGCGCTGTTCTTCTTTCTGCTGTTTCTGGTCCCGCCGGCCTCGGCGCAGATTCCAGGCTTGGGCGTGATCAACTACTTTTTCGATCTCAACCATATTCGCCTGCTGTCCTTGTGCGTTTTGCTGCCGGCGTTTTTTGTGCTGCGCCAGCGTGCAGACACGCTGGCATTCGGGCGGACCTGGCCTGACAAACTGTTGGCCGCCAACATCCTGCTGGCGAGCCTGCTGTTGCTGCGCGAAACCACGCCCACCGACACCTTGCGCCAAGCGCTCTACATGTTCATCGAAGTTTTTCTGCCGTACTACGTGGCCAGCCGGGCACTGAAAAACCTCAGCGACTTCAAGGACGCACTGTTGGCCTTTGTCCTCGCCTCCATGGTGTTGTCGATTATTGGCCTGTTCGAATTTGCCCGCAGCTGGCTGCTGTACAGCGCGTTGATCGATGCCTTGGGCATACAATGGGAAATGTCCGGATACCTGAACCGTGGCGGTTCATTGCGCGCCAGCGCCACGACCGGCCAGGCGATTGCGCTGGGCTTCGTGATCAGCACAGCCATCGGCTTTTATATGTATCTGCAGGAAAACGTGCGCAGCAAGTTCCAGCGCCGCCTCGGCGCACTGTTGCTGGCCGGCGGGTTGTTTGCACCGCTGTCGCGCGGCCCGTGGATCGGGGCCGCCGTCATGATCGCAACCTTCATCGCCACCGGCCGCAGCGCTTTCAAACGCCTGATTCTGCTGGCGTTGGTCGGCGTGCTCGCCCTGTCCTTGCTGGCGGTCGTGCCTGGCGGGCAAAAAGTGCTGGACCTGCTACCGTTCTTAGGCACGATCGAAGTAGAGAACATCACGTACCGGCAACGCTTGATCGATAACGCAATGATCGTGATCCAGCGCAACCCCTTGTTCGGCGCTTTCGACTTCCGCAACACGCCGGAAATGCAGTCCATGATTCAGGGCCAGGGCATCATCGATATCGTGAACACCTACATCAACGTGGCGCTGCAGGTCGGGTTGATCGGGCTGACACTGTTCGTGGCTTTTTTCGCCACGGTGCTCTTCGGTCTGCGCAAGGCAATGCGTTCTTTCTCCGACAAGGACGATGAGACGCGCCGACTGGGGCGTGCACTCTTCGCGACGCTGGCGGGCATATTGGTGACCATCGTTACCGTCAGCAGCATCACGGTAATCCCCGTGGTGTATTGGTCGGTGGCCGGGCTGGGCGTTGCCTATGTCCAGATGGTTCGCAAGCTCAGGCAAACCTCACCTGCAACCGCTGTAAGTGCCCATCCTCAACTTCGGTAATGCCAATGCCCAGCTTGTTTCGCCGCACACCTCTGCTGCTCATCGCGCTCCTGTGCGTTGCCATCTGGCCGTTCAGGAGCTGGGCGTCGGACTGGGTCGCGAGCGTGGATGAGCGCAGCGGCCTGCCGATGCTGACACGCGGTGGCAGCCCCGTCTTGGCATCGACATTCACCTTCTGGGGAAGCAACTGGGAGTGGTTGTATTTTGCGTCCCGGTTCAAGGCAAACGCCCCCCACAGTTACTCCCTGGAAGGCCAGAACAAAGACCTGGACTTCGACTTGACGGCGCAGATTCAAAAGGACGGCGAGCAAAAGCTGACCTGGAACTTTGCCCTCGATGCGCACAGCACGAAGTCGGGTGTAATGGGCGGGGGCATCGTCTTCAAGTTTGACCCGGCACTGTTCGCGGCAGAAATGGGCGAACCGGTGCTGCTCCCCGACAACAGCGGCTGGGCCTGGGGAAACGCACAAGGACGACGCATCGAGATGCGTTTTGAGCCGGCACTGGCGAGTGTCTATTTTGAACCCGGCGACCGATCCGAGGTGCGCGCTTTTTTCTACAAAAGCACGATCAGGCCCGGCCAGCAAAACATCAAAGCCACCCTGAGCGTCTCGGGTGATGTGACACTCGGCCCGACCCTGACCGAGCGCTTTGGCCTGACGGACCCGACACGTTGGCCGAACGACAACATCGACATAAAAACCTCACCGGTCGATCTGTCGTTTCTCAATGCTGGCGAAAAACCTGCGGGCAAGCGCGGTTTCGTCAAAGCGTCCGGCGAGCAGCTGATGTTCGCCGACAACACCCCGGCGCGTTTCTGGGGCACCAACATCACGTCCTACGCGCTGTTCCAAACGTCCGACGATGCAATCAAGCAGCAAGCCAAACGCCTGTCGGCACTCGGTTTCAACCTCGTGCGACTGCACCACCATGACTCACCCTGGGTCAACCCGAACATTTTTGGCGAGCGCGACCTCACGCATGACACTCAGCAACTCAGCGCGCAGTCGCTGAAAAAAATCGACTGGTGGATCAAGTGTCTGAAAGACGAAGGCATTTATGTCTGGCTCGACATGCACGTCGAGCGAGCCCTTATGCCGAAGGACAACATTTTTGCCTTCGATGAGCTGCCAAAAAATGAGCAGAACAACGCCAGCCTCAAGGGTTACGCGTATGTAAACATCACCATTCAGCAGGCCATGAAACGCTTCACCGAAGCCTACATGACCCACGTAAATCCCTTTACCGGCCTCGCCTACAAAGACGAGCCGGCAATCGCCGCCGTCCTGATCACCAACGAAAACGACGTCACTCAACACTTCGGCAATGCCCTGTTGCGAGACAAGGGAGTTCCCAAGCACTGGAAGCTCTACAAAAACCAGGCCGATGTCTTTGCCAGCCAGCACAATCTATCGCAAGGACTGACCTGGCGTTCGTGGGAGCATGGCCCCTCCAAACTGTTCCTTAACGATCTGGAACAGCGTTTCAACGTAGAGATGATTCAGCATCTGCGCGACCTCGGCGTGAAGGTGCCCATTGCCACCACCAGCAGTTGGGGAGGTGACGGCCTGAGCTCATTGCCGGCCTTGACCAGCGGTGATGTCATCGACGTTCACAGCTACGGCGGCGCGGGCCAGCTGGAGAAAAACCCGCTCACCTCCGCCGGCATCATCGACTGGATCGCCGCCGGCCAGGTGACAGGCAAACCCCTGACCGTCACCGAGTGGAACAACGAACCATTCCCGACACCCGACCGCCACTCGTTGCCACTCTATGTCGCCGGCACCGCCAGCCACCAAGGCTGGGACGCGCTGATGCAATATGCCTACAGCCAGCAATCATTCGACGGCGACTGGGTAACGGCCGATAACTGGCACGCCTACAACGACCCCGCCATGCTGGCCACCCTGCCCGCCGCCGCCTTGCTCTATCGTCGCGGTGACGTCAGCGAAGCCAACACGACGTACGTCTTCGCACCGACGCCCGACACCCTGTTCAACAAACCCGTGTCACCGGCCAATTCTGTACTGCTGCGCACGGCGATGGAGATAGGCAAGCTGCAAATCGCCATGCCACAAACGCCGGAACTGGCCTGGTTGCAGCCGAGCATTATCCCGAGCACTGCCAAGGTGTTTCATGACCCTGACCAGTCGTTGCTGGACGCCAATGCCAGCGAGTCCACGACGGATACGGGCGAGCTCAAGCGCAACTGGAAACAAGGCATCTACACCATCGATACACCCCGTACCCAGGCTGTCACCGGCTGGATCGGCGGCGAATCGATCAGCCTGGGCAACATCAAGGTGCAAGTGAAAACGGCGAATGCCAGTGTGGTGGTGCAGAGTCTGGACAACGCACCCGTCGCACAATCGAAGGATTTGCTGATTTCATTGGGCACCCGCGCCATCCCCAAGGAAGACGACAAAACACCGTTTTATGTGGAGCCTCTGGAGGGCACGCTGAGCCTCCAGGCGCCGCCTGGCCTGACGCTCTTTACTAACGGCACGCTCGCACAAATGAAGAAACTGCCCGCAACCTATGTGGATGGACGCTATACGATCAAGTTCCACGACCTGCAGGCGTCCAATTGGTTGTTTTTGAGAAAAAACGCCACTCGCTGACGCTGCAATCCGCTTGCACAGGAACAGTTTCCAGGAGGTCAGGATGAAGTTTTTGGTGATTGGCGGCGCAGGCTACATCGGCTCGCACATGGTGAAACAATTGCTGCGTGCGGGTCACGAGCTGGTGGTGGCAGACAATTTTTCCACCGGCTACCGCAGCGCCTTGCCGGGCGGAAAGCTGGTCGAACTGGACATCGCCGACGCGCAAGCCCTGGACGATGTTTTTGCTGCTGAACATTTTGATGCGGTGTTCCACTTCGCTTCATTTATCCAGGTCGGCGAATCCGTCACCGAGCCAGCCAAGTATTACCGGAACAACCTCGCCGCTACGCTGACGCTGCTACAAGCCATGGTGCGCGCGAAGGTCAAACACTTGGTTTTTTCCTCGACCGCCGCCGTCTATGGTGACCCGGTATACGTGCCCATCGACGAAGAACATCCCAAGGCCGCCATCAACCCTTATGGCCGCAGCAAGTGGATGGTGGAGCAGATACTGGAAGACTTCGACCGCGCCTACGGTCTTAAATCGGTGTGCCTGCGCTACTTCAATGCCGCCGGCGCCGACCCTGAAGGACAGCTGGGTGAACGCCATGAACCGGAAACCCACCTGCTGCCACTGATCCTGCAAGCGGCCTCGGGCCGACGCGAATCCATCACCGTGTTTGGTCGGGATTACGACACGCCGGACGGCACCTGTATTCGCGACTACGTCCACGTGGTCGATCTCGTTGCCGCTCACGCACTTGCCGTGGATTATCTGCTGGCCGGTGGCGCAAGCACGGCGTTCAACCTCGGTAACGGCCAAGGGTTTTCAGTACAGGAAGTGATAGACACTGTGCGTCGCGTCACCGGCCAGGACTTCTGCATCAGTGACGCGCCCCGCCGTGCCGGCGACCCGCCACGGCTGGTGGCCGACCCTCGAAAGGCCAACGCAATACTGGGCTGGCAAACTCAATTTGCCTCGCTTGAAGAGATCGTGACGCACGCCTGGAAGTGGGAGCAGAAGCACCCTTGGCACTGACAGTCGGCGCTGGCGCATAACGCGCCACGCGCCGAAGGGTGACGCGCTAGTAGTAAGAGCGGTTTTGTGGTTCGGCTTTGTTCAGCACCGTGCCAATCAGATTGGCTGAGCCCAGGTGATGCAGGCTTTCCTCGATCTCTTTCTTGCTGTTCATGCCGTTGGCGACCACGAGCAGGACGCAGTCGAATTTCGGCAGGACGGTAATGACATCGTCCGAGCTGAGGATTGGCGGCAAGTCGAAAATCACGATACGCGAGTTGTAGCGTTCACGCAGATCACTGATCAAATGGGTCACTGCGGGCGATGACAACACCTCGGTGGAGAGAGGAATCGGCTTACGGGTCGGCAGGACGACAAAACGCGGCAAGGTCGGGTTGACCAGAACCTCTTGCAGTTCCGCTTCGTCGGCCAGGTACTCATTGAGCGATTTATCCATCGGCAGACCCAGGCAGGCACCCACTGTCGGACGGCGCAGGTCAAAATCCACCAGCAATGCAGTCTTGGTGGTGTGATGGGCGATGCTCATTGCCAGGTTGATCGCCAGGACCGTCTTGCCTGCCTCCGGCGTCGGCGAGGTGATGGCAAGCGTACGCCAGCCGTTTTCTTCCATGATTTTCAGAACTTGCGTGCGCAGCAGATCGAACGCCCCGCCCATGTTCGAGTTCTTGTTGTACGCCACAATGCGGTTACGCTCGAGATGATCCGGGCGCAAAGGCACAACTTTGGTTTGCACATAACTGAGCGCATTCAGACCTGCAGAGTGCCCGGTTGCGGTCATGGCTTTTGGCGTGGCCACGAGGGCCGAGGACGACTGTTTTTCATCATCTTCGGTATCGGTCTTGTTAAATTCCATGGCTGTATTCCTTATGCAAACCGGCCCAAAGCTTTAAAAATCAAAAGATCCAGTGGCATGTAGAGGAAGTGCACGAGCACCAGAAAGATCACGAATGCCACTATCCCACAGATGATCAAGCGCGTTCGCCACCTCTTGCGATTCGCCAGCTCCGCCTTGGTGTGAATGTAGGGAATGGCAACCAGTACACGCCGCCCCAACACGCTACCCAGGGCTTCAGCTCCGCGCACACGCTGAGTCAGCATTTCCAGGAGCATCACCAATGCGCCAGCGCCCACAGGGGCAAGCACGAAGCCCATGGCAACCACTTTCTTGCGGTTCGGCCGTACCGGTTTTTCAGGCATCAGCGGCGACTCCAGGAGAACAAAACGCTCGGCTTTGTTTTCCTGTTCCAGGCTTTCGGAAATTCTCGCATTCATCTCCTTGGCGCGCATTTCCTCGTATTTCTTTTTCGCGTTGTCATGGTCACGCATCAGCGTGATCAGGCCGCGCTCGACTTGTGGCATTTCAATAATCTGCGCTTCGTATTCGGCTATTTTCTGCTGCGTCTGCTGCTTCTGATCGGCCAGCGACTTGATACGTGCGTCGGTGGCCGCGATCCGCGCCTGAGCCTTCGCTACATCCATACTGACGGACACTACCGAACTCCCCGCCACCGACTTGTTCGCCTCAAGTGCCGCAATCTTGCGTTTCACGGCACGCACATCGGGGTGGGCTTCGGTATACAGCGTCAGCAAACGGACGTATTCCGCCTTGAGGCTGCCCAGATCCTGCGGTTTGTCAGCGGCTGCACCCGCCACGCCAGGCTTGGTCGCTACGCCGGCATTGGCGGCGACAAGCTCCAACTCATTGAAGCGCAAATCCTCACGGGCAGCCTTGTAGTCACGATCGACTTCCTTGAGGTCGTTTTCGGCGCGGGTCAACATGTTCGTGAGCAATTCCCGATTCTCGGGCAGCGATTTGCTGTGCTCCTCCTTGTATTTCGCCACGCGACTGTCCTGGGCATTCAGGGCAACCTCGAGCTTGTCCGCCTCCTGCTTTGCGAACTCTGTGTTTTCATTGGCGCGCTCGGTGCGCTGCCGGATGTTTTCATTCAGGAACAGCGTCACCAGCTCGTTGGCCACTTTGTTGGCAATCTCTGGTTGGCGGTGCTCAAAGGAAAGACGAAACGCAATCGTCACTTCCCCGCGACCCTTGACCGCGGCGCTGACCAGGGTGACCCCGATCGTATTGCGCATTTCATCGATTTTCTCGGAAACGCTCAACTGCCGGCCTTGAGAAGAGAACAAGTTGTATTTGTCGATGATCGCTAAAAGATTCTCCCGGGTCATCACACGCTGGCGAATGACTTCGATGCGCTCATCGGCAAAGGTGCCGTTGTTTGTCGCGACCAGTTCAGGCGAGATCTGCTGCGACTCGATCAGGATCGTGCCAGAGGACTCGAACGTGGGCGGCAGCGACATCGCGACCGCGATGCTCACGCCAAGTATGGCTGCGCAACTCACGATCAACAGCACGGCGTGGTGTTTGACGATGGCGATGTAGTCGTTGACCGACATTTCGTATTCAGAGGCCATATTTCTCACACAACTGAATTTCAGAGACCGGGGTAACTGTAAATCAGTGTCATCCCGACAATATTTGCGCTGGCATCCGGCAAGCCGTCCTGCTGACGCTCCTTGTACGTGAAGGATAGGCGCGCAATCCAAAAAGGCGAGAGTTCTTGACTGATCCAGGCACTGTAATTAAGCAAAGTGTTCGGCGTCTGGCCTTTGGTGTCCTGCCAGGAGGCATCAAAACCGGTGCGTCGGATCTCATCGATGGCGTAACTGAATGTTCCCTTCAGGTTATCCGCCTCGACGAACCCGCCGTCACCGCTGGCGACCGTACTGCGACCGGCGTCGACGATTGCATCAAACCGCTCGCCGGTGTATTGCAAGGTCAATCCGCCCTGCCCCTTGGGGCCGTCACCCGAGCCGGAAACCTGATTGACGCCCGCGTATACCGTCCCCTTGAACTGCTCGGAGAGCTGGAAGTTCACGCCGACCGTGGGTGTATAGCTGTTTGAGGAGGACGCCACTGCAGAGCCCTTCTCAGGCTCATAGCGCCTGACGCCCAAACGGGTGAACACCTCGGTCTGCTCGCTCCACGCGTAGCTCCACGTCAAGCGGGTGGCCAGTTCGTCGTAGTTGATCAGGGTCGGAATGTCGTAAGTGACATGAGTGTAGTCAGTCTCGTTGAGCAACGTACTTCGCTCGCTGAGAGCCGTATGCCAGTTGCCGCCCAGGGTATACAGCTTTTGCGTGCCGTCGGTTGCTACCACGCCGGTTTCCTGTACGGCAGTAGAGAGCGTTGAACTCTCTTCATACTTGGCCGTGAGTCCAAAACCGCCCGTTTCGGTTTCCCGCTGCCACCCCAGTTTCAATCGGGGGTCTTCACGATCCGTCACGATGTCGGTATCGGAAGAACGCACGACGTATACACCGAGACCGAATTGAAACTCATCCCGACCGGAAGTACCGACAAGGCCGTACTCGGGAGCGATGATGGTGCGGGTCACACCCTGCTCGCCACTCGTGAGCAACAGTGGATTGCTGTCGTACTCGACAGTCGAAGGCACCGCGATTGATGATTGCCAGGTCGCCGCATGGGCCACACCGGAACACGACAGAATCAGGGTTGCAGTGGCAACCCCGGTAGTTCGAAGAGCAAGCAAGTTAATCCTTAATGCATCGCGCAAGTCTAAGGCACGACCAGCGTATCGCCGGCCTGGAGGAGAATATTGGTGGACATGTCACGCCCGGACATCAGATCGCTGTAATTGACTGGCAGGATCTGTTGCTTGGTCCCGTTGAGTCGCACGACCTTGATTTCATCCTTGTCGGCAAACTTGTCGAGCCCGCCCGCCACGCTCAACACCTGCAGCACTGACGTTTGACCTGATAAATGGACACTGCCTGGCTTCAACACTTTGCCCTGCACGTACACGAGATTGCCATCCGTGCTGGTGACGACAACGCTCACCTGCGGATCGGGTATGTACTTTACAAGCTTGGCAGCAATTTTCTCTTCGACTGCGGTGGTATCGAGACCTGCCACATCGACTTGCCCTGCCAGCGGGAAGGTAATGCTTCCGTTGGGAAGAACGATCACGTCCTGCTTGAGCTTGTCTTCGCCCCAAACGGAAACGGCAAGCTTGTCACCCGGACTCAACCGGTATGCAGCATCGTTTGCGACGGCATTGGAAATGCTGGGCATAACTGCCAGCGCGCAGACCAAAGGTAACCAGAAACGCGACATCGGGATCCCTCCGCCTAAGTAGCCTTGCCAAGAGTCTTGCATAAAATCCGGGGTAAATCACTCTTGCTCATTTTTAGGTCAAGGAAACGATCAAGGGGCTGTTTTTTGCGTTCGACGCCGTCCGGTTTTCGTCGGCCTGACGCCTCTATTGCCTGCCGGGAAACAGCTGGCGAAGGAAGTTTTTTATTTAACAATAAGTTGTCGTTAAACATATCGACCTCGATGTCTGCCTGCCAAATTAATAGCACTCTGTTTAATAGAGCCCGTCATTCAGCTAATACATCGCCAAACCCACTAGCAGATCAAATTGATATCAATCACTAGTGTCAATGCGCCACACAATCGCCAGCAAAAACAAAAAGCTAGCTACACCTTCCGCCGGTTGGCAACCATGACAAAACCGAATAACGCGGATGAAAACAACCAGGCGGCAGCTGCTAACGGAACTGCATTCGATTGATTGCTGAGGGCATCATCCCCGCCACTCAAAACTTTACTTTGCGTACCTGAATCTGCCGTTAACTTGTCAACGGCAAGTTGCGCCATTAATCCGTCACAGGAAGAACTATTGACGGTAGCGCCCACCTTGGTGGCGGACTCTATAAGGCTGTTGAGTTGATTTTTTGCTGTATCAGCGAAGCTGGTATCGCTGGCCGAAGCTGCCGCACCAGGACCGTTTGCAACGGTTGAAGGGGCACCACCCTGCTCGGCGGCGGTCATGCCCGCTTTTGGACCATACGCTTGGCAAGCATCGCCCATGCGGTTAATTTCACGGGTCAAATTGGCCGTTTGTGCGGTGGCAATGGCCGCACCATTAAAGAGCACGCAGAACAAAACGGATTTGAGAACCAGTGATGAACGCATTGAAGCCCGCCTCCCTGCACACAGGGTTTTCCTGATATCGAATGAAGGATTAGTTACCCAGCTGATTGGAGCCTATAAGCACATAGCCAGCACGTCAATGGTCTGTCACAACAATAAATTAAAATAAAAATCAAGGCAGAATGGCGTCAATAAATCGACAATTAGTCCTCATCATAACAAGGGGCTCTATCTCCTTGAAACGACTCAAACATGGGCATCAGCCCTGCCGAAAACGGGCCTGAATGCTTTGCTTTTCCCCTGCCGAAACACCGGCGACAAAAAACTATCGACGCTGGCCGCCGTGCATCCACTCTCGTGGACTGACGCCGGTCTTGCGCCGAAATGCCCGGGCGAGCGCCGAAGGGCTTTCATACCCCACTTCATCGGCAATCAGGGCAATGGACTTGCCTTCACGCAAGCGTTTCTGGGCCAGGCTGATGCGCCAGCTCACCAGGTAATCCACCGGGGTCTGCCCCACCACCTGACGAAAGTGTTCGGCAAAACTGGCCCGGGACATGTTGGCCGCCGTCGACAACTCAGCCACAGTCCAGGACTTGCCGGGCGTGTCGTGCATCAGGCTTAACGAGCGTGCCAGGCGTGGGTCGGCGAGACCGGCCATCATGCCGGGGCTTTGTTCGCGATTGGTCAGAATGTGCCGCAGCAACTGGATCACCAGCACTTCGAACAAGCGGTCCATCATCGCTTCGCGACCGCAAATGCCACCGAAGGCTTCGTTGAACAGCCAATCCAGCGTACCGGCCATGGTCGGCACTTCATCGAGATCAAGCACCAGGTAATCGGGCAACGCCGCCGCGAGCGCATTCCCCGCACCGCCATCGAACGTCAGCGAGGCGCACACCAGTTGTGTGTCGGACGTGTCAGCGGCAATCAATCGGTGACGGTAAGGCCGAGGGAAGAAAATCAAGGTGGGTGTATTGAGCTCAATCGCGCGCTCATCGGCCAGTTTCAGGGTCAGCTCGCCGGATTGCAGCAGATGGAGGTGCCCGCAGGCCTGATCACCGTCAAAACCGGTGGTGCCGCAAAAGGTCCCGCTGTGGAAGGTACCGGCGCTGACGCCGAAATGGCTGAGCAAGGTGGACAAGCGATCCATGGACAGGCTCCTGGCGGCATATTTGGACGATCAGTCGCATATCCTCGACGATTTGCAGCCAATAGACCAGCACTCGTCATTAGCATGGACCCCGTACCCAGCGCACACCGCGCCGTCATCTACGGAGATCCACCATGAGCCGCATCAACACCCTGAGCCTCGAACACGCCACCGACACCACTCGCCCGCTGCTGGAAGGCGTGCAGAAAAAAATCGGTTTTTTGCCCAATGTCTTCAAGACGCTGGCGCATGCACCTGCCGTGCTGTCCTCTTATCTGCAACAGTCTGCGACCCTCGGTAAAACGTCACTGAGCGCTACCGAGAAAGAAGCGATCTTCCTCGCCACGTCCCAGGTGAATGGGTGCGACTACTGCCTCGCGGCCCACACATTGTTTGCCGGCAAGGCCGGGTTATCGGCGCAAGACATCCTCAGCGCACGCAGCGGCCAGCTCAATGCCTTTGCCACCCTTGCCCGGCAGATCACCGAAAGCCGTGGCCACCTGGGCAGCGAGCAGATCGCAGCGGCACGGGCAGCCGGGATCAACGACAGCAAGATCGTCGAAGTGATCGCTCACGTGGCCTCGCAGACCTTGACCAATTACCTCAACAACGTCGCCCTGACCGAGATTGATTTTCCGGCCATCGATGCTTGAACGACTGTCTATTCGGGAGAACCGCTGATGAACACCGTGACGCTCTATACCACTGACACTTGCCCTTATTGCCACAACGCCAAGATTTTGCTGGCGAGCCGTGGCATTGCGGCACAGGAAATAAACGTTCAATCGGAACCTGGGAAATTTGAGGAGATGCTCGGCCGCAGTGGTCGCCGTAGCGTGCCGCAGATTTTTATCGGTGATGTGCATGTTGGAGGGTTTGACGAGCTGGCCAAACTTGATCGTCAGGGGGGGTTGATGTCGATGCTTGCTTGAGGCCGGTGACTTTTTTTTGGGGGGGGGGTGTACATATCCGTTGTTGTGGTAACGGCCGCTATTGGTTCCGCTTTTACAGCGGGTTACTTGGAAAAGCGCCAAGTAACCAAGCGCCTGCGCCCCTGACGTACGGTGGCTCGCTAAGGCTCGCCATGCCCTCGCTCCGGTCCTGCTCCGTGGGCCCGCCGCCATCGGCCATCCCTGGCCGGGGGCGGCTAACCCGGCATCCATGCCGGGTTGCCCACTACGCAGAACCTCCACTCGGCCTCCCGACGAGGCAGATCAAGATCAAAAGCAAAAGCGAGGCGGCCTGCCAGCCGACCTGTTTCTTTGTTCGTACGCATTCCCCTGTAGGAGCCGGCTTGCCGGCGATGGACGTCAACGATAACGCGGGCTGTCTGAAGGAACGCGTCGCCCAGACGATTTTCGCAAGCAAGCTCGCTCCCACTGTTGAATGTATGCGTTCCGAATACACACGCATTTCCCCTGTAGGAGCCGGCTTGCTGGCGATAGCGGTGGATCAGTCAACGTATGTATTGGCTGGGCAGACGCCATCGCCAGCAAGCCGGCTCCTACAGGGGGCACGTACGCTTTTGATTTTCACCACTCATCAGGTCGAGCGTTAGCTCGCCTTCAGCTTTTGATCTAAGCGCCCCCTCGAGAGGCCGAGCGCAGGTTCTGCGCAGTGGGCAACCCGGCATGGATGCCGGGTAAGCCGCCCCCGGCCATGGATGGCCGATGGCGGCGGGCCCACGGAGCAGGACCGGAGCGAGGGCATGCCGAGCATTAGCGAGGCACCGAACGAAAGGGGCAAGAGCCCTTGGTTACTTGGGGCTTTTCCAAGTGACTCGCCGTAAGGGCGAAACCAATAGCGGCCATAACCGCAGAAATGGATATGTACACCTGAAAGAAAATAGTCGCCGGATAGACCGCTATCGCCGGCAAGCCAGCTCCTACAGGGACCGGGTACATCCGCAAGAGTCGGGGCATATGGGCAAACACACAAAGGGCGCTCTATGATTGACCCCTATGACCACGTCGATGCCGATCCGCCAACCCTGCCCGCCCGGTGCCTGCAACTGCGAGCGTGAACCGCTGCTGGAAAAAGCGGGCGCGGACCTGCGCATCCTGTTCCTGACCCGCACCGAGGAAAAACGCCTGCTCGACCGCCTGGAAAACCTCCAGAGCCTGAGCGACCTCGAACGGCTGCAACAGCGGATGTTCGAACAACTGGGCATCCGGGTCGAAATCGCCCCCGGCTTCAACGAAGTCCGCACCATGCGCGGCATCGCCATCTCCATCGGCGAATTGCCGGGGCTGTGCCGCAAAACCCGCCAGGCTATCCCGGCCGCGATTCGTCGCGGGCTGGAAAAACGGCCGGAAATCGCCTACGAACTGCTCAACGCCAACGACCTGCTGCGCGACGCTTGACGGCTGAATGCCCCCCAACACTCCCGAATGCCACGAAAGAGGATCAGCGGTCGTACGCAAATCCCGGCGCGCTGCTATGCCTTCTCAAAGGGAGAAAGACATTCAAGCCCGTCAGGACGAAGCGGGAAACAGGCGTGACCGTGGTCCCGGCGCCAGCCAGGTGCGCGAAGAGCAACAGGTGCCAATCCCTATCAGGAGGTGGCAGATGTTATTCATGGTCAGTTGGTCAATCAGTCCGCAAAACCGCAACAGCGCGATCAAGCGCTTTCTCGAGACCCAAGGTGCCCCGCCCCCCGGCGTCAAGATGCTCGGGCGCTGGCATGCCGTCGGTGGCTCGAGCGGTTTTGGCATCGCGGAAACCGACGATGCCGTACAGATTCAAAAATGGGTGCTGCAATGGAGTGACCTGATGAGCATGGAGGTTCATGCGGCACTCACCGATGAGCAGGCTGGGCCGCTGCTGGCGGCGGCTGTCAGCAAGTAATAATCGTCGTGGCGGCGAGTCTTGCTCGCCGCCACGACGCAGGCGCTCTGTCAGCGTCAGGCTTTAGATCCTGCTACGTCTTGATTCCCACCCGCCGCCGCATCTCGGCAGTGATTGCCTGAGCAGCAGAGCGATACCCCGGGAGAAAAATTCAATCGGGGTTGAAACTGCCCTGACAGACGGACAGATGGCCGGGCACTGGGCACGCCGGCAAGTGAATATACTCAGCGGGAGTGGACACATCCTCCGGAGAGCAATCATGCGAACGGTTCACGTCATCACCCCCGAAAAAACCCCGGGGCCGGTCAATGTGGTGGGTGAGGCGATCACGGTTCTCGCCGGCGGCGATCTGAGCAAACCCTTTGAAATGCACATTCAGGAAGGCGTGCAAGGGGGCGGGCCGCCGCTGCATTTCCATCCGTGGGACGAGGCTTTCTACGTTACCGACGGGCAGGTCGAAGTGACGGTCGAGGGCAAGTCCACCACCGTTTCTGCCGGCGGCTACGTGCATATTCCTGGTGGGTCGATCCATGCCTACAAGAACATCAGCGCGACCGCGAGGATGATTGGCGTGGTGTCCGATCCACGCGGCGGTCAGTTTTTTACGGCGGTGGACCGGCTGAGGGTTCCGGAGGATTTGCCGCGAATCCTGGAAATTGCCGAAGCGCACGGGGTTACGTTTCTGATTCCGAAATCACCGCAGCCCCTGTAGGAGCCAGGCTTTCCGGCGAAGGGGCCTGTGAGTACGCCTTCGCCGGCAAGCCTGGCTCCTACAAAAAGCTATCAGTCAAACCGCGCCACCCTTGGCCTGCTGCTCCAGATGCACCTGCAAATCCGGATCTATCTGCAACGCCGCCGCCAGTTCATCCAGATAGTTGCGCTCGGCGTCTTGCTGATCGTCCACCAACATCACGCTGGCCAGGTACATTTCCGCCGCAATCGCCGGGTCCGTCGCCGATTGCGCCACATCCGCGGGATCCAGCGGCCGGGCGACTTCATCATCCAGCCATTGCTGCAGTTCCGGGTCATCGGTATGGCGGCCGATTTCAGTGCTGATCATTTGTTTCTCGGCGTCGTCGATCCGGCCATCGGCCTTCGCCGCCGCGATCAATGCGCGCAGGACCGCGTGGCTGTGGTCCTCGACTTCCGGGCCGGAGAGCAGATCCACGGTGCGCGGCGCCTGTTGCGGCGCGGCTGCCTGGCTGCTTTGCCAGGCCTGATACGCCTGAAAAGCCATCATCCCCAGGGACGCCAACGCTGCGTAGTTGGTGCCCCCACCCGAGCGAGTCTGGGTCGCGCCGCCCATGCCCGAACCGCCGCCCAGCAAGCCCCCGAGCAAACCGCCCAACCCGGCGTTTGCACCGCCACCGCCGCCCAACAGGCCACCGAGCAACCCGCCAAGACCGCCGCCCATACCGCCTTGAGGTGCGCCGCCACCTTGCTGCGTCATCGAGCCCTGGCCGGCTCGCAAGAGTTGTTCGAGCAAATCGCTGGTGTTCATGACGACGTCCTCATCGGTTGGAGTTATCCAGTCAGGCAACGATAGTCCTCGTACGCCGTTGCGCCATTACCGTTTGGCTGACTTCGCTGTCTGTGGTGTTCAAGCGTTTGGGGGTATATCCATTGTTTTGCTGATGACGGCTGGCGATCTCGCCCTTACGGCGAGTCACTTTCGAAAAGCGGAACGTGAGCTAACGCTCGGCCTGATGAGTGGTGAAAATCAAAAGCGTACGAGGATCCCTGTAGGAGCCGGCTTGCCGGCGAAAAGCGTCGGGGCAACGCGTTCATTCAGACAGTCCGCGTTATCGTTGACGTCCATCGCCAGCAAGCTGGCTCCTACATGGGAAATGCATAGGTGTTTGGATAAATACGATCAACTGTAGGAGCCGGCTTGCTGGCGATGGCGGTGGCGGTGGGTCAGTCGAGAAATAAGTTGGCGGACCCACCGCTATCGCCAGCAAGCCGGCTCCTACAGTTGATTGGTGCCATGGCCAATTACCGCGTCTGCTGCTGTTGCTTTGCTTTGCTTTGCTTTGCTTTGCTTTGCTTTGCTTTTGATCTTGATCTGCCCCGTCGGAAGGCCGAGTGGAGGTTCTGCGCAGTGGGCAACCCGGCAAGGATGCCGGGTTAGCCGCCCCCGGCCATGGATGGCCGATGGCGGCGGGCCCACGGAGCAGGACCGGAGCGAGGGCATGGCGAGCCTTAGCGAGCCACCGTACGTCAGGGGCAAAGCCTTTTGGTTCCTTTTTGGCGTTTGAAAAAGGGACTCGCTGTAAGAGCGAAACCAATAGCCGCCGTTACCGCAGGAATGGATATGTACACCCTTAAAAAATTCGTCGCCTGATACACAGCCATCGCCGGCAAGCCGGTCTCACTCCCACAATGGTTCCGGGTACATCCGCAAGATCAGGTCAGCCATCCCCCTGAAATGGACGCAAGCGCAGTCCGACAGCGACATTCCCCTCGGTGAAGGATTTCATACCCAACACCACAGTATTTTTTGACGACCCAGCTAAGATTTACAGACGGTGAACCTTATTCCCGGATTTCCGGTCGATACCTGCAACCCGACCCGGTTCGCCACCGCCCCCGATAAACGAGGGTGATGACTGGCTTGCTTCACTTTCTGGAGAACGCCCCCGTGATATCCACCCTACACATCGCCAGGCTCAAAGCATGGGGCGCCCATGGTTTTACCGCCACTGGCGTAGTCACAGCCTTCCTCGCCACCCTCGCCCTGCTGGAAAACCAGCCCACCAATTGCCTGCTGTGGCTGGGCGTCGCACTGATCGTCGACGGGCTCGACGGCGCACTGGCGCGCAAGGTCAACGTACAGTCGGTGTTGCCAAGCTTCGACGGCTCGATCCTTGACCTGGTCATCGACTACCTGACGTACGTGTTTATCCCGGCACTGTTTATCTATCGTTACATCCCGTTGCCGGACTACACCCTGCTGCTGACCGTGTCGCTGATTCTGGTCTCGTCGCTGTTCTGCTTCTGCAACGTCAACATGAAAAGCAAAGACAACTACTTCCAGGGCTTCCCCGCCGCGTGGAACGTGGTTGCGCTATGCCTGTACATCATCGCCCCGTCGCCGTGGATCACCCTGCTCACCGTCATCGGCCTGGCGTTGCTGACCGTGACCCGGATGAAATTCCTGCACCCGTTTCGCGTGCGCCGGTTCATGCCGATCAACATTGCAGTGACGGCCATCTGGTTGCTGTGCAGCTTGTCGCTGGTGATCAACCATCCGGTGATCAACCCGATGGTCATGGGGCTCTGGTTGCTGATGTCGGCCTACTTTCTGGGGATTTGCATCTGGCGCACGGCGATGGAATGGTTTGACGGCTCGCGGCACCCATAAGCCATGCCTATTCATATCGTACGACTCGGCTCACCGCGCCTGCCCGATGAAGGCCTTCGGTTAGGCACCGTGCGCCGCCCGCCTCGTGGCGTGCCGAAGGCTGAGTTTGCCCAGCGGGATTTTTATGATGTGTGGCAACCGCTGCTGTCGCCCAGTGCTGAATTAGTGGCCGAAGCCAAGGCGGCGGCAGATGAAAAAACCTGGGAGGGCTTCAAGCGCAAGTTCAAGGCTGAAATGAATCAGCCTGCGCCCAGCCAGTTGCTGGATCTGTTGGCGGCCCTCTCCCATCACACCTCGCTGGCCGTCGGCTGCTATTGCGAAGATGAAGCGCACTGCCATCGCTCGGTATTGCGCGAACTGTTGCAGGTACGCGGCGCCAAGGTTATTTAAATTCAAATACCCCACAAATCCCCTGTAGGAGCCGGCTTGCTGGCGATGGCGTTCTGTCAGTCAAACTAATGGTCACTGGACGGACGCTATCGCCAGCAAGCCGGCTCCTACAAGGGATCGCGTCGTTCTCAAGGTTGAAGTTCACGGCGTAATCGCCACCCTCATAACCCCGCCCCACTCCCGCCTGACCAGACGACAGGTTGATCATGGTCAATACTCAAAAGGTTGAATGCCTGTCGAATGACCCTGACGCTCGTTTACCCACGGGAGGTTTGTCATGTCTGAGCAATCACGTTTCATGCTGGTCGCCTCACCCCTGATGGAACACAGCCCCGCCTTCGACAGGGCCGCAGCGCTGGCCAAGGCCGAAGACGCGGCGCTGCACATCGTTGCGTTCGATTATCTGGAGGGCCTGGCGACCGCCAGTCTGGTCAATGAAAAGGCCCTGGAGCAGATGCGCCTGGGCTATGTCGATCGACACCGTCAATGGCTTGAGGACCAGGCGCGGCCCTTGCGCAAGATCGGGGTGCACGTCACCACCGAAGTGACGTGGGTCGAACGGCCGCTGGAGGAAATCCTGATTCACCTGAAAGAGCAGCCGATGGACGTGCTGATCAAGGCGCTGGAGCCGCATTCGATGCTCTCAAGGCTGATGTTCACGCCACTCGACGTGCATTTGCTGCGGGAATGCCCGGTGCCGTTGCACTTCGTCAGCCATGCCGCGCATGCCTTGCCGCGCAAGATCGTCGCGGCGGTCGACCCGTTCCATCGTGATGATCACTACAAAAGCTTCAATGACCGCATTCTTCACGAAGCGGCAAAACTGGCGAGCGCCTGTAATGCCGAGCTGGATGTGGTCTACGCCTATGACCTGTCATCGATCAGCGCCGATGAATTCGGCTTCGACAACGGTTCGGCGTTTTTCTCGTCGGGCAAAGCCAGGACCCTGTTCGACTACCAGGAAGCCGCCTTCAACGAACTGGCCGAACGCAACGGCATCGCGCCGCAGCAACGGCACATGATCATGGGCAACCCGGTAAAGGTCCTGACCCGCTACGCCGATGCCTGCGACATCGACGTGATCGTCATGGGCCGCATCGGCCATCGCGGCCTGGGCAGGTTGATCGGCAGCACGGTGGAGCACCTGCTGTACAAAATGCCGTGCAGCGTCTGGGTGGTGTACAGCGAGCGGTTGGATGAGTAATCAATCGACCAGACACCACATACCCAATGTGGGAGCGGGCTTGCTCGCGAAGGTGGAGTGTCAGGCGACATCATTGTTGACTGACACTCCGCCTTCGCGAGCAAGCCCGCTCCCACAGGGGGGGGCGTTGCCGGGTCAACGCCTTGTGATCACCACTTCAAGGTATTCACTCGGCACCACCAGCGATTTTTCACCCGTGCGGTTCAAGCGGTTGATCAGCTCGGTCAGGTCACCTTCAAGGGCCTGGGCGCCTTCGGGGGGCAGCGCCGCGAACGCCTTGTGGACCGGGCCATACCAGGTGCGGAACGTGTCGATGAAATGCGCGGCCGAACGGTAGCGGAAATTGAAGAACCGCCGTGTCACCTGAAGCAGAAACTCGCGCTCATCAAAATGCTTATGCAGCCAGGCCTCGGAACCCCAGTTCGACGGTGGTTGTGCCCCCGGCGGAGGTGGCATGTGCCGGCCCAGGGTCTTGAACATCTGGCCGACGAAACCTTCAGGCGTCCAGTTGGCGAGGCCGATCCGGCCGCCCGGACGACAGACCCGCGCGAGCTCGGCGGCAGCCTTGGACTGGTCCGGTGCGAACATCACGCCGAAGGTCGACAGCACCGCATCGAAACTGCCGTCCTCGAACGGCAGCGCCTCGGCATCCGCCACTTGAAAGGTCACCTCCAGGCGTTCCGCCCGGGCCCGGTCTTCGCCGCGCTCCAGCAGCGCGGCGACGTAGTCGGTGGACGTGACGCGGGCACCCCGGCGCGCGGCCGCCAGTGTCGCGTTGCCGTTGCCGGCGGCGACGTCCAGCACGCGCTCGTCGCAAAGCAGGTCGCAGGCTTCGGCGAGCTGCTCGCCGACAATCTGCAAGGTGGTGCCGATCACGGCATAGTCGCCACTGGCCCAGGCGGCCATCTGACGGTTTTTCAAGGCAGTGAGATCAATGGGAGTACTCATCAAATCGCTCCGTTACGAGTTCAAACGCCCCCGGCTTATTCCGCCGTGGTGGGGTCGATGACGGTCATGACCCGGGAAATGCGGTTGGCCGGGAAACCACTCAGCCTGGCATGCTCCCTGATCAACTCTTCGTTGGGCGAGAGGTACACGCAGTAGAGCTTGTCACCGGTGACATAACTCTGCTGCCACTGCACCTCCGGCAAGTCGCGCAACGCTCGGCAGGACTTTTGCGAAGCCGCTTTCAAATCCCTTTCTGACAGTGTTCCAGCACCCGGAATCTCGCGTTCAATGATGAACTTCGGCATGGCAACCTCTCATTTTTGTTATTGATGACAGGGTCGGCAGACCCTGTGCCAACTATCGCGCTGCTGACCATCGGCGTCCTGCCCGATCGTCGGCCAACCTTGCCCGATCGTCCGGAGGTTTCGCGTTGTGCCGCCACAGGCTCACAATCAAAAACTGCCCGCCCACAGGGGAACACCACCATGGACGCCCTGTCCCAGACCCTGCGCGTCGTCCGCCTGGTCGGCGCGATTTTCATCAACGCCAGGTTCACTGCCCCCTGGTGTTATCAGTCACCGAGCGCGGACACCGCCGCACCGTTTCTCGAGCCCGGCGCCGAACGCGTGGTGATCTTTCACTTGATCACCGAAGGCGAGTGTTATGTCGAGCTCGGTGATGATCCTCCCCAATTGCTGACGGCTGGCGATGTGGTGGTGTTTCCGCAGGGCGATGCCCATCGCATGTGCTCCAAACCCGGTCTCGCGCCGGCCAGCGGTGCACGGCTGGACGTCGTGCTCGCGCGCCGTCCACGGCAGTTGAGTTATGGCGGTGGCGGCGCGGTCACGCGCCTGGTGTGCGGTTATCTGGCGTGCGATACGCGGCTGGCGGGCATGTTGTTGACGGGGTTGCCGGCCGTGGTAAAGGTCAATGTGCGGGGTTCGAACGCCGGGATCTGGCTGGAATCTTCGGTGCGTTATGCGCTGGCCGAAGCGCGCTCGCCAAGGCCTGGCGGTGAAGGCGTACTGGCCAAGCTGGCCGAGGTGTTGTTCATCGAAGTGCTGCGTTTGTACATGCACGAACAGGGCGAAGGCCGGACCGGTTGGCTGGCGGGTGTGGGCGACCGGATCGTCGGTGCCGCCCTCAACGCGCTGCACAAAAAACCCTGTCATGCCTGGACACTGGATGAACTGGCGCGCACCGCCGGCACCTCAAGATCGGTATTGGCGGAGCGCTTTCAGCAACTGGTGGGGATTTCGCCGATGCAGTACCTGACGCAATGGCGCATGTTGCTGGCGGCCAACCTGTTACGCAGCAGTAACAGCTCATTGATGCGCATCGCCGAGGAGGTCGGTTACCAGACCGACACAGCATTCAGTCGGGCGTTTCGGCGTGAGTTCGGCGCACCGCCCGCGGCGTGGCGGCGCAGTCAGGAGAAACGAACAATGGCCCACGGCGCGGAGCCTGTGAGCCATTGAGTTGACGGGTTACGCAGCGGGGGCTTTCGCTTCTTCCAGCAACTGCTGGATCATCTTCTCCTGGGTTTCGTAGCGACCTTCACCGAAGTGGGTGAAACGCACCTGCCCCTTGGCGTCGATCAGGTAGTGAGCGGGCCAGTACTGGTTATCGAAGTTGCGCCAGATCGCGTAGTTGTTGTCGATGGCCACCGGGTAGGTGATGCCGAGCTTTTTCACCTGATCCTTGACGTTGGAAATGATGCGTTCGAAGCCGTATTCCGGGGTGTGGACGCCGATCACCACCAGGCCATCCTTCTCGTATTTCTTCGCCCAGTCCTTCACATAAGGCAGGGTGTGCTGGCAGTTGATGCAGTCGTAGGTCCAGAAGTCCACCAGCACCACTTTGCCTTTGAGCGACTCATTGGTCAGTGCTGGCGAGTTGATCCATTCGACGGCGCCGGACAGCGACGGCATCGGGCCTTGGGCATTGTCCAGGCTTGTATCGGCCTTGACCTTGCTGACCAGGTAATCGACCACTTTCGGTACGCTTTCCAGCACGCCTTTCTCGATACTGCTGACGCCCTCGGAAGACGTGCCGGCCAACAGGGTCTTGTCGGCGCCGGTGGAAATCACCACCGCAGCCGCCAGTACCGCAAACCCGGTACCGCGTCGCAACCAGCCGGTCACCGGAATCGACGCTTTCAAGCGATTGACCAGGCCGCGACCGGCGAAGATCAAGGTGCCCAGGGACAACGCGCTGCCCAGGCCGTACGCCACCAGCAACAGACTGGTTTGCGCGTTGGCGCCTTGCAGCATGGCGCCGGTGAGGATCACGCCGAGGATCGGCCCGGCGCACGGCGCCCAGAGCAGACCGGTGGCGACACCGATCATCACCGAACCCAACGGGCCGGACATTTTGCGGGTGTCGGGGTCGAGGCGATTGCCCAACAGCACGAACGGGCGTGCCAGCCAGCCGCCGACCCGCGCCGAAATCAGCGACAGGGCAAACAGCGCCATCACAATCAGGGCCACGTGGCGACCGGTGTTGTTGGCTTGCACCACCCATTCACTGCTGACCACGGCCAGGCTGGAGATCAGGGCGAAGGTCAGGACCATGCCGCCGAGGGTGAGCAGGATCGAGGAGCGAGTGCGGTCGACCCCGGCGAACAGGAACGGCACGACCGGGAGGATGCAGGGACTGAGGACGGTCAAAATGCCGCCCAGGAAAGCGATGAGAAACATGGGGATCACCTAATGCATTAGAGGGTGGCAACGAGTCCCCTGTAGGAGCCGGCTTGCTGGCGATGGCGATTTGTCAGTCACATCAATGTCGAATGTGCTGCCGTCATCGTCGGAACGCCGCCCGCAGCAAGCCGGCTCCTACAGTGGGATTGCGTGACTTCAGGCCGTTTGCTCATCCAGCAATTGGCCTTGTGGCGTGCGGCTGCCACCGTTCTCGGCAACCATCTGCCCTTGCGGCGTACGGCTCGAACCGTCCTGCACCAGCAAGTCGTTGGCGCCCTGCTCGTTCACCGGGGTCAGCTGGAAGCAGGTGCTGCTACCGCAGGTGCTTTGTTCAACGGCGGCGTTGGCGTGAGCGGCGGCGCCGGCAAGGGCGAAGGCAGCGGCGGTCAAAAAGCGGGTTACGTTGTTCATGGCGTTCTTCCTGTATCAAAGGGGATTGGCAATCGGTCAGCGAAGGACTCAGTTGTCTTCGTTGCAGTCAGCAATTTTTCGGTAGTCCAGCACCTGGGTTTTGTTCTGGGAGTCCAGGTAAGTCAGCTGGGCATCGACAATCCCGCAGGTGTTCGTGGTGTCCTGTGTCAACGACACCACTTTCTTGATGTCCAGGTGCGTGCCGTAGCTGTAGGTCCTGGCGCTGACGTCGGCTTCGGCACGGGCCGACAGGGTGCAGATGTTCAGGGCGGCAAACAGGCAAGCGGCGTAGATGGCTTTAGTGTTCATGGTGGTGTCCTCAAGGCTTCAATGGGTAGATCGTTCAATTGAGCCGAGGCGGTTGGGTTTGCCTCGATGGAACCTATTAGAAGGCCCTGAGGTATCTCGTCTGTGTCGAGAAGCGGCGCGTGTAAATCGGTACGTATCAAAGGGGCCTGCCGATACACAGCGATACAAAACCCCGGGATTTCCGGGTTTTTAAGTCCATGTGTATCCGCCGACACACCAGATACACTGCAATACAAAGGGTGGCGGGCGAGCGGGCAAAGGCTCGATAGACTGTGCGTCATTCCCTATTTGAAGAGGCTTGGCCCCATGGAACACGTCGATCACATCCTCATCGTGGACGATGACCGCGAGATTCGAGAGCTGGTAGGCAACTACCTGAAGAAGAACGGCCTGCGCACCACCGTCGTGGCGGACGGCCGGCAGATGCGCGCGTTCCTGGAGACCACGCCGGTGGACTTGATCGTGCTCGACATCATGATGCCGGGCGACGATGGCCTGATGCTGTGCCGCGAGATCCGCGCCGGCAAACACAAGACCACCCCGGTGCTGATGCTCACTGCGCGCAACGATGAAACCGACCGCATCATCGGTCTGGAAATGGGCGCCGACGATTACCTCGTCAAGCCGTTCGCCGCCCGTGAACTGCTGGCGCGGATCAACGCGGTGCTGCGGCGCACGCGGATGCTGCCGCCCAACCTGGTGGTCACCGAAAGCGGTCGTCTGCTGGCCTTCGGTCGCTGGCGCCTGGACACCTCGGCCCGCCATCTGCTCGATGACGACGGCACCATGGTCGCGCTCAGCGGCGCGGAATATCGACTGCTGCGGGTGTTCCTCGACCATCCGCAACGGGTGCTCAACCGCGACCAGTTGCTGAACCTGACCCAGGGCCGCGATGCCGATCTGTTCGACCGCTCCATCGATTTGCTGGTCAGCCGCCTGCGTCAGCGCTTGCTCGACGACGCACGGGAACCGGCCTACATCAAAACCGTGCGCAGCGAAGGCTATGTGTTTTCGCTGCCGGTGGAAGTCCTCGGGGCGCCCGCATGAACCTTTCCCTGCGGTGGCCCCGTACCCTCGCCTCACGCCTGTCGCTGATATTCCTGATCGGTCTGATTCTGGCGCAGGTCCTGTCTTTCGGTGCGCAGTACTACGAGCGTTACGAAAGCGCGAAAAACACCATGCTGGGCAATCTGGAAACCGACGTATCAACGTCCATCGCCATCCTCGACCGCTTGCCAGCCGAAGAACGCATGAGTTGGCTGCAACAACTGGA
Organism: Pseudomonas sp. PDM02; assembly: GCF_014852285.1. Classification (NCBI taxonomy): domain Bacteria; kingdom Pseudomonadati; phylum Pseudomonadota; class Gammaproteobacteria; order Pseudomonadales; family Pseudomonadaceae; genus Pseudomonas; species Pseudomonas sp. PDM02. The sequence goes on along the minus strand of NZ_JACVBL010000017.1, from coordinate 45,866 downwards.
TCGCCGCAACTACCGCTATTTGCTGGATGAAGGTTCCCCCGGCACGGCGATGAGCGATACGCCTATCGCGATGACCTCGATCAAGGACGCCATCGGCAAGGATTACCCGATGACGGTTACGGACATTCCCGGTCCGGTCAAACACTTCCAGGTCCATCTGAAACTGGCCGATGGCAGCCCGGTCACCATCGACGTGCGTCCGTCGATGGTGCCGTTGTCGCCCTGGTTGCCGGTCGTCTTGCTCGGCCAACTGTTGCTGATGATTCTGTGCACCTGGCTGGCGGTGAGAATCGCCATTGGCCCCCTCACCCGCCTCGCACAGGCCGTCGAAACACTGGACCCCAACACCCACCCGGTGCACCTGGACGAAACAGGCCCGACCGAAGTCGCCCATGCCGCCATGGCCTTCAACGCCATGCAGGCGCGTATCGCGGCATACCTCAAAGAACGCATGCAATTGCTGGCGGCGATTTCCCACGACCTGCAAACCCCCATCACTCGGATGAAACTGCGCGCCGAGCTCATGGACGACTGCAACGAAAAAGACAAACTGTGGAACGACCTCGGCGAGATGGAGCACCTGGTGCGCGAAGGCGTGGCCTATGCCCGCAGCGTCCATGGCGCCACCGAAGAGAGCCGTCGCACCGATCTGGATTCGTTCCTCGACAGCCTGGTGTTCGACTATCAGGACATGGGCAAGGATGTTCAGCTCAGCGGAAAAAGTGACACCGTCATCGACACCCGGCCGCACGCCTTGCGCCGCGTGCTGGTGAACCTGACGGACAACGCACTCAAATTCGCCGGCGCAGCGGAACTGCAGGTGGAATCGAAACCTGGCGGCAGCTTGTCGGTGAAGGTGATGGATCGCGGCCCCGGGATTGCCGAAGAAGAACTCGCCCACGTGATGGAGCCGTTCTACCGCGTGGAGAATTCGCGCAACCGCAGCACCGGCGGCACCGGTCTCGGCCTGGCGATTGCCCAGCAACTGGCACTGGCCCTCGGCGGGTCGTTGACGCTGAGCAACCGCGAAGGCGGCGGACTCTGCGCAGAGCTGAAGTTGCCAGCAAGGCCGTCGTAGGAGCGAGGCTTGCCCGCGAAGAACGGTGACACGGTTCTAGCTGAAAACCGTGTCATCGTTCTTCGCGGGCAAGCCTCGCTCCTACAGAACCTGAACCAAGGCCAAGGAAAGCCTTTATATTGTCGGGCGCAGTCGGTGATTCGCCGCTGTGCTGTACTCGGCAGTACCTCATCATTGATATGGACATTGCACATGGATGAAAACAGAAGACCCATCAAGACGCGTTCTGCGGGATGGGCCAAATACGTCACCGACCAGTTGGTGAAAAGGGACCTCTCCCCCAATCAGATCTCCGTGGCCAGCATCGCCTTTGCACTCGCTGGTATCGTCGCGCTCAATATCGACACGGGTGTCATCGGCTCGATCCTCTGCGCCCTCGGCATTCAGTTGCGCCTGTTGTGCAACCTCTTCGACGGAATGGTCGCGATTGAGGGCGGCAAGAAATCCGACATCGGCAGCCTCTACAACGAATTCCCCGACCGGATTGCCGACAGCCTGCTGATTGTCGGCCTGGGCTACGCCATCGGCTACTCTGACATTGGCTGGTTTGCCGCGCTGGCTGCGGCATTGACGGCTTACATCAGGGTGTTTGGCGGCTCGATCGGTCTCAAGCAGAGCTTCATCGGCCCGATGGCCAAGCAACACCGAATGGCAGTCATGACGGTCGGGCTGCTGCTGAATGCCGTCGAAGCGAGCGTTTATGCCACTCACTACGTGCTGTTGATTGCGCTGGTCATCATCGCCATCGGCTCCGCCGCGACCTGCGTCACGCGCACCCTGGCCATCTCGCGCGAACTGAAGGGGAATCCTCATGTGGATCAGTAACGCGCTGATTTCTGTTCTTCGATTCGTGATCGGCGTCACGGCCCGATGGGAAAGCCCGCCGGACCTGACACGCCAGCGTATCTATTTCGCCAATCACTCCAGCCATATGGACACCTTGGCAATCATCGCCGCCCTGCCACCGGAAGCCCGAGTGAACGTGAAACCGGTTGCGGCCGCTGACTACTGGGGAAAGAACAAATTCCTGTCATACATCTCGCAGAAAGGCCTGAATGCGGTGCTGATCGATCGCAACCCCGCGCCCGGCGTCAACGTACTGGAGCCGATTTTCGACGTGGTGCGCGCCGGCCATTCGATCATCATCTTTCCGGAAGGCACGCGCGGCAGCGAGGCGTTACCCGGTCCTTTCAAATCGGGTCTGTTCCGCTTGGCCGAGACATTCCCTGAGGTTGACCTGGTGCCTATCTACCTGGAAAACCTGCATCGCTCCATGCCAAAAGGCAAACACGTCCCCCTGCCCATCATCTGCACAATCCGTATCGGCGATCCGCTGCAACGGATCAGTGGTGAGGAAAAACAGGTGTTTCTGGATCGGGCGCGTGACGCGATTGTGAGGTTGTCGGAATGAATCTTGATGAAAAGTTTTTGTGGTTCTTCGGCGCCATTGCCGCCCTGTTGGCGATCGCTTCGATCATCGGCCGGATACTGGCCAAGCGGGCTACGACAGAGGGCTCGGTCTCGACCATCGAAAACCTCAACCAGCGCGTAAATGCCTGGTGGGGGATGGTGATCATTTTCTTCGTGTCCTACCTGCTGGGCGGGAACGCGACGGTCATTCTGTTCGGCTTCATTTCCCTGTTCGCGCTCCGGGAATTCATCACCCTGACACCGACCCGGCCTGGCGACCATAACGCGCTGTTTTCGGCGTTTTTCATTCTGATCCCCCTGCAATACGTACTGATCGGCACCCACTGGTATTCGCTGTTCACGCTGTTGATTCCGGTGTACGCCTTCCTGCTGTTGCCAGCGATTGCGGTGCTGAGCCAGGACACCGACGCCTTCCTGGAACGGGCAGCCAAAATTCAGTGGGGGGTGATGATTTGCGTCTACTGCATCAGCCACGCGCCGGCGCTGTTACTGCTGGACCTGGAAGGCTTCCAGGGCCAGAACGCGCTGCTGCTGTTCTACCTGGTGTTCGTCGTGCAGTTGAGTGACGTGTTGCAGTACGTGTTCGGCAAGCTCTTCGGCAAGCACAAGGTTGCGCCGCTGGTGAGCCCGTCGAAAACCGTGGAAGGCCTGGTCGGCGGCGGTTTGTCAGCCACGCTGATTGGCGGCTGCATGTTCTGGATGACACCGTTCAGTTTCTGGCAGTCGCTGATGATGTCGTTCGTGATTGTGGTGATGGGTTTCCTGGGCGGCCTGGTGATGTCGGCGATCAAGCGCAGCCTCAGCGCCAAGGACTGGGGCACCATGATCAAGGGCCACGGCGGCATGCTCGACCGGATGGACTCGATCTGCTTCGCGGCGCCGATCTTCTTTCACCTGACGCGGTACTTCTTCTCCGCCCAATAAAAACGCATCCCCCCTGTAGGAGCCGGCTTGCTGGCGATAGCGGTAGGTCAGTCGACACATTTATCGCCTGAACGGACGCCATCGCCAGCAAGCCGGCTCCTACAGGGGGTTATGCCGGGCCAACCACCCCTTCCCCGTGCATCTGCCGCAACAACGCCGCTCCGCTGTCGATGAAATCCTGCGATCCCGCCGCCCCCGCTTCGACGGCCAATCCTTCCAATTGCTCACGCCCGTTCAATTGAGGAAACTCGCCGATCCGCTGCAACAAGCGCCAGGCCAGCGGGCTCAGTTCGGAAAACTTCACACTCCAGTCCTCCGCCCGACGAACCAATAACAACGTCGGCTGAGCCGGAGGCGTTTCAGGCTGATAGTCCGGCCCCACCAACTGCACCGGCCAGGCATACGCCAACGGCCAGGCCAGCGGTGAAACCTGCAACGGTCGATCCAGCAACAGCCCGACTTCACTCGCCGGCAATGGCTCGGCGTCGGACTGTTGCAACACCATCTCGATCCATTCGTAATGCGCCAGTTCCACCATGAACGGCGGCCACGCCCCTTCGTGCAACGCAGGCGGTTCTGACGCGAGAAAGTCGACAAACTCCCTGGCGATCTCGCCGAATTTCGGAGTTTGCGCACGGTGGTCCCGCAGGAAGATGCGCACCAGCGAACCCCAGCGTTCATCGCCAAGAATCTTGATCAGCACCGGAAAAGTACCGCTGAGCAAGATCGAGAGGTTATTGAAAACAAGGTCGCGATAAACCTGTGCCCGCGCCACGTCCATTCCGGCCGGCGGCGCGCAATGATCGGGGTCACGCAGGTAAAGCCCCAAGGTGTTTTGCTGCTGAAACAGGCCTGAATCAACCATGGTTCACCCCCTTGGCCTGCAAGCGGCGAATGGTCTGCAATTCGGCGACCAGTTCCGCGAATGCAGGGAAATTGAAATCCCGCTCAAGCAACGTCGGTTGCGCGCCGAACCGAGCATAGGCCTGGGCCAGCAACGACCACACCACCGGTTTCACCGAGGCGCCGTGGGTGTCGATTTTCAACGTGTCGGATTCATCGAAATGCCCGGCCACGTGCATCGCTACCACCCGGTCCGAATCGATGCCGGCCAGAAAAACCTGCGGATCAAAATCGTGGTTGATCGAGTTGACGTACACATTGTTGACGTCCAGCAACAGGTCGCAATCGGCTTCGCGCAGCACCGCGTTGGTGAACGTCAGCTCGTCCATGTCCTGCTGCGGCGCGGCGTAATACGAGACGTTTTCCACCGCCAGGCGCCGACCGAGAATGTCCTGGGACTGGCGAATGCGCGCGGCGACGTGGTGCACCGCTTCTTCGGTAAAGGGCAGCGGCAACAGGTCGTACAGGTGACCGTCATCGCTGCAGTAGCTCAGGTGTTCGCTGTACAGCGGCACGTTGTACTGATCGAGAAAAACCCGCACTTCTTGCAGGAACCCGACGTCCAGCGGCGCCGGCCCGCCCAATGACAGGGACAAACCATGGCAGGACAGCGGATAGCGCTCGGCCAGGCCCCGCAGTGCCGCGCCATGGGCGCCGCCGATGCCGATCCAGTTCTCCGGCGCGACTTCCAGAAAGTCGAAATCGCCCACGCGGGCGGCTTGGAGGTCTTTCATTAAACCGCGACGCAGGCCAAGTCCGACGGTGGCCTTCGTTGATGTGTTGGAAGTCTGCATGATGTCGATCTCAAAGGTTGTCAGAACGTAATCACAGTTAACCGAAACGGTGTATCGGGCCTGTGTTGCGTTCCGGCAGAAAATCGCGGCGGTTGTATCGCCGGCGGGTCTGTACACACTTTGATACAGAGCCGCCGGTGGGCGTTACGCCAGGTCGTATTTCTCGCGCACCAGATGACCGATGCCGATGCGATCGAGCACGTTCATCGGGCACAGGAAGGTCACGCGCACGGTGCCGGGCAAGCGGCTGATGTCGATGGAGCCGGTGATGGTCGCGCGGTTGAGCACTTCGTCATACGGCAGGCCCGTGACCGAAGCGGCACGTTTCAGGCCGTTTTCCACCGCCACGTTGAGGTTTTCGCCACTGCCGATGAAGGTGATCGGGCCGCTCTGCTCGATCTCGGTCTGGCCCCAGCGCTCACCCAGTTCGCGGACTTTCTGCCGTTGCAGGGCATTCATCGGCCGCGCCATCGGCGGCAGATCGTCGAGGTTTTGCAGGAGGATCGGCCCTTCCAGTGTCAGGTGCTTGATCACTTCGACCTGCACTTCGGTTTCCCCGGAGCAGTCGGTGGCATGCCCGGCGATCTCGCCGTTGCCCTGCTGGGCGTGCATGTCGCCCATGTACACACCGGCGCCCGGGACTTTCACCGGGCAGATCAATACGCAGCCTTCACGGATCGAGTTGGTGTCCATGTGACCGTCGGTCTTGGCCGCGTGCAGTTCCTCACGCGTCATGCCGAAACGGTGCGGTGCGCCGATCAGGTATTGGCCGAAATCGGCGCAGTTGTGCGAGTCCGGCAAGTCCCGCGACGGCGTGGTGCCGATGTTGCCGAGGAACGGCCGCATGTGCGCGGCAACGCCGGGGATGTCGGCGCGGGCCAGGGACAGGATCGAATGCTGGGCGGCGAACTCCGGCAGTGCCGACATCTCGGAGGCGTTGCCCGCCAGTTGATTGGCGATGTCCTGATTGACGGTCAGGCTGACCTGATTCTGCGCATCGAACACGATCACGTACCCGTGGCTGAAGCGGAAAGCGCTGACTTCGGCGCCGCAATTGCTGCAACGAATCGAATCTTCGCCGATGCCTTCGACGTAGCTGGCCGGGTGCTCGGTGCCGCATTTGCTACAGAATTTAGCGACGAACGGGTCGCCGTTGTAGCGACCTTCAACGAAGCTCATCACGCCGGACGAGGTGGCCAGCGAGGTGACGCGCATGCTTTTGATCTTGATCGCCACGGCGTCGCCGACTTCGGCACCGGCAATGGCCACTGGTTGGGTCACTTCATGGCCGCCCTCGAAGGCCGGCGTAATCATCGGCCCCCAGCAGCCCGGCGGTGTGCCGGTAATCAGGGTGCCGCCGTCGGCCAGCGGGCCGAGCATTGGCTGGCTTGGGCCGATGAGGCCGCTGGTGTACTGGTCGACGCGCAGGCGATCGACGGGGGTGGATGTCAGGTCGGTTTCAGGCAGGAGCGTGGTCATTGTTGTCCCCTTCACGGTGTATAGGGTGCCAAGCGGCCTGTGCAGTTCATCGCAGGTTTGTATCTGGGCTGTGTTCGGCAGTGAGCCGGTTTTGCGGGAAATGTATCGAGAAGGACGTTAGATACACTCCGATACACACGTACCCCTGTAGGAGCGAGGCTTGCCCGCGAAGGCGGCGTAACAGTCAACGAGGATGTGTCTGAAATACCGCCTTCGCGGGCAAGCCTCGCTCCTACAGGGGATGTGTGTGAATCAGGCAAATGCGGGCTTTCGTCGCTCCGGCCGGCAGCCCACGGCCTGCGGACTAAACTTACTGCACGCAGGACGTACTCACCGTCCTGATCATTTCCACGACCACTGCCCAGAGGTGAATGCCTCGACAAAGAATGCCCCTGGACCGTGATCCAGCCGAAGGAGCACACGTGATGGACGAGGCCAGACTCAACGATTTCATGGGCAAACTGGTGAACGACATGGGCGGCGCGGCGATGCTCGCCAACGTCATCCTCGGCGAAGAGCTCGGGCTGTACCGGGCGATGGCCGACAGTCAGTTGATCAGCCCCGAAACACTCGCCGAGAAAACCGGCTGCAACCCCCGCCTGCTGCGCGAATGGCTCAGCGCTCACGCCGCGTCCGGTTACATGGAACACCGCGACGGCCAGTTCCGCCTGCCCGAAGAACAAGCCCTGGCATTGGCGATCGAAGACTCACCGGTCTACGTGGCGGGCGGTATCGGGGTGGTCGCGTCGTTTTTCCATGACAAGGACAAGCTGGTCAAAGCCATGCGCGGCAACGGCGCCCTGCCCTGGGGCGAACACCATCCGTGCATGTTCAGCGGCACGGAACGGTTCTTCCGGCCCGGCTACAAGGCGCACCTGGTCGCCGAATGGCTACCGTCCCTTGAAGGTGTCGTCGCCAAACTGGAGGCTGGCGCCAAGGTCGCGGACATCGGCTGCGGGCATGGTGCATCGACGGTGATCATGGCCCAGGCGTTCCCGGACTCGCGGTTCGTCGGCTTCGACTACCACGCGCCGTCCGTCACCGTCGCCACCCAGCGTGCCGAGGAAGGCGGTGTGTCCGGGCGGGCGCGGTTCTTCCAGGGCACGGCAAAAAGCTACCCCGGTGACGACTACGACCTGATCTGTTATTTCGACTGCCTGCATGACATGGGCGACCCGGTGGGCGCGGCGCGGCACGCCTATGAGTCGCTGAAGCCGGACGGCACGGTGCTGCTGGTGGAACCGTTCGCCAACGACAAACTCGATGACAACGTTACCCCGGTTGGCCGGTTGTTCTACGCCGCCTCGACGTTCATTTGCACCCCGAACTCGCTGTCTCAGGAAGTCGGCCTCGGGCTCGGCGCCCAGGCCGGTGAGGCGCGGTTGCGCAAAGTGTTTACGGAAGCGGGATTCAGCACATTCCGTCGGGCGACGGAAACACCGTTCAACCTGATACTCGAAGCGCGCAAGTAAACGTTGACCTTGTAGGAGCGAGCGGTGCGGCGATCCGACTTGCCCGCGAAGGCGGTATCTCAGGCACACCGTCGTTGTCTGACAGGCCGTCTTCGCGGGCAAGCCACGCTCCTACAAATGAATCACCAAATGCTACGCTGCAAACACCCCAGGCCCATCGGAGTGTTGAACATGCTCGACAGCCGCACCCGCGAACAACTCGACCGGCTCCAGCAGTTCATGGCCGACCAGCCGTTCGTGGTCCTGACCGGTGCCGGCATCAGCACCCCGTCGGGCATTCCGGACTACCGCGACCACCAGGGCGTGCGCCGAGGCCGGCAACCGATGATGTATCAGGAATTCCTCAGCGCCCCCGAATCCCGACGCCGCTACTGGGCGCGAGCGATGCTCGGCTGGCCGCGGGTGCGTCAGGCTCAGCCGAATGTGGCGCATGAAGCCATCGCCAACCTGCAAAGCACCCGGCAGATCAGCGGGCTGATCACCCAAAACGTCGACACCTTGCACGACCAGGCCGGCAGCCACGACGTGATCGAACTGCATGGCAGCCTGCACCGGGTGCTGTGCCTGGATTGCGGGCAGCGCAGTGAGCGGGATTCGATCCAGCAGTTGATGGAAACGCAGAACCCATACCTGGCTGGCGTGGATGCGGTGCAGGCACCGGACGGCGACACGCTGCTCGACGCGGCGTTCGAAGCACGGTTTCAGGTACCGCATTGCCCGCATTGCGCGGGCGAGCGAATGAAACCGGACGTGGTGTTCTTTGGCGAGAACGTGGCGCAGGTGACGGCAGCCAAGGCAATGGCTGCGGTGGAAAAAGCGGCGGGATTGCTGGTGGTGGGGTCTTCGTTGATGGCGTATTCGGCGTTTCGTTTGTGCCGGGCGGTGGCGGATCAGGGCAAGCCGCTGATAGCGATTAACCTGGGCAAGACGCGGGCGGATGACATCCTCGATCTGAAAATCGAGGCATCCTGCGAACAACTATTGCCGTTGCTGACCCAGCGCCTGACACCTTAGCAACAACGCATACCTTGCCGGCGATGGCGGCGTAACAGATACACCGCGCCGCCTGAATCGCCAGCAAGCCGGCTCCTACAAAGACCGTGCCCGCCTGGCACCTTAGCAACTGACACAACACATACCCTGTAGGAGCCGGCTTGCCGGCGATGACGTCCGCAAAAACAGCGCAAACCTCAAGGCCCAATCGCCGGCAAGCCGGCTCCTACAAAGACCGTGCTCGCCTGGCACCTTAGCAACTGACAAAACGCAAACCCTGTAGGAGCCGGCTTGCTGGCGATGACGTCCGCAAAAACAGCGCAAACCTCAAGGCCCAATCGCCGGCAAGCCGGCTCCTACAAAGACCGTGGGCGATTACAGCAGCGACAAGGTGTAGTTGATGATAAAGCGATTCTGATCAACGTTACGCCCGGCATCGGTATTCGACTTGCCGTTGCGCACGCTGAAACCAAGCCCCTTGAGCGACCCCGATTGCAGCACGTAGTCCAGGGTCATATCACGCTCCCACTCGGACTGATCGCCCGCGTTGCGAACCTTGATGTCAGTCCCTTTCAGATACGCAATCGACGCTTTCAGACCCGGCACGCCCAAAGGCGCGAAGTCATAGGAATATTGACCGAAGTTCGTCTGCTCGCCCGCACGTGTAAAGCTCTGGATCATGCGGTCCGTCGGCAGGTAAACACTGCCACCACCCGCCCCTTTATCAACCAGGCTGCCTTGGTTGGGCTGCACGAAGTTGCTGCCGTCACCCACCTGTTGATGCCCAAGCGACACCGAGTGGCCACCGTTCACATAGGTGATCATCGCCACCCAGGTGTTGTTGTCGATTTCACCGTTGTTGTCCTCGGTATAACCCGAGGTGCGGTAGCCTTGTGCGCGGCCGGCAGCGGAACTGTTGGCGCCCGTCGATGTGGTGTTGAAGTAGCGCAGATCGGTGGTGAACGAGCTTTTGCTGTCGATCGGCAGCACGTGGGTCAGACCGAAAAAGTTCTGGTTGTAGAAGTCTTCCATCTGCGCGAAGTAGTACTGCGCCTTCAGTTCCTTGGTGATGTAGTAGTCACCGCCAGCGAAGTAGAACTTGTTGCTGTCCTGGGTGGCGCCCGGCACCGACAAACCGGTCCGGTCCGTCGAGGCGCGGCCGACCGCATGTTCAAGCACGCCACTGGTCAGCATCAAGCCATCGATGTCATTCGAGGTGACCTGCGCACCGGTGAACGACTGCGGCAATACGCGGGCATCGTTCGACAACAGGATCGGCAGTTTCGGCAGCAGGGTGCCGTAGCGGAACTCAGTTTTTGAGATGCGCATCTTCGCCGTGGGGCCGAAGCTGCTCCAGGTGTCGGCAGCACCGTCGCCGTCACTCGGGATCATGCCGCTGCCCACGTGGCGACCCGCGCCGCTGTCCAGCGTCACACCGAGCAACGCTTGCGCATCCAGCCCGAACCCGACCGCGCCCTGGGTAAAACCGGACTCATAGCGCAGCACAAAACCCTGCGCGGCCTCCTCGGTTTTCGACGGGTCCGCCGTGCCATCGCGGTTATCGCTGTTGAAATACAACGTGCGCATCGACAGCGTGGCTTTGCTGTCCTCCAGAAAACCGTGCGCGGCAGAATCGGCTGCCTGTGCGCACATCGAACCGGTGGCCAGCAAAAGTGCGGTGGGGATTGCTCGCTTGAACATACGGTGCTCCAGGGTGATTTTTTATGTTTTCTTGAGTTTTTGCCGACCGCTGTCCGCCACGGGCACTCAACCGCGGCGCGCACAATGCCGCGCTCGATGAGTGACCATGAGCCTTGAGGAAAGCGATCGGAGTGTTCGAGCTAGATGAGGTAAGAAAGACCCACGGTCAGCGCGAAGGCGACCAGCGAAATAATGGTCTCCAGCACGGTCCAGGTCTTGAACGTCTGGGTGACGCTCATGTTGAAGTATTCCTTGATCAACCAGAAGCCGCCGTCGTTGACGTGGGAAAAGATCACCGACCCCGCGCCCGTCGCCAGCACCAGCAACTCCGGATGCGGATAACCCAGACCGATGGCCACCGGCGCGACAATGCCGGAAGCGGTGGTCATGGCCACGGTGGCGGAACCGGTGGCGATGCGCATCAACGCGGCGAACAGCCAGCCCATCAGCAGCGGCGACAGGTGAAATTCGTGGGCCAGGCTGACGATCTGGTCGGTGACCCCGGCGTCCACCAGGATCCGGTTCAAACCGCCACCGGCGCCGACCAGCAAGGTGATGCTGGCGGTCGGTGCCAGGCATTCGTTGGTGAACTTGAGGATCGATTCGCGGTTGAAGCCTTGGGCGAGGCCGAGGGTCCAGAAGCTCAGCAAGGTCGCCAGCAACAGCGCGATCACCGAGTTGCCGATGAACAGCAAAAACTGGTTGAAACCGCTGCCCGGCGTGGAGATCAGGTTGGCCCAGCCGCCGATCAGCATCAACAGCACCGGCAACAGAATGGTCGCCATGGTGATGCCGAAACCCGGCAGGCTGTCGCGCGGTTCGCGCTCGAGGAACTGCCGTTCCAGCGGGTTTTCCGCCGGCAGTTGAATGCGCGGCACGATGAACTTGGCGTACAGCGGGCCGGCAATGATCGCCGTCGGAATGCCGATCAGAATCGCGTACATCAACGTCTGCCCGACCGACGCCTGATACACCTGCACCGCCAGCATCGCCGCCGGGTGCGGCGGCACCAGCGCATGCACCACCGACAGCCCGGCGACCATCGGCAAACCGACCATCAGAATCGACACGCCGACCCGGCGCGCCACGGTAAACGCAATCGGCACCAGCAACACAAAACCGACTTCGAAGAACAACGGCAGCCCAACCAGGAACGCGATGCACACCATCGCCCAATGCGCGTTCTTCTCGCCGAAACGGTCGATCAAGGTGCGCGCCACCTGCTCGGCGCCGCCGGACTCGGCCATCATTTTGCCGAGCATCGTGCCCAGCGCCACCACTAGCGCAATGTGCCCCAAAGTTTTGCCGACACCGGCCTCGTAGGCGCCAACCACCCCGGACGGCGGCATGCCGGCGAGCAATGCCAGGCCGATGGAGACCAGGGTGATGACGATGAAGGGATTAAGCCGGTAACGGGCGATCAGAACGATCAGCGCGATGATGGCGATGGCGGCATATACCAGCAGCCAATAGCCGAAGGACAGGGTCATGCGGTACTCCTCGAAAGGGTCACGTCGAATGGGTTGTGAAACTCATAAAACATTTCGAGAGGTGATTTTCAAACGAGGCGAAAGTAATTTTCGTAGAGGGATAAGGGTTGTCGTGCAGAGGTATGGGGGGTCGTGTTTTTTGAAACTGGGCCAGGCGGATTTTCATCGCGCCTGAGCCATTAATGTTGAAGTAGAGCTCGCGTTTGAATCGTTTTGCGCAGTCGGTGAAATGTCGGCTCGCCGCCGATGACCGATTGGCTCAGTCGTTCATTTCCGCAGCAAGCACATTCACCAGCGCAGCGGCCGGCATCTCACGAATCAGGGGCGCCCCCTGCCCCGCCCACTGCACGGCAAACTCCGTGTTTGCCTGGGCGGTGGCCGCGGCGTTGAGCGCTTTGTTGGCGTCATAGGCGCGCGGATAGTCTGGCAGCGCCGTGCCAGCCTTCTCCAGGCAGGTGAAGTTGCGGTTGACCATGCCTCGGGCAGGACGCCCGGAGATGACGCTGGTGACGGCAGTCTGGTGCGCGCGCGGCCCCTTCAAGGCCTCGCGATAGGCGCTGTTGGCGGAGGATTCGGGGCAGAGGATAAACGCCGTTCCCAGCTGTGCGGCACCGGCGCCCAACTGCATGACGGCCTTGATCCCCGCGCCGTCCATGATGCCGCCCGCCGCGATCACCGGCAGTCGGCAAGCCGCCACCAGTACACGCACCAACGCAAACGTCCCCATTTGCGAATCCTGTTTTGGATCGAATACCCCGCGATGCCCCCCGGCTTCGTAACCTTGTGCGACCAGCGCATGTACGCCGGCGCGTTCCGCACTCTGCGCTTCGGCCAGGTTGGTCACGGAACACAACAGGATGATGCCGACGGCCTTGAGCGCATCGATTGCCGGTTGTGGCGGCAGCCCGAAATGGAAGCTGACCACCGCCGGCCGTTCTTCCAGCAGCATCTGCAGCATGTCCGGGTCTTCGACAAAAGAGGTGTAGATCTCACGCAGCGCCGTCGGTGCAGCGGCCCCGAACTGCGCAAAGAACGGCGCCAGAAATGTCAGCCACTGCGTCTCGCGAGCGCTGTCGTGGACAGCAGGCTGGTGGCAAAAAACATTCACATTGAACGGCTTGTCCGTCAGCGCGGCCGTCTCGCGGATCATGTTCCGCGCCTGCTCGACGTTGCTTGCCCCGATGCCAATCGCGCCGAGGCCGCCGGCGCTGGACACCGCTGCCGCCAGTCGGGGCGTGGAAACCCCCACCATCGGCGATTGAAGGACGGGCAGTCGAATGTTCAAAAGGGACAGCAGTTGAGTGGACATGGCTTCACCTGAAAGACAGTTGCACAGAGGTAAAAACGGACCCTTTGGCCCACGCGGCGAACCCTAAAGTTCACCGGTCAGAAATTGCGCCCTTCCACGGCCGAAGGACCAGTCCGCATCGGTGTTCTCCACCAGCGAAACAATCAGCTCATCGGGTGACAGGCCACACTCGGCTTGCAGCCTCTCGGCCAGCAAGCGGTAGAACGCGGTTTTCTGCGCCTGTAAACGCGGTCGCGAAATCACCGTCAACAACACCACGCTGGTCGTGCGTGTGTAACCCAACCCCGTGTCGTGCAGCACCAACTCACCCGGACGATGTTGCGTGACGCTTTGGTAGCGATCACTGGCGGGCACTTCAAAGGCCTCGACCATCGCCTGGTGGGTCACGTCCAGCAGGGTCTTGAGTTGTTGGTCATTGCGCCCCTGAATGATGTCGAACTTGAGCAGCGGCATAGCGGTTCACCTGTGCGGAAAAAACCGGGAGCGAGGTGTTCGCTCCCCCTGGGAAAAACGATGCCGTGCAAGCCCGCGCCAACACGTCATCCACCCCAAACCCGTGGAGCAGAAAGCGGTGCTTACTTGGAGGTCGGCATGGCGAATTCCGCGCCCTTGGCGATGCTGTTCGGCCAGCGCTGCATGATCGACTTCTGCTTGGTGTAGAAGCGCACGCCCTCTTCGCCGTAGGCGTGTGTGTCACCGAACAGCGAGCGCTTCCAGCCACCAAAACCATGCCACGCCATCGGCACCGGGATCGGCACGTTGATGCCGACCATCCCCACCTGAATGCGGCTTGCGAATTCACGTGCGATGTGACCGTCGCGGGTATAGCAAGCGGTGCCGTTGCCGAACTCGTGTGAGTTGACCAGATCGACCGCCTCGGCGAAGTCCTTCACGCGCATGCACGCCAACACCGGACCGAAGATTTCCTCTTTGTAGATTTTCATCTCGGGGGTGACATGGTCGAACACCGTGCCACCGAGCCAGAACCCTTCGGCACAATTCGCGCCAGCCTGGGCGCCGTCAAAACCACGGCCGTCGACCAGCAGTTCTGCGCCCTCCTCAATGCCTTGTTCGATGTAGCCGGTGATGCGTTGCAGCGCCACTTGCGACACGATCGGGCCCATCTCGGCGGCCAGGTTCGTGCCTTCGAGGACTTTGAGTGTGCGGGTGCGTTCCACCAGTTTCGGCATCACCTTATCGGCGACGTCGCCGACAAACACCGCCACCGAGATCGCCATGCAACGCTCGCCGGCAGAGCCGAACGCCGCGCCGATCAGCGCGTCGACCACCTGATCGATGTCGGCGTCGGGCATCACCACCATGTGATTCTTCGCGCCGCCCAACGCCTGGACACGCTTGCCGTGGCGGGCACCGGTCTCGTAGATGTAGTTGGCAATCGGCGTCGATCCGACAAAGCTCACGGCTTTGACGTCGGGATGATCGATCAGCGCATCCACCGCTTCCTTGTCGCCCTGCACCACGTTGAACACGCCATCCGGCAGCCCGGCTTCCTTGAACAATTCGGCGATCAGCAGCGAAGGCGACGGGTCGATGGGGCTCGGCTTGAGCACGAAGGTGTTGCCGCAGGCGATGGCCACCGGGAACATCCACATCGGCACCATCACCGGGAAGTTGAACGGAGTGATGCCGGCCACCACGCCCAGCGGCTGGCGCATGGTCCAGTTGTCGATGTTGGTGGAGACCTGTTCGGTGTAGTCACCCTTGAGCAGTTGCGGGATGCCGCAGGCGAACTCGACGACCTCGATGCCACGCGTTACTTCGCCCTGGGCATCGGTGAAGACTTTGCCGTGCTCGGCGGTGATCATGCGCGCCAGTGTGTCGCGGTGTTCATTGAGCAACGCCAGGAACTTGAACAGGATGCGGGCGCGACGCAGCGGCGGCAGCGCCGACCAGGCGGGAAACGCGGCCGCTGCCGACTTCACTGCCGCGTCGACTTCAGCGGCATTGGCGAGGGCCACTTTGCCGATGACGGAGCCGATGGCAGGGTTGGTGACGTTCTGCGTGCGGCCGGAAGTACCGTGCGTCACGCGGCCGTGAATGTAGTGTGCGATGTCTGCTGGCTGGTTGCTCATGGCGGGTGTCCCCTGGTGGTGGATAAGAGCCATCTCTTGTTGTTGTCGGGAGAGCGCCAGGCGGCCGATGGCGCGCCTGCCAGGGTCAAAGTAGGCCAGCAGAAGGATCATGTAAAATGATGATTAATGATCTTATGGATCAGAAATGGTGAAGGTGTTTTAGGTGTTAAACAGCGCTGGAGAATGCTTGTTTAAGCGCGCTCGTGGTTACGAGATGAAAGCTACAAAACCTTGCGCCGTTGCCTACGGGTACGCCAGAATCCGCCGGCTTGTGCGCTTTGGGGGTGCCCGGTAACTTGATTCGTGCCACTGCTCATCAGTGGTCGGGTTTAGCAGCCCGTGGTGACAACGAAGCGCATCTGCATCCAAACAGTCAGGTCATTTCATGCCTGCACTTCATGGTAGCTGTGCGCAGGGCGCCCTTGGGCGCGCCGGATTCGTGTCTCCCCGGTCTGCTAACCTGCGCACAGCTGCCACCCTTCGTTTAGCAGCGATTCGGTGACGGCTCCACGTTTTTGGAGACAGAACCATGGTCAAACCTTCACCCAATCCGCCAGACACCGATCCAGCATCCCCGTACGAACCCGATTCAAACAAACTCAACGAGGCCGCCGAGCGTGCCCTCGACTACCACTTCCCGTCGACTGCCGACATCAAAGCCACGCCGCGCACACCCAGCACTTTGTTTACCGTGGACCCAGCGCTCACGACCGAAACCCTGATGGTTTATCTGGTCGAGACGCTGGCCTCGGTCGATGTGATGGTCCATCACTTGGTGGACCTTCTGGACGGTGGGTCGCGCAATGCGCTGCTGGGCATTTCCAACAGCATCATGCTGGCGGAGATCACGGCGAACCGGGTGCTGGATCAGATTGATCCGCGAGACTGAACACCGCTAAGCGCAGCGTTTGTGGCGAGGGCGCTTGCTCCCTCGCCACACGTGCAAGTGCGTACAACTATTGTTCCTGAAGCGCTTTCTGCAGCCACTTCGCCCGCTCCGACAGGCGCCGCTTCCAGTCATCGGCCAACCCACGGCTTGCCGCCAGCGCCAGCAGATCGTCGATCACCGGCCGGTGCGACAACTGCACCTGCCAGAATTCATCGATGGAAAAGCGCTCCGTTTGCCTTTCCAGCAACTCGATCCGGTCGCCCGCTTCAATGAAGCCCGGTTGAAGCACCCGGTAATACCAACCGGTGATTCGCTCCTTGGCGACATGTATCGACATGCGCTCAGCGTCGAAGCGGTGATTGATTTTCCAGCACGGGCTGCGCGGTTGAGAGACCTGCAACACCGCACTGCCCATCTGGAATACGTCGCCGATGTGCACGTTGCGCTCAGAGAGTTCGAACGCAGAAATGTTCTCCCCCAGGCTGCCCGGAAGCAGCTCATGGGCGCATTGCGCAAAGGCCTGCGCCAGGTGCTGATAGTTTTCGGCCGCATAGTGATGAACAGCCTTTTCCGGACCGCCGTGAACCCTGGTGTCGCCGTGCTGGTCACCGACAATCCCGTGAAGCTCGACGCGAACGGGGCCTGAACGGCGCTGTTTGAAGATGCCCGTACGCTGCCCTTCGGGCTTCAACAGCCCCAGGCCGCCGGCGAAGACGTGATCAATTTTCGAAATGAGTGTCATGGGTCGATCCGCATCTTTTACCGGGTTTCGGCCACTTTACTAACCACCGACAATGACCGTAAAGTGATCGTTAAATATGTCCATAATCACTTTTTATGATGGATGGTGACGATCATGGAAATGCGCCAACTGAAGATTTTCTGCGCGGTTGCCGAACTCGGCAGCTTCACCGCAGCCGCCGTCAACGTGAACACGGTGCAGTCCAACGTCACCATGCGGGTGAAGGAGCTGGAAGCCGAACTGAATCGGGAGCTGTTCATCCGCAAGAAATCCGGAGTGGTGCTCACGTCGGCGGGCGAGACCTTCCTCGGTTATGCGCGGCGCATCCTGCAACTGACAGAAGAGAGTCGCAATGCGTTGACGGACACCGGTGTTCCGACCGGCCTGCTGCGGCTGGGCTCAATGGAAACCACCGCCGCCATTCGCTTGCCGCAGGTGCTGACGAAGTACCGCGAGCAATACCCCGAAGTGCAACTGTCGCTGCTGACCGGAACGACGGTCGAGCTGATCAAGGCAATTGAAGCGCATCGACTCGATGGCGCGTTTGTCGGCGGATTTCACCAGAACCCGGCGTTGGCGCAGGAAGAGGTGTTTCAAGAGGAACTGGTGCTGGTCAGCAGCAGCCACTTCGAGACACTGCCGGCGCTCATCGAGAAAATCCCCCAGCAAACCGTGCTGGTCTTTCGCACCGGATGCTTCTACCGCTCCACCCTGGAAAACTGGTTCTACCAAGTCGGGCTGGTGCCTAACCAGATCATGGAACTGGGCACCCTCGACGGCATCCTGTCATGCGTCGCGGCGGGAATGGGCGTGACCTTGCTGCCCAAGGCCATCGCAGAGAATTGCAGCGTGCGGCATGCGATTCGCTGCCACACGCTACCGGCCGAATTCGCCAACGTCTCGACCGTGTTTATCCGCAGGAACGACTCGATGATCACCTCGGCGATGAGCGCGTTCATTGGTCTGGCGCAGGAGCAGATTGCCCGGCCGGCGGCGTAAAACACACAGACCGACACTGTAGTTGCGAGCGGGGCGGCATTCCGGTTTGCCTGCGAAAGCGTCAGGACATTCACTATTGAAACTGAATGCACTACCGCCTTCGCGAGCAAGCTTCGCTCCTACAGGTTAATCGAGGAGAGGCTTACTACAAGCCAAGGGCAAGCTCCGCCACACGCTCTGCTGCGGGGACGACGCTGTGGATTTTGCCAACGCCCTGCCCCGCGTACAGCGACAGCTTCTTGGCCATGCGCGGTTTGTCGATTGCGCGGGCGCCACCGCCGATGAAGCGCAGCAGGTTCCACTTGTCGCGATTGGGAATCACCCGGTGCGGCGTGCCGTAGGTCCAGCCAAACGAATACCCGGTCCGGTACTCGGTGTCATCCGTCGTCGCCTCGACAATTTTTTGCTTGTAGAGCGGATGAGCGTTCGACTCGTCGGTGGCAATAAACGCGGTGCCCACCACCACCCCAGACGCGCCGAGGGACATCAGCGCCCGAACGTCGTCACCGTTGGTGATGCCACCGGCCGCCAGCACCGGTCGCCCCTCGGATACCGCAAGGATGGACGTCAACAAAGGCATGATGCCGATGGTGCCTCGGTTCAAATGACCGCCACTTTCACTGCCTTGCGCCACGATGATGTCAGCGCCTTGTGCGATGGCGATTCTCGCCAGCTCCACCGAGCCCGTTTGCACCATGACCACCAGCCCCGCGTCTTTGGCCCGGGGAATCATGTCGGCGGAATAGGCCTCGGCGTAAAACAAGGACAGCAGGCGCGGTTTTTCTTCGAGGACGACCTGGAATTGCGCTTCAAACACGTCAGGCCCGCCGAACTGCGGCACCAGGTTCACGCCAAAGGGTTTGTCGGTCAGCGCTCGGGTTTCCTGTATCCATCGGCGCAAGGTCAATGGCGGCAGGCGCAAACCGCCCACCACGCCCAGGCCTCCGGCGTTGGCGACTGCCGCAACGAGCGGCGGGCCGGAAATCGCCGCCATCCCGCCGAGAAAAATCGGGTATTTCACGCCACACAATTGAGTGATGGCGTTACCCGCAAAATCAAATCTGGCTTCGTTCATGACTCACAGCTCCACATGTTTTCCAAGCATCCGCTTGAGCGTGTTGTTCTTCAGGAGAAAGTGATTCTTGAGCGCACCGAAGACATGCAAGGCCAGGCCGGCCAGGAACGCCGACGCCCCGATATCGAAGAGCACATCGACCACCTGCTTCAGTGCTGCATTCGTGGGCAAGAGCGCCGGAATCGAAAAGCCTCCGGGCAGCCCCACTCCCTCACCGGCCGCCGACCGCGAGGCCCACACCGCGACCGGCAGCAGCACCATCGCCAGGGCGAGCGCCACCGCAACGGAACGGCTGATGATCACTTCAATGGGATTGGGCGTGCCCACCGGCAGCGGGTGATAAGCGGTGATCCGGGCCCAGAACCGATAAATCGATACGAGAAACAGGATCAGCCCCATGAGGTTTTGCAGGTGTACCAACGACATCCGCCCGGCCTCACTGGACGCCTGGCCGATCATCACCTGCAAGCCGAGGATGGCGAGCAGCGACAACGCCACGACCCAGTGCAGCACGACCGTGATGGGTGAAAACCTTAAGCCATTGTCTCGAAGTTGCATGGCTGACTCCTTTTGCAGAGAGCACAAATCAGGGTATGGAAATGACTGGCACACCCTCATCGCGATGAAGGTGTGCCGCGTCTCAGTGGCTGACCGCTTGCGATGCGCCAAGGCCCGTGCGGGCGCGAATGAGCTGATCATCGAAACGCTCGCGTTCAAGCGCTGCGCCGCGACTGCGGTCGGTGACCGAGCCGAGCCAGGTAAACAGGAACGCCACGTTCATCGAGATGATGGCCGGGTAGTCGAAGGGGAAGATGGCGTCGGTATTGCCCAACACTTTGACCCACACCGCCGGCGAGAGAATCACCAGGCTGACCGAGCTCACCAGCCCGGCGATGCCACCGATCAATGCCCCGCGTGTGGTCAGCCCTTTCCAGTACATCGAAAGCACGAGGATCGGGAAGTTGACCGACGCCGCCACGCCAAAGGTCAGCGCGACCAGGAAGGCGATGTTCTGGTCCTTGAACAAAATGCCCAGCACCACCGCAACGATGCCGATACCGACCGAGGCGATCTTCGACACACGCCGCTCGTCTTTCGCATCCGCACGGTTTTTGCGGAAGACCCGGACATAGAGGTCATGTGAAATCGCCGAGGTGCCTGCCATGGTGAGCCCCGAGACCACGGCCAGGATCGTGGCAAACGCGACGGCGGAGATGAAGCCCAATAGCAGGTCGCCGCCGACGGCTTTTGCCAGATGCATCACCGGCATGTTCCCGCCGCCGATGAGCTTTCCACCGACAATGCCGGACTCGTAGAAGGCCGGGTCTTGCCCGACGATCACGATGGCTGCCAACCCCAATACCGCAACGATCAGGTAGAAGAAGCCGATGAAGCCCGTCGCGACGAATACCGATTTGCGCGCTTGCTTGGCGTCCGGCACGGTAAAAAAGCGCATGAGGATATGCGGCAATCCTGCGGTACCGAAGACCAGCCCCAGCGACAGCGAGATGAGCGCCAAGGGGTCGGCCACCAGCTTGCTGGGCAGCAGGATCCGCTCGCCATCGTGATGGGCGGCAACCGCTTTTTCGAACAGCAGCTCGAACGAAAAACCGAACTTGCTCAACGCCAACACTGCGAGCAATGTCCCGCCCACCAGCAGCAAGCCTGCCTTGATGATCTGCACCCAGGTGGTGGCGACCATCCCGCCAAACGTGACGTAGATCGCCATCAACAGACCGACAGCGATCACCGCGTAGTTGTAGGGAAGACCGAACAGCAACTGGATCAGTTGCCCTGCCCCGACCATCTGCACCACCAGATAAAAACAGACCACGGTCAACGAACCGAACGCGGTCATGGTGCGAATCCGGTTTTGATCGAGCCGGAACGAGGCGATGTCCGAGATGGTGATGCGCCCCAGATTGCGGATGCGCTCGGCGAACAGGAACAACAGCAACGGCCAGGCGACGAAGAAGCTGATCGAGTAGAGCACGCCATCAAAACCGTTGAAGAAAATCATGCTGGTGACGCCCAGTAACGCCGCCGCCGACATGTAGTCCCCCGCCAGTGCCAAACCGTTCTGGAAACCGGTGATGCCGCCGCCGGCGTTGTAGAAATCGTCCATCGATTTGGTCTTGGAGGCAGCCCAGTAAGTGATGCCCAGGGTCGTCAGCACGAAGACCAGAAACATCGCGATAGCGGTGATGTTCAGCGGCTGTTTTTCCACCGCCTGCAAGACATCGGCGGCCGAGGCGCACGTCGCGACCGCGCCCAACAGAGAAGGAATGAGGTAGCGAAGAATGGGTTTCATACGATGGCCCCCTCGCGAATTTCTGCGGTGAGGTCATCGAACTCGCCGTTGGCGCGCAGGATGTACAGGCCGGTAAACAACCAGGCCCCGACGATGAAGGCGACGCCCAGCGGCCAACCGATATTGATGATGCTGGTTGCGGAGAGTTTCTGCGCTAGAAGCTGGGGCGCGAACGCCGCGACGAGGATGAACGTGAAGTACGGGACAAGGGTGGCGGCAGTAAGACAAGCGACGAATCTTCGCTGCCGTGATACCAAATCCTGGTACCGGGGATGGTTGCGAATTCTGGCTGACTCGGATGCATGGTTCACGTTGACTCCGTGTAGCAGTGGACAGTTATTGTTGTTCCACAGCCTCAAATTCGAAGACTCGATTTGCCACTGGCTGCGGTGTATTTGCACCCTCAACCTATGCCCGGCCAAAGATCATGTAAAACGATCATTAATGATGCGTATGATCTTTTTTGATGAATTTAATTACTCCCTATGTCGGCCATTGCTTGCCTTTGCCGCACACGAAAACTAATCTGCTGAACGCTGTTTATTTGCGGTTGGTTATTGGTTTTAGAGATAGGTGAATTCGATGGATGTCACGGATCTGAAGGTGGTCGATGCGGTTGCGCGCCACGGCAGCATGAACAAGGCTGCGAGCGAGCTGAACACCGTGCAGTCCAACGTGTCCGCGAGGATTCGGTCGCTGGAGGACGAGCTCGGGGTGGCGCTGTTTCAACGCAGCGCCAGAGGGGTTCAGGTCACGCCGGCTGGACGGCGGATCCTGCCGTTCGCCGCCCGCCTTTCTCGGCTCCTGTCCGATGCGTCCTGCGCTGCGCGCGACGATGGGCATCCAAAAGGTGTCTTCGAGATCGGTACGCTCGAGACGACGCTGGCGCTGCGCCTTCCACGGCTGATCGCAAAATTTGCCAAGGCCTACCCGGAGGTTCGCCCGGTGATTCGCACCGGCACCACCTGCAGCCTGATCCAGGGCGTCATCGACTGTAAGCTCGAAGGGGCGTTTGTCGTGGGCCCGGTCAATCATTCGGAATTGATCAGTGAACAAGCCTTCCGCGAAGAACTCGTGCTGGTCACGTCCTGTGCCATAGACACACTGGACGCGGTCGCCGCGGTCGACAATCTGAAGACGGTGGTCTTTCGAATCGGCTGTTCCTACCGCCAGCGCCTGGATTCCCTGCTGGCCAACCTGGGCATCCTGGCGCCTGAGCCACTGGAGTTTGGTTCGATTGAAGCGATCATTGCCTGTGTGTCGGCGGGCGTCGGGGTCACGTTGTTGCCCCGAGGCGTTGTGGCGAACGCTTTGCGCGAGGGGTTGGTCAACGTGCATGAGCTCGCGCCAGACATCGCCGATGTAGAGACGGTGTTCGTCAGGCGCCTTGATGGCTATTTTTCCAGCGCGCTATCCACTTTTCTGGACAGCGTTCGCCTGGACGGTGTCGCCCAGGTAGCGATTCCTCACCCAGCCGTTCATCAAGGCGCATAACACCAGCAATGCCGCCGTCACCAGGAACACATGATGCAGGCCGAAATGGGCGCCAATCTGGCCGCCAATCAAGGGGCCTATCACCTGCCCTGAGAACTGCGCCGATTGCAGGTAACCGAGGATTTTGCCGGTGTTGTGCTCTTCGACCGAATGCCGGATCAGCTTGGCAATCGCGGGCAGGAGCCCGGCAATGGTCATGCCCATGACACCGCGCAATACCGCCAGTTGCCACCATTGCGTGACGAACGCCTGGGGCACCATGACCACGGCGGTTAACAACAGGCAACCGACAATTACGCTCCAGCCACCCACCCGGTCGGCCAACGCCCCCAGTCTGGCGGCGGTCAGGATACTGCCCAACGCGGAACAGGCCATGACCACGCCGGCTATCCGCGCCTGATGATCAACCGGTACGCCGAGGTCGCCGATGTAGACGGTGATGATCGGCTCAATCGACATGTTGGCCAGCAGCACCATCATCGCAGTCATGAGCAGTGCAGCGATGACCGGCCATTTCGAACCGGCACCCTCAGGCCGGTTTTTCCTGTCCCGTTGTCTGGCGTCCGACGCTCGGTCGAAATCCTCACGAACGAACAGGATGGTGGTCATGGCGGCGACCGCAATCATTGCTCCACCGACGAAAAAGGTGCCGCGAATACCGACAAGCTCAGGTAAAAAACCGCCAACCAGTGGCCCGATCAGGTTGCCGGACAAGGCTCCCGTGGACAAGACGCCGAGTGCCCAACCCGCCCTTTCGCGCGGGACCTGCGACCCGATCATGACGATGGACGCCGATGCGTAGCCACCGATGAGCCCGGCGATGAGGCGCAGTGCAACCAGGTCGGTAACGTCCCGGGCCAGCCCGATCAACGACATGACAATGGCCATCCCGATGGCCGCTCTGACCAGCATAGGTTTTCGGCCATAGCGGTCAGCCAGGCGCCCCCACAACGGCGCGGTAATCGCCGTGCCGAAAAAAGTCGCGCCGAATGCCACGGCCGACCATTGCACCACGTCCGCCTGCGACGTCACGCCCAGTTGTTGAACGTACAACGGTAAAAAGGGCAACAACATGCTCAGGCTGACCAGGGTTGTGAACGAGCCGAACACACAAACGGTCAGGTTGCGGCGCCAATACATCACGTTTCTATCGGAGTAATTCACGGTGTCAAAGGCTCCGGGAATCGCTGGAGCTTTTCGCGCCTGCGAGCACATCAATCACAAACGCAAGCAGCATGGCCGCAGTCCCCATGATGAAGAGCAAGCCGTAGTTCCCGTCGCTGTAGGAGAACAGGAACGACAAGCCATAGGCGGCGACCGCTTGGAACAAGGCAAATCCGACTGTGGCTGTTTGCCAGGCCGAACTGTGTTGTGCGAGATGGTGGGCGAGAATTTCATGGACCCGCCCCAACACCAGCGGCACGGTCCCGGTCACAAACGCCCCGACGACAACGCTGGAGGCCATCAACCAGCCGGCTCCGAGCCCAAGGACGGGGATAATGACGGCGAAGGCCTCGACGATGAACGACAGCCGCAACGCGCGACCGAAACCGATCCGGTCCGCCAGTGCGCCGGCAAGCAGTGGCCCGACGGTCGCGCCAATGCCGAAAAGAACCCAGTACTGCGCCCCCACTTGAAGACCTTCGCCCCTGCCACGGGCAACGAAGTCCACCAGGAAAATCATGTGCGGCACCCAGCCGGCAGCGTTGAGGGCGTACTCGATGTACAACGCCTTGAGTGTTCCGTTGCGTGCCGGGCGCGGGTGGTGCGTCGTTTCGGCGGCCGGCGCGGGTTCTTTCGGCCAGCCCCGCCAGGCAAGGGCTGTGAGCAGCAGGGATATCAGGCCAAGGCCGAGCCATGTTTCGCCCAGGCCCTGTTGAAGCAAGAGCGGCACCAGTGTTCCGGAAAGGGCAATACCAACGCCCACGCCCATGAATATGACCCCGGCGACCAAACCCCGCCTGGACGGTGGCACATGGGCCAAAACGGTCGGAGCGGCCAACACCATCAACGCACCACCGGCGCTGCCGGACAGGAATCGCCACGCGAAGAACCACACGAACGACACGGGATAGGCGCACGCGAAAAACGCCACACTGGCCAGCAGCATCATTGCTCTGAGCATGAACACCGTTGAGGTTTTCGCCGCCACGGAACGGCCGAAAATGGCGCCGCCCAGATACCCGGCAAGGTTGGCGGCACCCAAGTAAGCGGCCTTGGACGGATCAAACCAGTGGGCGCCGATAATCGCTGGAAGCAACGGCGTATATGCAAACCGCGCAAGGCCGATGCCGACCAGGCTTGCAGCAAAGCCTGCCACCGTTGCCCAGCCTGCGCTGGCTGGCCGCAACGCGGGCTGCGCATTGGCGATCGTTGTGTTCAACCTGTTCATCATCCGCCCTTCTCTACTTCAGACAGGGCAGACACTACGCGCGCGGGATATATCTCAAGAAGCGAATTAATCTGATCGCGGCTATCTCCTATAGAGATACCCAGCGCTACGGCCAGTGGCGAAATTCAATCCGACGCTTAATCCACAATGAACAATTTCGCGCCGGTGGTGGTGAACGACCGATGCCCTTCAGCATTGTTGCCCACCTGATAACTCATGCCGGCCGTCAGCGTGAATTGTCGACCGTCCTCCAGTTCCGTGTGCAACTCGCCTTCCAGGCACAACAGGATATGACCTCTCCAGCACCAATGATCGGCGAGGTATCCGGGGCTGTATTCAACCATTCGCACACGCGTCGAACCAAACTGACAGGTTCGCCAATAGGCGTTTCCGGTCTGGCCGGCATGGGTGACAGGTTCGATCGTCGACCAGTCGGTCGTCCCGAACGGGATGGCGGTGAGATCCATTTTTACCTCATCGAATACGGTAGAGGCGCAAACGTAACAACCTCGCGATGTAGCCGATAGACACAGATGGCCCGCATTTACGGGATACAGGGTTCAGTGAAGACTCCCATGCCGCCAGGTGATCTGCGAAACTGCCGAATGGCTGAACAGCCTTTGAATGGTTTAACCCTCCCGTAGAAGAGAGCGAACACATGGTCACTTGTTACCTGAAGTACGTGCTGGACCCGTACCAGATCGGCGCATTCGAACACTACGCAAAGTTGTGGATTCCACTGGTGGAAAAATTCGGTGGCCAGCACCACGGCTATTTCCTGCCGTCCGAGGGCGCCAACAACATTGCGTTGGCGATGTTCACCTTTGCGAGCCTTGCCGAGTACGAGCGCTATCGGCAGGACTCCATGAGCGACGCGGACTGCATCGCGGCGTTCAAGTATGCCGAGGATAAAAAATTCATCCTCAGCTATGAGCGGAGTTTTTTCCGGCCGGTGTTTGGGGATCAGGCGTAAACCCGTTCGGAAAGTCTTTTGCCGGGGTTCCCTCAGGCCGTCATGACGGGAACAGGTCCAGTGTGCGCTCGACCTCTTGAATGTCGATTTTGAAGCCGTCGCCCTCTGGCGTTCCGACCACGAAGCCGAAATTCTGCCTGTCGCGATCCGTCAGGAACTTGTAGTAGCTGACGAAACGGTTCGGTGGCTGCAGTGCCAGCAACGAACCGCCCGGCTGGAGCACATTGACGCCGTGCACCAGCTGACTGCCTTCGACCCCCACCACCGTCCGCGCCCCGGCGCAGGTCGCCACGATGGTCGGCACATCGGTTTTCAAAGGATCGAGAACGCGGAACCCCCTGCTCTTGCGCAGGTGTTCGGCGACTTCGAGCTCATTGCGCAAAAAGCGCAAGTCACCGTCGCCACCGCGCAGAATGAACACGCCGGGATGAGCCTCATGCTTGACGTGCGACAGCAATTTTTCCCCCATGGCCCGGTAACGCAGATGCCTGTTTCGATTGTTGCTCAAGTCGTCGAACAGCACGAGTTCACGAAAAAACGCACTGTGCAGGCGCACCGGTTTCATGCCAAACCAGTCTTCGTAAGCGGGAGCCTGGGTAAACAACGGAAACCTGGCGGAGGGCGCGGTGGTCACCGGCACGCCTTCATCGCAGGCCAGGGAATAGGTCGGGCAGTCTTCCATCAACCAGGTTCCAAACCAGGTATTGCCGTTTTGCGTGCAGTAGACGGCGGCGCGATCGATCTCGGTGTCCACGGTAATGCGCGGGAACATACTTGGCTTGAGCGACAGCCACAGACTGGCGTTGTCCTTGTAGAGCGCGCCATCGATCATCCAGACGTCCTTGAGCAAGTAGCCTCGCGTCGGGCCTTGCTCTACGTCGCCCAGCCCTTGCATGGTGCGCGCGGGATGCTCGAAAGGATAAAAGCGCTTTGCCTCCCACCCTGTCACGCGGTCCATTTGACCGGGCAGGTAGAACGCCGACGGAGAATGAGTCGTCTCGCCCGGCGCAATATCCCAACTTTTCAGCGCGATGCTTTTCAAGTTGATATCGGCTTTGCGTGCGAGTCTTTTTCTCGCCATGTTTTTGTAGGCGGCCAGGGTCCATTTTTTTTGATTGCCAGCGGTCGACGTGCTGATTGGCGAGAGATCGCTTTCCATGAAGAGTCCTCCCTGCAGGCAGGGTCAAAAGTCAGGTGCGAGCGCTGTCATTATTCAGTCCTGGAAATGGCTCAGCTGGATGGAATCCGTTCCATGACGGGTTGTGTCTGCAAATTGGCATAGCGACTGCGCAAGGTGTCGAGAAACTGTTCGCCCGAGCTCTTGGCGCAATACAGGTAAATTTTGTGCAGCCCGCCAAACACCATTTCGTGATAACGGCTGGCGACTTCCTCATCGCTTGGCCCGTCCGGCAGGCCAAGGTGCAAGGTTATTTCCTTGCCTTCGACAGCAAACAGCGGCGTGTCCCAGAGGAATCTGGCTCTCCCGGTCTTGGGCAGCCGGACGAACATGTACGCGTGGTTTCCCAGGGAATCGATATCACCGCCGCGCCGTCTCTTCCATTTCAGTAGCCCGTCATCCGGGCGGGCCACGCAAAGACCGATGTCGTAATAATCGAAGCCATTGTCGATGGCCCATTCAAGTGCCATGAAGGTGGTAATCGAGTTGACCTCGCGCAGTTTTTTCGCATCTGAAAAAATCGCCTCGACATACCCGAAACGCAGTGTGCTCCAGTAGCGCTTGCCGCCCCGAGTGACGACGCAACCCAGGTGGCAGGCAACCACCTCGTCTTCCAGCATGATCAGGTCGAGCCGGCCGACGGTCTTGGCGATTCTCAAGACTTCCTGAGAGGGAAACTGCGCAGCGTGAATGCCTTGCCGTGCTTCGGCATAAGGTCGAAGCATTTCCCTGTCGGCCTTTTCGATTTCGTCATCCAGCAGCGTCTGGACCATCCGGTAGCGCGGGCGGTTCTTGCGGATGTTTCGGCGCAACTCGCTATCGTATTTGGCGGTGATGTCTTCGATGGGGCGCCCCAGCGGTACGACGGCACTCAGGTAGAGGGGCACATTCAAGGCCCCCGGGGACGGCGCTTCACTGACCACCACCACATGATTCGACGCGGCAGGTGCCGGTTCGCCGTCGACCGTATCGGACGGCTCCTGGGACTTCCCGCCGATGAGCAGCTTGGCCATTTCCCGCTGCTTTTTCCTGCCGATGTAGAGGAATTCGTAAGGACTGTCCTTCTGCAGCTTGAAGCGGGCAATCTCCCACTTCCAGAAACACGCACGCCCCAGGATGTCCCGCAGCCAGGTTGCCGCGTTCCTGACTTCATAACGTAATGAAGGAGAAATCAGTTTTCGGATAACGGCCGCCAGCTTCTCTTTCATTTCTTCGTCATCCTTTGAGCTATCTGTCGTGAAATCAGAGAAAGATCCGGGCGGGACTTGATACTTTCACTTAACCCTTGATATTTAAGACATATTTGATGGAATTACGCGTTCCCCATCAGTAACTATTAAAGATCAAGGCAGGGACTTTGCAAGCGGCGTATCGGCAGCGTAACCGTATATTTCATGACGCCAAAATTTCTACTCTTCTGGACAGGCACGGGTTCAAAAATGCCCTCCCGGCAACTGCCCCCAAATGCGCCAAACCGGGCAAAGGGCCGGCGCAACAACGTCTAAACTGCAGGATACAAACACGCCTCTTTATACAGGGAACACGGGATGACCGGAAAAACCGCGCGCCCATGCGGGTCATGGGTCTTGCCAGCCCTGCTCGCCATCAACCTGGCGCTGACAGCGGGCTGCGCACGCAACACCGCCACGCCTCGCACTTGGGCCTCAAACGCAGGCTCACCTTGCTACGCCAAAGCGCTGCCCACTGTCGGCGAGGGTGGCCTGGCCTGGGGTTCCACCCTCGACATGGCCCGCCAGAAATCCATGGACAATTGCATTCGCTACGCCGGACGCTCCGGTGGCGCGCCGGATACCTGCCAGGTGGTGTTGGCAGAATGCAGAAAATAATGCAGCGTCACTAACAGCGTCCGCTGCACGCGCACTTGCCCTATCCTTCTCTCCAACCCACAACTCCGGACATCGACATGCCCGCCCCCGAATCGACCCTTCTCGATAGCTGGCACCACAACGCCCAATCCTGGATCGACGCGATCCGCACCGGCGCCATCGAAAGCCGCCTCAAGGTCACCGACCAGGCGATCCTGCTGGCAGTGGCAAGCCGTCAGCCCGAGCGCGTGCTCGACCTGGGCTGCGGCGAGGGCTGGCTGTTGCGGGCGCTGGCTGAACGGGCGATCAATGGGGTCGGTGTGGATGGCGATGCGACGCTAGTCGAGGCGGCGCGAGCGGCAGGTTCTTCGCCGGTGCATCTGGCGAACTATGAACAGTTGGCGCAAGCCAAAGTGGACATCGGCAGCGACTACGACCTGATCTGCGCCAACTTCGCCCTGCTGCACCAGGACATCATCCCCCTGCTCACCGCCATGAACGCCCTGCTCGCCCCCGGCGGCGCACTGGTGATCCAGACGCTGCATCCGTGGAGCGCAGCAGCCGGCGACTATCAGGATGGCTGGCGGCAAGAAACGTTCACCGGGTTCAAGGGGCAGTGGCAACCCATGCCGTGGTACTTCCGCACCTTGTCCAGCTGGCTCAATGCGCTGGACATGGCCGGCTTTCAACTGACCAGCCTGCAGGAGCCACAGCACCCGCAAAGCCCTGTGCCGCAGTCGTTGTTGTTGGTGGCTGAACCGCGAAGGTGAGTACGCTTGGTGGATGTCGGCAGGGTGTTGTTTGGTTGAAGACTCAGTAGCGGATCTCAGGCGATTGCTGCCCTTCACGGAAGGCGGCAATCGGCCAACAGCTGACTGTCGATTTCGTCTGAGGAACATGCATGTGCATAGCATTTGACCAACTGCTTATTAGGATTAAAGTCTAAGGGAAAGATCGACCCCGTCAGTCTTTGATCCGCAACGGCTATCGCCACGCAGGTTCCTCAATGGCAGCTACAGAAACGGAGTATTGCTCATGATCAAATACCTTCGAATGATGGCAATGATTTCAATCCTCGCGATCACGGCGGGCTGCCAAATGGGTCAATCAACTTCCGCCTCTGATGTGATGGCTGCTAACGCGGAAATGGACCGCGAGGCGAAAGCGGCGTTACAGAGTTTGTATACCAAAACGCCGCAAGCGCGCGCCCTCGCGCAGCGAGCCAAGGGTATCCTCGTTTTCCCTGATGTGCTGAAAGCTGGCCTCATCGCCGGCGCACACCATGGCGAAGGCGAATTGATTGAGAACGGAAAAGTGACGGGATACTACGCGACCACAGCCGCTTCATACGGCCTTCAGGCGGGCGTGCAGCGGTTTGGATACGTGATGTTTTTCATGACCTATTCAGCGATGAATGATCTGAAAAATGTTAATGGATTTGAGGTCGGCGTGGGCCCAAGCATCGTGGTCGTAGATTCAGGCATGGCCAAATCGATGACTACCTCAACGGCTCAATCCGATGTCTATGCGTTCATCTTTGATCAAAAGGGCTTAATGGCCGGGCTGGGATTGCAGGGTTCAAAAATTACCAGGCTCAATCGCTGAAGCCGTCTGCATGTCGCTTACACAGAATTTAGTTGTGTTGCATCGACCTGCTGAATTCACAATCCCTAGCTGCCTTGGCGGAGGGCAGCAATGTGTCGTTTTCAACCAGTCGCCATAGGCAGAAAACAGCCAAAAGCTGCCTCTAGCCCTTATCCGCGCATGCGCCGCCCGCTGCCTGATGTCCCTCACGGAGAGAGTGATAACAATCAGCGCTGATGCAGACGGTCGCGGCGCACATTCAACCAACGCATCGCGGATAAATCCGCTCTTGCAACAGCGCGTGCAACTGCCGATCAGGCAGAGCAGCTGTCTTGCGACTAGCTTTACCTCGGACACTAAAATCTCAGTCCACAGCTCAATCAGGTGAAGGTTCGTTATGACAAAAAAAATCGATCTGACGATTACCCACGATTACCTCAATCCGTTTGCCTCGCCGGACAACCCCAAGCTAAGCCCCGAGCTGGTGGACTACCTGTCAGATAGCGCCTGGTACCACTCCGAACTGTGTCTGCACATTCGCTGCCCGGAAGATGAGCGAGAACGCCTGCAGCAAGCCATCAGCAATACCTTTGCGGAAAAGAGCGAACAACTCAGAGGGGATATTCGCACCCAACGGCTGGTAGCGCTGACACTCCTGGGCTTGGCACTGGCCTTGGTGCTGGCAGGCACGGCTCTGGGCATTGAAGGCACCATCCCCGTGGGAGTCGTTACCGTCACCGCGTGGATGCTGCTCTGGCGTAGCGCAGAGATATTTTTTCTGGATATCCGCAACATTAACCGACAGCTGCGTAAGTACCAGCGCATTGCCAGCGCATCAAAGCAGTTTTGATTGAGGTTGATCGTTCTCACGCTACGCGTGGAAGTCATGCCTGAGTTCTGGCGGGCTGAAAATCCGACTTTTTCAACTGATGACCCATTGCTGCCCTGCATGAAGGGCAGCAATGGGTCGGCTGCTGCCCTTCGTAACTGGTCGTTATCGACCTGACGATGCCAGCCGCTCGACAGAAGTCGCCATTCCATCCCGAGCAATCTTGTCATTTGCCAAAGCTTAAGGCAGGGTCGATACCACTGACATCTCTGCCGAAGGAGTCACTCCATGTCAAAGCTATATCCCAGTATCGATCCTGAGGGGCTGGTCGAGTACTCAGTGGTCTACACCGACCGCTCGCTCAACCACATGTCGCAGTCATTTCAAGGCGTGATGAAGAACATTTCCAGGACCCTGAAACAGGTCTACAACGCCCAGGCTGTTGCGGTGGTTCCGGGTAGCGGCACATTTGGCATGGAAGCGGTGGCTCGACAGTTTGCCACCGGCCAGCAATGCCTGGTGATACGCAACGGCTGGTTCAGTTATCGCTGGAGCCAGATCCTTGAGATGGGCAACATCCCGGCGGCCACCACGGTGCTGAAAGCCCGACCGGTCGAAACGGGTCGCCAGGCTGCCTACGCACCACCTCCTCTGGACGAAGTGCTGGCAGCCATTGCGGCGCAGAAGCCGCAGATTGTCTTCGCCCCCCACGTTGAAACCTCATCAGGGATTATCCTGCCCGACGACTACCTGCGCGCCGTCGGCGACGCCGTGCATGCGGTGGGTGGCCTGTTCGTGCTGGACTGCATCGCCTCAGGCACGATTTGGGTTGATATGCACAAATGCGCCGTCGACCTGCTGATCAGCGCACCGCAGAAAGGCTGGAGCGCTTCCCCTTGCTGCGCCCTGGTGATGCTCAGCTCCCTGGCACTCGAGCGCATCGAGCAGACGCAGAGCAGCAGCTTCGCCTGTGACCTGAAAAAGTGGCTTCAGATCATGCAGGCCTACGAACAGGGCGGACATGCCTACCATGCGACCATGCCCAGCGATTCACTCGCGCGATTCAACGAAGTGATGAAAGAGACGCAAGCCTACGGTTTCGACAAGGTACGCGACGCACAACAGGCGCTGGGCGATCGGGTGCGCGCCATGTTGACCGGCAAAGGCATCAAAAGCGTGGCCGCTGCTGGCTTTCAGGCCCCTGGCGTCGTGGTGAGCTATACCGATGATGCCGACATCAAGAACGGCAAGAAATTTGCCAACCATGGCCTACAGATCGCCGCCGGAGTGCCGTTGCAATGCGACGAGCCGGCCGACTTCCAGACCTTCCGTATCGGCCTGTTCGGACTCGAAAAGCTGCAAAATATCGAGCGCACGGTCAGCACTCTCGAGCAGGCACTGGACGAGGTGATGGTGAACTAAGCCCGCATCTTGCCTGGGCACTGCCGGCCCATGGCGCTGATCTTCGAATATGACGCTGGTCGTCCGGACGTCATGTCAGAACCACAAGGGAAAGCCCGTGCACGCGTCTTACTGACGCGTGTGCCACGGTGGAAGAGCCCCTTCGAAAAGTGAAAAGGCTCGACTCAGAAAACTGTTGAAGCGAGCGGCATCACGCCGCAGCCCTGCCTGTTGACCACCAATCAGGCACAGATGGGCCACCCGACCAATCACTTCTGCTTCGCCTGGCATAGGGACCAAGCGGCGGCACGTCCGTATCGCGAAGTCCAGTCGTCTTGTGTCAACACGCTGCTGAAACTCGCCTACCAACGGATCGTGCAGCGACCAGGCGCGGATGGAAACTTCCCGCCCAGGTTGTTTCTCAGCGGCAATACTCAAGTAGCGTTTCAGGATTTCGCCCGCGCTACGACCCTGCGCCGCATAAGTGAGCATGCGCTCCGTGTAGTCTTCTTCCCAAGCGGCCAGCAAGGTGCGGACAAAGTCTTCGCGATTGCGGAAATGGTGATAGAACGATCCGCGGGTCACATTCAATCGACGCGATAGACTCTCGGCCGAAACGCCACTATGTCCTATTTGGTCGAGGGCCTCAAAACCAGCCGCGATCCAATGGTTGCGAGTTAATTTTCCCACCCGTTATTTCGCTCCATGTTTAGCGCCATACAGACTGTGTATGGCGCGCAACCGATTGATACGCTGCGAACACCAGCAAAGATAGCCGTTGCGTTTTGCACGCTAGCACTTTTCATGGAGCTCGCCTTGAAGAAAATCGTTCTGGTTGCTTTCGACCAATTCACTGATATCGACCTATTCCTGATGTGGGACATTTTGGGTCGCAACACTGAGGACTGGAACGTCCGGATATTGGGTTCCAGCGCTATCGTGCGATCGGCGCATGGCCTGCCTGTTTCGGTGCACGGTCCGCTTTCCGAGGCCAATAATGCCGACGCGGTATTGTTCGTCAGCGGCAAGGAAGGGATACCCGCTGCACTTGCCGCCCCGGATTTCCTGCCGTCGTTTGAACTTGACTCCAGACGCCAGCGAATCGGCTCCATATGCGCCGGAGCGTTCATTCTCGAACGGCTTGGGCTGCTCAGCGGCCAAGCAACTACACATCCGGATGCACGATCGAGCTTGCAAGCTCTGGGACTTGAACCCGTGGACCATCCTCTTGTTTGCCAGGGGAACGTTGCAACGGCTGGCGGATGCCTTTCGGCGCTCTATCTGGTGGGATGGCTGGTTGAATCCTGGTTCGATGTCGGCAAGCGCCGTGCGACGTTGCTTCCTGTTTTGCCAGCTGGGCAGCAAGAGCTCTATGATGCGTTGATCGGGCTCAGCATCCGACAAGGAGCGTTATACGACAAACCATCGCAACAAGAAACGCGACATGGCATGTCATCTAATTGGTAGTTGGAACTCAGGAGAGATCCCCGATGCCCCGAGAATTTGAACTCATTATGTCCGTGCCAGTACCCTCGAGGTCCGGCATCACCCACCTTTACAAGTCGATGAACCTGGCGGACGCTTTTGCGATTCGGCTCCCGGCGGGCACCTCCAGCAATCCAGATGTGCTGGCTCGATTCATCCTTTCCCACCAGCCATCCTGGATCGGATGGCTCATGAAAGTCCGAGACACTATCGTTGCCTGTTTTGGTATCAAGACAGCCAGACATTTGGCAACGCTTGCTGATCGGATTCAAATCTTCAAGGTCTACAGCTCGAACCAGACTGAAATCGTGTTGGGAGAGGACGACAAGCACCTCGACTTCCGGATATCGATCCTGTGTTCTGGAGAGGCAGAGCCAGAAGGCAGTCGCCAACTCGTTTTTTCAACCGTGGTCCAGTGCCACAACCGTCTAGGCCGGGCCTACATATTCGTTATTGCCCCGTTTCACCGCTTGGTTGTTAAGGCCAGCCTCCTCCGTGCAGCACGCATCGGTTGGCCTCTGGCTACCGGCTCCGAAGGCTGAGAGCCGTTGCTGATCCATTGGGCACGAGATTGCGTGACTTTGTCGGTGCCACGCGGGTGCTGGATTTCAACGAAGATGCGCGATGAAGGAGCCAGGGGATGCCCTTAAATCTGCCTTATCCTCGCCACATTTTGTCTACCTGCTAACCGCCGCGTGCGCCACAAATAGCGGCCACCGTCGAAAACAAGCAAGCCCACCGCCATCCAGATTGGGATTTAGGATAATGGTGGTCTGGCCCCGGTTTCCCCACGGCGCTGATCTTCGACGAATATGACGCTGGTCGTCCGGACGTCATGTTAGAACCACAAGAGAAAGCCCGTGCATGTGCCTTACTGACACGTGCGCCCTTCAGCGCTATCAGAAAAGATTTCCAGCGAAGCTTTTCACGGGGCGCATGATTGGCGGCTGTATGATCTGGATCGACTCAAAGGTGACTGTGGGAACAGGCAGAAATCGGCCAGAAGCGGCCGGTGAAACAGGGTCGCTACGATCTCCATAAATGGGGAATTACACCCACGCATCCGGGCGTTTACCACCTGATTTGAGGATTATTCCCCACTCACCTTTTCTCTAACTCGAAACGCCCGGAAGCAGTTTATTAATTAAGTTGAACTTTTTTCGCTCTATTGAAATGGCTCATTAGTTGCACCGCCCCTCGTACCCGCAATAGCTGTCGTCCCGGACATCATGCAGACGACAGGGCTTGGCAGATTCGGCATGACAGGAGGGGTGAAAAATGAAACGCGCGACACCACCATGCCGCTCCGTCGCCTTGCTGCTCGGGTCAAGCCTGCGCTGTCCGATGCGCCTTACCCTGACCACCGCCAACGCCATGCCGCTGGATGATTTCGGTCCGCCACCACCGACGGCCCCTTCGGCATCTACTAACCCGCCGGCCGCCCCCAAGGCCGCGCCGGATGCCTTGCTGACTTTGCTGGCCGGACATCATCCCGCCATCCGTCAGCCTGTGGGCGGCGACATCACCGGCCACCAGTTAGCTGTTCGTCTTGATTGGCACACTGTTCATCCTGCCGGTGATTCTGATGTACACCTTCAGGAGCTATTGGGTGTTCTGCGCAAAAGTGAGGATTGGTGATGTCTTCCACTGTTAAATCAATTGCTCGAATCACGAATAGGCCGATACCCCGTTATAAGCAGGTCGCTCATTTGAGCCTAATGTTTATAGCGTTGCTGATTATGTTGGCGTTGAGCGCTTTCGTAGCGATGGAGTTGCCCCTCGGAACGCTCTGACGGTGGATGAGGCCGATCGCCCTCCGGACTGAACCACAGTGTTACCCGTAACGACCCGAACCGAAGTGAGAAAATCCCCCTTCGCTCAACCAGAAAGCCCCCACACTTGAGCCGAGTGCGGGGGCTTTTCTTCGAGCACGAAAACCAGTCGCGCCTACCCGGTCTACCTAGACCTGCGTCACTAGTTTGAGACCTTGAGTCCAACACGCAGCTATCGGCCAATTTGAGCCAATGCTGACCGACAGCCTGGGCTGCTTGAAGACATTCGGGTATGAGCAAAGCGTGGCACAGTTTCCGGGGATATTTCGACGTCGTAGCGTCGCCGCGGCAAGGAGTTTTAGTGAGTTGGCATGGCTGGGGGATAGCAGTTGCGAGAGAAATAAATCTCATTCGCCATTTTTATGACGCTCGTCTGAAAATCGTCGGATAAATGGCGCTTCGCGTTGAGCTTTTACCTTCCTGACCTAGGCTCAAGCCATGTGGGAGGAGGTGCAGTCCATGCGCAAATTATTGATTGGCTCGTCGATGCTGGCCTGTCTGATGGTGCTTGGCGGCTGGTTGAGTCGACCACAGCCGTTGCCGGTCAGGCTGCTAGAGGTTGAGCGGGGGCCGGTGGAGACGCTGGTGGCCAACACTCGCGCGGGTACGCTGAAGTCCTGTCGACGCTCGCATCTGTCCTTCAATGTCGGCGGCCAGGTTGCCGAGTTGCTGATCGGCGAGGGCCAGCGGGTTCAGCCGGGACAGGTGCTCATGCGCCTGCGACAGGACGAGCAACAGGCCCGGCTGCAGGAGGCCGAGGCGCGGCTGGAGGCCCAACGCAACGCCCGCGAACAGCGCTGCCAGCAGGCTAATCTGGACCGGCGCGACCTAGATCGCCTGGGCCTTCTGGCCGACCGCAAGCTGGTTGCCGCCGATCGTCTCGATCAGGCCGAGACCAAGGCTCACCTGGCGAAGCTGATGTGCAGTGCCACTGCCGTGCTGATCCGCGAGGCCGACGCCAGCCTGCAGTTGCAGCGTTCACTGCTGGAGCAGACGACCCTGCGTGCGCCATTCGCCGGCATAGTCGCAGAAATCAACGGCGAACTCGGCGAGTTCGTCACCCCTTCGCCGCCGGGTATTCCCACGCCGCCGGCGATCGACCTGATCGACGACAGCTGCCTGTATGTCGAGGCGCCGATCGATGAGGTGGACGCTGCCCGGGTTCGCCCCGGAACCGCCGTGCGGATCAGCCTGGATGCCTTCCGTGGCCAGCATTTCGCCGGCCGCGTCAGCCGCATCGCGCCCTATGTGCGTGAACTGGAGAAGCAGGCGCGCACCGTCGATGTCGAGGTGCGCTTCGACCAGCCGCCGGCCGATCTGGTCCTGCTCACCGGCTATAGCGCCGATGTCGAGATCCTCTTGGAGCAGCGCGCACGTGCTTTGCGCATCCCCACCGAGACCCTGCTGGAGGGGCAGCACGTGCTGCGATATGACCCGACCACCCGGGTGTTACGCGAGGTGGAGGTGCAAACCGGGTTGAGCAACTGGCGCTGGACCGAGGTGCTCGCAGGGCTGGACGAGGACGCGCGTATAGTCGCCAGCCTCGAGCAGGAAGGGCTCAAGGACAACGTGGCGGTGATCCCGGTGGATGCGGCGGAGACTGAGCAATGATCCGTCTGCGCGGCGGTAGCCGCAGTTTCCAGTTGGGCGAGCAGCAGGTGATGGGGCTGGACGGCCTGGATCTGGACATCGCCGCCGGTGACTACATGGCGGTGATGGGCCCGTCGGGCTCGGGCAAGTCGACCCTGCTGAACATCCTCGGTTTGCTCGATGCGCCGAGCGCCGGCGAATACTGGCTGCAGGGCGAGGCCACGGCGACGCTGAGCGAGGCGCGGCGCGCCCAATTGCGCAGCCAACTGATAGGTTTCGTGTTCCAGTCCTACCACCTGATCGCACGGCTGACGGTGCTGGAAAACATCGAGCTGCCGATGGTCCTCGCTGGCATCGGCGCGGCGCAACGGCACAAGCGCAGCAGCCAATTGGTGGCGCGCCTGGGGCTGGGCGAACGCATTGCCCACCGCCCAGCCGAGCTGTCCGGTGGTCAGCGCCAGCGCGTCGCCATCGCCCGGGCGATGGTCATGCAACCGGCGCTGTTGTTGGCCGACGAGCCCACCGGCAATCTCGATAGCCAGGCCGGCGCCGAGGTCTTCAGCCTGCTGGAGGAGCTCAACGGCGAGGGCCTGACCCTGATAGTGGTGACCCACGACGCCAGCCTGGGCGCCCGCGCGCAGCGCCAGTTACACATGCGTGACGGGCGGATCCACACTGCTGCGCCGCAGCGGGCGCTGACCTGATGCGCGCTGCCGATGCCCTGGGCTTCTGGCTCGGCGCCTTGCGTGGGCATCGCTCGCGCAGCTTGATGCTGCTGCTGGCCATCTCTATCGGCGTGGTTGCGGTCAATCTGCTCACCGGTCTCGGCGCGGGGGCGCGGGCCTTCGTCCTGAACGAGTTCTCGCTGCTCGGGCGCGACATCCTGATCGTTTTCCCGGGCCGCAAGGAAACCACGGGGCGCATGCCGCCGCTCACCGGCCTGACGCCGCACGAGTTGACCTTGCAGGACGTCCAGGCCATCACCCAGTTGCCGGGCATCCGCCGGGTCGCGCCGCTGCAGGCCGGGCAGATGGAGGTGATAGTCGGCAACCGCAATCGTGAGGTGCTGACCCTGGGCACCACCCGGGACTTCTTCGCCATTCGCCAACTGACGGTCGTCCAGGGCCAACCCCTGCCGGCGCTGGACCCTGAGCAGGCCGAGGCCGTCTGCGTGATCGGCGGCAAACTCCGGCGCGAGCTATTCGGTGCGCGTCCGGCCCTGGGTGAATGGTTGCGCGCCGGCGACCGGCGCTTCCGGGTGGTCGGCATCCTCGGTGAGCGGGGCGAATCCCTGGGGATGGATTTCGCCGAGATGTTGATCATCCCGGTGGCCAGTGCCCAGGCCTTGTTCAATCGCGAGGGGTTGTTGCGGGTGTTTGTCGAGGTGCGTGGTCCAAGCTTTCTCGACCGTAGCAAGCGGCTGATACTCGCCGCGCTCAAGGAGCGCCACGAGGGTAAGGAAGACATCACCCTGATCAGTCAGGACAGCCTGCTCAGCGCCTTCGACGAGATACTCGGGGTGCTGACCCTGGCAGTGGCCGGGATTGCCGCGATCAGCCTGCTGGTGGCAGGTATCCTGATCATGAACGTGACCTGGATTGCGGTGAGCCAGCGCAGCGCCGAGATCGGCCTGCTCAAAGCCATAGGTGTGACGGCGGCGCAGCTGCGCCTGCTGTTCCTCGGCGAGGCGGCGTTGCTCGCACTGACGGGGGCGCTGGCGGGGCTACTTCTGGCCGAAACCTTGCTCTGGCTGGGGCGCCTGGCGTTCGATCTGCCGCTCTATGCACCCTGGTGGGCGCGGGCTAGCGCAGTGCTGCTGGCACTCGGCACGGCGCTGCTGTTCGCCTGGCTGCCGGCCGCTCGGGCCTCGGCGCTGGAGCCGGTGGCGGCGCTACGCCCGCCGGGAGCGCACTGATGCGCTGGCAAGATGGTTTCCGGCTGACCAGCTCGGCGCTGACCTGTCGCCCCTTGCGCAGCCTGCTGACCCTACTCGGGGTAGCGATCGGGATAGCCGCCGTGACGCTGCTCACGGCCATAGGCGAAGGCGTGCGCGGCTATGTGCTGGAGAACTTCTCGCAGTTTGGTACGCGGATCATCACTGTGCGCCCGGGCAAGACCCAGACCAGCGGCCTCGGCGGTCTGCTCGGCAGCGTACGGCCACTGACTATCAGTGATACCGACGCCCTGCGGCGCTTGCCGCATGTCGAGGCGGCGGTGCCGATCATTCAGGGCAGCGGGGATATCCAGTTCGGTCAACTGAGCCGGCGCAGCGACATTCTCGGTGGCGGCCATCAGCTGGCGCAGGCCTGGCGCATGCAACTGAGCCTGGGCGAGTTCCTGCCCGTGGCCCGTGACGGTCGTTCGCCGCCCTATGTGGTGCTCGGCCATCAGTTGCGTGTCGAGCTGTTCGGTGAACGCAATCCGCTGGGCGAGCTGATCCGCGTCGGGGGCGTGCGTTTCCGAGTGATAGGCGTGATGGCGGAAAAGGGCCAATTGCTCGGCTTCAACCTCGACGATATCGCCTACATCCCGGTGGATTGGGCCGAAAGCCTGTTCAACCGCACCGGGGTGGTCAAAGTCCATGTGGTGTTCGGCGCCGGCACCACTTCGCAGGCGTTGAGTCGGCAGATTCGCCAGGTGCTCGGCGAACGGCACGGCGTGGAGGACTTCAGTCTGAGCACCCAGGACGACATGCTGCGCAGCTTCAACCGCGTTCTCGGCACCCTGAGCCTGGCCATCGGTGCCTTGGGGGGCATTTCCCTGTTGGTCGGCGCCGTCGGCATTCTCACCATCATGACTACCACTGTGGGCGAGCGCACGGCGGAAATCGGCCTGTTGCGGGCGATTGGTGCCAGTCCGCGGCAGGTGCTCGGGCTGTTTCTCGCCGAAGCGACACTGCTGTCCCTGGCCGGTGGTCTGCTTGGTCTGCTGTTGATGGGCCTCCTGCTCGGGCTACTGCACCTGGCCATGCCGAGCCTGCCCTTGGCGCTGCAGCCGCTGTTTCTGCTACTGGCGCTGCTGCTGGCGGCGGTGCTCGGCATTCTCGCCGGCCTGGCTCCGGCACTGCGGGCGGCCCGCCTGCATCCGGTGGCGGCTCTGCGCAGTGAATAGCGGCCAGGCCAATGAGCCTGACGGGCTAGCTGTACGCTGCGTGACGATAACGCCGGCGCTGGGCCGGTGATTTTAATTGGTTGGCAGCGGCAAAAACTGAGTGCAACACCTGACCGCTTCGGTAGGGTGTTGCCATGTTTTATCACGAACTCAGCGTTGAAGAGCGCGTCACGATCCATTTCGTTAACCTGGGCGACATTTCCTATTGGTTTGCCTTGTGGTCGGGTAGCAGTGTTTGATAAAGCTGGTAGACAGTGGGGGCGAGTCCATACATAAATAAGGGCAGGATTTTCACCCGCCCTCCTCCGGTTGCCTAACCTCGCAGGAAAGCGAGTAAATCGGCGTTGATCGTATCGGCGTTCGTTGTAGGCATTCCGTGTGGGTAGCCCGAGTAGGTTTTCAGCGTGCTGTTCTGCAAGAGTCTGGCTGACAAGGGCCCGGATTTTTCATAAGGCACGATCTGATCATCATCACCATGCATCACCAGCACGGGGATCTTGATGCTCTTCAGATCGTCGGTAAAGTCGGTCTGGGAAAAGGCTACGATCCCGTCGTAATG
The DNA here is from genome assembly GCF_014852285.1 of Pseudomonas sp. PDM02. NCBI lineage: Bacteria > Pseudomonadati > Pseudomonadota > Gammaproteobacteria > Pseudomonadales > Pseudomonadaceae > Pseudomonas > Pseudomonas sp. PDM02. Next base: position 3,930 of record NZ_JACVBL010000017.1, on the reverse strand, counting down.
TGCCTTTGCGCTGCCCATCATGCCTTGGCGCCACCAGTTCAGGATGATGCCCTCGGACGGTTTGGCACCCGGGCGGTTATAACCGTAGAAAGGTCCCGCTGGAACGTCGTGGTAGAACTGTGCACGGTTGGCTTTGAGCTGTGCCTGCAAGTCATCGAAAACCGACTTCGGCAAGCCACCAGGATTAGCCGGGGTCTGAACCATCAGCGGAGGCACGGCGCTGATGATGGCGGCCTTGGACACTCGGTCTTCGCCGTGGCGAGCAATGTAATGAATGACTTCACCACCGCCGGTGGAGTGCCCCACATGGGCTGCGCCCTGCACGCCAAGATGGTCGACTACGGCCGCGACGTCATCGGCATAGTGATCCATGTCGTGCCCGTCCCAGACCTGGCTGGATCGCCCATGACCGCGTCGGTCGTGTGCAACCACCCGGTAGCCGTTCGCCAGGAAAAATAGCATTTGCGCATCCCAGTCGTCCGCGCTGAGCGGCCATCCGTGATGGAAAAAGACCACTGGGGCATCGCGTGGTCCCCAGTCTTTATAAAAGATCTCAACACCGTCCTGCGTAGTGACATAACCCATGTTCGCATCTCCCGAATGAAATGGAGACCATGACCAGAATCGTGTACTGATCGCGCCCCTTGTTGAACAAGTGCAGCCCACCCCATAGGCGGTTCTGAGACGGGTCCTGGTCCGGCTTTCGCCTATCCCTGCATTCCATGGCGTTTGAGCAACGCATGACATCCGCGCCGCTTGGCCACCAAATCACTTTAGGTTTAAAGTCAACTTTAAGGTCAATGGTTTTCTGGGGGGAATATGAGAATAGGCGAACTGGCGAAAATCAGCGGATTGGCGCCTTCACGTATTCGTTTCTACGAAGCGAGCGGCCTGATTAAATCTGTCGTGCGCAAAGCCAATGGGTATCGGGACTACGCCCCTGACACAGAGTGGGTTCTGGAGATCATCACGGGCGCTCAGGCAGCGGGGTTTTCATTGGAAGAAATCCGACAATTGCTGCCGATGAATGCGAACGGTTGGCAGCATGAAGAGTTGCTCAGCGGGCTCAAACGCAAGGTTGAGGAAATCGAAGTTTTGCAGCAACGGCTGGCCCAGAATAAGGCACAACTTCTTCTGGTTATCGAGGGCATTGAAAGCAAGCCGGAAGGCATGGGTTGCGTGGACAACACGCAGTTGTTATTGCATCGTCTGCGCGAGGAAGGTGTGGCGGCCGCACCGCGCGGCCGTGATACCGCATCGTCCAAGTAAGGCGTCACCTGTCAGGCTTTTGAGGCCTGACAGATATTTGCCTGTTCGTTAAATCAGTGCGTGTCAGCCAGTACCGCCAACGGCTTCGGCGCGTAGAGCGCACTTTGGAACGCTGGCACGTATTCGTACTTCATCATTTTCCCCAGCTTCAAGGAGCGGATGTAGTTCGACAGGCTGCCGTCGCCCAGCGTGAGAGTTGCCGAATCCGCGCTCGTGCTGGAGCCGTGGCTGAGCTGGCGGGAAACAGCATATCCATAGGCTAACCGGCCTTGGTGATCAAGATTGGTGAAACTGCTGGTGACGATATCGACGTCACTGGACAGGTCGTCGAGCTTCTGCGCTTTGAAGGACACGTCCACTTTGCCGGTCTCGCTATCGGTAATGTCATAGACCACCGATTGGGCATCTTCTTTGCGGTCAATCCCCGTCAGCCATTTCGGCAGGTTATAACCGACGGCACCACGAACCCTCGCAAGCTCTGTATTGACCGGCAACTTGAGTACATAACCCCAGAAGTCTCCAGACATCGACTGGCCAATCAGCGTAACCGGCCCCAGATTGGCTTTGCCCGGTTTGTTGGTGATGATCGACACCGCGACTTCGTTATAGGCGTCGTTATCGCAGTGTTCATAGGTGTACGCGGTAAACGCAATCAGGCCTCGACCAGGCCAGATTTGCAGAGGCTGGACGGTTGCCAACACTTCGGGTGGCATCAGTGCCCGGAGCTTGTCCAGATCTGCCGTATAGACAGCCGTTACGCGACTGTTCTGGTAGTAAAAGTTTGGCGAGAACGATTCAAAGCCTATGTCGACCTTGTTCTTCTCCAACCCTTTGAACCAGCTCAAATCAACGCCTGGTACTTCTGCTGCAATCACCGACAAAGGAGGGTTGGAGCGAAAGCGATCGTACAAACCGCCCTTGACGACGGGCACCTGGTGACCGGCGATATCGATCATGGTTGTGTCGGTCGGGCTGGGCATTTCAGGCATCCCCGCCAACGCATGGTTGGCGAACGTGTTGAACAGCAATCCTGTTAAAACGGCGCTTGCGAGTTTCAATCTGTCTCTCTCCAGGTGATTGCATCTGCTTGATGGCGTCGGCCAGGGCCGGCTTCTGAGGCCGGCTTGAAATCACCTTAACGTTAAACTGAACTTTAAGGTCAAGCGCTGGAAAGGCAGATTTTCAGTTTGTTCGCAGCAGCGTTTTCAACGTGCCATCGACCAGGATTCAGCGATTCGAGATTGAGGGTTTTGGCCCTCCATTGGTGATGGCAAATGCAGTGAATGGCTCACCCGCCTGTCTTCAAGAGTCCATATACAGACGCCCAGAAGCTCAACCGCGGACCAAATAGGCCCCTGGCGGAACCCGATGTCGCAGCTTCTTGCATTTGCCGGGTGCGGGCTGATGCCCCGGTGGGCGATCCGGGAACCAGATTCGGCATTTGCCCGGCGGCGGCCAATGGCCGCGGGGAATCTCGACCGCATCGTTTGTACCCGCAGGCTCGGTGGAAGCCATTTGCATGTTTGTTTCGGGTCCCGGCCTGCCAACCATAGGCGAGTCCAATACCGGCGCTGCCTCTGCGCGAGCGAAGTTGCCAGCGTCGCGCCCAGTGTTCGGTGCAGGTTGTTCGGCAATGCTGATTTCTTCTTCGCTGCGCCTTTGGGTCTCCACTTCCGGCTTGTTCAGTACGGCGACCCTGTCTGCGTTGGCACTGGGTGGGATACCGGTAGCCTGGGCCCGCTGCGCAGCCTGTATCAATTGCAAGTTGCGGTTACGTAGCTCGACGTTACGACCCACCCGAATGTTCGAGCGCATCGCCAAGGTTTCAGCCTGCTGGTACTGCCCCTGCTGAAGACGCAACACACCGAGGTAATGCAGCGTCGCGGGATTGTTCGGCTGGATATGCAGGGCCCGCTCCAGCGTGGCAGCAGCCTGGTCCAACTGGCCATTTTCATACTGCCGCGAAGCCGTTTCGATCAAGGTGGTTGATGCGCTGTTGCTTTGCGCTGTCGCTCTTCGCTCAGCAGCCACCGAATAAAGCGACGCGCTGGCGCATAACGCCAGGATGAAACCTGTCAGAAAACGTTTGGTTGGCATCAGCGGGCGAACTCGATTGATCTCTCGTGGCACGATCGTACAACCGACCACAGCACTCGATACAGGGCTCCAACTGACCTGCCCGGCAGCCTGAAGTTCCCGCTGCAACGACCAGCGTAACCCGTGTTTTTTTGCCACCCCATCACTGAGCGTGAAGGTTGATGCAACTTAAAAGCGCTGGTGATATCGAGTTTGAACTGCGCACCGATCCCGGTGGGGCGGCACCTCAAGCGGACTGGCTACCTAGACATGACACCAATCCCTTGTAGGAGCTGGCTTGCCGGCGATGGACGTCAACGATAACGCGTGCTGTCTGAATTAACGCGTTGTCCGGTCGTTTTTCGCGGGCAAGCCTCGCTCCTACAGGGAATCGCATACGCTTTTGATTCCCACCACTCATCAGGCCGAGCGTTAGCTCGCCTTCCGCTTTTGATCTAAGCGCCCCCTCGAGAGGCCGAGCGCAGGTTCTGCGCAGTGGGCAACCCGGCATGGATGCCGGGTTAGCCGCCCCCGGCCATGGATGGCCGATGGCGGCGGGCCCACGGAGCAGGACCGGAGCGAGGG
>NZ_JACVBL010000016.1:0-164736 GCF_014852285.1 Pseudomonas sp. PDM02 | reverse complement strand
GTGCATCTGATCCACCGCGTCGCCTGGATCGCCAGCAAGCCGGCTCCTACAGAAACGCGCACCGCGTTGTGGCGATAGATATGGGACAATACCCGCCACTTTCAGCCATACCCGAATCGACAACGCCCATGACCGCCCCCCGCACACCCCGCCCTGCGCGCAAGAAGCCTGACCCCGCCACCCCGGCCAAAGCCGTGGAACCGCGTGAAAAGGCCAGCTTGCACCCGCGCAACCGCCATCAGGGTCGTTACGACTTCCCGGCGCTGATCAAAACCACGCCGGAACTGGCGAAGTTCGTGATCATTAACCCGTACGGCAAGGAAAGCATCGACTTCGCCAGCCCGGACGCGGTGCGGGTGTTCAACCGGGCGCTGCTGAAATCGTTCTATGGCATCGCCCATTGGGACATTCCGGCCGATTACCTCTGCCCGCCGGTGCCGGGCCGTGCTGATTACGTGCACTTCCTGGCCGACCTGCTGGCCGGCGTCAATGACGGCGAAATCCCGCGTGGTGCGCCGGTCAAGGTGCTCGACATCGGCATGGGCGCCAACTGCGTCTACCCGCTGATCGGTTACAGCGACTACCGCTGGCACTTCCTCGGTTCAGAAATCGACCCGACGGCCGTGGCCGCCGCCAAAGCCATCGTCCAGTCCAACGGTCTGAACAAAGCCATCCAGTTGCGCCAGCAGACCAATCCCAAGCACATTCTGCTGGGCTTGCTCGAACCCGGCGAACGCTTCGACCTGACCATGTGCAACCCGCCGTTCCACGCATCGATGGACGAAGCGACCAAAGGCAGCGAGCGCAAATGGCGCGCCCTGGGCCGCGCCGACCCGAAACGCAAACTGCCGGTGCTGAACTTCGGCGGTCAGTCGGCCGAATTGTGGTGCGAAGGTGGCGAAGCCCGTTTTGTGACACAGCTTATTGCCGAGAGCGCGCACTTTCAGCACAAAGTGCTGTGGTTCAGCACCCTGGTCTCGAAAGCCTCGAACCTGCCGGCGATTGAGACGGCGCTGAAAAAGGCCGGGGTTCTGGAAAGCCAGGTCGTGGAAATGTCCCAGGGCCAGAAGCAAAGCCGCTTCGTTGCGTGGACCTTCCAGACCAAATCCGAACAGCAGGTCTGGCGGCGCGAGCGTTGGGCCAGTAAAAGCTGATTAACTGACCAACAACGATTAACTGTGGGAGCGAGACCGGCTTGCCGGCGATGGCGGTGAATCAGTCGACATCATTGTTAACTGACACGCAGCCATCGCCGGCAAGCCGGTCTCGCTCCCACATTGGTTTTGCGGTGTTTGCGAGCCCAACGCCAAATCACAGGCACAAAAAAACCGTGCCCGGATCACTCCGGAGCACGGTTTTTTTTACTGCGTCTTACTTGTTAACAGCGTCGGTCAGGCCTTTGGCCACAACCAGCTTGATAACTTTCTTGGCAGCGATTTCGATGGCAGCGCCAGTCGAAGGGTTACGGCCGGTACGGGCAGGACGCTCAGTCACTTTCAGCTTGCCGATACCTGGCAGAGTGATTTCGCCGCCGTTTTCCAGCTGATCGGCAACGATTTGGCCCAGTTGGTCCAGAGCGTTACGCGCGGTGGTTTTTGGCGCGTCGATAGCTTCAGCGATGTCGGCGATCAGTTGGTCTTTAGTAAGAGCCATGTAGTGTTCCTTCCCTATCAAATTCATATGGATTGCAGAGTGCAGTGTCAGCCATCGAGCCCGATCTTCTGGATCTGGCACCCTCGGCCAATAACCACGGGATCGGGGTTATAGATACCGAAATCAGGGTTTGGTTCGACCTGACAAATGCTGAATGCACGCTTAACGCAGTGACTTCGCGTAAGACCGGGCAAAACTAGCACAGAGACGGGGAAATATCCGCCTCTAGCTACCCATTTGGTCAGCTTTATTGCTCTAAAACAGGAAAAAACTGCATAAGGGCCGTCGGTCGGCTACGAATTGCCCTTCGCACCACGCCAAAACCAGCGGTTGCGGTACACTTGGCACTTTTTTGGGAGCCTGCCCTGCTCTCTCCAACCAGCCGTATCAAACAGCCGAGAAGCCCATGCCGATCCGTCATTGCATCGTCCACCTGATCGACAAAAAACCCGACGGCACGCCCGCAGTTCTCCACGCTCGCGACTCTGAACTGGCCGAGTCGAGCGCCATCGAGAACATGCTTGCCGACCTCAACGAGAGCTACAACGCCAAACAAGGCAAGGCCTGGGGTTTCTTCCATGCCGAATCCGGGGCGCACCCGTTCAGCGGCTGGCTGAAGGAATACCTCGACGGCGGCAAGGACTTCACGGCGTTCAGCCGCGTGGCGGTGGAACACCTGCAGAAGCTGATGGAAGAGTCGAACCTCTCGGTGGGCGGCCACGTGCTGTTTGCGCATTACCAGCAGGGCATGACCGATTACCTGGCGATCGCGCTGCTGCACCACAGTGAAGGCGTTGCCGTGACCGATCAGCTGGACGTGACCCCGTCCCGCCACCTCGATCTGGGCCAGTTGCACCTGGCGGCGCGAATCAACGTCTCCGAGTGGCAGAACAACAAACAGTCCAAGCAGTACATTTCGTTCATCAAAGGCAAGAACGGCAAAAAGGTTTCGGAGTATTTCCGCGACTTCATCGGCTGCCAGGAAGGCGTCGACGGCCCGGGTGAAACCCGCACCCTGCTCAAGGCGTTCAGCGACTTCGTGGAAAGCGAAGATTTGCCGGAAGAGTCCGCCCGCGAAAAAACCAAGACCCTGGTGGATTACGCCAGCAGCCAGGCAAAAATGGGTGAACCCATGGGCCTGGAAGAACTCTCGGAGCTGATCGACGAAGAGCGCCCAAAAGCCTTCTACGATCACATTCGCAACAAGGACTACGGGCTTTCGCCTGAGATCCCGGCGGATAAACGCACCCTGAACCAGTTCCGCCGCTTTACCGGTCGCGCCGAGGGTCTGTCGATCAGCTTCGAAGCGCACCTGCTGGGTTCGAAGATCGAATACGACGAAGAAGCCGGCACGCTGATCATCAAAGGCCTGCCGACTCAGCTGACTGACCAGCTCAAGCGACGCAACTGATGCTGGGCAGCGTGCTGAAGAAATTCCTGCTGATCCTGCTGGTGGTCGTGGTTTATCAGAACTGGGGCAAGATCGAGCGGGTGTTCAACCCATCGCAGGTGGTGTCGGAGCAGACTCAGGCCAAGGCTAACGTCGTGCTCTATGCGACTGAATGGTGTGGTTACTGCAAACTGACCCGGCGTTTTCTTGATCAGAAAGGCATTCCGTACAAGGAATTCGACATCGAGAAAGACGCCGAGGCGCGCAAGGCTTATGAAGCGTTGGGTGGCGGCGGGATTCCGATCATCGACGTCAATGGAACGCTGATTCGCGGGTATGACCCGGATACCATCCTCGCGGCCTTGAAGTAACTCTCCGGCCCCCACAATCCCCTGTAGGAGCCGGCTTGCTGCGGGCGGCGTTCCGACGATAGCGGTGTATCAGTCAACAAATTCATCGACTGACCCACCGCTATCGTCGGAACGCCGCCCGCAGCAAGCCGGCTCCTACAGGTCGGTGTACGTCGTTAGCTGTTAGTGCGCTCGATACGAAACCCGAACCGCGGAAAGTGCACATGCACCAATCCGCCACGCTCATCCTCACGACGCACGATCAATTCCTCACGCCCGGCAAACAGCAACTCCCCGGCCACCGGATCAACACCGTAATCGGTCGCCGTGATAGCCACCTGCTGACCCGTCTCAAACCCGTTCGGCTCTTCGAACTGCTCATCCGGCAACGCGGCAGGCGTGGCATTACGCGCCACCGCCAGCGCCTCCTCGGATGTCATCTCGCTGAACGCACCATGCCCGAAACCCAGGACCCGTGCATGCCACGCGGCAACCGCCGGGTACGCATCGACCAGCGGTGCAGTCACCGGTGTCGCTTTCAGGAACCACAGCGAATGAGCCAGGGCGAAGTCGGCAATCGACGGTTCACCAAACAGGAAGTCGCCCTGCTCGCGCTGCAGCTGTTGCTCCAGGCGTGCCATGATCGTCGGCCATTGGTGCCGCGCCTGTTCGGCCGACAACTTTGTCGCACTGCCACCGCTGAAAAAACTGGCGCGATCGGCGAGGAACGCCTTGATTGCTTCCGGCGGCAAATGGCCGAAACGCACCGCGACCGACGCAGGCTGAAACACCAGGCTCACGGCATGCTGGAACACCACCGAATCCGCCCACGCGGCGAAGCTCGCGGTGATCATTTCCTGACCTTCCGGGAAGAACGCCGGCAAGGCTTTTTCCTGCTCCAGTCGACGAGCGATCAGCGACGTGTCGCAATAAATATCCGCACCAATCTGCAACACCGGCGTCTTGCGATAGCCACCGGTCAAAGCCGTCAGATCGGGTTTTGGCATCACCGGCGAGATCTTCACCGAGCGCCAGGACAGGCCCTTGAAGCCGAGCAGCAGGCGGGCCTTTTCGGCGAAGGGGGACGTCGGGTAATGATGAAGAATCAACTCGGACATGCTCGGCTCCGCCGCACGAATCAGGAATCTGCAGCTTAGCGCGCAATCCGCGAGCAGCCTACAGATCTGCCTGATGGGAACTGATCAATCAGATTGATAAGTCCGCAGCAAAGGTCGCCACCAGACATTCCTTGGCGCTTTTCTTGAGTTTTTTGATCAGCCGTTCCTGGCGCAGCGCTTCGCTTTTGTCGCGGCAGACTTCGGTGTAGACCAAGGCCACCGCCGGGCTGGAAAGGAAGAACCGCGCGCCTTTGCCGCTCTGGTGAGTGGCGAAGCGGCGGACGGGATCGTCGCTGATCCCGCAGTAGAGCGAACCGTTGGCCGCGCGAACGAGGTAGACGAACCAGGGTTTGCTGACGGGCAGCGTCGGTTCGGCGGCAATGGCGGCGGGTTCGCTCGGCGTGTTCACGTGACGATCAGGGCTTGAAAGAAAACAAGCCGCGATCTTATCAGCGACTGGCCTGAAATGCCTTCAGCCCCTTCAAGGCCTGAGCACGAACGGCGTTTCTCACCAGCGGTGTCCAGCCCAGCAGCAGGCCCTTGAACCCCAGCGCCTGACGCGACCAGGTCCACAGATCAAAACGGTCGTGATGCTCGCAGATCTTGCCGTCGCGAAACACAAAACGCGCCTGAATGTCGTTGACCACGGTATTGCCGGTCTGGCTGAACAGGTACGTCGCCACCCAATGCGCGCCGCCGCTGCGATCATCGCTGCGCACGTTATCGAAAGTCAGGGAAAAATCCTTGGCACGAGTGGTGAGCATGCGCCACATGTCGCCCGCGTCACGCCCGCGCAACTCGCCAAATGCCGGATCACTGAACACCACGTCGTCGGTGTAGCAGGCGCTCATGGCCTCGGCATCCAGGCGCTGGAAGGCCTCATAGAATCGGGTGATCAAGGCGTTGTGGGCATCACTCATGGGCAAGCTCCCTGGTTTGAAAATGGGTTTCGTAGAATTGCCTGCACGATAGTCAACTAATGAACGGAACACTACCGGCATTCGTGGCGGGAATACCCTCAGGTGTGCCGAAGCCTAATGCACCATGCCACTCTCACGGGCATACGCAAACAGGTCCACATCCGTGGAAATGCCCAGCCGCTGCATGGCCATGTTTTTCTGTTTGCTGATGGTCGATACGCTGCGTTTGAAGTAGCCGGCGATTTCACTGACGGTCATTCCGCTGGCGAGCATTCTGACCACCTCGTGCTCTTTTGCCGACAGCGCAGCGCAACTCGACCGGGCCCGGGCGTCGGCCTGAAGCAGTGCCGTGCGCAACGACTCGCTGATGTACCGGCGCCCTTCAGACACGGATTTTATCGCCATCGGCAACTCCTTCGCCGACGCGCCTTTGGCGATGATCGCCACCACGCCTTGTGCGAACGCCGCCCTCAGCGTGGTGACGTTGGCAAACATCGTGACTAGAATGATCGGCATCGTCGGGTAGCCACGTCGCACCCGGCTCAGCATCTTCAGCCCGTCGGCCTGCAAGTTGCCCGGCATGCAAAAGTCGGTGATCAACAGATCACAAGGCGTCGTGCACAGCAGGCTCAACAGGCTGTCGGGACCATCAGCCTCCCCCACCACCACACATGTCCGGTTCAGATCGACGAGCATCCGCAAGCCGATACGAACGACCGGATGGTCGTCAGCAATGATTACGCGCATTGTCGGATTTATCCTGTTTGGTGACTGGAATGCGCGAAAAATAGCGCCGTCCTGTTCCTACCACAACGCCCTTTCCCGACCGTAAAACCGCATCGCCCAATGTAATCGGGGGGGTGTTCTTTCTCCTATAAAACAAAAAGAACCGCCCTACGCTTACAAGCTACATCGGCCACACAGAAGGACTACAGACAACGCGATGCAGGAGGGCGATTTGTAGCCCGCAACACGTTTTCATACACCGGGCCGTTCGTTTTCGTATTAGTTGCATTCCGCCTGGCTACTTCGATCGATAGATTGCGCCCTGTCCATAACAGGGCAACTCCCAACAATCGTTCATCAAGGAAGAGCCAACACATGAACAAGCGTTTATCCCTTCTGACTGCTGCTTTGCTGCTGACTGGTGCCTCGTCGGCGTTTGCGGCGTCCAGTACTGACCTGACTGTGACGGGCATCATCACTCCTGTTGCGTGCACACCGAGCCTGGCCAATGGTGGCGTCGTCGATTACGGAAAAAGATCCGCGAAAGACCTGAATCCGACCACACCCACTCACCTCGGAGTGGAGATCCTTCAATTGAACGTGAACTGCAATGCCTCCACACGGTTTGCAATCAGCACTTTCGACAACAGGAAAAACACCGCTAGCGGTGCTAGCTTCGGTTTGGGCCAGATCAATACGAATGAAAAACTAGGCGGATACGATCTGGGGTTCCGAAACCCGGTCGCCGATGCCCCTGTATCAGTTTTATGGTCGGGAAATGAGGGCGACACTTGGGATCGGTTCGACGCTGACACCGTCATCGCACCTCATCACTGGATCGCGTTTGGAACCCGTACAGACACTGTCTGGGCACCTGACTTCCTCCAAAACGTGACGCTGGATGTAGCGATTGACACCATCATCGCCCCCGCCAACAGCCTGACCCTCACCGACGAAGTCACACTCGACGGCTCCGCAACGCTCCAGATCGAGTACCTGTAACCCTCCGTCATCAACGAGCAACGCCAGCCCCACGGCGTTGCCCGCTCACTCAAAGGACGACCCATCATGGACAGATGCTCCCTCGCTCTATTGACGCCCCTGTTGATCACCTGCGCTCCCGTGGCCTTGGCCGCCAGCAGTACCGACCTGAGCGTCACCGGCCTGATCACCCCCAGCGCCTGCACACCCAGCCTGTCCGATGGAGGCATCGTCGACCACGGCAAATTGACAGTAAAAGACCTGAAACCGGACCAGCCCACAGCCCTGGAAAACGGCACGCTGTACCTGGACGTGAACTGCGATGGCGCCACGCCGTTTACCCTGACGACGATCGACAACCGCGAAGGCTCTTCCGCCTTCCACCCTCATAGTCACGGACTGGGCGTCGTCAACGACGACCAGAACCTGGGCAGTGTCAGGTTCGGCCTGTTCGATACGGTGGCCGATGGGGCGACGGTGAGAACCATCATCTCCCTCAACGACGGTGCCACCTGGCGAGTGTCTTCCTACCTGGGGCACGCCGGCCGGACCGCGTTCGCGGCGTTGACCGACCTGACCACACCGATCGCCATCAAGGATTTGCGTGCGCGGCTCACGGCGTTTACCACCATCGTTCGCGCGAATGACCTGACGCTGACCGACGAAATCCCCATCGACGGGCATGTCACCGTGCAGTTGAACTATTGATAGGCCGGTGTTCCCGGCTCCATTTTTTCGAATATTCAACGAGACACTTCATGACGATGTTTTCCAGAGTCACCCGTCATCTGTTCCATTCCAGCCTCGGCGCATTTGCCCTGCTGCTGAGCGCACAGGCTCAGGCCGACGGCATGGTGCCGAACACTTCCGTGGTCATCGTCAACGAGGCCGACGGCGAAGCGTCCGTGTCCGTGACCAACACCGATGCCAACCTGGCGTTGATGCACGTCACCCTCGAAGACATTGCCGAGGACGGCGAATCGCTGGTGTTCGTGACGCCGCCGCTGGCGCGCGTCGAAGCGGGCAAAACCCAATTGGTGCGGTTTATTCTGCAATCGGAAAAGCCCCTGCTCACTCAGCGTTTGAAACGGGTGATCTTTGAAGGCATCCCCCAGGGCAAAGCCCCCGCCGAAGCCGGGCAGGCCCGAGTCGGCGTGACGGTGCGCCAGAACTTGCCGGTGATCCTGCACCCCAAAGGCCTGGCGCCCAATCGCACGCCGTGGACCGACCTGCAATGGTCGCTGAAGGACGGTCAACTGACCGTGCGCAACGACACGCCTTATGTGGTCCGCCTGGGCCAGGAGGTGCAATTGTTGCCGGCGGCGGTCAACGCAATGTTGCCGAAAACCTACGTGCTGCCCGGTGAGCACATCAGCATCAAGGTGCCCGAAGGCGCCGCCACGCAGGTGCGCTTTCAACCGGCAACGGTCTACGGTTTTGCGGTGCCGCATTACGAGGCGCCCATCCAGTCCTGAACCACTCTGACGGCGTCATCACGGACGGATGAGCGCACATGTTTCAAGGCGACGGCCACCTGGCCGTTGCCACAGGTGTGCCTATAGCCGCACACCGCAATAACCCAAGTGAACCCGATGAACACAGTATCGATTTACCGTGATGGCGAAGCCGTGCCCGTTATTTGGGCCGCCGCTCGCCCTTATCCATGGCGGCGGCGAACCCCAGTGGCGTTGCTGCTGAGTAACGCGCTGATGATGCTCGACGCCCACGGTGAGGCGTCGTTACCGGCGTCGTTCGACAAGGACACGTTGCTGCAGCGCGGCATCGATCCGGCGCTGGCGACGTTGCTGATGCAGGCGCCGCAGTTCACGGCCGGCCGGCACCCGGTCACGCTTACCGTCAACGGTCAGCGCCATGGCCGGGTCGACGTCACGTTCAATCGCGAAGGGGCATTGTGCTTCGACCGCGCGCTGCTCGATGCGGCGAACCTTACGGTGCCCGCGCTTACGCTGGACGATGGCCAGTGCCACGATTTTCTTGGCAGCGCGCCGCAGGCCGTCATCGAACCGGACCCCGCGAACCTCGCCCTGTCGTTGATCGTGCCCACCGACGCGATACGCCCCACGGCCCGGGACTTTTCCGGTTACCAAACCGGGGGTATTGCCGGTTTGATCAACTACGACGTCACCGGTTTGCACAGCCGTTCAGGGGACAGTTCGAGCCGCTACGCCTCGGCCAACACCGAACTCGGTTTCAATGCCGGTGACTGGATCGTGCGCAGCCGTCAGGTACAGACCTGGCAGGACGACATCTCCCGCACCACGCACATTGCGGCCTACGCCCAGCGCACCTTCGCCAGTCAGGAAGCGGTGCTGCAGGCGGGTCAGATCAACCTCTACAACCCGGTGCTCGCCGGTGCGCAGATCACCGGCGTGCAAGTGCTCAATGAGCAAGCGCTGCAGGTCGAAGGGCAAAGCGCGGTCATTGAAGGAATCGCCAACAGTCAGGCGCAGATCGAGGTCCGCCAGAACGGCTCGCTGATCCATTCCACGGTGGTGCCCGCCGGCCCGTTCGCGCTCACCAACGTGCGACGGCTCAACACGCGTTCCGACGTGGAAGTCACGATCAAGGAGGCCGATGGCAGCGAGCGCAGTTTTACCGTGCAGGCCGCGATGCTGGGGGTCAGTTTGCCAGCGCCCGGTTACTCGCTGGGGGCCGGCCAGGTGCGCAGTATCGGTGACTCACAGAGTGACGATCCCTGGGTGATCAGCGGCGGCTGGAGCGGTGCGCTCACCCCGCAAGTGTTGCTCAGCACCGGCCTGACCGGCGCCGCCGACTATCGCGCGGCGGGCGCCAGCGTCGGCCTGTTGCCCTCGCCCGCCACCCAGGTGCAAGCCACGCTGACCGGCGCGCACGCCAGCGGCAAGCAAGCCAGTCAGGGACTTCAGGCGGACCTGAGCGTCTCGTACCGGTTGAGCGAGCAGTGGGCGCTCAATGCCGGCAGCTCTTACCGAACCCTCGGCTACCGGGAACTGGAAGAGGCGGTGTTCGACAACACGTCCGACAACAGCAACTCCCGTTACCGCGATCAGCAGAGCGCAGCCCTGTCGTGGTCGCACCTATGGCTCGGCGCCTTCAGCAGCGGCTTCAGCCGCTCCAGTTCGTTCGACGGCCAAAGCAGCGGCCGCGCCCTCGCCTCCTGGGGCACCAGCATCGCTGGCGTGTCGGTCTCGGCGACCGCCGAATGGCAGGTCAGCGGCGCCAGCCGCAACGATGACAGCGTCTACCTGAACCTCAGCATTCCGCTGGGCGAGAACCGCCGGGCGCGCACCTGGGTGCGCAGTTCCGCTGGCGAGTACCGCAGCGGCGTCGGCTTGAGTGAGCGGGTCAACGATCAGCTGGGTTACCGGGTCGGCGTCGAACACGACACGCGTAACAAACAGGTGCAATCCACGGCTGGCGTTTCACTGCTGCCGCGCTACGCCCAACTCGATCTCAACTACACCCGCGCCGACGATGAACGCTCCAGCTATCAGGCCAGCGCCCGTGGCGGCGCGGTGTTGCACGGCGGTGGCATGACGCTGTCGCCGTACCCGGTGAGCGACACCTTTGCGCTGCTGTCGGTGGGCGACATGGGTTCGGTCAAAGTGTCGACGCCCAGCGGTCCGGTGTGGACCGACTGGCAAGGTCAGGCGGTGATCCCGCAAGTGGCGGCGTACGGCCGCAGCCCGGTGGAAGTCGACACCAAAACCCTGCCGCGCAACGCCGACATTCACAACGGGCTGGCGGTGATTTCGGCCGGTCGCGGCGCCGTCGACAACGTTGAATTCGGCATCACGATGACCCGTCGAGCCTTGCTCAAGGCCACCACCGCCAACGGCGCACCCCTGCCGCGCGGGGCCGCCGTGAACACCGAGGATGGCGAGTTCGTGACCCTGGTGCAGGACGGCGGCCTGGTGTTTTTGCCCAACGCCCTCGACCGCCGTGCGCTGTGGATCAGCGCGCCGGGGCTGGAGCGCTGCGAACTGCGCTTCGAACTGCCCGCCGACGCGGACACCAACGCGTACTACGAAACCGCCCCCGCCAAGTGCCGAGCCCTCTGAGGATGACTTCATGAACCTGTCGCGCTATCTGCTTTTGACCCTCGCGCCGCTGGCACTGGGCGGACTCACGTCACTGGCCTCGGCGTCCACCGACGACTGTCAGTTCAACCTGAGCCAGCCGGAGCTCGATTACGGCTTGATGAACCGGGCGATCCGCCCCGATGCGGCAGCGGAACGACACCTCGGCGAGCGCCCGCTCAGCCTGACCGTGAGCTGTGCGCAGCCCATCGACATGAGCCTGTTCTATCGGGCGATGGCCGCGACTGCCGAACGCTTTCACTTTGCCGAACGCGGCAGTTATCAGGTACGCATTCGCGACGCTGTGCTCGACGGCCAGTCGGTGGAAATCGGCTTGATTGCCGGGGCCGGTCAGCCACCGACCAAAACGGCATCGAACCTGATCTGGCGACCGGAACACGGGATCGTGCCGGTGCAGGCCGGCGTGCCGGTACAGGGGCGCAGTTTTTCGGCGCAACTTGAGCTGACCGCCTGGGTTCAAGAGCAAGGCATGCAGGTGCGTGACGCGGTGACCTGGGAAGCCTTCGGGGTGTTCGATGCCATCGGCGCCGGACGCACCCGCGAGGCGACCTTGCGCGCCCGTTTCGCCCCGGCGGCCTGCGAGCCAGTGCTGTCCAACGGCGGCGTGGCCGACTTCGGCACCCTGTCGAAAAAAGACCTCAACGCCGACAAGGACACGCGCCTGCCACCCAGGTCGTTGACGCTGATGATCGGCTGCGACGCGCCGGCCTCCTTCGCCCTGATCATGCATGACAACCGCTCAGGCTCGACGACGCTCGACAGCGAGTTTTACTACGGCCTGGGCAAGGACAGCCGCGGCAACAAGATTGGCCAGTATTCACTGAACGTGGACCCGGCTCGCGCCAATGCCGACGGATTCGCCCGCCTCTATCAAACCGACTCCTCCACTGCGGGCTCCGCCTGGAACACCGGCAGCGCCAACCCGATCCCCATCGGCCAGACCCGTTACCTGGCGTTCACCGACAGTGCCGGCAGCAACGCCGGCCCGGCGCTGATCCAGAACCTCAGCACCACGGTGACCGTGGACGCCGTCATCGCCCCCACCAACAGCCTGGATTTGAGCACCGCCATCGAGCTCGATGGCGCGGGGACGATCGAGATTATTTACCTGTGACACCCAACCCGATCCTGCTGGATCCGGGGCGCAGTTGAGCGCCTCGGGGCAGTCAGGGCAATAACCATAGAAGTGAGCAAGAAATGTTTAAAAAGTACTTTGCAGCACTCTCCGCCACCGCGTTGATTGGCGTTGCGCCTTATGCGCTGGCGGCTTCGAGCACTGATTTGACGGTGACGGGCCTTATCACCCCGAACGCATGCACCCCGACGCTTTCCGGGGGAGGGATCGTCGACATCGGCAAAATCTCGGCGAAAGATCTCAAAATGACTTCAAACACTTTGGTAAACACTCAGCCAATGCAGCTCACCGTAGCTTGTAACGCAGCGAATAAGTTCGCGCTGAATGCTATTGATAACAGAGCCGCGACCTCGCTGGCCGATAACGCGTTCGGTCTGGGGGAAACCAACGCATTTGAAAAACTGGGTATGTTCCAGGCAGTTATCAAAAGCGCTTTAGCAGACGGGAAGACTGTTCAAGCGATCTATTTACAAAGCGCAGGGTATTGGCCCCGCACAAATCACATAGGCCCCGGTGAGCTGACATCGGTCGGTGCGGGCAGCCCCATTCCCGTCAAAGACCTCACGATGGAGCTGGAAATCCAGACCTATATCGCCCGGGCGGACAGCCTGACCCTGATCGATGAAGTCACTGTCGACGGTTCAGCAACATTTGAAATGAAGTACCTGTAAGCCATGCACCTTGCCCGAGGTCACGCTTCGGGCAAGGACTGATTGCGCTCACCAGACACAGCGAAACCTGTCCCATGAAAACAATTCCACACGCGCTGACGATGGCGATCATCGCCCTGACGTCCCCACTCAGCTTCGCCGCCTCGTCGACGGACCTGACGGTCACAGGCCTCATCACTCCGAACGCTTGCACCCCGAGCCTGTCCAGCGACGGCATCGTCGATTATGGAAAGATTCCGGCCAAAGATTTGAAACAGAACACGTCCACCCCCCTCGAAGAAAGAACACTGACGCTGGGCGTGAAATGCGACGGCCCCACGCCATTCGCCCTGTTCGCCAAGGACAATCGCGCCGGCTCTTCCACGTTTCCTTCCAGCGTGTATTTCGGCTTGGGCAAGATCAATGAAACCCAGAATCTGGGTGGTTATTTACTGACGATGATCAATGCCGTCGCCGATGGCGAAGCCGTGCAGACCATCAAGTCCGTGGATGGGAAGAACGACTGGAAAGCCCAGTTTTTCATGTGGCCCGGACAATACATGTCGGTGGCGGCCATCAGTAATCCTGGCTTGCCGATCCCTATTCAGGATCTGACCCTGGAACTGGGAATCACTACTTCGATTGCGCGGGCCGACGGACTTGACCTGACCAACGAAGTGCTGATCGATGGTTCTGCAACGCTTGAGATGAACTACCTGTAAATCAGGGCGCCGCATTATCGGCAACGGTGATGCGACATCGGTACACGGCAACCCAAGAAAAGGACCTTCATGAATGAACAACTATCTCGCAACCTTCTCGGCAACTTTACTGATCAGCATCACGCCCATCGCTCTTGCTGCATCGGCGGTTGACCTGACCGTCAAAGGCACCCTCACCCCGCTCGCCTGCACACCGATGCTGTCCAACAACGGCCTCGTCGACTACGGAAAAATCTCCCGGCAGGACCTCAGCGTCGACAAACGCACGCGACTGCGCGACCAGACCCTCGACCTCAACATTCAGTGCAATGCACCCGCGCGTTTTGCCCTGCTGATGCGCGACAACCGCGACGGCTCGGCAATCGTCAACAGTGAGATTTACTACGGCCTGAACCACGACCACAACCAAAATAAAATCGGCTTGTATTCACTGAACTTCGATCCGGCCAGCACCGTGGTGGACGACCTGATGCAGGTCTATCGAACCGATTCCACCACGGGCGGCAAGGCCTGGAGTTCGTCGAACAGCCAGGCCATTCCGATTGGCGCCCGAAGTTATCTCGGATTCACTGACATTGCCGGGAGCAGCGCCGGCCCGATTGCCATCCGCACACTGACCAGCCGGGTGACGGTAGAAACGGTCATCGCGCCCACCTCCGAGCTGGACCTCAGCACGGAGGTGCAGCTCGACGGTTCGGCAACGCTGGACGTTGTTTACCTGTAGTCAGACCTTTTCGCTGACCACCTGCACGTACAGCGAACGCCCGGCACCGAGGCCGGCAAGGATGGCGCCGAGGCCGATCACAGCGAAGATCCAGCCCACGGCATTCCAGCCGCCGGTCCAGTCATGCACGATGCCGACCGCGAACGGCCCCATGGACGCCAGGGTGTAACCGAAGCCCTGGGCCATGCTCGACAGGTTGGCCGCCACGTGCGAATCCCGCGAGCGCAAGACAATCAGGGTCAACGCCAGGCTGAACGTTCCGCCCTGCCCCAGGCCGAGCAGGATCGCCCAGCCCCACAAGCCTTCGATGGGTGCGTAGAGGCAACCGAACAGACCGCCGAGGGTCAGCGCCATGACGATGACGATCGCCAGGCGCTGATCCTTGCCGCGCGTCGCCAGCCAAGGTGCGGCCAGCGAACTGGCGAGTTGAACGATCACCGAACCCGACAACACCAGGCCGGCCTGGGTCGGGGTCAGGCCGCGACCGATCAGGATCGATGGCAACCAGCCAAACACGATGTACGCCAACGAAGATTGCAGGCCCATGTACAAGGTCACTTGCCAGGCCAACGGGTCACGCAACAGACCGCGAACCCGGTAAGCCACGTTGTGGGAGCCGTGTTTCTGACCGACTTGCGGCAACCAGAACATAGCCGCCACCAGCGCCGGAATCACCCAGAAGCCAAGTCCCAACGCCCAGCTTTTGTCGAAGTGTTCGCTCAACGGCACGGTCGCGCCCGCTGCCATCGCCGCCCCCAGGCACAGGGCCATGGTGTAGACGCCGGTCATGGTCCCGGCGTGTTTGGCGAAGTCGCGTTTGACGATGCCTGGCAGCAAAACGCCGATCACGCCGATGCTCGCGCCGGCCAGCACGCTGCCGCCAAACAAGCCGATTTCACCGAACGAACTGCGCAGAATGATCCCGCCGGCCAATGTCAGAAGGATGCCCAACACCACGCGCTCAGCGCCGAAACGTCGCGCCAGAATCGGCGCCAACGGCGCAAAAAGACCGAGGCACAGCACTGGCAACGTCGTCAGCAAACCGGCCTGCGCCGCCGACAGGCCCAAGCTTTTCGAGACCTCGCTGAGCATCGGCGCCATGCTCGACAGCGCCGGACGCAAGTTCAGCGCGACCAGAATCAGCCCCAGCAACAACAGCCACGGGCGACGCAGGATTGGCTGACTTTGCTGGACCTGTTCGTCATCGGCCTCGGCGTCGATCAGCAGCTCTTCGAGCTCCGCCGTGCGTTTGGCTTCGGTGATCGTGCTGTGGCTGCTGGACATGGCGTTCTCGGTTTCAAGGTTCATTGATCAACTGCCTCGACAAGGCTTTCGCGCGTTCCGGGTCGCGTTGCTCGACGGCATCGAGCAATTCGATATGCAGATCGAACACTTCCTGGCGGCGTGGCGTGACGCTCAAGGTCTGGCGCAGTTGTGCGCCGACGACGCTGGAGAAATAGCGATACAACTCGCTGAGGGTGGGGTTGTGCGCGGCGTCTACCAGACGACGGTGAAACACCAGGTCGCAGGCGATGTAGCTGTCGAGATCGCCGTGGTAGTGATCACCGCTGACGTTGAGCGCTTCACGCAAGGCCACGAGGTCTTCGTCGGTCCTGCGCAGCGCGGCAAGGCCGATGGCCTCGACTTCAAGGATGTGCCGGGTTTCCCTAGCCTGCTCAAGCGAGCAGCGCGACAACGCTTTCAGGGTGTCCAGCGGATCGATCACCGCCCGCAGATAGCTGCCATCGCCCTGACGGATTTCGATCAAACCGGAAAACGCCAACACGCGCATGGCTTCGCGGACAGTGTTGCGGCTGATGCCCAATTCGGCAGACAGCTCAGGCTCGGTGGGCAGGCGCTGACCGACAGACCAGACGCCTTCGGTGATACGCAGGCGCAACTGGTCCAGAGCCTGATCAACCAGGGAACGTTTAATGAGTGGAGACATGTCTGACATAAGATTCGCCCTTTCATCCAATCATAGGATGAATTTTCTGACATGTTAGTCAGCATCGCCCCACAGGGCAAACGGTTTACACAAACCCTGTAGGAGCCGGCTTGCTGGCGATTACGGTCTGACATCCCACCTGGATGTCGCCTGACCCACCGCTATCGCCAGCAAGCCGGCTCCTACAATTGCGCGCCCGACTCGCCATTTCGCATGCGACACAAACCCTGTAGGAGCCGGCTTGCTGGCGATTCGGTCTGACATCCCACATGAATATCGCCTGCCCCTCCGCCATCGCCGGCAAGCCGGCTCCTACAATTCCGCGCCCGGCTCGCCATTTCGCACACGACACAACCCCCTGTAGGAGCCGGCTTGCTGGCGATTACGGTCTGACATCCCACCTGGATGTCGCCTGACCCACCGCTATCGCCAGCAAGCCGGCTCCTACAATTGCGCGTCCGGCTCGTTATTTCGCACGCGACACAAACCCTGTAGGAGCCGGCTTGCTGGCGATTCGGTCTGACATCCAACATGGAAGTCGCCTGCCCCTCCGCTATCGCCAGCAAGCCGGCTCCTACAATTCCGCGTTCGGCTCGCCATCTCGCACACGACACACCCCCTGTAGGAGCCGGCTTGCTGGCGATTCGGTCTGACATCCAACATGGAAGTCGCCTGCCCCTCCGCTATCGCCAGCAAGCCGGCTCCTACAATTCCGCGTTCGGCTCGCCATTTCGCATGCGACACAAACCCTGTAGGAGCCGGCTTGCTGGCGATTCGATCTGACATCCCACATGGATGTCGCCTGACCCACCACTATCGCCGGCAAGCCAGCTCCTACAATTCCGCGCCCGGCTCGCCATCTCGTGCATTGCGCAAACCCTGTAGGAGCCGGCTTGCTGGCGATTCGGTCTGACATCCAACATGGAAGTCGCCTGCCCCTCCGCTATCGCCAGCAAGCCGGCTCCTACAGGGATCGTGGTGTGTTTTTTCGGGCAAAAAAAACCCGGAACAGCGTCCGGGTTTTTTCACTGCCTGGCTTCGATCAGTGCAGGATCTGGCTCAGGAACAGTTTGGTGCGTTCGTTCTGCGGATTGTCGAAGAAGTCGTTCGGCGCGGCCTGTTCAACGATTTCGCCCTTGTCCATGAAGATCACGCGGTTGGCCACGGTGCGGGCGAAGCCCATTTCGTGGGTCACGCAGAGCATGGTCATGCCGTCTTCGGCCAGGCCGATCATGGTATCCAGCACCTCTTTCACCATTTCCGGGTCAAGGGCCGAAGTCGGTTCGTCAAACAGCATGATTTTCGGTTTCATGCACAAGGCACGGGCAATCGCCACACGCTGCTGTTGACCGCCGGACAGTTGCCCCGGGAATTTATGCGCCTGCTCCGGAATGCGTACGCGTTCCAGGTAATGCATGGCGATTTCTTCGGCCTGGCGCTTGGGCATCTTGCGCACCCACATCGGCGCCAGGGTGCAGTTCTGCAGGATGGTCAGGTGCGGGAACAGGTTGAAGTGCTGGAACACCATGCCGACTTCACGACGGATCGCTTCGATCTGCTTGAGGTCGTTGGTCAGCTCCACGCCATCGACCACGATGCGACCCTGCTGGTGTTCTTCCAGGCGGTTGAGGCAGCGAATGGTCGTCGACTTACCGGAACCCGACGGGCCGCACAGGACGATACGCTCGCCCTGTTTGACGTTCAGGTTGATGTCTTTCAATACGTGGAACTGGCCGTACCACTTGTTCACGCCCTGCATCTGAATAATGCCTTCAGGGCTCACAGGCTTTTTGATTGCTTCGCTCATTACAGAACTCCTAACGCTTGTGGCCAGTGTCGAGCTTGCGTTCCAGATGCATGGAATAGCGCGACATACCAAAACAGAAAATCCAGAACACCAGGGCCGCGAACACATAGCCTTCAGTGGCCATGCCCAACCATTTCGGGTCGGCGGCGGCTTGTTTGACGCTGTTGAGCAAGTCGAACAGGCCGATGATGATCACCAGGCTCGTGTCCTTGAACAGCGCAATGAAGGTGTTGACGATGCCAGGGATTACCAGCTTCAGGGCTTGCGGCAGAATCACCAGGCCCATGCTGCGCCAGTAACCGAGGCCCATCGCCGCAGCCGCTTCGTACTGACCTTTTGGAATCGCTTGCAGACCGCCGCGCACCACTTCAGCCACATAGGCCGACTGGAACAGGATCACGCCGATCAGCGCCCGCAGCAGTTTGTCGAAGTTCATGCCTTCAGGCAGGAACAGCGGCAGCATCACCGAGGACATGAACAGCACCGTGATCAACGGCACGCCGCGCCAGAATTCGATGAAGGTCACGCAGACCACACGAATCGCCGGCATGTTCGAACGACGGCCCAGCGCCAGCACAATGCCCAGCGGCAACGCACCGGCAATACCGACAGTGGCGATCACCAGGGTCAGCATCAGGCCGCCCCATTGGCTGGTCGCCACTTGGGTCAGACCGAAAACGCCGCCATGCAACAGGCACCAGGAAATGATCGGGTACAGCACCAGGAAGCTCAGGCCATACACGGCTTTACGGTGAAAGCGCGAGATGAACAATGGCGCCACGCCGATCACCGCCAGCCACACGGTCAGGTCCACGCGCCAGCGCAGGTCCATCGGGTAGTAGCCGTACATGAACTGGCCAAAACGCTGCTGAATGAACACCCAGCAGGCGCCTTCCTTGGTGCAGTCGGCGCGGGTGGTGCCGACCCAGTTGGCGTCGATGATTGCCCATTCCAGGATCGGCGGGACAATCAGGTAAATCAGATAGAACGCAAACAGGGTCAGCAGGGTGTTGAGCCAGCTGGAGAACATGTTTGCGCGCATCCATGCAACCACACCGATGCTGCTGCTCGGTGGAGGCATGTCAGGCTTGAAAGTATGAGTACTCATGCGCTTTTCCTTACCGCTCGATCAGCGCAATGCGCTTGTTGTACCAGTTCATCAGCAGGGAAATGCTGATACTGATCGCCAGGTACACGCTCATGGTGATGGCAATTACCTCGATCGCCTGCCCGGTCTGGTTCAGCACCGTACCGGCAAACAACGAAACCATCTCCGGATAACCGATACCGGCCGCCAGCGAAGAGTTTTTCGCCAGGTTCAGGTATTGGCTGGTCAGCGGCGGAATGATCACGCGCAGGGCTTGCGGGATGATCACTTTGCGCAGGGTCGGACCGTTGCGCAGACCCAGCGAGTGTGCCGCTTCGGTCTGGCCGTGGCTGACCGACTTGATGCCCGAACGCACGATCTCGGCGATGAACGCCGCGGTGTACACGGTCAGGGCCAGGGTCAGTGCCAGCAGTTCCGGGATCAGCACCCAGCCACCGACAAAGTTGAAGCCTTGCAGCTTGGGCATTTCCCAGTGCACGGGTGCACCGAAGATCAACGCGCACAGCGCCGGGATCGCAAAGAACAGCGCCAGGCCAACCCAGAACTTGTGGAACGGCACACCGGTCGCTTCGAAGCGTTTGGTGGCCCAGCGGCTCATCAGCACGATCGCGACAATGGCCACGACGATGCTGATCACAAACGGCCAGAAACCGTCCGCCATCAACGCGGCCGGCATGTTCAGGCCGCGGCTGCTGACGAAGAAGGTGTCGCCGAAGTTATGGCTGTTGCGTGGCCCCGGCATGGTCAGGAACACCGCGAAGTACCAGAACAGGATTTGCAGCAGCGGCGGAATGTTGCGGAAGACTTCCACATAAACAGTCGCCAGCTTGCTGATGATCCAGTTCTTCGACAGCCGTGACACGCCGACGATGAACCCGAGGATTGTCGCCAGGATCACGCCGATGAAGGTCACCAGCAGCGTGTTGAGCAGGCCGATGACAAACACCCGGGCATAACTGTCCGATTCGGTGTAGTCGATCAAGTGTTGAGCGATGCCGAAACCGGCACTGCGCTCCAGAAAGTCGAAACCGGAGGTAATGCCCCGGTGTTGAAGGTTGGTCTGCGTGTTGTCGAACAGGTACCAGCCCATCGAGACCACCGCCACAATGGTGATGATCTGAAATAGCCACGCACGCACTTTGGGATCGCTGAGGCTGAGCCTCTGCTTTGGTGCGCCGATTGAATTTTGCATGAAGTGCCCCGGATGTAATGGAACAGAACATCACCCGGTGGTTGGCCCACCGGGTGATAGAACCATCAGCGCACTGGTGGTGCGTATTGAATGCCGCCGTTGTTCCACAGAGCGTTCAGCCCGCGGTCGATGGCCAGCGGAGTGTCCTTGCCGAGGTTTTTCTCGAACACTTCACCGTAGTTACCGACTTGCTTGACGATCTGCACGACCCAGTCTTTCTTCACTTTCAGGTCTTTGCCGTATTCACCGTCGGTACCCAGCAGACGAGCGACGTCAGGGTTCTTGGTGCCTTTGGCTTCAGCTTCGACGTTTTTCGAAGTGATGCCGGCTTCTTCAGCGTTGAGCATGGCGTAGCCAGTCCAGCGCACGATGGCCAGCCACTCGTCGTCGCCATTACGTACGACCGGGCCCAGAGGCTCCTTGGAGATGGTTTCCGGCAGAACGGTGTAGTCGTTCGGGGTCGCCAGCTTGCTGCGTTGTGCGTAGAGCTGGGATTTGTCGGAGGTCAGCACGTCGCAACGACCGGATTCCAGCGACTTGGCGCTTTCATCGGAGGTGTCGAAAGTGATTGGGGTGTATTTCAGACCGTTGCCGCGGAAGTAGTCGGAAACGTTCAGCTCGGTGGTGGTACCGGCTTGAATGCAGATGGTGGCGCCGTCGAGCTCTTTGGCGCTTTTCACGCCCAGAGTCTTGCTGTTTACCAGGAAACCGATGCCGTCGTAGTAAGTGATGAAACCAGGGAATTTCAGACCCATGCCCGAATCACGGGAGCTGGTCATGGTGGTGTTGCGCGACAGGATGTCGATTTCGCCAGACTGCAGCGCGGTGAAGCGCTCTTTGGCGTTCAACTGACTGAACTTGACCTTGGTCGCGTCGCCGAAGACGGCAGCGGCCACAGCGCGGCAGTAGTCAGCATCGATACCGACGATCTTGCCATTGGCGTCCGGAACCGAGAAACCAGGCAGGCCATCGCTGACGCCGCACTGTACGAAACCTTTCTTCTGCACTGCATCCAGGGTTGCACCCGCCTGAGCGAACCCGCTGACACCGAGTACTGCGGCTGCAGACACGATAGCCAGGGTGGATTTCAACATCTTCATTCAAACCTCCAGTTTTGCTCTTGTTGTGTCGGAGCTTGAGTCCAGTCGCACCCTTATGAGGCGTAGTTGACCCGTGTTGGTTTTTTTTGGGGTCAACCGACGTAGGACCTGCGCTATGAGTCTAGTAGGAGAAAATCCAAATCATGGACCACTCACTTCTCACCAATCGGCCGAACGGGCTGTAGCCCTTTCACGTTCGCGAAGCCCGTAGCGGCCACTGGCGAACATCCATCACCGGATTTTTTGCTATCCCACCACGAACAATGGCCTGATAGTGTTACCGACAGGCGTGGGATTTTTCGTACAGGCTTCCTATAGCAAAGCCCGTACCAGACCGCTCGCCAAAGCGTTTAAGGGACAGGTCAATAGCAAAACTTGTAGCCTTGCGACATCTTCTTAACGGATCAACCAGACGCGCACTCATCTCTCGCACTCAATGAGAGCGCACGCACACAATTGGAGCAGCCATGACCGAGCCCTTGATTCTTGAACCCGTCAAGCCCGCAGACGCCTGCGTTATCTGGCTGCACGGGCTGGGCGCCGACCGTTACGACTTCCTGCCGGTGGCCGAAGCGTTACAGGAAACCCTGCTGAGCACTCGCTTCGTTCTCCCTCAGGCACCGACCTGCGCCGTCACCATCAATGGTGGCTACGAGATGCCGAGCTGGTACGACATATTGGCCATGAGCCCTGCACGCGCGATCAACCGCGAACAGCTGGAAGCGTCGTCGGACCGGATCATCAAATTGATCGAAGTACAGCGAGCCGGCGGAATAGACGCTTCGCGAATTTTCCTGGCAGGTTTTTCCCAAGGCGGCGCCGTGGTGTTCCACACTGCGTTCCTGAAATGGCAGGGGCCGCTGGGTGGCGTACTTGCCCTCTCTACTTATGCACCGACCTTCAGCGAAGGACTGGAGCTTTCGGCCAGCCAACAGCGGATTCCGGTGTTGTCGTTGCACGGTCAGTACGATGACGTGGTGCAAAACTCGATGGGACGGACCGCCTACGAGTATTTAAAGCAGCATGGTGTCACCGTGACATGGCAGGAATACCCAATGGGTCACGAAGTGTTACCCGAGGAGATTCGCGACATTGGCACCTGGCTCGGCGAGCGCTTGCGTTAACGGCTCAGCTGAAAAACAGCCCATTGATCCATCCCCCTACGCCGCGCCCGATTCTTGCATTACACTGGCCGCCGTATATTCCTTAACCAATTGATGAGATGACCGTGCTCAAAGCACTCAAGAAAATGTTCGGTAAAAGCGAGACTGAGCAGCTCGCGCCAGTCTCCAGCGCTCCGTCTCACAGCCCCAGCCACCGCACCGACGGTAATCAGCCTGGCCGGACCGCCCCCGTAGCGGCACCGAAACAAGAGCCTGTGGCGACACCGGCCGTCCAGCCTGTTGAAGCGGCGGCTGCCGAGCAACCACGCAGCGAAGCGCCGAAGCCCGCTAAACCGCGTCGTGAACCCAAGCCAAAAGCGCCGGTCATCCCCTGGAAACTCGAAGACTTCGTCGTCGAACCCCAGGAAGGCAAAACCCGATTCCACGATTTCAAACTTGCCCCGGAACTGATGCACGCCATCCAGGACCTCGGCTTCCCGTATTGCACGCCGATCCAGGCTCAAGTGCTGGGCTTCACCCTCGCGGGCAAAGACGCCATCGGCCGCGCCCAGACCGGCACCGGCAAAACCGCGGCGTTCCTGATTTCGATCATCACCCAGTTGCTGCAAACCCCGCCGCCGAAAGAGCGCTACATGGGTGAGCCACGGGCGCTGATCATCGCGCCGACCCGTGAACTGGTGGTGCAGATCGCCAAGGACGCCGCCGACCTGACCAAGTACACCGGCCTCAACGTCATGACGTTTGTCGGCGGCATGGACTTCGACAAGCAGCTCAAGCACCTCGAAGCGCGTCATTGCGACATCCTCGTCGCCACCCCGGGCCGCCTGCTCGACTTCAACCAGCGCGGCGACGTGCACCTGGACATGGTCGAAGTCATGGTCCTGGACGAAGCCGACCGCATGCTCGACATGGGTTTCATCCCGCAAGTGCGTCAGATCATTCGCCAGACGCCGCCAAAGAACGAGCGCCAGACGTTGCTGTTCTCCGCGACCTTCACCGATGACGTGATGAACCTCGCCAAGCAATGGACCACCGACCCGTCGATCGTCGAGATCGAGGCGCAGAACGTGGCCAGCGAAAACGTAGAGCAACACATCTACGCGGTGGCTGGTGCCGACAAATACAAACTGCTCTACAACCTGGTCAACGACAACGGTTGGGAGCGGGTGATGGTCTTCGCCAACCGCAAGGATGAAGTGCGGCGCATCGAAGAACGCCTGGTGCGTGACGGCGTCAATGCCGCGCAATTGTCTGGCGACGTGCCGCAACACAAGCGCATCAAGACCCTGGAAGGCTTCCGCGAAGGCAAGATCCGCGTGTTGGTAGCCACCGACGTGGCCGGTCGTGGCATTCACATCGACGGCATCAGCCACGTGATCAACTTCACCTTGCCGGAAGTCCCGGACGACTACGTACACCGTATCGGTCGTACCGGCCGTGCCGGCGCCGATGGCGTGTCCATCAGTTTTGCCGGTGAAGACGACTCCTACCAGCTTCCGTCCATCGAGGCGCTGCTGGGTCGCAAAATCAGCTGCGAAACGCCACCGACGCATCTATTGCGGGCGGTTGAGCGCAAGCGTCCGTAACAGCGGGTCGCAATAAAAGAAGCGCAGCCGGCAACGGACTGCGCTTTTTTTTCGTTCGTCGTTTTTTTTCAAAGGGAGCTTGCCCGACAGAACTAAAAGTCCATAATGGACAAATTAGTTTACTTGCCATTCCCGGAGCCGACCATGTCCAGCACGCCCTATGTGATCACCCAACCCCAGGCCCGCGAGCTGCTGGCACAGGTCGACGTTCCGCAGATCCTGCGCAAGCTGTTCCGCGACCTGGCGGCCGGGCAAGCGGTACAACCGGCGCAACAATTGGTGGAGTTTCCCAAGGGCGCCGGCGATTTCATCAACTACCTGGGCGTGCTGGCCGAAGACGGGGTTTACGGGGTCAAGACCTCGCCTTACATCGTCCGCGAACAAGGCCCATTGGTGACCGCATGGACTTTGCTGATGTCGATGCAGACCGGCGAGCCGCTGCTGCTGTGCGACGCAGGCGAACTGACCACCGCGCGCACCGCCGCGACAACCGCGGTGGCGGTCGATGCCCTCGCCCCGCTGAATGCAAACCGCCTGGCGATCATCGGCAGCGGCAAGGTCGCGCTGGCACACCTGCATTACGTCAAAGGCCTGCGCGACTGGGAAAGCATCCACCTTTTCTCGCCGAACCTGAGCGACCTCAGCCCTGAAGCCGTGGCGCAGATCAAAAGCCTCGACCCACGGTTGACCCTTGTCGACACGCGCGAAGCGGCCGTTCAGGACGCCGACGTGATCATGCTGTGCACTTCGTCTGCCGGCCCGGTGATCGACCCTTCCAGCCTGACCAAACCGGCATTGATCACTTCCATCAGCACCAATGCCCCACGCGCCCATGAAGTGCCGCCGCAGAGCCTCAATGACATGCAGGTGTTCTGCGACTATCGTCTGACCACGCCGGGCTCGGCGGGTGAAATGCTGATTGCCGGCGAACAGCACGGCTGGGACGCAAGCGCCATCGTCGGCGACCTGCCGGGCTTGATCAGCGAAAAAGTCCAGCGCCCCGGTTATGACCGTCACGTGTTCTTCCGCTCGATCGGCCTGGGCCTGGAAGACATCGCACTGGCCAATGCCATCTA
This sequence comes from Pseudomonas sp. PDM02, assembly GCF_014852285.1. Lineage (NCBI taxonomy): Bacteria > Pseudomonadati > Pseudomonadota > Gammaproteobacteria > Pseudomonadales > Pseudomonadaceae > Pseudomonas > Pseudomonas sp. PDM02. The sequence continues at coordinate 139,326 of NZ_JACVBL010000016.1, read as the reverse complement.
CCACCTTCAGCACTAACACCACCCCCTGTAGGAGCGAGGCTTGCCCGCGAAGGCGGTGTGCCATTAAACATATATTGAGAATGACACACCGCCTTCGCGGGCAAGCCTCGCTCCTACAGGGGGCACCGACACTATTGGCATTTGCGCTCGACAGGAGACATTCATGAGCCAGGCAGACTTCATCATCATCGGCGGCGGGATCGCCGGCGCTTCCACCGGTTTCTGGCTGTCGCAGCACGCCCGAGTGATCGTGCTCGAACGCGAATCCCATCCGGCCTACCACTCCACCGGACGCTCGGCGGCGCTATTCACCGCCGCTTACGGCACACCGCAGGTCCGAGCACTGACCCAGGCCAGCCGCGACTTCTTCGACGCCCCGCCTGCCGGTTTCTGCGAACACCCGCTGCTGACCCCGCGCGGCGAAATGACCGTGGACTTCACCGGCGACCCGGCCGAGCTCAACAACCAATACCTGAGCGCCAAAGCCACGGTGCCAGAGATGCAACTGCTCAGCGCCGACGAGGCCTGCGCGCGTCTGCCGATCCTGCGCCGGGAAAAAGTCCACGGCGCGATCTACGATCCGACCGCCAGCGACATCGACACCGACGCCTTGCACCAGGGTTACCTGCGTGGCATCCGCCGCAATAAAAGTGAAGTGCATACCGACACTGAAGTCCTGAGCCTGACCCGCGACGGCGAAGGTGTGTGGCAGGTTCAAACCAACAGCCAGACCTTCAGCGCACCGGTCATCATCAACGCTGCCGGCGCCTGGGCCGACAAGATCGGCGAACTGGCCGGCGCGAAGCCGCTAGGTCTACAACCGAAACGCCGTGCAGCATTCATCTTCGCCGGGCCGGAAGGCGCGGACATCCACCATTGGCCGATGCTGGTCAGCCTCGACGAGTCGTTCTACATGAAGCCGGACGCCGGCATGTTCCTTGGCTCGCCGGCCAACGCCGACCCGGTTGAACCACACGACGTGCAGCCCGAAGAACTGGACATCGCCATGGGCATCTACCAGATCGAAGAAGCCACCACCCTGACCATCCGCCGCCCGACCCGCACCTGGGCCGGCCTGCGCAGCTTCGTCGCCGACGGCGATTTGCTGTCCGGGTTCGATCTGCAGGTGCCGGGGCTGTTCTGGGTTGCGGCGCAAGGCGGTTACGGCATCCAGACCTCGCCCGCCATGGGCCAGGCCAGCGCCGCGCTGGTACGCGGCGAAGCACTGCCCGAGCAACTCAAGCGTTTTGGCCTGGACGCCGGGATGCTGTCCCCTGCTCGCTTGGGCTGACCGGCGTCCTCAGGTGACGTGTCGACACGATTACGGCAAACTTCCAGCGCCCTTTTTGCAGGGCGCTGACGCTGCCTGGAGCTCCATTGTATGAACGCACCTGTAAAAGACCCGGCCCTGGACAACTTCCGCGCGATCGCCGATGCAATCGCCACGTTGTTCTTCCCCCACGCCGAGGTGGTGCTGCACGATCTGCGCACACAGAAAGTCGACTATATCGCCAACAACCTGTCGAAACGGGAAGTGGGTGACGACTCGGCGCTGGAAGACATGCTCAGCGATGACATCAGCGAACGAAACATCGGGCCGTATGAAAAGTTGAATTGGGATGGTCAGAAAATTCGCAGCCTGAGCAGCGTGCTGCGCGACAGCGACGGTCATCCGCTGGCGGTGTTGTGCATCAACCTGAATATTTCGCTGTTCGAAAACGCCAAGGCCGCGCTGGACCTGTTCCTGTCGCCGAGCAAGCTGATCCCGCAACCGGACTCACTGTTCCGCGATGACTGGCAGGAGCGCATCAATACCTTCCTTCATGGCTGGCTGCGCGAACGTCAACTGAGCCTGAACCTGCTGACCCGCGACCACAAACGCGAACTGGTACTGGCCCTGCACGCCGAAGGCGCCTTCAAAGGCAAAAGCGCCTCGAACTATGTGGCCAACGTGCTGAACATGGGACGGGCGACGGTGTACAAACACCTGAAAGAATTGAAAGGCTGAAACACCCCGGATTGCCAGCGACACACGCCCTTTAGGAGCACGGCTTGCCGGCGAAGGCGTCCTCAAGATCGCCATCGCCAGCAAGCCGGCTCCTACAGGTTCCGCGTAAGTCACACGATGTTGATACGCCCCGAATCCGTAGGAGCCGGCTTGCTGGCGATGCGATTTCAAAGACGCCATCGCCGGCAAGCCAGCTCCTACAAGGTTCTGCGCCAGTCACACAACTCTGATGCGTCCCCAAATCTGTAGGAGCCGGCTTGCTGGCGAAAGCGATCTTGAGGACGCCTTCGCCGGCAAGCCTTGCTCCTACGGGTTTGATGTTTATTCCAACGCCGAAGCCGGGCCGAAGAACTCGTAGCGGCTTTGCTTCTCCGGTACACCCAAGGCTTTCAGGTGACGCTTCACCGCCGCCATGAAGCCTTTAGGCCCCAGGAAGTACGCATCCAGATCGCGCTGCTGTGGCAACCACTCACCCAGTTGCTCCTGACTCAACAATCCGACCTTGTGCGCCGCCGGGCTCACGCCGTCATCTTCGTCGTAGCAGTAGAAACGCTTGAGTTGCGGGTGACGCTCAGCCAATCCATCAATCCAGTCACGGAACGCATGAACGCTGCCATTGCGTGCACAGTGGATAAAATGCACCGGCCGCTTGGTTTCCAGTGCCGCTTCCAGCATCGCCAGGGTCGGGGTAATACCAACGCCGCCGCTGATCAGCACCAACGGTTTATCGCTGTCGCTCAGGGTGAATTCGCCCGATGGCGGGAACAGTTGAATGCTGGCGCCTACGTGCAGTTGATCATGCAAATGGTTCGAGGCGCGGCCACCGTGTTCACGCTTGACGCTGATGCGGTACTGGCCTTTGTTCGCCAGGGCCGACAGCGAATAGTTACGACGAATCTCTTCGCCATCGAGGATCAGTTTCATGCCGATGTACTGGCCGGGTTCAGCCGCGAGGATCGGACCTTTGTCTGCCGGCTCGAAGTAGAACGAAATGATTTCCGCGCTTTCCTCGACCTTGGCCGCAACGATGAACTCCCGCGCACCACGCCAGCCGCCCGGGGCCTGTTCTTTCTGGTCGTAGATGCTGGTTTCAGCGCCGATCAGGATCTCGGCCAATTGACCGTACGCCGCGCCCCAGGCGCTCATCACTTCCGGTGTGGCAATCTCTTCACCCAACACTTCGGAAATCGCACGCAACAGGCAGGTGCCGACAATCGGGTAGTGTTCCGGGAGGATTTGCAGCGCCACGTGCTTGTTGATGATTTTGGCCACCAGGTCGCCCAATTGGTCGAGCTGATCGATGTGGCGCGCATACATCAACACGCCGTTGGCCAGGGCACGGGGTTGATCACCGGAGGCCTGGTGCGCCTGGTTGAATAGCGGGCGGACTTCCGGGTATTCGGAGAGCATCATGCGGTAAAAATGCGTGATCAATGCTTCACCACCGCTTTCCAGCAACGGCACAGTGGATTTGACGATTGCACGGTCTTGAACGCTAAGCATAAGGTGACTCCTGAACGGCTTGGTTTCCTAACTGACTGCCCTATGCTTATCAGTTTCCGTGCCAGTTATTTAGTCGTTATAAATCAATAAGTTAAAAACATTCTAGTCATAACGACACCCCCTGACTTATAGTCATACCGACTACACGGAGTCACTATGACTGCAAAATCCTTGCTCACCACACTGCTTCCCCTGGTCTCGGACCTGTCCCGCGAACTCCCCGAGGGTGAGCGCTATCGGCGCCTGCTCGAAGCCATGCGCGCCTTGCTTCCCTGCGACGCCGCCGCGCTACTGCGCCTCGATGGCGAGTGGCTGGTGCCGCTGGCCGTCGACGGCTTGAGCACCGACACCCTCGGCCGGCGCTTCAAGGTCAGCGAACACCCTCGCTTCGAAGCCCTGCTCAGCAGCCCCGGCCCGACCCGCTTCGCCGCCGACAGCGACATGCCCGATCCTTATGACGGACTGGTCGATGGCCTCGACGATCACCTTGAAGTCCATGACTGCATGGGTTGCCCGCTGTTTATCGACGAACGTCCGTGGGGTTTGCTGACCCTCGACGCCCTCGACCCGGAACGCTTGGAACCGATCGAACTGGACGCCCTGCAAGCCTTCGCCAGCCTCGCCGCCGCCACGGTCAATGCCGCCGAGCGCATCGAACGGCTGGCCAATCGTGTCGAAGACGAGCATCAACGCGCCGAGGTGTACCGACAGGCCAGCGGCCAGCAGAACCGCGAGATGATCGGCCAGAGCAAGGCCCACAAACGCTTGGTGGAAGAGATCAGCCTGGTCGGCGGCAGTGACCTGACCGTGTTGATCACCGGCGAAACCGGGGTCGGCAAGGAACTGGTGGCACAGGCGATTCACGCCGCCTCGCCCCGGGCCGACAAGCCGATCATCAGTCTCAACTGCGCCGCGCTGCCGGACACGCTGGTGGAAAGCGAATTGTTCGGCCATGTGCGCGGCGCCTTCACCGGGGCAACCAGCGACCGTCGCGGCAAATTCGAACTGGCCAATGGCGGCACGCTGTTTCTCGATGAAGTCGGCGAACTGTCGCTGACGGTCCAGGCCAAATTGCTGCGCGTGCTGCAAAGCGGTCAATTGCAGCGGCTGGGTTCGGACAAGGAACATCAAGTCGATGTGCGACTCATCGCCGCGACCAATCGCGACCTGGCTGAGGAAGTGCGCAGTGGCCGTTATCGTGCCGACTTCTACCACCGTTTGAGCGTTTACCCGCTATTGGTGCCGGCCCTGCGGGATCGCGGGCGGGATGTGTTGCTGCTCAGCGGCTTCTTCCTGGAGCAGAACCGTTCGCGCATGGGCCTCAACAGCCTGCGCCTGAACAGCGATGCCCAGGCGTCGTTGCTGGCGTATGACTGGCCGGGTAATGTGCGGGAGCTGGAGCACTTGATTGGGCGCAGCGCGTTGAAAGCGCTGGGTAACTGCAGGGAACGGCCGAAGATTCTCAGCTTGAGTGCGGCGGATCTGGATTTGCCCAGTGGCAGTGTTGAGGTAGCGTCCGAGCCACCGACCGCGACTCCAGTGACGTTGGTGTCTGGGGATTTGCGCGAGGCGACTGAAAGTTATCAGCGGCAATTGATCAGCGCGTGCCTGGATCGGCACCACAATAACTGGGCGAGCGCGGCGCGTGAGCTGGGCTTGGATAGGGCGAATCTCGGAAGAATGGCCAAAAGACTGGGCATGAAGTGAGCGCTTTTGTAGGAGCCGGCTTGCTGGCGATGGCATCACCACGGTTTGTCTGACGGACCGCGGTGATGCTATCGCCAGCAAGCCGGCTCCTACAGGTCGGGACAGCATTTCGCCGTACATCGGCATTTAGCCTAAAGCCTGCCCCCATCAAGTCGATAACCCGGCATCGATAGCTTTTGGCGACTTCCATTCGCCCATCACCTTTTTCCACAGAAGGTTTTTATGTCCTCCACCAAAGCCCGCGCAGACTCACTTTCGCTTCTGCTGTTTACCTTGCGCAGCGGCAAGTTGATGGCGATCAACCTGCTCAAGGTCAGTGAAATCATTCCCTGCCCGCCGCTGACCAAGCTGCCGGAGTCGCACCCTCACGTCAAAGGCATCGCCACCCTGCGCGGCGCGTCGTTGTCGGTGATCGACCTGAGCCGTGCGATCGGCGAGCGGCCGCTGGAAGACCCGAATGGCGGCTGCCTGATCGTCACCGACGTCAGCCGCTCCAAACAGGGCCTGCACGTTCAGGCGGTGAGCAAGATCGTCCACTGCCTGACCACCGACATCCGTCCGCCGCCCTTCGGCTCCGGCGGTGTGCGCTCGTACATCACTGGCGTGACCTCGGTCGACGGCACGCTGGTGCAGGTGCTGGACATCGAAAAGGTCATCCACGGCATCGCCCCGGCGCAGATCGAAACGGCCCCGACCGAACTGAGCATGGAAGACGCGGAAGTGCTCGGCAACGCGCGCATTCTGGTGGTCGACGACAGCCAGGTGGCCCTGCAGCAATCGGTGCACACCCTGCGCAACCTCGGCCTGCAATGCCATACCGCGCGCAGTGCCAAGGAAGCCATCGATTGCCTGCTGGACCTGCAAGGCACCGCCCAGCAGATCAACCTGATTGTTTCAGACATCGAAATGTCAGAGATGGACGGCTACGCCTTCACCCGCACCCTGCGCGAAACCCCGGATTTTGCGCACCTGTATGTGCTGCTGCACACCTCGCTGGACAGCGCGATGAACAGCGAAAAAGCGCGTCTGGCCGGCGCCAACGCGGTGCTGACCAAGTTCTCTTCGCCGGACCTGACCAAGTGCCTGATCGAAGCGGCCAAGGCGGTCGCCGAACAAGGTCACTGAGTTGGCCGAGGTTTTTTGTTTTCTGATGCGGCGCAACCTTGCGGAGGTTGTGCCCGCAATCACCTGGCCCCAGGGCATTGTCCTGCACGAATATCGTCCAGAACTGGCAGAAGACGTTCATCGTTTGATGGAGCTGGGTTATCTGGACGGTGGCGGGCGCGTGCCGGCATTGGATATCTGGCAACAGCGGTTTGAGACGGACCCTGAATACGATCCCTCCCTGTGCTTCATTGCGCAGGATACCGACGGTATCGTGGGTGTATGCCAGTGCTGGACCAGCGCCTACATCAAGAATCTGGTCGTGCACCCGCGAGCCCAGGGTCAGGGTTTGGGCCGGGCGTTGTTGTTGAATGCATTCAACGTGTTTCAGCAGCGTCGCGAAGGTTTTGTGGATTTGAAGGTATTGGAAGACAACCTTCGGGCGCAGCGGTTGTATGAAAGTGCCGGGATGATTGTGGTCCGCCGGGAGCCGGTTCCGGCCTGATACATCGCCTTTGCGGGCAAGCCTCGCTCCTACATTGTGATCACCGTACCTGTAGGAGCGAGGCTTGCCCGCGAAAGGGCCGACACATTCAACCTCATCCCATCAGGCATACTCGGCCCACCCATGCCCAAGGATGCCTGCCCCATGAAAGCCACCACCCTCACCTTCCTCTGCCTCACCGCCCTCGCCACCCAAACCCACGCCTCCAGCCCAGACGCCTGGGCCGCTTTCGACAAAGCCACGCTCGCCAGTTGCATCAAGGCCAGCGGCCTGACGGACGCTTCCCCCGTCGGCAAAGCCGCACAGTTCGATGACCGTGTCGACTACACCGCCGTGCTCCTGCAAGGCCGCTACCCGCAAAAACACATGAAAGGCCAGCAAGGCACCGAGCTGTGCCTCTACAACAAAAAAAGCAAAACCGCCTACGTGACCGAATGGGACTCCATCCGCCTGCCCGCCAAATCCCGGTAAATGGCGCATAACTTGCTTCGTCGCTGACTTCTGCGGTGGCATTCTGTCGCCATTTCGGGCCCTGACAAGCGACTGATCTTTCAATGAATACAACGTTTTCCTGCGTAGGTTGCGGCAAATGCTGCAATGACCATCACGTCCCCCTGACCCTGGCCGAAGCCCGGATGTGGGCGGCCGACGGCGGTCAGGTGATCGTGCTGGTGGAAGGTTTCCTCGGCAACGGCCTTGGCCTGCCGGTGCAGCAACGCGAACATGCCGAGCGCCGTTCGGTGGTGGTTCAAAGCGGCGACTGCGAGGCCTACGTGGCCATCACGTTTGCGGCGTACAACGTCGGTCCCTGCCGGAATCTTGACGAAGACAACCTCTGCCGCATCTACGAACGCCGGCCGCTGGTGTGCCGCATCTATCCGATGGAAATCAATCCGCACATCCCCCTCAACCCGGCGATCAAGGAATGCCCGCCGGAATCGTGGGAAAAAGGCCCGGATCTGATCATTGGCGGTGAATTGGTCGATCACGAGCTCGCAGGACTCATCCAGCGTTCCCGTCAGGCGGATCGCGACGATATCCGCACCAAAGATGCGATTTGCGCCTCACTGGGGATTCGGACCACGGCCCTGAAGGGCGATGGATTCACCGCGTATCTGCCGGACATGAGCGCGTTCGCCACGGTCATCGATCAGGTGGCGCAACAGCCGCTGACAGGATCGGACAGTGACTGGCAGTTCCACGTGTCGGGTGACGACATCGCCGGGCAAGTGTTGGCGGCCGGTGCGCACGTGGCCACCGAGACGCCGCTCAACTATGCCTTCATTTCGTTGCGCGCGGCTTAACGGCGGGCTCGCCAAAACTCTTGCGCCAACAACCGCAAGTCCCCCGCCAACCCTGCCACATCGGTGGAATTCGCCTGGCTTTGCTGCCCTTCACTGACCGTGACCTCGCAGGCTGAGCGAATGCTGATGATGTTGCGGTTGATGTCTTCGCTGACGCTGCTCTGCTCTTCCACCGCCGAAGCGATTTGCAGGCTCATTTGCGTGATCTGATTGACCCGCCGACTGATCGCGTCCAGCGAATCGGCGGCGCGTCGGGCCTGTTCGACGCTGTTGTCCACCTGTTCACTGCTTTGCTGCATCACCACCACCGCGTCCCGCGTGCCGTTTTGCAGGGTGCTGATCATGCGTTGAATCTCGTTGGTCGATTGCTGGGTACGCTGGGCCAGGCCACGGACTTCGTCGGCCACCACCGCGAAACCGCGCCCGGCATCCCCGGCACGCGCCGCTTCGATGGCCGCGTTGAGGGCCAGCAAATTGGTTTGCTCGGCGATGCTGCGAATCACATCCAGCACGCCGGTAATCTCGCTGCTGTGCCCCTCCAGTTGATGAATCACCTCGGTGGCGCGCGCCAGCTCCTCGGCCAGACGCAGCACCGCATGGCGACTTTCACTCACCAATTGATGACCTTCACGGGTTTCGTTGCCGGCCAGGTCGGCCGCCTGGGACGCCTGCTGCGCATGACCGGCAACCTCGGCCACGCTGGCAGACATCTGGTGAATCGCCGCCGCCACCTGATCGGTTTCCGCCTGCTGGGCCAGCGTGCTGTTATGACTGCCTTGCAGGTGTTCGACCAGTTCAGCCGCGTGCCCGGCCAGGCGCTGCGACGCATCGCCGATGCGCCCCACCACCGCGCCGATCTGCGCTTCGAGCATCTGCAAGGCAAACTCGATCTGGCCGAACTGATCGCGGCGACCGGTGTAAACAGCCTGGCTCAACGGGTTGTCGGCAATCTGCCGGGCGCGTTCGGTCAACGCTTTCAGCGGACGCAACATGAATCCGGTGCCGACCGCTGCCAAACCACTGCCCACGACAAACGCCAGTACGCCGAAAACGGCTGACGAAGGGTTTAGCCACGCCTCGATGCCCACCACACAGGCCAATGTCGCACTGAACAGCGCCGTCACCTTGAGACCCGGACCGAGCACCGGCAGCCGCTGCCACAGTGATGTACGACCACTGCGAAGCTGTGCGTAGGCTTTTTCCGCGGCTTCGATCTGCCGCACCGAGGGTTTGGTCCGGACCGACTGATACTCCACGGCTTTACCGTTCTGCGTCACCGGCGTGGCATACGCACTCACCCAATAGTGATCGCCATTCTTGCAGCGATTTTTCACCAGCCCCATCCATGAGCGGCCGCTTTTGAGGGTCTGCCACATATGCGCGAAAGCCGCCGCCGGCATGTCCGGGTGGCGCAGCAAGTTGTGCGTCGAGCCCAGCAACTCCTCACGGCTGTAGCCGCAGATGTTGATGAAATCGTCGTTGGCGTAGGTGATCGCGCTGGTCAGATCAGTGGTCGAGAGGATATTCGCATCAGCCGCAACGTCGACATTACGGCCGGTCACCGGGAGGTTGATCTTCATGGAAAGCGCGCTCGTTGGATGGAAAGAGTCGGCAGGGCTGCTGACTCTAAGCGCACTGATTCCACAAACGTTGATCTGGCTCAGGATATGAGCACTTAGCCATCACCGCGATTGAAAACCGCGGCCGATGGCCAATGGCGGGGGGGCGTTAAAACTCAGCGTTTACCCATCGAACGACGGGTGCCGGGAGGCGCTGCGCCGGGGGTCTTGGTGTGGCCGTTCTTGGCGCCGTTCTTGTACCAGGGCTGGCTGGCGGTTTTCGCAGCGGCCAGTTCACCCGGTTTGAACGGGAACTTGAATGCCGGGATCGCGGCTTTGGTTTCGCTGTCTGCGCTGGAGTCGACGCTGTCTGGCAGGTCTGCCTGGTCGTCGCTCAAAGCGTCGGCAACCGGCGGTTGTGTCGGGGAAGTCATGAAAGCTCCGGGTGATGCAAAAGAGTCGGGCCCGGTCAGCGAGCCGCGAAAGGCGGCAGTATACCTTCACACGATCCCTGTAGGAGCGAGCCTGCTCGCGAAAAACTGCCAAGCGGCGCATTCATTCAGACAACCCGCGTTATCGTTGACGTCCATCGTCGGAGCGCCGCCCGCAGCAAGCCGGCTCCTACAGGGGTTCACCGTGCCCATTGTAGGAGCCGGCTTGCTGGCGATGAGGCCAGAACAGACAACACAAACTCCAAACTGACAGCGCCGTCAGTTAGCAGTCACCTTCCTGACCGGCGAACAGGTTTATAAAGGAAGGTATAACCCTGACAAAATTCCGTCCTCCCAGCCCCGGCGCCCCACTCGCATGCGAATTCAGAAAAAACCCGCCCTGCTCGCCGCCCTCCTGATTGTCCTGGCAGCGCTGGGCGTGTGGTACGCCACCAAACCGGCCACGGCCAGACTCGCCGCGCCCACGGCGATCCCGGTTCGAGTGGTCAACGTCGCCGAAAAAGACGTTCCTCGTTACGTCAGCGGCATCGGCTCGGTGCTGTCCCTGCACAGCGTGGTGGTACGTCCGCAGATCGACGGCATCCTCACCAGAATCCTGGTCAAGGAAGGTCAATTGGTGAACAAGGGTGATTTGCTCGCCACCATCGATGATCGCTCGATCCGCGCCAGCCTGGATCAGGCCCGCGCACAGCTCGGCGAAAGCCAGGCACAGCTGCAAGTGGCGCTGGTCAACCTCAAGCGTTACAAACTGCTGAGCGTCGACGACGGCGTGTCCAAACAGACTTACGACCAGCAACAAGCGCTGGTCAACCAGCTCAAAGCCACCGCCCAAGGCAATCAGGCGTCGATTGACGCCGCTCAGGTGCAGCTTTCCTACACACAGATTCGCTCCCCGGTCAGCGGTCGCGTGGGGATTCGTACGGTGGACGAAGGCAACTTCCTGCGCATGACCGACACCCAAGGCTTGTTCACGGTGACGCAGATCGACCCGATTGCCGTGGAATTTTCCCTGCCGCAGCAAATGCTGCCGACCCTGCAAGGCCTGATCAACGATCCGGAACACGCCCAGGTGAAGGCCTACATCGGTGCCGACACCGATGGCGAAACCGGCAACCTGCTGGGCGAAGGCCACCTGACCCTGATCGACAACCAGATCAACGCCAACACCGGGACCATCCGCGCCAAGGCCGAATTCAACAACCCTGGGCAGAAGCTGTGGCCGGGCCTGCTGGTAACGGTAAAAATTCAGACAGCGCTGGAAAAGGATGCGCTGGTGGTGCCGCCCACCGTCGTACAACGTGGCCTCGATCAACACTTTGTGTACCGGGTCAAGGGTGACAAGGTTGAAACCGTCCAGGTGCAGATGGTCTATCAAGGCAGCGGTCAGGACATCATCAAAGGCGTGAAACCGGGCGACGTGCTGGTCAGCGACGGTCAGTCGCGCCTCAAGCCCGGTTCGACGGTCCAGGTGCTGACTGACCCCGCGCAAATGGTGCAAACGGAGTCGAAACCATGAAGGGCCACGGCTCGGTTTCCGCGTGGTGCATCGATCATCCGGTAGCGACGATCCTGCTGACGTTTGCCCTGGTATTGCTCGGTGTCATTGCGTTCCCACGGTTGCCCATCGCGCCGCTGCCGGAAGCCGAATTCCCGACCATCCAGGTGGCCGCGCAACTGCCCGGCGCCAGCCCGGAAACCATGGCCTCCTCGGTGGCCACGCCGCTTGAAGTGCAATTCAGCGCCATTCCCGGCGTGACCCAGATGACCTCGAGCAGCGCCCTCGGCTCGACCAACCTGACCCTGCAATTCACCCTCGACAAAAGCATCGACACCGCCGCGCAGGAAGTGCAGGCCGCGATCAACACCGCTGCCGGCAAACTGCCCAAGGACATGCCGAACCTGCCGACCTGGCGCAAGGTCAACCCGGCCGACAGCCCGGTGCTGATTCTCAGCATCAACTCGACCCTGATGCCCGGCCCCGAACTCAGCGATCTGGTGGAAACCCTGCTGTCCCGTCAGATCAGCCAGATCGACGGTGTAGGCCAGATCAACATCACCGGCCAGCAACGGCCGGCGATTCGCGTTCAAGCCTCCGCCGACAAACTGGCCGCCATCGGCCTGACGCTGGCGGACATTCGTCTGGCGATCCAAAACACCAGCCTCAACCTGGCCAAAGGTGCGTTGTACGGTGAATCGAGCATCTCGACACTGTCGACCAACGATCAGTTGTTCCACCCCGAGGAATACAGCCAACTCATTGTTTCCTACAAGGATGGTGCACCGGTTCACCTGAAAGATGTCGCCAAAGTCGTCAACGGTTCGGAAGATGCCTACGTGCAAGCCTGGGCCGGTGACAAGCCCGGGGTGAACCTGGTGATTTCCCGTCAACCGGGGGCCAACATCGTCGAGACCGTGGATCGCATTCAGGCCGCCCTGCCCGCTCTCGAAGCGATGCTGCCGGCGTCGGTGCAGGTCAAAGTGCTGGTCGACCGAACCCAGACCATCCGCGCCTCGTTGCATGAGGTGGAAGTCACCCTGCTGATCGCGATCATGCTGGTGGTGGCGGTGATGGCGCTGTTCCTGCGTCAGTGGTCGGCGACGCTGATCGTGTCGGCGGTGCTGGGTGTTTCGCTGGTCGCCAGTTTTGCCCTGATGTACATCATGGGCTTCAGCCTGAACAACCTGACGCTGGTGGCGATCGTGGTGGCCGTGGGGTTTGTGGTCGACGATGCGATTGTCGTGGTGGAGAACATTCACCGACACCTGGAGGCCGGCGACGGCATGCGCGAGGCTGCGATCAAAGGCGCCGGCGAGATTGGTTTTACCGTGGTCTCGATCAGTTTTTCGCTGGTGGCGGCGTTCATTCCGCTGCTGTTCATGGGCGGCGTGGTCGGGCGGCTGTTCAAGGAATTCGCCCTGACGGCCACGTCTACGATCATGATTTCAGTGGTGGTGTCGCTGACGTTGGCGCCGACCCTCGCCGCGCTGTTCATGCGTGCGCCGGTGCATCACGCCCACAGCAAAAAAACCTTTGGCGAACGCTTGCTGGCCGGCTACGAAAAGCTCCTACGCCGCGCCCTCGCCCATCAGAAATTGATGATCGGGGTGTTCGGCATGTCCCTGGCCCTGGCCATCACCGGCTACATCTTCATTCCGAAGGGTTTCTTCCCGGTGCAAGACACCGGTTTTGTCCTCGGCACCACCGAAGCCGCCGCCGATATTTCCTACGGCGACATGGTGAAAAAACACCTGGCGATGGCGGAAATCGTCGCGGCAGATCCGGCGGTCGCGGCGTTTTCCCACTCCGTCGGTGTGTCGGGCAGCAACCAGACCATCGCCAACGGCCGCTTCTGGATTTCCCTGAAAAAACGCAGCGAGCGCGACGTCTCGGCCAGCCAGTTCATCGACCGGATCCGTCCGCAACTGATGAAAGTCCCGGGCATCGTGCTGTACCTGCGTGCCGGCCAGGACATCAACCTCAGCTCCGGCCCGAGCCGCGCGCAGTACCAATACGTGCTCAAGAGCAACGACGGCGCGACCCTCAGCACCTGGACCCAGCGCCTCACGGAAAAACTGCGCGCCAACCCGGCGTTCCGCGACATTTCCAACGACCTGCAACTGGGCGGCAGCATCACCCACATCAGCATCGACCGCAGCGCCGCCGCGCGTTTCGGCCTGACCGCCAGCGATGTCGACGAAGCGCTGTACGATGCGTTCGGTCAGCGGCAGATCAACGAGTTCCAGACCCAGATCAACCAGTACAACGTGATCCTGGAACTGGACACCAGGCAACGCGGCAAGGCCGAAAGCCTCAATTATTTCTACCTGCGCTCGCCGCTCAGTGGGGAAATGGTGCCGCTGTCGGCGCTGGCGAAATTCGATGCGCCGACGGTTGGCCCGTTGTCGATCGCCCATGACGGGATGTTCCCGGCCGCCAACCTGTCGTTCAACCTGGCGCCCGGCGTGGCGCTTGGCGATGCGGTGATCATGCTCAATCAGGCCAAGGCCGAGATCGGCATGCCGGCCGCCATGAGCGGCAACTTCCAGGGCGCGGCCCAGGCGTTCCAGAGTTCGCTGGCCAGCCAGCCGTGGCTGATTCTGGCGGCGCTGGTGGCGGTGTACATCATTCTCGGCGTGCTCTATGAGAGCTTCGTCCACCCGTTGACCATCATCTCGACGCTGCCATCGGCGGGGCTCGGGGCGGTGATCATGCTGTGGATTTGCGGCCAGGATTTTTCGATCATGGCGTTGATCGGGCTGGTGTTGCTGATCGGTATCGTGAAGAAAAACGGCATCCTGATGATCGACTTCGCCCTCGACGCCCAACGCAACCGTGGCCTGCCACCGGAAGAGGCGATTTTCCAGGCCTGCATCACGCGGTTCCGGCCGATCATCATGACCACCCTCGCCGCCCTGCTCGGCGCGCTGCCGCTGATGCTCGGCTACGGCACCGGCGCCGAACTGCGCCAGCCGTTGGGGATCGCGGTGGTCGGCGGCTTGCTGGTGAGCCAGGCGCTGACGCTGTTCACCACTCCGGTCATATACTTGTGGCTTGAGCGACTATTTCATCGGCCCAAAAAACCAGCGCCCGTACCGGTGCTGGCGACCACAGACTGAGGCGGGGTCATGCGCGTTCTGATTATCGAAGACGAAGAAAAAACCGCGGACTATCTGCACCGCGGCCTGACGGAACAGGGTTACACCGTGGACCTGGCGCGGGACGGCGTTGAAGGCCTGCACCTGGCGCTGGAAAGCGACTACGCGGTGATCGTCCTCGACGTGATGTTGCCGGGCCTCGACGGCTTCGGCGTGCTGCGCGCCTTGCGTGCGCGCAAGCAAACCCCGGTGATCATGCTCACCGCCCGCGAGCGTGTCGAAGACCGCATCAAAGGCCTGCGCGACGGCGCCGACGATTACCTCGGCAAACCGTTTTCCTTCCTCGAACTGGTGGCGCGCCTGCAAGCGCTGACCCGGCGCAGCGGTGGCCATGAACCGGTGCAGGTGAGCATCGCCGACCTGTGGATAGATTTGATCAGCCGCAAGGCCACCCGCGCTGGCACGCGTCTGGACCTGACCGCCAAGGAGTTCTCGCTGCTCAGCGTGCTGGCCCGCCGGCAAGGGGAAATCCTCTCGAAAACCGCGATTGCGGAAATGGTCTGGGACATCAATTTCGACAGCGACGCCAACGTCGTCGAAGTCGCGATCAAACGCCTGCGCGCCAAACTCGACGGGCCGTTCGACGAGAAACTGCTGCACACGATCCGTGGCATGGGTTATGTGCTGGAGAGCCGTGGTGTCCAGTAATTCGATTGCCCTGCGCCTCAGTGGAATGTTCACGCTGGTGGCGCTTTTGGTGTTTCTGCTGATCGGCTGGGCGCTCTATCAGCAGGTCGACAAAGGCCTGGGTTTGCTGCCCGAAGCCGAGCTGGACGCACGTTACAGCGTGCTCGAATCCACCGTCGGCCGTTACGGCACTCCCGAGCATTGGGTGAAGATCAACAACAAGCTCAAGCTGCTCGGCGAAGAAGACAAACGCATCAGTTTCTGGATCACCAGCGGCGATCCGCACTACGAATATGGCAACCCGACGCCGCAGATCCGCGCCTTCGCCGAAGGCCCGCTGGGCATGCGCGATTTGCAACTGCCGGGCCAGCCTTATCCAATGAAAGTGCTGGTCAGCCAGTTCCCGGCCAAGGATCAACGCCCGCCGCTGCGCTTCATGATCGGCATCGACACCGAGACGTTTTTTCAAACCCAGCATCATCTGCTGATTGCGCTGATCAGCCTGGCGGTTGTCGGCGTGCTGCTGGCTTCGGCACTCGGTTATTGGGTGGCGCGGATCGGCCTAAAGCCGTTGATCAAGTTGTCTCAGGAGGCTCAGCGCCTGGCGCCGCCGTTGCGCTCCGGGCGTTTGCGCTTATCGTCGTTGCCGCCGGAACTCAATCAGTTCGTCAACTCCTTCAACTCCACCCTGGAGCGGGTCGAACAGGCTTACTCGCGGCTTGAGTCGTTCAATGCCGACGTCGCTCATGAGCTGCGCTCACCACTGACCAATCTGATTGGTCAGACTCAGGTTGCGCTGACGCGCGGGCGTTCGGCGGAACACTATTTCGAAGTGCTGCAATCGAATCTTGAGGAGCTTGAGCGACTGCGTTCGATCATCAACGACATGCTGTTCCTCGCCAGTGCGGATCAGGGCAGCAAGGCCACCAAACTGACGTCCACCTCGCTGGCGGATGAAGTGGCGACGACGCTGGAGTATCTGGATTTCATTCTTGAAGACGCGCAGGTTCAAGTGCAGGTCCGTGGCGATGCGCAGGTACGGATCGAGATCGCGCATCTGCGTCGAGCGCTGATCAACTTGCTGAGCAACGCGGTGCAACACACCGAGCCCGGGCAGGTGATTCAGGTGCAGATCGACGTCGAGGACCATCAAGTCAGCATCGGCGTGGCAAACCCCGGTGCACCGATTGCCAACGAACATCTGCCGCGATTGTTCGAGCGCTTCTACCGGGTCGATGCGTCGCGCAGCAACAGTGGCAACAACCACGGCCTGGGGCTGGCGATCGTCAAGGCGATTGCGTTGATGCACGGCGGGGATGTGTTTGTGCGCAGTGACCACGGCATGAATACCTTCGGTATTCACCTTCCTTTCTGATCTTTCGTAGATCTGTAGGAGCCGGCTTGCTGGCGATCGGTCTTAAGTTCTGTGATGTTTTTGAAGACGCCATCGCCAGCAAGCCGGCTCCTACAGGTAGTGATCTTTGCTTATCCCGCAACAGTCCTTTATTGAATTGGCTCTGTTTCCCTTCGGCCAGGATCCTTATCTTTGCGCCACCAAACAGCACTTGCCAAGCAAGAAGGTTTTAAAGATGTCCAACACTATGGGTATTGCCAGCGCTTTCGTTTTGTCCTCTTTGTTCCTCTCTCCATTCGCCATGGCTGAAGAGTCGCAGTCCTTCGTCGCACACAATGCAGCACGCGCTGCAGCGTTTGAAGAACATCAGAGCGAAATGACGGCCAAGGCGCAGGGCGCTGCGCAAACCCCTCAAGCGTCGACCATTCAGGCCCAGCCACGGGTCGAGAAAGATAGCTGATCGCTCACATCGCTCTATTTCCCTCGACACTTTTCGTCGGCTCTTCCTGTTGAAAAGTTGTCTTCAAAGCCGCTGCTATCAGCGGCTTTTTTTTGTTGTGGTTCAAATGCTGTCCGGTTCGTCTTCCCTGACAAGAAACATCCCGCACTTCAAAACAATGAAGTGTTCAGTAGACCCAAGGAGCTGTACCGCTAGTGCGTTTCCCTCAAAGATTCAATCCGTTGTTCATTGCAATCGCCGTAACGATGCCGATCAACGCCCAGGCCGCCGACCAAGAAGGTTTTGTCGAAGGTTCGAGCCTCAACCTCAATGCCCGCAACTACTACATGAACCGCAACCGCCTGCAGCAGGCGGACGACAACATTGAATGGGGCCAGGGTTTCCTGGGGGTCTTCGAATCGGGTTTTACCGAAGGCACCGTCGGTTTCGGTCTGGATGCCCACGCCATGCTCGGCCTCAAGCTCGACGGCGGAGGCGGCACTGATAATTCGAGCATCCTGCCGGTCGGCGATGGCAACGGCAAAGCGCCGGGGTCGTTTTCGACGGCGGGTGGCACGCTGAAAATGCGCGCCTTCGATACCGAGCTGAAGGCCGGTGACCTGTTTCTCGCCAACCCGGTGATCGCCGGCGGCGAGACGCGCATGCTGCCGCAGACCTTTCGCGGCGTCAGCTTGACCAATCACAGCTTCGACGGTTTTCTGATCGAAGGTGGCCAGGCGAGTTTCACCAAGCCCTACAACCAAAGCGGTCATACGCGCATCGGCACGTCCTATGGCAGCCTCGCCGAGGGCGACGAAAGCCAGCACCTGAACTGGGCCGGCGTGGCCTGGAGCGGCCTGCCGGGGTTGACCAGCAGCCTTTACGCCGCCGAACTCAAGGACATCTGGAACCAGTATTACTACGATCTGGATTACACCTACGCGCTGAACGAACTGATCAGTCTCAATCCGGGCCTGCACGTTTATCACACGCAGGACACCGGCGATGCGCTGCTGGGCAACATCGACAACAACACTTACAGCCTGCATTTCACCGTCGGCGTGGGCAATCACAGCGTCACCGCCGCGTACCAGCGGGTCAACGGCAACACGCCGTTCGACTACATCAGCCAGGGCGACAGCATTTTTCTCGACAACTCCCAGCAGTATTCCGACTTCAATGGCCCGAATGAACGCTCGTGGAAACTCAAGTACGCCTACGACTTTATCGGACTCGGCCTACCCGGCCTGACCTCGGCGGTGTCTTACTCTCGGGGCGAGCTGGACCTGACCAAAGCCGATCCAGACAGCCGCGGCTACGCCTCGTGGTACAGCGCCGACGGCAAAAATGCCAAGCACTGGGAGCGTGACATTGATCTGAAGTACGTGGTCCAGGGCGGCAAGGCCAAGGATCTGTCGGTACGCATGCAATGGGCCACCAACCGTGGCGGCAAGGGCTACGGCGCGCTGGATCAAGACACCGACGAATACCGGCTGATCGTCGACTACCCGCTGAATGTCTTCTAAGCTTCGCTAAGCAAAAGGCCAGCATTTTTTGCTGGCCTTTTTTTTATCCGGCCTTTATACAAGCCCTCTGGACGCGACCGGTTTCTGGGACTCTGCCCGACTCTTGTAAAAAACTTTCATAACACCTTATTTGCAGAAGCCAGAACCATGAGTGTGAGCAGTGTGAAATCTCAAGATCCGATCGGGTCGACACGATCGGAGCGACTTCTGATTCTCGGCAGTGTGCTGTTGGTGATTGCGATACTCAGCATCGTGACGTTTCTGCTGATCCGTGAGCGCGCCAACGCCGAATTGTCCGCCGCTCGCGCCGCCAACAACATCGTGCAATTGATCGACGCCGACGTGCTGCGCAATGTCGAACTCTATGATATTTCCCTGCTGGGCTTGATCGCCGCCTCCCAGCGAGAGGATCTCAAGAGCGTATCTCCAGCCATTCGCCATATGGCCTATTTCGACCGCGCCACTGCCGCGCCGTACAAGGGCAATATTTTGTTGCTCGACAATAAGGGCGACGTGATCGCCGACTCGGCTTCGGTGGAGCCCAGGCAAGGCAACTACGCCGATCGCGAATACTTTCAATCTCACGTGAACAACCCGGACCCGGGCATGTTCATCAGCCCCCCCTTTAGAGCCAGGTCGCCCGAACAGGATTGGCGTATCAGTTTCAGTCGACGGCTGAGCGGCTCCCAGGGTGAGTTTCTGGGAGTAGCCGAAGCCGCCATGCGCTTGAGTTACTTCGATCAGTTGTTCAACAGTTTGAGCATCGGCCGCGATAGCACGGTCAATCTGATCAGCAAGAATGGGATTCTCCTGGCCCAGCAACCACGCCTGGCCGAAGAGCTGATTGGCAAGGATTTCAGTAATCGCCCCAATTTCCAGCGCATCGTCAAAGAAGGCAATGGCAGCTTCACCAGCATGTCCGATCGATACCGTGACAAGCGTCTGTACACCTTTTCCAAGGTCGGAAATTTGCCACTGATCGTCATCGTTGCGCTGTCCAGTGATGAAGTTTTTGCGGCCTGGAAGCGCACGGCAGTGGTGGTCAGCTCTGCAACCGTAGCCTTGTGCGTAAGCCTGCTGTGGCTGACGTGGTTGCTACGCCGTGAGTTGCGCCGGCGTCACAACGCCGAACACGAGCTGGCGCAACTGGCCGCCACCGATGCCTTGACCGGTGTAGCCAACCGCCGAACGCTCGATCAAACCCTGCGCCATGAGTGGTTTCGCGCGCAACGCTCCGGCAAACCGCTGTCGGTGTTGATGATCGATGCCGACCACTTCAAGGCGTTCAACGATCAACATGGCCATCAGGCGGGTGACGATGCGCTGCGCGCACTGGCCAAGGTGATCGCCGAGAACGTGCGGCGCCCAACGGATCTGGTCGCCCGCTACGGGGGGGAGGAGTTCTCGGTGGTGCTGGCGGAAACGGACAGCGCAGGCGCGCGGCAAATTGCTGAACACATTCGGTCTGCGGTGGAACAACTGCCGTTTGTGGCGGGCGTGGAATCGCCGATTACTGTCAGTATCGGCATCAGCACCTGGACTTCGACGACTGATACCAGCCTTGAACAGTTGCTGATTGCGGCGGACAAAGCGCTGTATCAGGCCAAGGAAAGTGGGCGCAATCGGGTGGTGGCTACGGAGTGAGATCTTTGCTGTAGCGGCCGGCCTCTTCGCGGGCAAGCCTCGCTCCTACAGGGTACGCATTGCCATTGTAGGAGCGAGGCTTGCCCGCGAAGGCGTCATCACTACCACCGCATAACCTTCCCGCAGGCATAAAAAAAGGCCACCCGAAGGCAGCCTTTAAAAACTAGAGAGGTTTTTACTTACACCGCCGCAACCGGACGCATGTAAGAGATCGGTGCAGTGCTGGCGTCTTCGAAAGTCACGACTTCCCAAGCATCTGGCTGCTCAATCAACTTGCGCAGCAGCTGGTTGTTCAATGCATGTCCGGACTTGAAGCCCTTGAACTCACCAATCAGGCTATTGCCCAGCAGGTAGAGGTCACCAATTGCATCGAGGATCTTGTGCTTCACGAATTCGTCTTCATAGCGAAGGCCGTCTTCGTTCAGTACACCATCCGCGTCGACCACAATAGCGTTTTCAACGCTACCGCCGAGTGCGAGGTTGTGCTTGCGCAGGTACTCGATGTCACTCATGAAACCAAAGGTACGGGCGCGGCTGACTTCTTTTACGAACGAAGTGCTGGAAAAATCCACGCTTGCACTTTGTGTGCGGTTACGGAAAACCGGGTGATCGAAATCGATCTCGAAACTCACCTTGAAGCCTTCGAAAGGGACGAAAGTGGCGCGCTTGTCGCCGTCTTCCACTGTCACTTCCCGCAGGATCCGGATGAACTTCTTGGCTGCGTCCTGTTCTTCCAGGCCGGCCGATTGAATCAGGAAAACGAAAGGTCCAGCGCTACCATCCATGATCGGGACTTCGGACGCGGAGAGCTCGACGTAGGCGTTATCGATGCCCAGGCCGGCCATGGCCGAGAGCAAGTGCTCAACCGTGTCCACTTTCACGTCACCGTTGACCAGCGTCGTCGACATAGTTGTCTCGCCGACGTTGGCAGCACGAGCCGGGATCTCGACCACTGGATCGAGGTCGGCACGGCGAAAGACGATTCCGGTGTCGATCGGTGCAGGCTTGAGGGTCAGGTATACCTTCTCCCCGGAGTGCAGACCTACACCGGTGGCACGGATAATATTTTTCAGTGTGCGTTGTTTAATCATGGCTTGGGCCGCTTCAGCGCAAATTGCGAACTGGTATCAACAAAGGCTGGCGATGATAGCAGACCAGACCTTTGCTGAACACCAATCACCTTCATAGCCCTGATACATTCCATTAATCGGCCTGACGACGCAGGAAAGCCGGGATGTCCAGGTAGTCCAGATCATCTTGCGGATTCATCTTCGCGGCAGTCGCAGCACCGGCCTGAGCCTGGTTGCGCATGACGGTCGGACGGTCCAGGTCACGGTAGTTCACCGCTGGAGCTTCCTGACGAGCGGGAGCCGATTGTTGCGGTTGCGGCGCCATGGAAGTGTGAACGGTATTGTCGATGACCTTCACAGGCTTCTCGATTTTCGCGCCCAGACCAGTGGCAACGACTGTTACGTGCAGCTCGTCGCGCATGTCCGGATCGATAACGGTACCGACCTTGACCATCGCGTGCTCGGAAGCGAAGGCTTCGATGATGCTACCCACGTCGGAGTACTCACCCAGGGACAGGTCAGGACCGGCGGTGATGTTCACCAGAATGCCGCGTGCACCTTGCAGGTTCACGTCTTCCAGCAGCGGGTTGCGAATGGCCGCTTCGGTGGCTTCGCGTGCACGGTTCGGACCGCTGGCGCAGCCAGTGCCCATCATCGCCATGCCCATTTCGCTCATCACGGTACGGACGTCGGCGAAGTCGACGTTGATCATGCCCGGACGCTTGATGATGTCGGAGATACCGCGAACGGCACCGGCCAGTACATCGTCTGCCTTGGCGAAAGCCGACAGCAGGCTGGCGTCTTTACCGAGGATGGTCAGCAGCTTCTCGTTGGGAATGGTGATCAACGAGTCGACGCTTTCCGACAGCAGGCGGATGCCTTCGTCGGCCAGTTGCATACGCTTGCGACCTTCGAACGGGAACGGACGGGTCACCACCGCAACGGTGAGGATCCCCATTTCCTTGGCCACTTCAGCAATGATCGGCGCAGCACCGGTACCGGTACCGCCGCCCATGCCGGTGGTGATGAACACCATGTTGGTGCCCTGCAGGACTTCGGCAATGCGCTCGCGATCTTCGAGAGCGGCCTGACGACCTACTTCAGGGTTGGCGCCGGCACCGAGACCTTTGGTCACGCTGGTGCCCAGTTGCAGGATGGTCCGCGCGCTGATGCTCTTCAGCGCCTGGGCATCAGTGTTGGCGCAGATGAATTCAACGCCTTCAATGTTGCTCTTGACCATGTGATTGACAGCGTTGCCGCCGCCTCCGCCAACACCGATAACCTTAATGACCGGGCTTGCGGGGATGTTGTCTACGAGTTCGAACATTTTCCCTCTCCTTTGATTCTCTAGTTTTTTCGCCTACTGCCTGTATCTACAACGGTGCTGCGGTAATTCTTCAGAAGTTGCCTTGTACCCAGCTCTTGATGCGATCGAGCAAGGCGGCTTTCGGTTCGTCATTGCTGTAGCTGTCGCGGCTGCTGATGCCCGAGAACGAAATCCCGTCGGACTGCTTCTGCAGGCCGTACATCAACAGGCCGACGCCGGTGGAATAAATCGGGTTGCGCACCACGTCGTCGAGACCCTTCACGCCATGCGGCACGCCCAGGCGGACCGGCATGTGGAAAATCTCTTCGGCCAGTTCGACCGCACCTTCCATCTTCGACGTACCACCGGTCAGCACGATGCCGGCCGGGATCAGGTCTTCGTAGCCACTGCGACGCAGTTCGGCCTGGATCAGCGTGAACAGCTCGTCGTAACGCGGCTCGACCACTTCGGCCAGGGCCTGGCGGGACAGCTCGCGCGGTGGACGGTCGCCAACGCTCGGGACCTTGATGGTTTCACCGGCACCGGCCAGCTTGGCCAGGGCACAGGCGTAGCGAATCTTGATTTCTTCGGCGTACTGGGTCGGGGTGCGCAACGCCATGGCGATGTCGTTGGTCACCTGATCGCCCGCAATCGGGATCACAGCGGTGTGACGGATCGCGCCTTCAGTGAAGATCGCGATGTCGGTGGTGCCACCGCCGATGTCCACCAGGCACACGCCCAGCTCTTTCTCGTCGTCGGTCAGTACCGAGTACGCGGACGCCAGTTGCTCGAGAATGATGTCGTCGATTTCCAGACCGCAGCGGCGCACGCACTTTTCAATGTTCTGTGCGGCGTTGACGGCGCAGGTGACCACGTGGACCTTGGCTTCCAGACGTACGCCGGACATGCCCAGAGGCTCACGCACGCCTTCCTGGTTATCGATCACGTAATCTTGCGGCAGGGTGTGCAGCACGCGCTGGTCAGCCGGGATCGCCACAGCCTGGGCAGCGTCGAGAACGCGCTCAAGGTCGGCGGAGCTGACTTCGCGATCACGAATCGCCACGATGCCGTGGGAGTTCAGGCTGCGGATGTGATTACCGGCCACACCGACGAACGCCGAGTGGATCCGGCAACCGGCCATCAGCTGCGCTTCTTCGATGGCGCGCTGGATCGATTGCACGGTGGACTCGATGTTCACCACCACGCCTTTTTTCAGGCCGCGGGACGGATGAGTGCCGATCCCGACGATTTCCAGCGTGCCGTCGTCCGAGACCTCGCCTACCAGCGCCACCACCTTGGAGGTGCCGATATCGAGACCGACGATCATTTTGCCGCTTTGCACGTTTGCCATGGGTCCTGCCTCTCTTAATTCTTCGCGACAGCGGGTTGGGCTGTCGTAGGCGCTACAGGTTCCCGCCAGCCAACAGCGAGGCCGTTGGCGTAGCGCAGATCGATGCGCGCAATGTTCGTAATCTGTTCTTTAAGCGTCTTGTCGTAGATGGCAATGAAGCGGCGCATCTTTTCCACCAGGTTGCCGCGGCCCAGCAGCAGTTCGATCCCCGGGCCCGAACTGCCGGCACCGGTGGTCAGGAACCAGCTGCCTCGTTCACGCAACTCCAGGCGTGCAATCGAGAAGCCCAACGGCCTGAGCATCTGGCTCAGCACCTGGTATTGCTGCATCACTTGCTGCTGAGCCCGTTGTGGGCCGAACAGCTGTGGCAAGTGTTCGTAGTTCGCCAGCTCACGCGGGGTGAACGCCTGCCCCTGGTTGTTCAACAGCGATTCGTCGCCCCAACGGGCCACCGGCAGTTGTTCTTCCAGGCGGATCACCACTTGATCCGGCCACACCCGACGCACTTCGGCGTGGGCAATCCATGGCATCTGTTCCAGCTCGGTGCGCATGCTCGCCAGGTCGATGGTGAAGAAGCTCGACGCCACGTACGGGGCGATTCGCTGCTGCACCGCTTGCTGGCTGATGTAACTCAGGTCGCCCTGCACCGCGATCTTGGTGATTGGCCGGTCGGCGTACGGCAGCAAACGCTGTGCGCCTTCGTAAGTGCCAAACCCCAGCGCGACCAGCAGCACCGGCCAGAACAGGCTTTTCAGAAAACCAAAATTGGCTTTCGGCAGGCGCGCAGACATCGGCTCTTTGGCCACCATTCGGCTGGCACCCCGCGGCACCGGCTTGCGGCCGGGTGCTGGAGGGGGCTGATGTCTGAGCTGTGCGCCTTGCATGGTCTTACCCTCGAGCCTCAACACTGGCGGCCAGGATCGCCAGGACCAATTGCTGGAAATCCAGACCGGCGGCACGGGCCGCCATCGGGACCAGACTGTGATCGGTCATGCCCGGTGCGGTGTTGACTTCCAGGAACCAGAACTGCCCGTCGGCGTCCTGCATCACGTCAGCCCTGCCCCAACCGGCGATACCCAGCGCCTCACAGGCTTTCGCCGTGAGGTCCATCAGTTCTTTTTCCTTGTTGCTGTCGAGGCCGCTCGGGATCCGGTACTGGGTATCGGAGGCCACGTACTTGGCGTCGTAGTCGTAGAAACTGTGTGTCGTGCCCAGGGCAATCGGTGGCAACACCTGGTCACGCAGGGTGGCGATGGTGAACTCCGGACCTTGAATCCATTGCTCGACCAACACTTGCGAATCGTAGGTACTGGCCGCTTTCCACGCGTCGATCAACTCAGGCGCGGAAGTCACTTTGGCCATCCCGATACTTGAACCTTCATGGGCCGGTTTGACGATCAAAGGGAAGCCCAGTTCCGTCGCCGCCGAAATACAATCGGCCTCGGAACTCAGTACCGCGTGGCGTGGCGTCGGAATGCCGAGGCTGTGCCACACCTGCTTGGTGCGCAGCTTGTCCATGGCCAGCGCCGACGCCAGAATGCCGCTGCCGGTGTACGGAATGCCCAGGCATTCCAGCAGGCCTTGCATGCTGCCGTCTTCACCGCCACGACCGTGGAGAATGATGAACGCGCGGTCGATTTTCTCGTTGAGCAAACGCTGCAACAGGTCATCACCGACATCGAGACCGAACGCGTCCACACCGGCGCTTTGCAGCGCTGCGAGAACCGCGTTGCCCGACTTCAGGGAAACTTCACGCTCCGCACTCTTGCCGCCGAACAGCACGGCAACGCGGCCGAAGTCTTTCGGCGCGACAGTGGAGACGAGGTTGGCGTAAGCAGCAGTCATTTCAACTTCCCCACGCTTGGCGCGGCAACGGCGCCAGCGAACAACGGACTCTTCAACAGTTTCGGTGCGAGACCGCCGATATCACCGGCGCCCTGGCACAACAGGATGTCGCCGGCACGCAGCAGCGGCTTGACGACAGGCGCGAGGTCGACACCGCGCTCGATGTAGATCGGGTCGAGCTGACCGCGCTGACGGATGCTGTTGCACAGCTTGCGGCTGTCGGCACCCGGGATCGGCTCTTCGCCGGCCGGATAGACTTCCATCAGCAACAGCACGTTGGCGTCGGCCAGTACATTGACGAAATCGTCGTACAGGTCGCGGGTGCGGCTGTAACGGTGCGGCTGGTAGACCATCACCAGACGGCGCTCCGGCCAGCCACCACGCACGGCTTTAATCACGGCCGCGACTTCGGTCGGGTGGTGACCGTAGTCGTCGACCAGCATCACGCTGCCGTCTTCGACCGGCAGTTCGCCATAAACCTGGAAGCGTCGGCCGACACCCTGGAACCCGGACAGGCCCTGGACGATGGCTTCATCGCTGACGCCTTCGTCAGTGGCGATGCAGATGGTGGCCAGCGCGTTCAGCACGTTGTGGTTGCCCGGCATGTTCACCGAGACATCCAGCGGCTCGCGGTCAGGACGCAGCACGGTGAAGAAAGTCTGCATGCCCTGCTGACGCACATTGATCGCGCGCACATCGCAGTCATCGCCGAAACCGTACGTGACGACCGGACGTTTGACCTGCGGCAGAATTTCACGCACCACCGGATCGTCCAGGCACACCACCGCCAGACCGTAGAACGGCAGGTTGTGCAGGAACTCGACGAAGGTTTTCTTCAGTTTGTTGAAGTCACCGTCGTAGGTCGCCATGTGGTCGGCGTCGATGTTGGTGACCACGGCCACCAGCGGCTGCAAGTGCAGGAAGCTGGCGTCGCTTTCGTCGGCTTCGGCGATCAGGTAGCGGCTGGTGCCGAGCTGGGCATTGGTGCCCGCGGCATTCAGACGACCACCGATGACGAACGTCGGATCGAGGCCACCGGCCGCAAATACCGAAGCGATCAGGCTGGTGGTGGTGGTTTTGCCGTGGGTACCGGCGACGGCGATGCCGTGGCGATAGCGCATCAGCTCGGCCAGCATCTCGGCACGCGGCACCACCGGAATACGGCGTTCAAGCGCAGTGGCGACTTCCGGGTTGGAGGTGTTCACCGCGCTCGATACCACCAGCACGTCGGCGGCAGCGGCGTTCTCGGCACGGTGGCCGATAAAGATCTGGGCGCCGAATGATTCGAGACGCTCGGTGACCGGCGAAGCTTTCAGGTCGGAACCGGACACTTCATAGCCCAGGTTCAGCAACACTTCGGCGATCCCGCACATGCCCACGCCGCCGATACCGACGAAGTGGATGCGACGGATGCGGCGCATTTCCGGGTGCGGCATGGCTTTCTGATTCTCAACCATGGGCCACCTCCAGGCAGGTATCGACCACGTTACGGGTCGCATCGGGTTTGGCCAGGCGGCGTGCCGCAGTGGCCATGTCGGTGAGTCGTTGTGGTTGCATCAGGACCTCTGTCAGGCGTGCGGCTAGATCCGCTGCGCCAGTCGTTCTTTGCGGCATCAGGAAGGCAGCGCCTTCACGGGCCAAATAATCGGCGTTGCGGGTCTGGTGATCGTCGATCGCGTGGGGCAAAGGCACCAGCATCGAGGGCAGACCGGCGGCAGCCAGTTCACTGATGGTCAGCGCGCCTGCGCGGCACACCACCAGGTCGGCCCAGCCATAGGCGTGGGCCATGTCTTTGATGAAAGGCTGCACTTGCGCCTCGACGCCAGCCGCGCGATAGCGCTCTGCAGTCACTTCATCGTGGTTTTTCCCAGCCTGATGGAACACGTCCGGGCGCAGGTCGGGGGCGACGTGCGACAGGGCTTCAGGCAGTAATTTGTTCAACGGTTCTGCGCCCAGGCTTCCGCCGAGGATCAGTAAACGCGCCTTGCGACCGGCCAGGGCAGGTCGCGGTGTGTCGAGGAACAGCTCGGTGCGCACCGGGTTACCGGTGGTCCGTCGGCTGTCCGACAGGGTAAAGGTGTCGGGGAACGCTTCACAGACTCGGGCGGCCAACGGCACCAGCAACCGATTGGCGGTACCGGCCACGGCGTTCTGTTCGTGAACGATCACCGGCACACCGGCCAGTTTGGCTGCAACGCCGCCAGGACCGGTCACATAACCACCAAAACCAACCACGCACACCGGCCGCAACTGGCGAATGATCGCCCGCGCCTGCCAGACGGATTTGAGCAACATCAACGGCGCCTTGAGCAGGGACAACTTGCCCTTGCCGCGCAGACCGCTGGCGTTGATCCGGTGCAGCTCGATGCCGGCCATCGGCACCAGGTCATTTTCGATGCCACGCGGCGTGCCAAGCCAATGCACGGTGTAACCGCGGGCCTGGAACTCGCGAGCGCAGGCCAGCGCCGGGAACACGTGTCCGCCGGTGCCGCCCGCCATGATCAATACGTTAGCGCCCATGGGTCGGCTCCTCGGCGAAGTCGCTCTCATGGAACTCCATCTCCTCACTGCCCAGGTGGGTTCGACTCTCCCACTCAATGCGCAGCAACAAGCCGAGACAGGCACAACAGATCACCAACGAACTGCCGCCATAACTGAGGAACGGCAAGGTCAGGCCTTTGGTTGGCAACAGGCCGACGTTCACCCCGATGTTGATCAGGAACTGACCAATCCACAGGAACGACAGACCGTACGCAATATAGGCAGCGAAGAACTGCTTGGCCTTCTCGGCCCAATAACCGATGTACATGCCGCGAATACAGACAAAGACGAACAGCGCCACGGTGCACAGGGAACCCACGGCACCCAGCTCTTCGGCCAGAACCGAGAACACGAAGTCGGTGTGGGCTTCCGGCAGGTAGAACTGTTTCTGCACGCTGTTGCCCAGGCCTACGCCCAGCCACTCGCCGCGACCGAACGCGATCAATGCTTGCGACAACTGATAACCGGCGCCGAACTGGTCGGCCCACGGGTCGGCAAAGTTGGTCAGACGCGCCATCCGGTATGGCTGCACCTGAATCAACAACACCACCGCCGCAACCGCCAGGACCACCATCAACGAGAACCGGAACAGCCCGACCCCGCCAAGGAACAGCATCGCCGCAGCCGCGCCCATCATCACGACGGTGGCGCCGAAGTCCGGCTCCATCAGCAACAGGCCCGCCATCGGCAGCAGCACGATGAACGGCTTGAAGAAGCCCATCCAGCTTTCACGCACTTCTTTCTGGCGACGCACCAGATAACCGGCGAGGTAGATCACCACGAACACCTTGGCAATCTCGGAAGGCTGAACGTTGAAGAAACTGAAACCGATCCAGCGCATCGAACCGTTCACTTCACGGCCGATCCCCGGAATGATCACCATCACCAGCAAGCCGAACGCACCGATCAGCATCAGCCAGCCCAGGCGTTGCCAGGTGGCGATCGGAATCATCATGGTGACGATGCAGGCAGACAGGCCCAGCACCACGTAGATCAAGTGGCGAGTCATGTAGTACAGGGCACTGCCCGACTGCACGGCGCCCACTTCGGTCGAAGCCGAGGCGATCATGACCAGTCCGAGGCCGAGCAAGGCCAGGCAACCGGCAAGCATCGGAAAATCGAGGTCGATGCCGCGCCCGGTGATGAGCGGCGAAGGAAACGGCTTGATGATGTTGAGCAGGCTCATGCCAGATCCTCCACTGCCTGGACGAACTGGTGACCACGGTCTTCGTAATTCTTGAACATGTCGAAGCTGGCGCAGGCCGGCGACAACAACACCACGTCGCCCGGTTGCGCAGCGGCGCGGCATTGCTCCACCGCTTCGACCAGCGAAGCGGCGCGGATCAGCGGCACGGCGTCGCCAATGGCCTCACCGATCTTGTCGGAGTCGCGGCCCATCAGGATCACGGCGCGGCAGTTGGCCGCCACCGGATCACGCAGATCATTGAATTCGGCACCCTTGCCGTCGCCACCGGCGATCAGCACGACCTTGCCGTCGATGTCCGCGCCCAGGCCTTCGATGGCGGCCAATGCGGCGCCGACGTTGGTGGCTTTGGAATCGTTGTAGTAGCTCACGCCGTCCAGGTCACGAACCCACTGGCAGCGATGTTCGAGACCGGCGAACGTGCGCAGGCTCGACAGCATGGCGTCGAACGGCAGGCCGACCGCGTGGCCCAGGGCCAGCGCCGCCAGGGCATTGGACTGATTGTGGGCGCCGCGAATTTTCAACTCGCGCACCGGCATCAGGTTCTGGAATTCGAAGGCGAGGTATTTCTCGCCGTCTTCTTCGCGGATACCAAACGCCTTGAAATCGGGTTTGCTCAAACCGAAGGTCCAGCAGGGCTGACCTTCGCCCATCAACGGACGGCTCAGGGCGTCCTGACGGTTGACCACGAACTGTCTGGCACCACGGAAGATCCGGTGCTTGGCCAGGTGATAGGCCGGCAGGCCGCTGTAGCGGTCCATGTGGTCTTCGCTGACGTTGAGCACGGTCGCCACTTCGGCGTTGAGCTGGTCGGTGGTTTCGAGCTGGAAGCTCGACAGTTCCATCACGTACAACTCGATGTCATCACGAAGCAGGTCCAGCGCCGGCGTGCCGAGGTTGCCGCCGACAGCGACGCGCTTGCCGGCCGCAGCTGCCATCTCGCCCACCAGCGTGGTCACGGTGCTTTTCGCATTGGAGCCGCTGATGGCGACAATCGGCGCCTTCGCGTTACGCGCGAACAGCTCGATGTCGCCGGACAACTTCACGCCACGAGCAGCGGCGGCCTGCAGGGCCGGAGTCGCCAGCGCCAGGCCGGGGCTCACGTAGAGCTCATCGGCGCGGCACAGGAATTCGACGTCCAGCTCGCCACAACGCACTTCCACGTGCGGATAGTCACGCTTGAGCGTGGCCAGTTCCGGTGGATTTTCCCGCGTATCGGCCACGGCAAACGACGTGCCCCGGTTCGCCAGGAAGCGAACCAGGGACATGCCGCTCTTGCCGAGGCCGACAACGATGCGGAAGTGGTCAGAAGCGATCAGAGACACGAGTTTCTACCTCAGCTTCAGGGTGGCAAGGCCGACCAGCACGAGAATCACGGTGATGATCCAGAAACGGACGATCACACGCGGCTCGGGCCAGCCCTTGAGTTCAAAGTGGTGGTGAATCGGCGCCATGCGGAACACACGGCGACCGGTCAGTTTGAAGGAGGCAACCTGAATGACGACTGACAGGGTCTCCATCACGAACACGCCGCCCATGATGAACAGGACGATTTCCTGACGAACAATCACCGCGATGGTGCCCAGGGCCGCGCCCAGCGCCAGCGCGCCGACGTCGCCCATGAAGACTTGTGCCGGGTAGGTGTTGAACCAGAGGAAGCCGAGGCCCGCACCGATCAACGCACCGCAGAACACGATCAGTTCACCGGCACCGGGTACGTAAGGGATCAGCAGGTATTCGGCGAATTTCACGTTACCCGACAGGTAGCAGAAGATCCCCAGGCCACCACCGACCATCACGGTCGGCATGATCGCCAGGCCGTCGAGGCCGTCGGTCAGGTTGACCGCGTTGCTCGAACCGACGATCACGAAGTAAGTCAGCACGATGAAACCTGCGCCCAGCGGAATGCTGTAGTCCTTGAGCATTGGCAGGATCAGGGTGGTTTCGACCGGCGTCGCGGCGGTCATATAGAGGAAGATCGCCGCGCCGAGGCCAAACACCGACTGCCAGAAATACTTCCAGCGGCTCGGCAGGCCTTTGGAGTTTTTCTCGATGACCTTGCGATAGTCATCGACCCAGCCGATGGCACCGAACAGCAACGTCACCAGCAACACGGTCCACACATAGCGGTTGCTCAGGTCAGCCCAGAGCAAGGTGCTGACGCCGATGGACGACAGGATCAGCGCGCCACCCATGGTCGGGGTGCCGGATTTGGACAGGTGCGATTGCGGGCCGTCGTTACGAACGGATTGACCGATCTGACGGTTCTGCAACGTGCGGATCATCCACGGGCCATAGCACAGCGACAAAACCAGCGCGGTCAGCACACCGAGAATCCCGCGCAGGGTCAGGTACTGAAAGACCGCGAAGCCTTTGTAGAACTGTTGCAGATACTCCGCTAGCAGCAGCAGCATTAATGTTTCTCCAGACTGGACCCGCACAACGCGGCGACGATGTTTTCCATCGCAGCGCTGCGCGAGCCCTTGATCAAAATGGTGGTGTTTGTGTCTTGCTCGGCGCCGAGGGCCTTGATCAGTTCAGCCTGAGTGGTGAAGTGATAAGCCTGCTCGCCAAAAGCGTTTACGGCGTGAGTCATCAATGGCCCGACCGCGTAAAGCGCAGAAACCTTGCCACGGGCATACTCGCCCACGTCGCGGTGCCCCTGCTCCGCCCAGTCGCCCAACTCGCCGATATCCCCGAGCACCAGAACGGTGCGGCCGGAAAAGCCGGCGAGTATATCAACGGCCGCGCACATCGAGGTGGGGTTCGCGTTGTAAGTGTCATCGATCACGCGCATGCCATTGCTGGCCAGTTGCGCGACGGTACGGCCCTTGACCGGCTGCACCGCGCCGAGGCCGGTGGCGATGCCGGACAGCGACACGCCCAAGGCGTGCGCGGCAGCGGCGGCGGCCATGGCATTGGCGACGTTATGGGTGCCGAGCAGGTTCAGTTGAACGCGCTCCACACCGTCAGGACTGTGCAGATTGAACGCCGGGCAACCGCGCGCATCGCGATCCAGATCGCTGGCGTAGAAGTCGGCGCTGACGTTGCTCAGGGCAAAGGTCAGCACTTTGCGACCGGCGGCGCGGGTCTTCCAGATGTCGAAGGCCTTGTCGTCAAGATTGAGCACGGCGATGCCATCGGCCGCCAGCCCTTCAATAATCTCGCCCTTGGCTTCCACGATTTTTTCCGGCCCGCCGAACTCGCCGACGTGGGCGGTCCCGGCGTTGTTGAGCACGGCCACGTGGGGCTTGGTCATGCCAACGGTGTAGGCAATTTCGCCGAGCCGCGAAGCACCCAGCTCGATCACGGCGGCGGTATGTTCCGGCGCAAGTTCAAGCAAGGTCAGCGGCACGCCGAGGTCATTGTTCAGGTTGCCACGGGTCGCCAACACCGGACCGCGTGTGCGCAGGATGCTCGCAAGCATTTCCTTGACCGTGGTCTTGCCGCTGGAGCCGGTGATGGCGGCTACAGGATGAGTAAACGCCGCACGGTTCATCGCACCCAGTTGCCCAAGTGCCAGACGGGCGTCCTTGACCAGCAATTGCGGCAGCCCACTGTCGGGCACTTCGCGCTCGACCAGGGCAGCCACCGCGCCTTTGTTCGCCACGTCGTTCAGATAGTCATGGCCGTCGAAACGCGGGCCGGTCAAGGCAATAAACAGTTGGCCCGGCTTGATCGCACGGCTGTCGATGCTGACGCCATCAAACGTGGCATCGGCGATGATCATGCGGCCATTCAGCGCGCCGGTCAGTTCGCTCAGTTTCAAGTGTTTAAGCATGAGCCACCTCCCACGCGGTCAGTGCGCGATCAGCCTCGACCAGATCAGAGAAGTCATGACGCTGGCCGTTGATTTCCTGATAGTCCTCGTGACCTTTACCGGCCAGGACAATCACGTCATCCACCGAAGCACTGGCGATCAATTGCGCAATGGCCTGACCACGACCGGCGACAAACGTCACCTTATCCACGTTGGTGAAACCGGCACGGATGTCATCGAAAATCACTGCCGGGTCTTCGGTGCGCGGATTGTCATCGGTGACCAGCACGCCGTCGGCAAGACGTTCGACCACTTCAGCCATCAGCGGGCGCTTGCCGCGATCGCGATCACCGCCGCAGCCGAACAGGCACAGCAAGCGACCTTTGGCGTGCGGACGCAGGGCCATCAATACTTTTTCCAGCGCATCCGGGGTGTGGGCGTAATCGACCACCACCAGCGGTTGAGTACCGCCGCCCAGGCGCTGCATGCGACCGGCCGGGCCTTCGAGTTTCGGCAGGACCTTGAGGATTTCGTCCAGCGCGTAGTCGAGACCGAGCAAGGCGCCGACCGCTGCCAGGACGTTGCTCAGGTTGAAGCGACCGAGCAAGGTGCTGCGCAGATGATGCTCGCCTTGCGGCGTGACCAACGTAGCCCGCACGCCTTCGTCATCGAACTGCGCTTCGCGGCAAAACAGGTAGGCGCTGCTGTCGAGCAGGCTATAGGTGATCAAGCGCGACTCACGTTTTTCCGCCGCCAGTTGCCGGCCGAAATCGTCGTCGAGGTTCACCACCCGGCATTTCAGGTCGTTCCAGTCGAACAGCTTGGCCTTGGCTTCGCCGTAGGCCTGCATGGTGCCGTGGTAATCCAGATGATCGCGGGACAGATTGGTCATCACCGCCACATCAAACGCCAATGCCGTTACGCGGCCCTGATCCAGACCATGGGAAGACACTTCCATGGCCACGGCTTTGGCGCCGGCCTTTTTCAGGTCGCCGAGGGTCGCTTGCACCGCAATCGGGTTCGGCGTGGTGTGCAGCCCGCTTTCCAGCGCGCCGTAGAAACCGGTACCCAGTGTGCCGACAATGCCGCAATGCTGGCCGAGCAAATCCAGTGCTTGCGCCACCAATTGGGTCACGCTGGTTTTGCCGTTGGTGCCGGTCACGCCGACCAGGTTCAGGTGGCGGCTCGGTTCACCGTAGAAACGCCCGGCGATATCGGACAGCTGCGCCGCCAGGCCTTTGACCGGAATCAGCGGCACGTCGGTGATCGGCAGCACGGTTGCGCCTTCGACTTCATACGCCACGGCTGCAGCACCGCGCTGCAAGGCGTCGGCAATGTGCGCGCGACCGTCAAACTTGCCGCCAGGAACGGCAAGAAACAGATCGCCAGCCCGCACATTGCGGCTGTCCAGTGTCAGTTCGCGGATCAACAGATCGCGGCCAGCGTGGGCGAAAATCTTGTTCAGGCTCAGAGACATCAGCCGCGCCCTCCATTGGCTTTCAGCGGAACAACCGGTGTTGCGTTGGCTTGTTGCACCGGCGGCAGGTTGTCCGGCGTGACGTTCATCAGGCGCAGGGTCCCGGACATCACTTTGCTGAACACCGGCGCCGATACCAGGCCACCGAAATAGCCGGCTTTGGTCGGTTCATCGATCACCACCACGATGGCGTATCGCGGATCGCTCATCGGGCCGAAGCCTGCGAACAGCGAGCGGTAGGAATTCTCGGCATAGCCTTTGGTGCCGACCGACGTTTTACGCGCCGTACCGGACTTGCCGCCGACGTGATACGCCGGCACTTGCGCACGGAATACACCGCGCGGTGCTTCGATCACTTGTTGCAGCATGGTTTGCATGGTCTTGGCGACAGCTTCCGGCAGCACTTGCGTGGTTTGCGGCGCCTTGTCGGTCTTGATCAGGGTCAGTGGCGCGAGGCGACCGTTGTTGGCCAGGGCCGAGAAGGCGTGGACCAACTGGATCGCGGTCACGGAAATACCGTAGCCATAGGACAACGTGGCGGTTTCAGCCTTGCGCCATTCGCGGTAGTTCGGCAGGTTGCCCACGCGCTCGCCCGGGAAGCCGAGGCCGGTGTCCTGGCCGAGGCCGACTTTCTGCGCCAGGCGGAAAATGGTTTCGCCGCCGATATCGAACGCGACCTTGCTCATGCCGACGTTACTGGAGTTGATCAGAATGCCGGTCAGGTCGAGTACCGGGCCTTCAGTCTTGGATACGTCCTTGATGGTGTACTTGCCAATCTGCAGGCTGCCCGGGTACACCTCGACGGTGTCGGTCGGTTTCCAGCGGCCGGTTTCGATCGCGGCACTCATGGAGATCGCTTTCATGGTCGAACCCGGTTCGAACACGTCGATCATTGCGCGGTTACGCATCATCGCCGGTTGCAGGTTGCGACGGTTGTTCGGGTTGTAGGTCGGCTGGTTGACCATGGCGAGGATCTCGCCGGTCTTCACGTCCATGATCACCAGGCTGCCGGCTTTCGCGCCGTTCTCGATGATCGCGTTGCGCAGTTCGCGGTTGGCCAGGTATTGCAGACGCAGGTCAATGGACAACGCCAAGGGCTTACCGGCCTTGGCGTTTTTGGTCACCTGAACATCTTTGATAAGTCGACCGCGCCGGTCCTTGATGACCTGCCGCTTGCCAGGGACACCGGCGAGCCATTCGTCATAGGCCAGCTCGACACCTTCACGACCGTGGTCATCAATGTCGGTAAAGCCGACCATATGAGCAGTCACTTCACCGGCCGGGTAGAAACGGCGGAATTCTTCGATGCCGTAGACGCCCGGCACTTTCAGGTCGAGCACGGACTGGCCTTGCTCAGGCGTCAGCCCGCGCACCAGATAGATAAATTCTTTATTAGCCTGCGCTTCGAGACGTTCGGCGAGGGCTTTCGGATCCTGACCCAACGCGGCCGCCAATGCTGGCCACTTCTCTTTGGCCGTTTGCATTTCCTTGGCGTTGGCCCACAGCGTGGTGACCGGAGTACTGACAGCCAAAGGCTCGCCGTTACGGTCGGTGATCAGACCACGGTGAGCCGGAATCGGAATATGACGAACGCTGCGCGCGTCGCCCTGCCCTTTGAGGAAGGCACGGTCGACCACTTGCAGGTCAATGATGCGCCAGCAAATTGCCGCGACCATGACGCCGAGCAAACCCACCACCAGGCGAAACCGCCATGGAAAGAGTGCGCCTTCGAGTTTCATCATGGCGCCACCATCTGCACGTCAGCGGCGCCAGGAATGTGCATCTTCAGTTGCTCGGTGGCCAGGACTTCGATGCGGCTGTGCGCAGTCCAGGTGCTCTGCTCGAGAATCAACCGGCCCCATTCCGCCTGCGCCTTGTCGCGCACGCTCAACTCGTTGTAAAGCGAGTTCAACAGCTGACGGTTCCAGTGGGCGCTGTACGACACGCCGATGGCCGACACGAGCACGCCAACAAACAGCAGCAGCATGAAAAAGCTTCCGCCGGGAAGTGGCTTGGCGAAAAGCTTGCTCACCGCAGCTTCTCCGCCACGCGCATGACGGCGCTACGGGAACGTGGGTTGGCTTTGAGTTCGGCCTCGGAGGCGGACTGCGCTTTGCCATGGATTTTGATTTTCGGTTCGAACGCGACGTGACGGACCGGCAGGTTGCGCGGCAGGTTGTCGGCTTCGCCTTTCACCAGTTTGCGCATGAACAGTTTGACGATGCGGTCTTCCAGCGAGTGAAAACTGATGACCACCAGGCGGCCACCGATTTCCAGGGATTCCAGCGCAGCTTCAAGGCCGGCTTCCAGATCGCCCAGTTCGTTGTTGACGTGAATACGCAGGCCCTGGAATGCACGGGTCGCAGGGTTCTTACCCTTTTCCCATGCCGGGTTGGCGACTTTCAGGACTTCAGCCAGATCGCCGGTGCGCTCGAACGGCTTGATGTCGCGACGCTCGGCCACGGCACGGGCCATGCGCCCGGAGAAACGTTCTTCGCCGTATTCCTTGAACACCCGGGCGATTTCTTCCACCGGCGCGGTGTTGACGAATTCGGCAGCGCTGATCCCGCGGGACGGGTCCATGCGCATGTCCAGCGGGCCATCATTGAGGAAACTGAAACCGCGCTCAGGGTCGTCGAGCTGTGGCGAAGACACGCCCAGGTCAAGCAGAACGCCGCTGACCTTGCCGGCCAGACCGCGCTCGGCGACTTCCGAACCGAGCTCGGCAAAGCTGCGCTGCACAACGACAAAGCGGCCGTCTTCGGCCGCTAGCGTCTGCCCGGTGGCAATCGCTTGAGGATCCTTGTCGAATCCCAGCAACCGACCCTCGGGACCAAGCTGGCTGAGGATCAACCGGCTGTGTCCGCCGCGCCCGAACGTGCCGTCCAGATAGCAGCCATCAGGACGTACGGCGAGAGCCTCGACGGCTTCGTCAAGCAGTACGGTGATGTGGTTAAAGCCGCTATCAATAGTCACAGGATCAAATCACGCAGTTCATCAGGCATGGCGCCCGGTTGTTGAATAGCAGCCAGGTCAGCGGCAGAAACCGCATCCCAGGCATCCTCGTCCCACAATTGGAACTTGTTCAGTTGGCCTACCAGCATCGCGCGCTTATCCAGCCGGGCATATTCACGAAGACGCGGCGGAACCAGGAAACGACCACTGCCATCGAGCTCGAGGTCGACGGCATTACCAATCAGTAAACGTTGCAGGCGGCGGTTCTCTTCGCGAAGCGAAGGCAGTGCGCGCAGTTTGGTTTCAATAATTTCCCACTCATCGAGGGGGTAAACACACAAACACGGATCAACGGCATCAATTGTGACGATTAACTGACCGGAACTACGCGAAACGAGCTCGTCACGGTACCGGCTCGGCATGGCGAGACGGCCCTTTGCGTCGAGACTGATAGCGTTAGCTCCGCGAAACACGTCAGCGTTTCTCCAAATATTAGCGTTTTGCGTTCAAAAAACCCACTTCATGCCACTTTCCACCACTTGCGCACACTATAGGAATGCGGCCACCGCACCGTCAAGGCGCGGATTAAAGGAAAACCCTTACAGAACTGAGATTTAGGAGCGTATTGGGAGGGGTAACGGCAATCTGGCGGATGAATTTGCTCGATAACTTGAATCAGCACAGAAGGCTGCGTTCAGAAGTTAAAGTAGTTTGTTAAGAGTAAGATTTTTTCGGTATTACAAAAGAGGTTATGCGATTGATTGTGCAGGAGGGAAATTGCCATTACGAGCGCCCTGCTCAACGATTCAAACAGGGAGGGAAAAAGGTGGAGAGTCGATCTGTAAGCCGGGTTCTGTCTTGAACAGTCATTCGTCTACGATGGCCATCACTGGACATCTTTAGCAACCTACCCGGTCCCAGCGCGGGCCACGCCTTGGGACCCTATTTGGTCTTGCTCCAAGTGGGGTTTACCTAGCCACGAACTGTTGCCAGACGTGCGGTGCGCTCTTACCGCACCTTTTCACCCTTACCGGCGCCGAAGCGCTTAGGCGGTTATTTTCTGTGGCACTTTCCGTAGGCTCACGCCTCCCAGGCATTACCTGGCACTTCGCCCTATGGAGCCCGGACTTTCCTCCCCCCCCTAATTTTCATAGAGGGCAGCGACTGTCCGATCGACTCTCCGCCGCGAAGGTTAACGGCAGAGCGGCCGAAGAACAAGCGTTAAACGCCATCAGCCACGCCTGCACGTCGGGATTTACTCGCCCTTCTGCTTATCCAGCGCGACCTGATACAGGACATTCTTGCGTTCGCCGGTAATTTGCGCGGCCAATGCTGCGGCCCGCTTGAGCGGCATTTCTTCGAGCAACAGATTGAGGATGCGCATGGCTTCACTGCTGACGGCATCTTCCGTCTCGGGGGCGGACCAGCCCGCCACCAACACC
The DNA here is from genome assembly GCF_014852285.1 of Pseudomonas sp. PDM02. NCBI lineage: Bacteria > Pseudomonadati > Pseudomonadota > Gammaproteobacteria > Pseudomonadales > Pseudomonadaceae > Pseudomonas > Pseudomonas sp. PDM02. Next base: position 99,987 of record NZ_JACVBL010000016.1, on the reverse strand, counting down.
ACGCACTCACCGCGCTGCTGATTGCTGTCCGACTCGACAAACTCACGCAGCTCGGCCAATGGCAGGCCTTTCAGGGTTTCGAAGGTTTTGGTCAGTTCACGCGCCAGCAACGCCAGACGCTCGCCACCGAAGACCAGCTCCATGTCTTGCAGGCATTCCAGGATCCGGTGCGGGGCCTCGTAGAAAATCAGCGTGCGCGGCTCTTCCTTTACCAACTCCAGACGAGCCCGACGACCAACCGCCTTGGCCGGCAGGAAGCCTTCGAAGATAAAACGGTCCGACGGCAAACCCGCCGCCGACAGCGCCGCAATCAATGCACAAGCCCCCGGGACCGGCACGACATTGATTCCGGCCGCACGGGCCTGACGCACCAGGTGATAACCCGGATCGGAGATCAGCGGCGTTCCGGCGTCGGAGATCAGCGCCACATCGTCACCGGCAAGCAGGCGGGTAATAAAGCGGCTACCTTCATCCCGCTCGTTGTGCTCGTGGCAAGCCGCCAGCGGCGTGGGGATGCCGAAATGCTGCATCAAACGCTGGGAGTGACGGGTATCTTCGGCAGCGATCAATGCCACTTCGCGCAGGATCTTCAGCGCGCGCGCACTGATGTCGTCCAGGTTGCCGATGGGCGTCGCCACCACATAAAGCGAGCCAGCAGCGGAATTCAAAGCACCTGGAGCAGTCAAAGCGCACACCTCATGATCGGTAAAAGCCGCCATTGTAGCGCGTAGCGACGATTGCGATACGCGCAAGCAACCCCGGGTTTTTCAGGCTACGGTGCAGTGCTGCAACATTTGTACGAGCTAAATTGATCGATTCACGCCAGTAGCATCGCGCCCCGGCCAGTGCTTGGGTACAATTCCACGCTTATTTGATCGAGTATCAGGAACACTACATGATCGCTTGCCTGCGGCTGTTCACTGCCCTCTGCCTCGCTGCCTTGCTGGCGGCTTGCGCCAGCTCGCCCTCTTCCAGCCTTGGCGAACTTCCACGGACCCCGGATGCCAGTATCGAGCAACTGCTCGATCAGGCCGCCAAAAGCAAAACGCCGGAACAAGCCGCGCTGTTTCGCCTGAGCGCGGCCGACCTCGCTTATCGCCAAGGCAATGCCGGCCAGTCCGCGCAAATCCTGCAACAAGTGCCGGTCGAGCAACTCAAGCCAGGCCAACAGGTCTTCGCCAACACGCTGGCGGCCGAACTGGCCATGACCCGCAATCAGCCGAAAGCGGCGCTGACCGCTTTGAGCCATCCAAGCCTGCAACGCCTGGGTGAATTGCCGGAGGAACAACAGATTCGCACCGGCACCGTGTACGCTCGTGCCCTTGAGGCCGATGGCCAGACCCTCGCCGCCGCACGGGAGCGTATTTTCATCGCGCCGATGTTGAGCGGTGAAGCGGCAGGCAAAAACCACGAAGCGATCTGGACCCTGATCGCTTCGCTGCCAACCGACCAATTGCAGCCAACCACCAAGGACGACCTCGGTGGCTGGATGGGCCTGGCGCTGGCGGTTAAAACGGCCGGCACGCTTGAGCAGCAACAAGCTGCGATCGACAACTGGCGCGCCCAGAACCCTAAACATCCGGCCGCCATTCAGTTGCCGCTGTCACTGACCAAACTCAAGGAACTGGCCAGCCAGCCTTTGAGCAAGATCGCCCTGCTGCTGCCGCAAGACGGCCCGCTGGCATCGGTCGGCAAAGCGCTTCGCGAAGGTTTCATGGCAGCGCACTACCAGGCTCAACAGGCCGGCCAGAAGCCGCCTGCCATCGAGTTCTATGACAGCTCGCGCCTGACTTCCCTTGACGAGTTCTATCGCAAGGCTCAGGCCGATGGCGTGCAACTGGTCGTCGGCCCGCTGGAAAAACCACTGGTCAAACAGCTCAGCACTCGCCCACAGCTGCCGATCACAACCCTGGCGCTGAACTACAGCGAAGGCGAACAAGGCCCGGCCCAGTTGTTCCAGTTCGGTCTTGCCGCTGAAGACGAAGCCCGCGAAGTGTCCCGTCGTGCTCGCGCCGATGGCTTGCATCGCGCCGCGATCATGGTGCCGAAAGGCGAATGGGGCGACCGCGTACTCCGAGCGTTCAGCCAGGACTGGCAGGCAAACGGCGGCAGCATCGTTGCCACCGAGCGCGTTGATCAGCCAGTGCAACTGGCCCAGCAGATTGCCGACATGTTCCAGCTGCGCCAGAGCGAAGGTCGTGCCAAGAGCCTGCAAAGCACCGTCGGTTCGCAGGTCGCTGCCCAGCCTTCGCGTCGCCAGGACATCGAGTTCATCTTCCTGGCCGCCACACCTCAGCAAGCCCAGCAGATCAAACCGACCCTGAACTTCCAATACGCAGGCGATGTGCCGGTTTACGCCACCTCCCACGTATTCAGTGCCAGCGGCGACGTGAACCAGTACAACGACATGAACGGCATTCGCTTCTGCGAAACCCCATGGTTGCTGGACGCCAATGATCCGCTGCGCAAGCAAGTGACCACACAATGGCCACAAGCCGCCGGCAGCCTGGGTCGCTTGTATGCGATGGGCGTCGACGCCTACCGCCTGGCTCCGCGCCTGGGGCAACTCAAGGCGCTGCCGGACAGCCGCATCGAAGGTCAATCGGGCAGCCTGGGCATGACTCAGAACCAGCGCGTCGTGCGCCAGTTGCCGTGGGCACAGTTCGCCAACGGCCAGGTTCAACGCCTGCCGGACACCCCGCGCTGATGCCTGACCGGTCACGCCAGCAAAGCGGTAAAGATGCCGAGCGCCATGCGCTCGAGCATCTGCAACAACAGGGTCTGCGCCTGCTGGCGCAGAACTGGTTGTGTAAACGCGGCGAGCTTGATCTGGTCATGCTTGATGGCGATACAGTAGTATTCGTTGAAGTTCGCTACAGAAAAAACACTCAATGGGGTGGCGCGCTCGATAGCATCGATGAGCGCAAACGGCAGAAACTGATTTTTGCCGCGCAGTATTTTCTTCAGCGCGAGTCGCGTTGGGCCAATTCCCCTTGCCGTTTCGACGTGGTTGCCATCGACAGCAGCCTCGATCAGTTGAACTGGCTGCAGAATGCCTTCGACAGCTGATCGCGTGCGTCCCGAACCGGACACTTTCACCCGACAATTTTGCTCTTTGCTTTGCGGGCTGCACATTCATGTGCCGAGTAGCCGCGCTAATTAAGGTCACACAGATGGACATGCAATCCCGAATTCGCCAGCTTTTTCAGGCCAGTATCGACACCAAGCAAATGGCGATGGACGTACTTGCACCGCACATCGAGCAAGCCAGCCAAGTGATGGTCAACGCCCTGCTCAACGAGGGCAAAATGCTCTCCTGCGGCAACGGCGGTTCCGCGGGCGATGCCCAGCATTTCTCGTCCGAGCTGCTCAACCGCTTTGAACGTGAGCGCCCGAGCCTGCCGGCCATCGCGCTGACCACCGACAGTTCGACGATCACCTCGATCGCCAACGACTACAGCTACAACGAAATCTTCTCCAAGCAGATCCGCGCGCTCGGCCAGCCAGGCGACGTACTGCTGGCGATTTCCACCAGCGGCAACTCGGCGAACATTATTCAAGCGATCCAGGCCGCACATGATCGCGAAATGATTGTCGTAGCATTGACGGGCCGCGATGGCGGCGGCATGGCGTCGCTGCTATTGCCCGAGGACGTCGAGATTCGCGTACCGGCCAACGTCACCGCACGTATTCAGGAAGTCCACCTGCTGGCGATCCATTGCCTTTGCGACTTGATCGACAGCCAACTGTTCGGGAGTGAAGAATGACCCCTAATCGCCTAGGCCTTCTGGCCTTGACCCTGTGCCTCGGCATCAGCGGCTGCACCTCGGTGGTGAATGCCAGCCGTGAAGCGCCGATCGATGATGATCGCGGCACACGCACCTTAGGCAGCAAGATCGACGACTCTCTGATCGACACCAAAGTCGGCGTAAACATCGCCAAGGCCGACCCGGCCCTGGACAACGATTCGCACATCGTCGTCACCAGCTTCAACGGCGTCGTACTGCTCGCCGGCCAAACGCCACGCGCCGATCTCAAGGCCAAGGCCGAACAGGCCGCTGCCGCCGTCCAGCGCGTGAAAACGGTGCACAACGAACTGCAGGTGCTGCCGCCTTCCGGCTTCCTCGCCCGCCAGAACGACACCTGGCTGACCTCCAAGATCAAGACCCAGATGCTCACCGATCCGAACATCCCGGGCTCTCGCATCAAGGTTGTCACTGAAAACGGCATCGTCTATTTGCTGGGTCTGCTGACCAAGCAGGAAGCCGCCCAGGCGACCAATCTGGTGCAGGGTGTTTCCGGCGTGCAGAAGATTGTGAAGCTGTTTGAGTACATCGACTGATACTAGCGGCGATCTAGAGACCGCCCTCGACCTGTAGGAGCACGGCTTGCCGGCGAAGGCGATTTCGAGGACGCCTTCGCCGGCAAACGGAACGCCGCCCGGCCGCTCCTACAGGTAATAAAAAAGGCGATCCTTTCGGATCGCCTTTTTTATTACTTCACCACTTTCAAACTTGGCCGACCGCTTGGGCGCGGCGGCTCACTGTCCGGCGGCGGAAGATCATCATCCGGCTCGATCTCTTCCTCGTCTTCCATAGGCGATTCCAGATCGAACACCATGCCCTGACCGTTCTCCCGGGCGTAAATGCCCAGGATCGATGCGATAGGCACGTACAGGGTGTGCGGCACGCCACCGAAGCGCCCCTCGAAGCTGACCGCTTCGTTATCCATGTGCAGATGACGCACGGCGGCCGGCGATACGTTCAGGACAATCTGTCCGTCACTGGCAAAACCCTGAGGCACCTGCACCGACGGATACTCGGAATTGACCAGCATGTGCGGGGTGCAATCGTTGTCCACAATCCACTCGTAGAGCGCGCGGACCAGATAAGGTCGACTGGAGTTCATAGCGGCTCCTTAAGCCTTAGCGCATATCGCGTTCGACGCCAGACAGACTCGCCTGGAAAGCCTCACGCGCAAACGAGCGCTCCATATAATCAAGCAACGGCTTGGCGGGCCGTGGCAGTTCAATACCCAAAATCGGCAAACGCCAGAGTATTGGTAGTAGGCAGCAATCCACCAGACTTTGTTCCTCGCTGAGGAAAAACGGCTTGTCGGCGAACAGCGGCGACACGCCAGTCAGGCTTTCGCGCAGCTCTTTACGAGCAACGACACGGGCAGCTTCCTTGGTCCGCGAATCCAGGATCAGATCCACCAGACCACACCAGTCACGCTGAATACGATGAATCAGCAAACGGCTGTTGGCACGCGCCACTGGATAAACCGGCAGCAAAGGCGGATGCGGGTAACGCTCATCCAGATATTCCATCACCACGGTCGACTCCCACAACGCCAGGTCACGATCGACCAGGGTGGGCAGGCTTCCGTAAGGGTTCACCTCAATCAGTTTAGGCGGCTGGCGGCCAGCTTCCACGTAAATGATCTCGGCGCTGACACCCTTCTCTGCAAGTACGATGCGCACTCGGTGGGAATAGTGGTCGGCGGGGTCGGAGTAACAGGCCAACCGATTGGTCACGCCCATGGCGGTCCTCCTCGCTTGTTGAAATTATCGGAAGCGGAAAAACGAGCGCGCCCAGAGGGCGTCTCCCGTAACGCCTGGATAAACCAGACTCGTTACACCTTCAGAGACGCCCTTGGGCGCGCGCGATTAACAGCAATTGCTTGAAACTTTATCAGTGCACATCTTTCCAGTATTCGCGCTTGAGCAAGTAGGCGAATACGAAGAAGAACGCCAGGTACAGCAAGACGTAGGTACCAATGCGCTGATGCTGCAGCTTAACCGGGTTAGCCGAGTAAGCGAGGAAGGTTACCAGATTCTTGACCTTCTCATCGAACTGCTCTTCGGTCAGAGCACCGCTCTTCGGCACGATGGTCAGCTGATCGCACGCTTCATGAGTCAGCGCGGTACCGGTCAGCGGATCATATTGCTTCTTGCCGTCTTCGACGATCTGGACCTGTTTGCAACCGACGACCTGACGACCTTGCAGGCCCACCAGGACGTTCGGCATGCCCACGTTCGGGAAGACCTTGTTGTTCACGCCCCAAGGACGCGACGGATCTTCGTAGAACGATTTCAGGTAGCCGTAGAGCCAGTCCGTACCGCGAACACGAGCCACCAGGGTCAGGTCAGGCGGTGCAGCACCGAACCAGGTCTTGGCGTCAGCCGGCTGCATGCCGATGCTCATGTGGTCGCCGATCTTGGCGCCAGTGAACACCAGCTTCGACAGCATCAGATCGTGAGGAATGCCCAGATCGTCGGCAACACGCTCGTAGCGCTGGAACTTGGCGCTGTGGCAGCCCATGCAGTAGTTGGCGAATGTACGCGCGCCATCTTGCATGGCGGCCTTGTCGGAAACGTCGATGTCGACCTTTTCCAACTCAGGACCACCGTGCTCGGCAGCGAAGGACAGTACAGGCAAAGCAGCAAGAATCAGTACAGCAAATAGCTTTTTCATCAGCCAGTCACCCTTTCCGGAACCGGTTTGGTCTTCTCGAGCCTGGTGTAGAAAGGCATCAGAATGAAGTAGGCGAAGTACAGGAAAGTACACACCTGCGACAGCAACGTACGACCTGGAGTCGGCGCCAGAACACCCAGCACGCCCAGAATCACGAACGAGATGCAGAACACCCAGAGCCAGATTTTGCTCAACCAGCCTTTGTAGCGCATCGACTTGACCGGGCTACGGTCCAGCCATGGCAGGACGAACAGTACAGCGATGGCCGCACCCATGGCGATAACGCCCAGGAGCTTGTCCGGAACCGCCCGCAGAATCGCGTAGAACGGTGTGAAGTACCAGACCGGAGCAATGTGCTCTGGGGTCTTGAACGCGTTCGCCACTTCAAAGTTCGGCTTCTCGAGGAAGTAGCCGCCCATTTCCGGGAAGAAGAACACGATCGAGCAGAAGATGAACAGGAACACCACTACGCCGACGATATCTTTCACGGTGTAGTACGGGTGGAAGGCAATGCCGTCCAGCGGTACGCCGTTTTCGTCTTTGTATTTCTTGATGTCCACGCCGTCCGGGTTGTTCGAGCCGACTTCGTGCAGCGCCAGAACGTGCAGCACCACCAGACCGAGAATCACGATCGGCAGGGCAACAACGTGCAGGGCAAAGAAGCGGTTCAGCGTGATACCGGAAATCAGGTAGTCACCACGGATCCACTGAGTCAGGTCGTTACCGATGACCGGGATCGCACCGAACAGCGAGATGATCACCTGGGCACCCCAGTAGGACATCTGGCCCCACGGCAACAGGTAACCCATGAAGGCTTCCGCCATCAGCGCCAGGTAGATCAGCATGCCGAAGACCCACACCAGCTCACGCGGCTTCTGGTACGAACCGTAGAGCAAGCCACGGAACATGTGCAGATAAACCACGATGAAGAACGCCGAAGCGCCGGTGGAGTGCAGCAGACGCAGGATCGAGCCGTACTCGACGTCGCGCATGATGTATTCGACGGAAGCAAACGCTTCTTCCGCCGACGGGGTGTAGCTCATGGTCAGCCAGACACCGGTAACGATCTGGTTGACCAGAACGAGCAGCGCCAGGGAACCAAAGAAGTAGAAGAAGTTGAAGTTCTTCGGGGCGTAGTACTTGCTGAGATGGTCTTCCCACATTTTGGTCGCGGGAAAGCGCGCATCAACCCAATCCATGAACTTGCTCATCACGCTTTCTCCGTATCGACGCCAATGACAATAATCTCATTGGTCTCATAGGAATGCGGGGGAACTGGCAGGTTCAAAGGCGCAGGTTGCGACTTGTAGACGCGGCCAGCCAGATCGTAGTGGGAACCGTGGCACGGGCAGAAATAGCCGCCTACCCAGTCCTTGCCCAGATCAGCAGGTGCCACTTCGGGACGGAAGGTCGGCGAGCAACCCAAGTGCGTACAGATACCGATCAGCAGCAGAACCTCTGGCTTGATCGAACGCGTAACCGGGTCGACATAGGTCGGTTGTGTCGAGTTCTTGGAGGTCGGGTCAGCCAGCTGGCCCTCGATCTTTTTCAGATTCCCCAGGATTTCCTCGGTACGGCGGACAATGAACACCGGCTGACCGCGCCACTCAGCAATCATCTGCTGGCCTGGCTCGATTTTGCTGACATTCACTTTCACCGGTGCACCTGCGGCTTTCGCCTTGGCACTGGGAAACCATGACCCCACGAACGGGACCGCAGCCCCCACCGCTCCTGCAGCACCCACCACGGATGTGGCTGCTACCAAGAAGCGACGCCGGCCTGCATTCACGCCGTCATTGCTCATTCAGTCCTCTCCCATCAGCTTTGTGGCCTGTTAAATCAGGCATCTACTAAGTAAAACTATGTACTTATAAAAATTTTGCCGAATGGTAATGAAAAGCCCCAATTCTGACAAGGTAATTACCGAAGGGCTCCACTGCCAAGCCTTGTAGTATAGGGGCTCTGCGGATGTGGCAAGTTGTCACAGAGCAATTCTTTGATAAATCGCACCCATAAAAAAACGCCCAGCTCCGTGAGGAAACTGGGCGTTCTTTTTGAACGTGAAAGCGAATTAACGCTTCGAGTACTGCGGACGCTTACGCGCTTTACGCAGACCGACTTTCTTACGTTCAACTTCACGGGCGTCGCGGGTAACGAAGCCAGCTTTGCGCAGAGCGCTACGCAGGGTTTCGTCGTAGTCCATCAGAGCGCGAGTGATGCCGTGGCGGATTGCGCCAGCTTGACCACTTACACCACCGCCGATCACGGTGACGTAGATGTCGAACTTCTCGACAGTCTCAGTCAATTCCAGCGGCTGACGAACTACCATGCGGGCAGTTTCGCGGCCGAAGAAATTATCCAGCGAACGGTTGTTGATGGAGATGTTACCAGTACCCGGACGCAGGAAAACGCGTGCGGTTGCGGTCTTGCGACGGCCAGTGCCGTAATTTTGAGTCGCCGACATAATGAACTATTCCGTTAAAACTTCAGTTCTTGGGGCTGCTGAGCAGTATGAGGGTGTACAGCGCCCGCATAGACTTTCAGCTTACGATACATGTCGCGACCCAGCGGGTTCTTAGGCAGCATGCCTTTGACCGCGGTCTCGATCACGCGCTCAGGGGCTTTAGCGATCAGCTTTTCGAAGTTGATCGACTTGATGCCGCCCGGGAAACCGGAGTGGGAGTAGTAGATTTTGTCGGTGGTTTTAGCACCGGTTACACGAATCTGCTCGGCATTGATAACGACGATGTAATCGCCGGTGTCAACGTGAGGAGTGTACTCAGCTTTATGCTTGCCACGCAGACGGCTCGCGATTTCGGTGGCCAGACGACCCAGGGTCTGACCTGCAGCGTCGACGACAAACCAGTCGCGCTGTACTGTTTCCGGTTTAGCAGTAAAAGTTTTCATTCTTTATAGCCTCAGGGGCCGCCCTGTAAATTAGACGGCGGATCTTACTGAATAGTGCGTACTTTGACAAGTCAAAGGCAGCCGGATACAGACGCTTTCGGGGGCTCGGGTCGGCGCGTCCGTTCAACGGCAAGATTCTTCGGCGGCGGCGCATCACTTCCACTGCAGAAAGAGGTGCGCAATTATGCAGATTGCGAAAAATATTTCAACCTGCTTTTATGATTGTTTTGCCCAAGGAGCACCTGATGGATTATCGACAGCTAGGCCGAACCAATCTGAACGTGAGCGCCATCTGCCTCGGAACCATGACCTGGGGCGAGCAAAACAGTGAAGCTGAAGCCTTCGCACAGATTGAACGGGCCAAAAGCGCCGGGATCAATTTCATCGACACCGCCGAGATGTACCCGGTACCACCGAAAGCCGAAACCTACGCCACCACCGAGCGCTACATCGGCAATTATTTCAAAAGCCGCGGTGATCGCGCCGACTGGATCCTGGCCAGCAAGATCGCCGGCCCCGGCAACACCATCGACTACATCCGCGACAAAAACCTGCGCCACAACCGCCAGCACATTACCGAAGCCGTGGATGCGAGCCTCAAGCGCCTGCAGACCGACTACATCGACCTCTATCAATTGCACTGGCCGGAGCGCAGCACCAATTTCTTCGGTCAACTGGGCTACAAACACAAGAGCGAAGCGAACCTGACCCCGCTGGAGGACACCCTCGAAGCGCTGGACGAACAGGTCAAGGCCGGCAAGATCCGCCACATCGGCCTGTCCAACGAAACACCATGGGGCACCATGCGTTTCCTGGCGCTGGCCGAAGCCCGTGGCTGGCCGCGTGCAGTGTCGATCCAGAACCCGTACAACCTGCTCAACCGCAGCTTCGAAGTCGGCCTGGCGGAAATCGCCATTCGCGAACAGTGCGGCCTGCTGGCCTATTCGCCGCTGGCGTTCGGTTTCCTGTCGGGCAAGTACGAAGGTGGCGCGCGTCCGCCGAAAGGTCGCCTGAGCCTCTACAGCCGCTTCAGCCGCTATTTCAATCCACAGTCGGAAGCCGCCTGCAGCCGTTATGTGGCGCTGGCCCGCGAGCACGGTCTGGACCCGGCGCAAATGGCCTTGGCGTTTGTGACGCAGCAGCCGTTCGTGACCAGCAACATCATCGGCGCGACGACGCTGGAACAACTGGACAGCAACATTGCCAGCTTCGAGCTGAAACTTTCCGATGAAGTGCTGGCGGGGATCGAGGCGATCCACAAGGATCACCCGAATCCAGCACCGTAACCCGCACTTGTAGGAGCTGGCTTGCTGGCGATTGGGACAACGCGGTTACAGCCAAAACCGCGTCGCTTCAATCGCCAGCAAGCCGGCTCCTACAGTGACCGCGCAATAATCTCTTTCATGATTTCGTTGGTGCCGGCATAAATCCGCTGCACCCGCGCATCCGCCCACGCCCGGGCGATCGGGTATTCCCACATGAACCCGTAGCCGCCATGCAACTGCACGCACTCGTCGAGCACCTTGCATTGCAGGTCCGTGCCCCAATACTTGGCCATCGCCGCCGTCGGCACATCGAGCTTGCCTTGCAGGTGCAACTCCAGGCAGCGATCGACGAAGACCCGGCCAATCTGGATCTCGGTCGCCATCTCCGCCAGCTTGAAACGGGTGTTCTGGAAGTCGGCAATCGCCTTGCCGAACGCCTTGCGCTCGCGGGTGTATTCCAGCGTCCATTGCAGCGCAGCCTCAGCCGATGCCAGCCCGCCAACAGCAACCGTCAGACGCTCTTGCGGCAATTCCTGCATCAGATACGCGAAGCCCATCCCGGCCTGGCCCAGCAGGTTTTCTTTCGGCACGCGAACATCCTGGAAGAACAGTTCCGAGGTGTCCTGCGCTTTCATGCCGACTTTTTCCAGGCGCTTGCCCTTGGCAAAACCCGGCGTGTCGGCCTCGACCAGAAACAGGCTGGTACCCTTCGCGCCGGCCTTCGGATCGGTCTTGGCCACGACAATCACCAGGTCCGCGAGATAGCCGTTGGTGATGAACGTCTTCGAACCGTTGATCACATATTCATCGCCATCGAGCACCGCCGTGGTTTTCACCCCTTGCAGGTCGGAACCGGCACCCGGCTCGGTCATGGCAATCGCGGTGACCATCTCGCCGGACACCAGTTTTGGCAGGTATTTGTGTTTCAGCGCTTCGCTGCCGTAATGCAGGATGTACGGCGCGACGATGTCGGAATGCAGGGAAAAACCGATCCCGGTCAGCCCCAGACGACCCACCTCTTCGATCACCACCGCACTGTAGAGAAAATCCGCTCCCAGCCCGCCGTACTCTTCCGGCAGGTGCGAACAGAGCATCCCCGCCTCCCCTGCCTTGTTCCAGAGTTGGCGGTCGATATAGCCTTGTTTTTCCCATTGCCCATGAAACGGCACGGCCTCTTTTTCGAGGAAGGTTCGCACGCTGTCGCGAAAAAGTTCGTGCTCGGAACTGAACAAGGTTCTGGGGATCATGCGGCACCTGTCGTTATTGTTAGAAGGAATAGACCTTCAGAGACTAAGCCTCGCTTCCGATACAGGACACTGGACACATCCGACAAAAAATAAGACGATCCAGCCGTCTGGTGACCACTTTCCCCTATAAGAATAAAGTTGAATTATGTCTAACCAAGTCTCCACGCCCTTGCGGCGCGTCAGCATCCTGGCTATCGACCGGGTTTTCGCTTCCACCCTCATGCAAGCCAAGGATTTCTTCCACCTGGCCAGCCTGCGTTACGGCAAACAACTGGGCCAGGGCCTGACACCGGCGTTCGAAACGCGCCTGGTCAGCCCCGACGGCAAACCGGTCAACAGCTTCAGCGACGTGATCATGCCGGTGGACGGCGGCCTGGAAAACGCTGACGTCATCATCCTCCCGGCGTTCTGGGACGATTTCGAAACCCTTTGCCAACGTTATCCACAGATCCTGCCGTGGTTGCGCCAGCAGCATGCGCGCGGCGCGGTACTGTGCGGCGAGGCCACCGGGGTGTTCTGGCTCGCCGAAGCCGGGCTGCTCGACGGCAAGGAAGCGACCACTTACTGGCGCTTCTTCAACGCCTTTGCCGAGCGCTTCCCGAGGGTTTACCTCAATCAGGACAAGCACCTGACCGACGCCGACAACCTCTATTGCGCCGGCGGCACCACGTCGGCGTGCGACCTCTATATCTACCTGATCGAGCGCTTCTGCGGCGCCAACGTGGCCCAGGCCGTGGCCCGCGACATTCTCTATGAAGTGCAGCGCAGCTACTCGCCGGGACGCATCGGCTTCGGTGGCCAGAAGCTGCACCAGGACGTGATCATCCTGCAGATACAGCACTGGCTCGAAGAGCACTTCGCCGACAAGTTCCGCTTCGAGGACGTTGCGCGCGAGCACGGCATGAGCATCCGCAACTTCATGCGCCGCTTCCAGACCGCCACCGGCGACAAGCCGCTGCATTACCTGCAACGCCTGCGCATTGAAACGGCAAAGGGCTTGCTGTCCGGCAGCCGCAAGAGCATCAAGACCATCAGTTATGAAGTCGGTTACGACGATGCGAGCTTCTTCGCGCGGCTGTTCCGCCAGCACACCGAGTTGTCGCCGAACCAGTATCGGCAGCAGTTTCAGCAAGCGGCGTAAAACCCCGCAAACCCTGTAGGAGCACAGCTTGCTGGCGATGGCGTCCTTGAGATAGCCATCGCCGGCAAGCCGTGCTCCTACAGGGGATCTGCAACGCACAAAAAAGGCCTGCAATTGCAGGCCTTTTTCATTTTCCGAAATTTCCTACGGCTTGTGAGCCCGGGACAGGAATTCGTGGGATTGCATTTCCAGCAGACGGCTGAGGGTGCGCTGGAACTCGAAATTCAGGCGACCGCCGGTGTAGAGGTCTTTGAGCTCGACTTCGGCGGAAATGATCAGCTTCACGTTACGGTCGTAGAACTCGTCGACCATATTGATAAAGCGTCGGGCGATGTCGTCGGTGGTGACGCTCATCTGCTCGACACCGCTGAGCAGCACGGCGTGGAAGATCTTGCCCAGTTCGATGTAATCGTTCTGGCTGCGTGGGCCGTCGCAGAGTTCGCGGAAGTCAAACCAGGCCACGTCATCGCAGGTGCGCAAGGCACGGATTTCGCGGTTCTCGATGATCAGCACATCGTTTTCGATGGCCGCCGTGCATTCCGGCGTCAGCGCACGGAAGCTCTTGCGCAGGCTTTCGTGAGACGCTTCATCGAGCGGGAAGTGGAACAGCTCCGCTTGCTCGAGGTGACGCAGACGATAGTCGACGCCGCTGTCGACGTTGACGATCTCGGTGTTCTGCTTGATCAGCGCGATGGCCGGCAGGAAGCGCGCACGCTGCAAGCCGTCCTTGTACAAACCGTCCGGGACGATGTTCGAAGTGGCGACCAGGGTCACGCCGTTCTTGAACAGCTCTTCCATCAGCGTGCCGAGGATCATCGCGTCGGTGATGTCGGAAACGAAGAATTCATCGAAGCAGATTACTCGCGACTCGTCGGAGAAACGCTTGGCGATGATGGTCAGCGGGTTTTTCTCGCCGCCGAGGGTCTTCATCTCTTCGTGCACACGCTTCATGAAGCGGTGGAAGTGAGTCCGGGTCTTTTCCTTGAACGGCAGCGCTTCGAAGAAGGTGTCGACCAGGTAAGTCTTGCCGCGACCTACGCCGCCCCAGAAATACAGGCCCTTGACCGGCGCCTGTTCTTTCTTGCCAAACAGTTTGCCGAGCAGGCCCGGTTTGTTCTGCGAGGCCGCGACCAGATCGTCGTACAGGCGCTGCAAATGGCGCACGGCGGTTTCCTGCGCGGCGTCATGGAAGAATTCCGGGCGTTTCAGATCAGCTTGGTATCGTTCTAGGGGCGTCATAATTCGTTAGCAAGGCAACAAAAACGGGCCGTCACTGTAGCGATGGCCCGTGGGAATGGCAATCGGCCCTTGGTCGGACCGAGCCGTTGATTATTCCTGAACCGGCGTCAGCGCAATCCGCAGAGCGTCGATGGCAACGTCACGGGCAGCAGTGTCGGCGAACGCCGGGCTATCGGCCACGCACTCGCCTTCCAGCCAGACGCTGAAGCTCAGGTCTTCATTGCGCACGTCCAGAGGCTGGCCCGCTTGCAGTTGCTTGGTCACCTGGCCAGCGGTTTTACCGTCAGCAAAGTTGCGCGACAGCAGCAGTTGCTCGCCATCGGCCGCTAGCAGGCGGAAGCGGAAACTGCCGTCGTCTTCACGGAAGCTGACAAAACGCGCAGCTTTCGCGGCTTTCTTCTTGGTGGTCGCCGCGACTTGCGCCTGGGCCACGAAAGAACGCAAGCCGACCGCTTCGCGCAATTCGTTAAGGAAAGGCGTCGCTACGGCACGGGCCTTTTTCGCACCGATTTGCAGGATGTCTTCCAGATCAGCCGGGCGTTCGATCAGTTGGTGATAACGCTCGCGGGACTCGCCCAGTTCACTGTCGAGCAGCTGGAACAGACGATTCTTCGCCTCGCCCCAACCCAGGCCCTGCAACAATTCGCTGCGGAATTCGTCGGACTGTGCCGGAGTGGCAAAGGCCTGAAACAGCGTGAACAGGTGCGAATTGTCTGGATCTTTGGCTTCGCCCGGCGCACGGGAGTCAGTGACGATCCGCGAGATCGCGTCTTTCATCTCTTTAGCGCTGCTGAACAACGGAATGGTGTTGTCGTAGCTCTTCGACATCTTGCGACCGTCGAGACCGGGCAGCGTCGCGACGCTTTCTTCGATCAGCGCCTCGGGCATGGTGAAGAACTCTTTGCCCTGGCCAAACAGATGGTTGAAACGCTGACCGATGTCCCGGGCCATTTCCACGTGCTGGATCTGGTCACGACCGACCGGCACCTTGTGCGCGTTGAACATCAGGATGTCCGCGGCCATCAGCACCGGATAGCTGTACAGGCCCATGGTGATACCGGCATCCGGGTCTTCGCCGGTTTCGACGTTCTTGTCCACCGAAGCCTTGTAGGCGTGGGCGCGGTTGAGCAAGCCCTTGGCCGCAACGCAGGTCAACAGCCAGGTCAGCTCCGGGATTTCCGGGATGTCGGACTGGCGATAGAACGTCACGCGGTCCACATCCAGGCCACCGGCCAGCCAGGTCGCGGCGATTTCCAGACGCGAGCGCTGGATACGCAGCGGGTCATCGCATTTGATCAGGGCGTGGTAGTCGGCCAGGAAGTAGAACGAATCGGCATTGCTGTCGCGGCTGGCAAGGATCGCCGGGCGGATGGCGCCGGCGTAGTTGCCCAGGTGCGGCGTGCCGGTGGTGGTGATGCCGGTGAGGATACGGGTACGAGTCGTCATGGGTAATCGCTTGTCAGACTGCAATCAATTCGAAAGACGCGGCAGGATCAGATCCTTGAGATCGGTCAGCTTGCCATGAAAAAAGTGTCCGCATTCTGCCACTTTCAGCAGCTCATGGGGACGATCGAGTTTCTCGGACCAGTCGTAGACGGCTTGCGGGTCAATGACTTCATCGGTTTCCGGCTGGATCAGGGTCAGCGGGCAGTTCACCGGCAGCAGGTCGTAACCATTGAGCCGGGTGACAGCGGCGGCCACCATGAACAAATGCTTGAGCTGTTCGCCCTGCGTTTCCAGGCGTCCACCGAGACTTGCTGCAACAAAACCGCCGAAGGAGAAACCGAACAACGTCAGCGGCAAATCAGGATGTTTCGCCCGCAACCATGCGGCCGCTGCCTGGGCATCGTCGACTTCGCCGGTCCCCATGTCGTGCGTACCTTCGCTGGCACCGACGCCACGGTAGTTGAAACGCAAGGTAATCAAACCGGCATCGCGCGCGGTGCGCTGCAGGGTCGAGACCACTTTGTTGAGCATGGTGCCGCCCTGCACCGGGTTCGGGTGGCAGATCAGCGCGATGCCGCGCGGCTGCTCGATATCCAGGTAAAGTGCTTCCAATTGCCCGACCGGGCCGTCAATCACTACAGGGGTTTCGCGCATAAGCAAGGAAGGAACTCCGTGACCTCGAATCGGGTCGACTCGTCTAGCAAATTGTCTGTGCCGATGTATTGCGAGTGAATCGCGGTATACAGCGCAGGTTCGAGCCGTTAACGTAAAGCAAAGCCGTTTATAGAGGAAGGACTCGTGGAACACTCGCTCTTAGTTTGGTTGTTGCCGACTCTTGCCCTGGTTGTGGGTGTCGCCATTGGATTCCTGATCGCTCGCCTGGTGCCGAACGCCGCGCCGAGCAGCACCCAACGTCAGCTGGATGACATTCAGGAACGTTTTGACAGTTATCAGAACGAGGTGGTTACCCACTTCAACAGCACTGCAAACCTGGTCAAGAAACTGACTCAGAGCTATCAGGAAGTGCAGGATCACCTCGCCGAGGGTGCCAACCGCCTGGCCCTGGACGAGCAAACCCGCCAACGCCTGCTGGCTTCGCTGCACGCCGACGCGGCAGCGGCCCCACGGGAACGCCTGACGCCACCGCGCAATCAGGAGCCGCCTCGCGACTACGCCCCCAAAGCCCCGAACGCGCCGGGCATGCTTGATGAGCATTACGGCCTGAAGAAGTAATCAGGTTTCGCGCGATACACAAAGCCCTCGGACGAGTGATTGTCCGGGGGCTTTTTTGTTGCTGATCCAATAGCCCCTTCGCGGGCAAGCCCGCTCCCACAGGGATCGCGTACCTATCAAGCGACTCGGTCACTGTGGGAGCGGGCTTGCCCGCGAAGGGGCCAGAACTGGCGACACAAAAAAACCGCCCGATCTGTTTAGGATCGGGCGGTTTTTTTTACGCCTGGGGTTCAGTCAGGTGGGTAAAGGGGCTGCGTTTACTGCTGTGGATACTCTTGACCCGGAATCGCCTTGAGGTTGACCTCGACGCGACGGTTCTGTGCCCGGCCATTGACGTCGCCGTTGCTGGCAATCGGGTTATCCGGCCCGGCGCCACGTGCCGACAGATTGGCACCACTGACACCTTGGGACGTCAGGTAAGTCGCCACGCTCTGCGCACGACGCTGGGACAGGTCCATGTTGTGCTGACGGCTGCCAGTGCTGTCGGTGTAGCCAACGATTTCGATCTGGTTCTGGTTGAACTCTTTGAGCGAACCGGCCAGGTTGTTCAGTGGCTGATAGAAGCTGGATGCGATGTTCGCCGAATCGGTGGCGAACGTGATGTTGCCCGGCATGATCAGCTTGATCTGATCGCCCTGGCGCTGCACTTCAACACCGGTGTTGGCCATGCTGGCGCGCAGCTTTTTCTCTTGCTGGTCGGCGTAGTAACCGTAACCGGCAGCCGAAGCACCCACTACGGCGGCGCCGATCAGCGCACCCTTGCCACGGTTATCGTGGTTGATGGCGGCACCGGCCAACGCACCCGCCAGAGCGCCGAGGCCGCCGTACTTGGCGGTTTTGCTCATGCCCGTGGAACCACCGTCGGCCTGCCCCTGGCTGCTGTCATATGGGTTGGGCGAGGCGCAGCCTGACAGCAAGGCCACAGCCGTAGCGACAATAATCAAACGCTGCTTGGTGAACATGAAGAGCTCCTACTTTTTGCATTCTGGGATGCAACGGGTCTTAGGCATTGGTTCTTTGCGGGCGTTGGATCATTTCGGGCGCAGAAAATTCCGTCGATCCCCTTAAGCCCGCACAAAAGGGTTGTCGCGCATTTCATCACCCAGACGCGTATCCGGACCATGACCGGTCACCACCGTTGCGTCTTCATCAAGGGTGTACAGGCGCTGCTTGATCGAACGCACGATGGTCGCCTGATCGCCACCCCACAAGTCCGTGCGCCCTACCCCGCGACGAAACAACGTGTCACCGGCAATCAGCAGCTTAGCTTCTGAAAACCAAAAGCTCATGGAACCCGGCGTATGACCTGGCGTGTGCAACGCCACGCCGCAACCGCAGGCGAGTTCTTCATCGTCGGCCAACCAGCGATCCGGCGATGGAACCGGCGTGTAAGGCACACCGAACATCTGGCATTGCATCTCCAGATTGTCCCAGAGGAACTGATCCTCTTTGTGCAAGTGCAGGGTCGCGCCGGTTTTCTCCTTCAACTGACCGGAGGCCAGGAAGTGATCGAGGTGCGCATGGGTATGGATGATGCTGACAACCTTCAGACCCAGGGCATCGAGCCGGGCGAGGATCAATTCGTGATTGCCACCCGGATCGACCACGATGGCCTTCTTCGTCACCGGATCGCCGATGATCGTGCAGTTGCACTGCAACGGGCCTACGGGGAAGGTTTCGCGGATGAGGGTCGGTTGTTGGGACATCGGGGCATGCTCGATAAAAACGGGGACGAGGGATTTTCGCACACAATTGCGTCCAGCCATTGACCGCCTGTGTATCGTCACACTACGTCAGCCCAGCACTCCCAATGCCTTGGCCCTCGCCACCGCCTGCGTTCGCCGTTCAACCCCGAGCTTGCTGTTGATGTGGCTGGCGTGGGTTTTCACCGTGTGCAGGGAAATGAACAGCTGATCGCTGATTTCCTGGTTCGAGCAGCCTTGGGCAATGAGTTTCAGAACCGACAGTTCGCGGGAACTGAGTTGCTCGCAGGCTTGCGAGGGCTCTGGAGCAAGGCGTGCAGCGATAACGGGGAGTCGCTCCGACAGGCTCTGCGATACCGTCGCCTTCGTGCAGTTCTGCAGTTGCTCGCGAAGCCAGTCAGGGCATTTGTTCAACAAGCCATCAAAAGGCTGCAGCGCGCCGCCACTGGCCGCTTCAAGGGCCTGAGCGAAAGCCTGCCGGGCTTCAGGCTCGCGGTTGTGCGCAAGGAGCAGTTCGGTTTTTTGTGTCAGCGCCATCACACTGAGCAACTGCCGACCGGTTTGCTGACCATGCTCGAGTAACGCATTCAATCGCCCTTCGGCCAGCATCGGCTGCGCCTGAATGACCTCAAGCAAAGCCTGCTGCAACTCGATATGCAGTGGCAGTTGCGGATGGAATTCCGGCGGTGCCGCAGGCGTTTCGCCGTTGTAGGTCTGGCCCAGTCGTGCGAGCCAGGCTTCGGCCAGATCGGTGCGTCCCTGGGCCAGCCAGAGTTCGCATTTGACCAGGGTAATCATCGCCAGGTAGTAAATCGGCGGGACGTCCCAGATGTGCATCAGCCGTTCGGCTTCGGCGAGTTCGGCAAAGGCCTTGGCGAACTCGCCGCTGCTGCCTTCGAGCCGGGCGATCACGCAATGGCCGATCAAAACACTGATGTCGCGACAGGCGCGGGCCTCAGTCAAACCGGCCTGCAAACGCAGCCGCGCGGTCTGTGGTTGCAGGCGCAGGGCCAGCAGAAATCCTTCGTACAAGGTTAATCGAGCACGCACGGCATACAGCCGTTGCGGCGACAACCCTTGCAGGCGTTGCAGCCCCTGACGGACTTCATCCAACGAACGCAGGATTTCCCCTCGCGCCTGCAACACGCGCGCCCGGTCGTAATGGGCCAGCGCTTCGAACAACGGATTACCCACCCGTTGCGCCAGTTCAAGCGAATCGCGATTCAAGCCACGGGCACGCCACAAGTCGCCGTCGGCAATGGCCAGGTTGGAAAGGGTCGAGAGACACATCAGGCGCTGGCCGTAGCGTTTCGATGGCAGGCTTTCCAGCGCTTCGGTGCAATACAGCAGCGTCAATTCGCGGTTGCCGCGCCCGCGGGCAATGATC
The DNA here is from genome assembly GCF_014852285.1 of Pseudomonas sp. PDM02. NCBI lineage: Bacteria > Pseudomonadati > Pseudomonadota > Gammaproteobacteria > Pseudomonadales > Pseudomonadaceae > Pseudomonas > Pseudomonas sp. PDM02. Next base: position 79,943 of record NZ_JACVBL010000016.1, on the reverse strand, counting down.
CCGCTCAAGGCCAGCCATTGCGCCAGCATGGATTTCTGCGCTGTGGCCGACGGCGCCGGCAGGAAGCGGCTCAGATGATTGGCCAACTCTTCGGCGGCGTCGAGCTGACAGGCCAGCCCCAAGGCCCAGCTGTAAAGCACGATCAACCGTGGCGTGCTGATCAGCAGGCTGTCGGGCAAGTCCATTTTCCAGCGCAGCAACATGCCGACATTCTGTTCCGCCAGCAATTGCTCTTCCGAAAGGTTCTGCACCAGGTTGGCCGCGACATCCAGATGCCCGGCGCGCAACGCCTGCTCCACCGCCTCATCGAGCAGGCCCTGGGCATTGAACCAGCGACACGCGCGCAGATGCAGGCTGGCCGCCGGCACCATCGCCTGTGAGGTTGGCCGGGTACGCAGCAGGTCGGAAAACAGATGGTGATAGCGGTACCAGTGGCCATGTTCGTCCAGCGGTACGAGGAACACTTGGTGCGCAAGCAGAAAACGCAGAATCTCGGCGCTGTCATGCGCTTCGCGAACGGCATCGCACAACTCGCTGCAAAAACGCTCTTGAGGGGCCGTGTCATAAAGGAACGACTGCACCTCGGGGGGCAGACAATCGATGACTTCTTCGAGCAGGTAATCGCGAATCAGCCCTTCCCCACCGTGCAGGGACTGGGGTAACGCACCGTCGGAACCCGCTTCGGAGGCCGCAAGCAACCAGAAACGCAAACCGGCAACCCAGCCTTCACTGCGCTGGATCAGGTTTTCCAGTGCTTCGCCACGCAACGAACTGCTGTGCCGATCGAGCAGGGTCAAGGCTTCGTCGTGGGTCAGGCGCAGATCCTGCTCATGCAACTCAAGCAATTGTCGCGACAACCGCAGCCGCGCCAGATGCCAGTCCGGACGTTGGCGACTGGTGACCATCACCAGCAAGCCGTCGGGAAGGTGATTGAGGAAAAACTGCAGGCAGCGATCGAGCACCGGCCCCTGGGCCAGATGATAGTCATCGAGGACCAGCAGCAATGGAGCTGTCGGCAACAGGTGCACGGCCAACTCATCGAGCAAGCCGTCCAGCCATTCTTCAAAAGCAAACGGCTGATGCCGCTGACGCATTTTCAGCAGCCCCAGAGACTGGCGGCCCAACTGCGGAAAAAAGTCCTGAAGACCTTCGAGCAATCGCTCCAGAAAACGACCTGGATCGTTGTCCCGCGGACTCAAGCCCAGCCAGAGACTTTGCCAATGCGCCGGCAGCCCCTGACAGAACTCCACAGCCAATGAGCTCTTGCCAAACCCCGCCGGCGCGCTGACCAGCAGCAGCCGGCCACCGAGACCGGCACTGAGGCGCTCGCATAAACGAGGCCGCAGCACATGGCCGTCGGGCAGCGGAGGCCGATAAAAACGCCCGTCCAATGTTGCGACGGTAACGCTTGCATGGCCCGGGAGTGGGGACAGATCAGTCATGGCCGGCTCTTGTTTGAAATGCTGTTGGCGGCGTTGCAGATGTCCGCAGACTAGCGGTAAACGAAGAGGTAATGAAGGTTATTGCTACAAATGGCTACAAAAAGTCTACGAACAAAAAAAAGCCCCGAACCAGTCGGGGCTTCTTTCGAGGATGCGGCCTCTGTTCAGTTCAGGTTAACGAACCCCGGTCTGACGCAATGCCGCCGGCGTGAAGTCGCTGGTGGTGGCAGTGAAACCGAAGTTGTATGCCGACTTCTCTTCGTTCTTCATGCCCAGTGCCAGGTAACGGCCGGACTGCAGGTCGTAGAGGGCTTCCAGGGTGTACCAAGGCACTTGAACGTTGTAGTAGTTCTGGGAGTGAGCTTCCGCCACACGCCAGAGCTGGTTACGACCGTCGTAGTGATCGATCACCGCTGCCTGCCAGGTGTCTTCATCGATGTAGAAGTCACGCTTGGCGTAGATGTGACGCTGACCTTCCTTCAGGGTTGCAACCACATGCCAGACCCGGCGCAGCTCATAACGAGCCAGGTCCTGGTTGATGTGACCGGCCTTGATGATGTCGGCGTACTTCAGCTTCGGATCGTCGAGCTTGTAGCTGTCGGAGGCGATGTACATCTCTTTCTTGCCTTCGAGCTTCCAGTCGTAACGATCCGGTGCACCGTTGTACATGTCCAGGTTGTCGGAGGTACGCAGGCCGTCCGCCGCGGTACCCGGCCCGTCATAAGACACTTGCGGAGCACGACGCACACGACGCTGACCGGCGTTGTAGACCCACGCCGAACGTGGTTCCGCCACCTGATCGAGGGTTTCGTGCACCAGCAGCACACCACCGGCCAGACGTGCAGGCGCGGTCACTTCCTGTTTGAAGTAGAACAGGATGTTGCCCGGGTTCGCCGGATCGTAATCCTTCATCTTGTCGCGGAATACGAACTGGTCCTGGAAGTACACCAAGCTGTATGAGCCGTTCGGCTGCGGGGTAGCCTGGGTCACCAGACGGGTCACGCTGCCACCGCGATAACGGGTGATGTGGTTCCAGATAACCTCAACGCCGCTCTTTGGAATCGGGAACGGTACGGCTGTCTCGAAGTTTTTCAGCCCGTTGCCGCCGGACACCAGCTCCGTGGCGGTGGCGTTTCTCTTGATGGCAGCGAACACGTCATCCGGCACGGTCGCGCCGCGATGGGACGGGTAAACCGGCATCTTGAAGGTTTCTGGGTAACGCTTGAACATCGCGTACTGGCCTGGAGCAAGCTTGTCCTTGTACTGATCGACGTTCTGCGCCGTGATGGTGAACAGCGGTTTTTCACTGGCGAACGGGTCGGACAGGAAACCTTTGGCATCGGCGGTGCCGGCGTTCTTCGCCATCGGCTTCCAGGCTGGAATCGAACCGTCAGCATTGCCCGCCATCTCGGCGCCCATTGGCGTCAGGCTCTTGCCCAGCTTGTCCGCTTCGGCCGCAGGGACCGCTGCCATCACACTGGTCGCCAGCAGCGTTAGCCCCAGAACTCCAGCGTTGAACAGACTCTTTGTTGTTTTCATAGGTGTGTTCGTCCTGAAAATGCAGTGCTTAGAAGTTCACGCCGAAGCTGAGCGCAACGAAGTCGCGGTCATCCACGGTGGTGTACTTGCCGTCAAAGAAGTTGGTGTAGGCCAGGGACGCGGTGTAGGTGTTCTGGTACTCGGCATCGAGACCCAGGCTGACCGCTTTGCGACCTTCCTCGAAGTTGCCGCCAGGGCCAGGCGAGTAACCGTCGACGTCATGGGACCAGGCGATGTTCGGCTTGAAGTTCACACCGGCGATCACGTCGTTGTATTCCCAGATCGCACGAGCGCGATAGCCCCAGGAGTCAGTCGTGGTGAAGCCATCGTTTTCGCAGTAGCGGTTGACGTTGTTTTGCGGACCGCCTGCCAGGGTCGAAGCGTTCAATGCCTGGCACTGACCGTTTGGCAATGGACCTGGGCCGTAGCTCGGGTCACGCCCGTAACGGGCTTTCGAAGTGCTTTCCAGGCCGCCGACGTGAGTCCAGCCAACCTCGCCCACCAACGTCAGTCGCTCGGCACCCATCACCTGATCGAAGAAGTGAGTGAAGGTTGTCTGCAGTTGAGACACTTCCTTGCGACGATAGCCATGCTGATCCGCACCAGGCTGCCCTTGCAGCACGGAAACGCTCGGGTTCAGTGGCGTCAGGCCGGAAAAGAGGATGTCGGTGGTGTTGAGCTGTACCGGTGCGTTCGGACGGTAGCTGAACTCACCACTCCAGGCGGTGCCGGTAGGCAACGTGGTGGAGAAGCTCAGGCCATAAAGCCGAATATCTTCCGGGTATTCGATGAAGTAGCTGGAGTTACCCGCCACCACCAATGGCAGGGTTTGCGCCGCCAGTCCGTTCGCGCCACCCACGATGCCAGCTGCGGTTCCCAGCGGAATGCCCGTGCCAACCAGTGCGCCAGTCAGAGCGCCACCCAGTGCCTGTGCGTTATAGGCGCTCGCCGGAGCCCCCTTGCCGCTGAAAATCGGCGCACGGCTGTGGTAGTTCATCATGTAGGCACCGAATTCGGTGTCCAGCGGCTCGAACATGTACTTGAAGGACACGCCGAACTGGCCACTGTCACGCGCATCGCGATCCGGACCGCGACGAACGATCGCGCCTTCGTCCGGGTTACCCCAGTTCACGCCCCTGGCAGCCAGCGTGTTGAGGACCGCGTTGCGCGAGGCGGCTGGCAAACGAGCGGCCGCCAACGAGTTGTTGAGCCCGTTACGGGTCCGCAGCACGGCCAGGTTGTTATCGCAGCCATCGGAAATCACGTCCGGTTGCGAGAAGAACGTACCGCAGTTGTCGGTAACGGTCTGGTCCCATTCCAGTTGATAGAACGCTTCCGTGGAAAGGTTCTCGGTCAGGCTCTGGGACACGTAAAACATGTTGACCGGGATCAGGCCTTCCTTGATCTCGGCACCTGGACGGCGGAACGCGGAAACGTCGATCGGGTTGATCGAGTTGATGCCGCCGCCGATGAACGTACTCTCGCCCCAGCTGACCACTTGTTTGCCCAGACGCACGGAACCCGGCTGATCGGCAACCGAGTAGTTGTGGTAGACGAAGGCGTCGAGAATTTGCCCGCCGGAGGACTTGGCGCCTTCCTTGCGGTTGTTGTCGCTGATGTCCTTGAACGGACGGTCTTCGTCTTTGAGTTCGAAGTCATACCAGTATTTGCCCCGGACGAAGATGCCGGTGTCGCCGTACTTCAATTCAAGGTCATGGATGCCTTTGAAGATCTTCGAGAAGGTTTCCCCGCTCTTGAAGTTCAAGTGGCCGTCATCGGAGGTCTGGGACAGGCCACGACCACCGTTGTTGACGCCGATGAGGTTCTTGTTGGCACTCTCGGTAGACCAACTGGCACCAATCGACAGGGATGAGTCGAATTGACCTTCGATTTCACCAACGTTGAAACTGACGCCGAATGCGGGCCCGGCGAGCGAAGAGGCAAGACTGACAGCCAGAGGCAGTTTTGCCCGGCGCCAGAACTGGTTTACTGATGTCATCGACGCTACTCCATGTGCATTATTGTTATGGCATTGAGTACTTTTAAAAACGCTGTGGTTGACCGGAAGCCAAGGCATTCCGAATTCACTCCAAAGTTGCATCGCCCCGTTTTGTGCGTGTGCCCCGTTCTTAAAAATCCTTGAGCGGACTATAGCCAGCAGGTAGTACTGCTTGATCCCTCTAAAGTGTGATTTGCAGCTGCCGGCCACTCTGGAACAGTCCTTTCGCCAAGCCGACACCTGTCGGCACGGGAATGATGGCTGAAAATTCTGATTTCACAAGCCAAGCGCTTGCTTGGTGGGGCTGGCGTGCCATTTCGGGCACGCCGGAAGACGCTTAAAGCGTCGAGAGGAAGGTGCTGTTGTTGGCTTGCCATTCAGTGATGTCGAGGCGAATTCGCTTCTTGTCGAGTTTGCCGACACTGGTCTTGGGAATTTCAGTAACAAGGGCGATCTGGCTCGGGATGGCCCACTTGCTCAGGTGCCCCAGTTCCACAAATGGCTTGAGGTGCTCCTTGAGTTCCCTGGCCCCAATTACATGGCCCTCGCGGATCACCAGCAAGGCAAACGGGCGTTCGCCCCACTGCGGATCGGCAATGCCCACCACTGCTACTTCGCGTACCGCTGCATGGCGACTGATCAGGTCTTCCAGGTCCAGGGAGGAAATCCATTCGCCGCCGGTCTTGATCACGTCCTTGATCCGGTCGCGAATGTCGATCACGCCCATGCTGTCCAGCGTCGCCACGTCCCCGGTGTGCAGCCAGCCACCGGCCCAGAGCTCCGCGCCCTTCTGCGGCTCATTGAAATAGCCTTCGGTGAGCCACGGCGCACGCAGCACCAGTTCACCCTGGGTCTCGCCATCGGCGGGCAGGAAGTTACCGTCGGTGTCGACAATGGCCGCTTCCACCAAAGGCCCCGGCACGCCGGCCTTGATCCGGTACGTGGTGCGTTCGTCTTCGGTGCCCGCCATCAGCTCATCGTTGAGGTGCGCACAGGAAACCAGCGGGCCGGTTTCCGACATGCCGTACGCAGCGGTCAGCTGAATGCCTTTGGCTTTGGCGGCTTCGTACAACGCACGATTCAATGCACTGCCGCCGATGACGATTTTCCAGCCGCCGAAGTCGGTGCCTTGCGCCGCCTTGGCGTTGAGAACCATCTGCAGGATGGTCGGTACGCAATGCGAGAAGGTGACCTTTTCCTTGCGCCACAGCTCCACCAGGTATTCGGGATCGTAGCGCCCCGGATAAACCTGCTTGAGCCCGAGCATGGTCGCCACATACGGCAAGCCCCAGGCGTGCACATGGAACATCGGGGTGATCGGCATGTACACGTCGTTGGTGCCCAACAGCCGCACGCTGTCGATGGCGCCCATGATGGTCGACACGCCCATGGTGTGCAGCACCAGCTGCCGATGGGTGAAGTACACGCCTTTGGGATTGCCGGTGGTGCCGGTGGTATAGAAGGTGGTCGCGACCGAATTTTCGTCGAAATCCTGGAAGTCGTACTGCGTGCTTGCGGCCGCCAGCAACTGCTCGTATTCACCGACGAGGTTCGGCAGGTCGGCGGTTTTTTCCGGCAAGTCGGTCAGCAGCAGGGTTTTCTCGACGGTGGTCAGGTGCCCGGCAATCGCGTTGTACAGCCCGACGAATTCGCTGTTGACCAGCACGAAGCGGTCCTCGGCATGATTCATGGTGTAGAGGATCTGTTCCGGCGACAGGCGCACGTTGATGGTGTGGATCACCGCGCCGATCATCGGAATGGCAAACATGCATTCCAGATAACGATGACTGTCCCAGTCCATCACCGCCACGGTATCGCCGGCCTTGACGCCAGCTGCCGTCAGCACATTGGCCAGGCGTGCGACCCGTTCGATCAGGGTCGGATAGCTGTAGCGCAATTGATCGCGGTAAATGATCTCGCGGGTTTTCTCATAGCGCGCGCCGGACATCAGCAGCCGTTTGATCAGCAGCGGATACTGGTAAGCGCCTTCGGCTGGGGGGATAACGCGAGTCTGCAACATAAGAATCCCTTTTCTGACTGCACGGTCGTGGCTGAAAGTAAGCACTCTAGTGCCCTTCCATGACAACCAAATCAGCCGAAGGAATGATTTGCAACATTCAGCAAATGCTAGCGTTGCGCCAGCATTTAACAGCTATCCAGACCTGTAGGAGCCGGCTTGCTGGCGATGGTCTTGCAGGCGCCGCATCCTTTCCAGAATAGATGCGTCATCGTTAAAGACCATCGCCAGCAAGCTGGCTCCTACAAGATCAATGCATCTCGGTAAACGCGAGTTTCACGCCGATGGCGATCAGCACGGCGCCCATGGTCCGGTCGAACCAGTGGCCCATGCGGGCGAAACCCGCGCGTACACGCTGCTGGCTGAACAGCATCGCCACCAGGCAGAACCAGAAAGCCGTCGCCGCCGCCAGGTAAACCCCGTAACCGGCCTGCACCGCCAATGGCGTATGCGGATTGATCACCACGGTGAACAACGACAGGAAGAACAGCGTGGCTTTCGGGTTCAGACCGTTGGTCACGAAACCCGAGGTGAAGGCGCCGCGAGCGGTGCGCTCACCCGCTTCCTTGTGCAGATCGTCAGTCACCGGCTTGGCCGGTTGCGCGCGCAGGGCCTTGAAACCGATGTACAGCAGATACGCGGCCGCCGCCCATTTCAAGGCGTTGAACAGCACGATCGACTGGGACACGATCAGGCCGATACCGAGCAGCGAATAGCCAACGTGCAGGAAAATCGCCGTACCGACACCCATCGCCGTCCAGGTGCCGGCGCGACGACCGTGGGTCACGCTCTCACGCACCACCACGGCGAAATCCGGGCCGGGGCTGGCGACGGCCAGCAGGTGAATCAGGGCAACGGTCAAGAACTCTGTCCAATACATGCGGGCTCCTCTGGGGGCTAAACGGTCGAATTATCACTTCCAGGCTGACATCGCCCCTGTGGGAGCGGGCTTGCTCGCGAAGGCGTTGTGTCAGACAACATCAATGTCGACTGACACAACGCCTTCGCGAGCAAGCCCGCTCCCACAAGGTTCGGCGTAGACCTGGCATTGCGTAACGATTTGTTTCATCTGGTAGGCTCGGCAGATTACGCCTTCAGTTCAATGCACAAAAGGTACAGTTGATGACGAACTCTCGCCGCGCCGTTTTCCTCGACCATCCCTCGCTGGACCTCGGCGATCTCGACCTCAGTCCATTGCGCGCCTGCTTCGATGATTTGCAACTGTTTGCGCAGACCACGCAGGATCAAGTGATCGAACGCCTCAAGGGCGCCACCGTCGCCATCAGCAACAAAATCCTGATCGACGCCGCCGCCATCGCCGCCAGCCCCGAGCTGAAGCTGATCCTGATCACCGCCACCGGCACCAATAACGTCGATCTCGCCGCCGCCCGCGCCCATGGCGTGACCGTCTGCAACTGCCAGGGTTACGGCACGCCATCGGTGGCGCAGCACACGATCATGCTGTTGCTGAACCTGGCGACGCGCCTCGCCGATTATCAGAAAGCCGTCGGTGAAGGTCGCTGGCAACAGGCGAAACAGTTCTGCCTGCTGGACTACCCGATCGTCGAACTGGAAGGCAAAACCCTCGGTTTGCTCGGTCATGGCGAACTGGGCGGCGCGGTCGCACGACTGGCCGAAGCCTTTGGCATGCGCGTGCTGCTCGGGCAGATTCCGGGGCGCCCCGCCCGACCGGACCGTTTGCCGCTGGATGAACTGCTGCCACAAATCGACGCGCTGACGTTGCACTGCCCGCTCAACGAACACACTCGCCACTTCATCGGTGCCCGCGAACTGGCCTCGATGAAACCCGGCGCTTTCGTGGTCAACACCGCCCGTGGCGGCCTGATTGATGAACAAGCGCTGGCCGACGCCTTGCGTAGCGGCCACCTCGGCGGTGCGGCCACCGACGTGTTGAGCGTCGAACCGCCGAGCGCCGGCAACCCGTTGCTCGCCGCCGACATTCCACGCCTGATCGTTACGCCGCACAACGCCTGGGGCAGTCGCGAGGCGCGGCAGCGGATCGTTGGCCAATTGACCGAAAACGCGCAGGGATACTTCAGCGGTAAGGCGCTGCGGGTCGTCAGTTGATAAACTGCGGCACTTTTTTTCAAGGAGCAGAGTATGGATCCGCGCAGTGAAGTACTGCTTCGTCAGGCCGAGTTATTCCAGGGTTCGGTGCTGCTGGCCGGCTTGCCCGCCGATGATTTGCTCGGGCGCCTGCCCGACGCCCATGGCTGGTGCTGGCATGCCGGCGATCAGGCCGCGCTGGATGCCCGCTTCACCGAGCGCAGCCATTTTGGCGTGACTGTGCCCGAGCGCGAATTCGACACCGCTGTGGTGTTTCTGCCCAAATCCAAGGACCTCACCGATTACATCCTCAACGCCCTCGCCTCTCGCCTGGCCGGACGCGAGTTGTACCTGGTGGGTGAAAAACGCAGCGGCATCGAAGGCGCGGCCAAACAACTGAACCCGTTTGGCAAACCGCGCAAGCTCGACAGTGCGCGTCATTGCCAGCTGTGGCTGGTCACCGTGGCCGATGCGCCGCAAGCCAAATCCCTGGAAAGCCTGGCCCAGACCTACGAGTTGCCGCTGGCCGAAGGGCCACTGAAAGTCATCAGCCTGCCGGGGGTTTTCAGCCACGGTCGACTGGATCGCGGCAGCGCGTTGTTGCTGGAGCACCTGGACAAATTGCCAAGCGGCCATTTGCTGGACTTCGGTTGCGGCGCCGGTGTTTTGGGCGCGGCGGTCAAGCGTCGTTATCCGCACAATCAGGTCACGCTGCTCGACGTGGATGCGTTTGCCGCCGCCAGCAGTCGCTTGACCCTGGCTGCCAATGGTCTGGAAGCGGACGTCATAACCGGTGACGGCATCGATGCCGCGCCGATGGGTTTGAGTGCAATTCTGAGCAACCCGCCGTTCCATGTCGGCGTGCACACCGATTACTTCGCCACCGAGAACTTGCTGCGAAAAGCCGCCAAACATCTGAAAAACGGTGGCGAACTGCGGCTAGTCGCGAACAGCTTCCTGAAGTACCAACCGCTGATCGAAGAGCACCTCGGCGTGTGTGCGATCAAGGCCGAAGGTCAGGGTTTCCGAATCTACCGGGCCAAACGCGGTTAGCAATTTGTACTTGCCCTATCGGATTTGCCTAGGCAGAATCCGCTCCGTCCTAGGGGAGTAGTCTCCCACGAGCGCCATGCTCGTCCGGCATACGTCAACATACTTGGTCCTCAGACCATGGCGTATGCGACCCAAGCGTCCGCATCAGACGGATCGCCAGGGTTTGACAAGACCTATGACACGAACACCTTACCCGGGGCGGGAAGGCTGTACGTGTCATAGCCGTGTCGACCCGCCCCTTAGGAAAACCCTGATGCTGGATTCACTTTTCGTTCCCACCGCAATCGTTGCCTTGGCCGAAATCGGCGACAAGACGCAACTGCTCGCGCTCATCCTTGCTGCCCGCTTTCGCAAACCGTGGCCAATCATCGCCGGCATCGTCGCCGCCACCCTGGCCAACCACGCGGCAGCCGGTGCGGTAGGTGCCTGGGTCGGCAGTTTCTTCTCGGATGCGGTGTTGCACTGGATCCTCGCCGCAAGCTTCGCTGCGACGGCATTGTGGACTTTGGTACCGGACAAGATGGATGACGATGAAGCCAGCACCGCCCGCAAATTCGGGCCGTTCCTGACGACATTGATCGCGTTCTTCCTCGCGGAAATCGGTGACAAGACCCAGATCGCGACCGTGATGCTGGCCGCGCAATACCCGGAACTGTGGCTGGTGATCATCGGCACCACCCTGGGCATGTTGATTGCCAACGTGCCGGTGGTTTTGGCGGGTAACTTTGCGGCGGACAAATTGCCATTGACCCTGATTCGTCGACTGGCGGCGTCGGCGTTCTTCGTCCTGGCGATTGTCGCGGTGTACAAGGCGATGCAGAGCAGCGGGTGGGTTTGACGTCGTAGGTCGTTAGACCGCGTTATCGTTCTTCGCGGGCGAGCCTCGCTCCTACAGGTCAGTAAAAATCCTGTAGGAGCGAGGCTCGCCCGCGAAGGCGTCAGCGGCATCAACGCATATCGATCAGGACTTCCGCGCGTTCTCGTACAACGGCATCACCTTCGGAATCGCCGCCTGCAACGAAGCAATCCGACTGGACGACGCAGGGTGAGTGCTCATGAACTCCGGTGGCGAACCTTCCGAGGCCTTGCTCATCTTGTTCCACAGAGTAATCGCGGCGTTCGGGTTGTAACCGGCGCGGGCCGCCAGTTCCAGGCCGATCAGGTCCGCTTCGTTTTCATTGGCGCGACTGTTGGGCAGCGTCATGCCGTAGTTGGCCACGGTGTCCGCCAGGGCCAGGCTGTCCTGGCCCAGACCGAGCAAGGCGCCCGCGCCCTGCTTGGCCATTTCGATACCGTACGCCTTGGACATCGCTTCACGACCGTGCTCACGCAGGGCGTGGGCGATTTCATGGCCCATGATCGCGGCGATTTCATCGTCGGTCAGTTGCAGGCTGTCGATCAGCCCGGTGTAGAAAATGATCTTGCCGCCAGGCCCGCAGTTGGCGTTGAGCTCGTCACTCTTGATCAGGTTGACTTCCCATTTCCACTGGGCCGAATCCGGACGGAAAATCGGTGCCTGGGCGATCAGCCGATCAGCGATCACCTGGATGCGCTTGGCATCGTTGCTGGTCTTGTCCAGCACACCTTTGTTGGTCGCCTCGCCAACGGTCTTTTGATAAGACTGGGCGTACATCTGGTTGACCTCGTCCGAGGACAACATGCTGAACATGTACTGCTTGCGCTCCACGCCCACGGCTCCGCCGCTGGTGGTGTTGACCGACTGACAACCCGCGAGCAGCAGACCCGCGCTCAGCGCACACAAAACCAATCGCTTGTTCATCACAAAACTCCCTCGAAACATGCCGCGTATCCTAGGCGTCGATTTGTATCGGCGCCAGATACAACAGACATACAGACGTGGATTTCGGACAAAGCTCTCATCAATAGTAGGAAAAAATTCACATAACCGTCCCCGCCACGGCCAGTCACGGCCGGCAATGATTCATTTGCGACATCGACGGCTCCAAAACAGCCATTTCGTCGCACCTCACTCATGGCCCTCGAGCCCCCTGCCGATACAGCACCGCAGAAGTCCTCTTGCGTGCGGAGCACCCATGAAATTCAAGTCCATCCAGTTTTCCGTGGCGGCCCTCGCTGGCGCCATCGTATTAAGTGTCGTGGCAGCCCTGGTGCTGTACGCGCTGTTTTCCGGCGCACGGACGCAAGACATGGTTCAGGATCGGACCCAGGCGCAATTCGAGCAAGTCATCGAGCAGCGCCTGACGTCCCTGGCGCAAACCCAGGTCAGCCAGATCCAGCGTGAACTCGAAGCGCCGCTGCTGATTGCCGGCGGACTGGTGCGGGTCAACGCCCTGATCGGCACGCCAGGCGCCGATGGCCAGCCGCAACTGAACCTGAGCCGCGAGCAATTGATCAGCCTGATCAAGGAAAACGTCGCCAAAAACCCGAAGATTCTCGGCACCTACATCGGTTGGGAAAAAAACGCCCTCGACCACAACGACGCAGCTTACGTCGACACCAAGGTCGTCGGCATCGACGCCAGCAACGGGCGTTTCCTGCCGTGGTGGTTCCGCAACGAAGACGGCAGCCTGGGCCTGGACAAACTGGTGGACGTCGACGACCAGAAAACCCTGTCTACCGGTGTGCGCGCCAGTGAGTACTACCTGTGCTCGAAAGAAACCAAAAAATCCTGCGTGATCGATCCGGCGCCCTACAAGGTCGGCGACAAAATCGTCATGCTCGCCTCCTTTATTGAACCGATCATGCTCAACGGTGCGTTCCAGGGCATCGTCGGCGCCGACCTCTCGGTGAACTTCATCCAGGAAATGCTCCTGGGTGCTAACCAGAAGTTGTACAACGGCTCGGGCGTCATGGCGCTGATCGGCGGTAATGGCCGGATCGTTGCCTACACCAAGGACCCGAGCAAATTCGGCGAGAAGGTCAGTGACATCCTCGACAGCCAGCAGATCGCCAACATGGCCAATCTGAAGCGCGGCGAAGTCACCTACACCGTCGACAAGGCCCAGGGCCGGATCGAGTTGTACCTGCCGTTCGGCATCGGCCAGACCGACGCTCGCTGGACGCTGATGCTGCAACTGCCGCTGAACGCGGTGATGGCCGACCTGCAAAAACTCCAGGCCGACCTGAACACCCAGCGCAAATCCGACACCTTCGGCATGGCCATGGTCGGTCTGCTGATCGCCGGTGTCGGCTTGCTGGTGATCTGGCTGGTGGGCCACGGCATTGCTCGCCCATTGAAACAAATGGTGGCCATGCTCGATGACATTGCCAAAGGTGAAGGCGACCTGACGCGCCGCCTGACCAGTGATCGCGCCGACGAACTGGGCTCGATCGCCAAAGGGTTCAACACTTTCCTCGCCAAGTTGCAGGCGATGATCACCCAAGTGGTGACGTCGGTGCAGAGCGTCAGCGATTCGTCGGAACACACCGCTGACATCGCCATCCGCACCAACATTGGCGTGCAGAAACAAATGGTCGAGATCGATCAGGTCGCCACGGCGGTGCATGAAATGACCGCTACCGCCCAGGACGTGGCGCGCAACGCGACCCAGGCGGCGCAAGCGGCCAGCCATGCGGATCAGGCGGCCTCTCAGGGCAAACAGATCGTGCGGGATACGTCGAACTCGATCGGTGTGCTGGCCGTGGAAATCGGCAAGGCTGTCGGCGTGGTGCAAAACCTGGCCAAGGACAGCGAGAACATCAACGCGATCCTCACCGCCATTCGCGGCATCGCCGAGCAGACCAACTTGCTGGCCTTGAACGCCGCCATTGAAGCGGCACGCGCCGGCGAGCAGGGCCGTGGTTTTGCGGTGGTGGCCGATGAGGTGCGCAACCTGGCGCAGAAAACCCAGAAGGCCACCGAAGAAATCCAGACCATGATCCAGCAGCTGCAACAAGGCACGCGCGATGTGGTGCGGGTCATGGAAGACAGCCAGAACCGCACCGACGAAAGCGTACAGCATGCGGCGAAAGCGGCTGAAGCGCTGGATGCGATCACTCAGGCGGTGTCGGTGATCAACGACATGAACACGCAGATTGCCAGCGCGGCCGAGGAACAGAGTGCGGTGGCGGATGACATCAACCGGAACGTGATCAACATTGGGCAAGTGGCCAATGAAGTGGCGGGCGGTGCGGATGAGTCGAGCGCGGCGAGTGCGGGTTTGACCAAGCTGGCCGAGCAGCAGCGGCGGTTGATCAATCAGTTCAAGGTTTGATTCGAGGGCCTCTTCGCGGGCAAGTCGGATCGCCGCACCGCTCGCTCCTACAGGGGATTATCGAACCTGTAGGAGCGAGGCTTGCCCGCGAAGACGTCAGCCCAGACACCCCATCAGCCAGGGGTCAAACACTCCGGCCCATACAACTTCGGATCATTCACCAGATTCGCCAACACCCGCTCGCGCAACGCCGCGGGTTCACTGGCCAGTAATCCCTGCAGCACATGCAACGGCGTCTCGGGATCGAGCCACGCCTCCTGCCCCGCCGCATCCAGGATCAACGGCCGACGCTGACTCGCCGCCGGTTGCGTGATCACAGCCGTGCTCAGCCACACCTGTTCCTGTACCGGATACGCCTCCCAGATCGCCGCGAAAAACAGCGTCGAGCCCTCCCCCGGCGTCAGCCAATACGGACGCTTGCGGGTGCCGCCGCGCCATTCGTAAAAACCGTTGGCCGGCAACAGGCAGCGGCGCTCGCGCAGGGCCTGGCGAAACATCGGTTGCTCGGCCACGGTTTCGGCGCGGGCATGGGCCGGCGTGCGGGACAGATCGGTGAGCCACGGCGGCGTCAAACCCCAGCGGGCACGGGCCAATTCACGCGCGCCGTCGGCGCCGGCACGCAGCATCAACACCGAATCATTGGGGGAAATATTCCACTGGGCCTGCTGATCGGCGGGGAAGCCAGGCAGGGCCGCAAAGGCGGGATTCCAGCGAAACAGGGCATAACGTCCACACATGGGGCAACACGACTCTTGATCAAACGAACGTCAGCCTAACAGACCAGCGTGCCGGGAAAGCTTTCCGGTTCATCGCCGGGCATCGGCAGCGCGGCATTGTACGCGGTGATCAACTCCCGGGCGTATTCGGCCTGGTCGTTATCCACCGACAAGCCCAGCAGGCCGAAGATCGGCAATTCGCCGGTGCCGCCGAGCAAATCGCGGCCGACCAGATGCGCCTCGACGCCCTCGCTGGCCAACATGCTTTGCAGCAACTCGCCTTCCATCAGGTTTTCCGGTTCGTAGATTCGCTGCATGGATGCCCTCACTCGTTCTCGCTGAACACTTCGAGATGCCACTCCTCTCCATGAACCTGCAACACAAACGTAATTGGCCGACAACACACCTGACAGTCCTCGATATAGGTCTGATCACCCGCCGACAAATCCACAGTCGTCTCGACCTCTTCACCACAATACGGACATTCATACTCTGCAGTTTCCAGCATCGCGGTCTCCCAAGTGACTTGTGCGTATAATCGCCGGTCTATTTGCAGGGCTATTTTTGTCTGGCTAACTTTTCAGACCGTGCCCCGTTGGTTTTCGATCAAAACCTTTACTTACCCTAGCCGTTTCTAACAAGAGAGCATGATGGGCGAATTCGATGCCATCCGACCTTACGACGACAGCGAAGTCCCAGCGGTGCTGGCACGCTTGCTCGGCGACAAGGCGTTTCTAGATATCCTCACCCACTTCCGCTTCCCGCGTTTTGCCGGTGCCTTCGGCTGGATGCTCAAACCTCTTATAGCTCATCGGCTGCGCCGTGAGTTCGCCGGAATCGATTCGGTGGCCACGCTGCAGGACAAAGTCGAGTATTACGTCGACCACACCATCGAGCGCGCCACGGACGGTGTCACGTACACCGGCGTCGAGCAATTCAAGTCCGGCAGCGCCTACCTGTTCATCGCCAACCACCGCGACATCGTGATGGACCCGGCCTTCGTCAACTATGCCGTGTACCACGCAGGCCTGCCGACGCCGCGCATCGCGATTGGCGACAACCTGCTGCAAAAGCCCTTCGTCAGCGACCTGATGCGCCTGAACAAGAGCTTCATCGTGCACCGTTCGATCACCGGTCGCCGCGAGAAAATGGCGGCTTATCAGCTGTTGTCGGCGTACATCAACCACTCGATCCGCAACGATTGCGCCTCCATCTGGATCGCGCAGGCCGAAGGCCGGGCCAAGGACGGCGACGACCGCACCGAGTCGGCGATCCTCAAGATGTTCCACATGAGCCGCAAGGACGAGCCGTTCGGCGAAGTCATCCGCTCGCTGAACGTCACCCCGGTGTCGATCAGCTACGAATATGACCCGTGCGACCAGGCCAAGGCCCGCGAGCTCTACATCCGCGCCACCACCGGCACCTACACCAAGGCGCCAGGCGAGGACGACGTGAGCATCGCCAAGGGAATCACTGGCTACAAGGGGCGAGTCCACGTGAACTTCGCCGCGCCGATCACCGAGCTGTTCGAAGACACCAAGCAATTGGCGGTCGAAATGGACAAGCAGATTCTCGGCGGCTACCGCTTGTTCCCGGTGCACTACCTGGCTTACGCGCAGTGGAAGGATGCCGACCCGCAGTTGCAGGTGCCGAAAGCGTCTGATGTGTTTGCTGCCGACGAACTGGCGAAAGCCCAGGAAGAATGGCAACAGCGCCTGGACGCTTGCCCGGAAGAACATCGTCCGTTCCTGGTGCTGCAATACGCCACGCCGGTGCGTAATCAGTACCGTGTGAAGGCCGGGTTGCCGTTGTAACTTCAAGCTTGATGCAAACCCTGTAGGAGTGAGCCTGCTCGCGAAAGCGGTGTATCAGCTAAAGAGATGTCGGCTGACACAGCGCTATCGCAAGCAGGCTCACTCCTACAGGGGGTTACGGTGTGCTCAAACGCGCGTGCTGATCCATGACACCAGCAGCGCCAACCCCAGGCAGGCGAAACCGAAGCGGTAGAAAAACCGGTTCATGCGCAAGGTCGCACCATCCAGCATCAACATTGGCTCATCGATGCGACGGCTCTGGCTCCGCGCTTCGAGGCTGGCCAACGCGCGTTGTTCACGACGACGTGTGGCGTGCAGCAGCCAGCTGCCCGGAAAGGCCAGCAGCAAGGCGAGCAGGTTGATCAATTTGGCGGGATGGGCGGTAAACAGCGTCATCAAATGCAGCGACATCACGAACCTCGGACAAAACAGGTGTGGCGGAAGCCAGATCGACGACCGCGGCGCGGATTCTACCGAAAGCCGTCCCTCCTGCCCGCCGCTATACGATAAATAACTCACCATTTGGCAGATTCCTGTCCTGCGTCACGGCTTCGTCATCTGAATGCGCCAATCTCTCGCCCCACCAAAACCGACATGGATACCGTCATGCTGCACGCTGAAAACCAGGATCGCCTCTACCTCATTGCTCAAAGCGACGAACAACAAACCTTGGTCGGCAGCCTTGCCTTCAACGTTCAGGATCGTCATTGGCTGGTGTATTGCGCGCTGGGCGGGCATCAACATGCGGATCTGCCGGAGGCGGATTTGCTGACAGGGGTGAGTGTGCTGGAGTTTTACTCGCAAGCCGCCTGACACCAACGCCAATACCTTTGTAGGAGCGAGGCTTGCCCGCGAAGACGGTGTGTCAGGCGACATCAATGTTGAATGAGAGGCCGCCTTCGCGGGCAAGCCTCGCTCCTACAGGGGGCTAGGTGAATTCGAGATATCAGCAGGCACAAAAAAGCCCGGGGCCATTGCTGGCGCCGGGCTTTTTGATTTCAGCGAAAACTTATTCGCCGAGAATCTGACCCACGGTCGGGTCCTTGAACAGGCGCGTCAATGCATCGCTCAACACATCGCTGACCAGCTTGGTGTTGGTTTCCTGGTTTGGCGCCATGCCGAAACGCTGATCCAGGGATGCACCGTAACGACCGCTGTAGCGGCGGTTGGCGTTCTGCACGTCAGAGCGGAAGGTCGCGCCGATGGTCGCCTCGGTCACATACATGCCTTCTTTAGGCGACTGATACTTCAGCTCGGCCAGGGTCACGGTCAGTTGCGGGGCATTCGGCGCATTGTTAGTCGGGGTAAAGCCGAGCAAGCGCACGGCCGCTTCGGCCTGGGCCTGCAGCTTCGGCAGAATCTGCGCGCCCTGCACCGTGATCGCGCTGGTCTCCGGATACAGACCGCCACGGGTGCCCAGGGTTGGCGACGGACGACCGTCCACCACACGCACCACGACTGGCTGGCCATGGCCGACCGGTGCCAGCTGAGTGGTCAGCTTCGGCTCCGGACTCAGTTGTTGCGGGCTGTGGGCGCAGCCAACCAGGGTCAAACTGGTCACAGTGATCAAACCGAACAACAGGCGTTGCAACATGCTCTTCTCTCCAGAATCAGGCACAAACAGGCCGGCAGTATAGCGGTGCGCCACTGCGGGTAACTAGCGTCATGCAACGAATACCAGAATCTCAGACAAACCCCGTGGACCGCGGTTCCTGTCACACATCGTTCACCCTCCTTTCACCTGCGCGTCACGACTTGCTGACAACGTATGCGGTAAATCCCACGAGGTATTTCCCATGCGCCTTCTCGTCTCCCTGTTCACACCGCGCCCGTTGCATCGCTGCTTCGCCCTGCTCGACCGCAACGGCCATTGCCAGGCATTCAAGCAGTGCAGCCTCCAGCCGATGGGCGATGGCTGGGTCGAAATCGAAGAAATCCGCCTCAACTGGCTGCACCATCCCCTGCCCGCCAGCGCCCGTGTCAACCAGCGCCAACCCCGCGCTCGCGCTCAACAACTGCTGGCGACCTGACCAGACGCCTAATAAAAGTCATTAAACACGTCCATTTCCCCGCGTTTCTTAGATACAATCTCCCCCCGATTATAAGGACGTCTCCTGATCGGGCCTCGCAGCAATCGTCAATGCTTCGGTATTGGCACCCCGCACCGCCCACAGAGAGCCGCCCACACAGATCGAGTGAAGCTGGCGCGCTTGCTGTTCCTTGAGCAAAAACCCCACTTTTCGCGAATCTGCAGAGCTGTCATTACGCTCGGTCACTGAGCTGTTTGCCCGTTTTGCCTGTCATGTATTCCATGGCGGCGATCCATCCGGGCACGGTGCCAGGCTGGGACAGCCCTTTTTTGAGGTTCACGTCTTCAAAAGAGCGTGAAAAAAACGGGTTTTCACAACTTCACAAGAGTGTGGCGAGCAAATGAATAGTTTTGCGTCTGAACATGCACCATTAGCGTCTGAAACAGCCCAACGACACAGGACCGAGTATTCCTCGAACACCGGAGCCTGAAGCCTGTCCGCTACGGATTTGGTTGCACAAACGGATGTCTCGACCATAAGTCGAATTGCCAGTCGCGCGTTGAAATGAGTTCATTGACCTCATAAACCCGGCCGGTAGCGTCCGTCGAAGTTGCGATAAATTGCGAAGATTCGGACATGGCGACACTGCCATGGGTACCTGGGGCATCACTGACACGCCCTGAACGCCTGGCAGCCATGCCGACAATTTGGTGCTGCAGATTTTGGAGACGCGTTAAATGGCGCATAACGAAGCAGTCGACGTAGTACTGGTTGGGGCCGGCATCATGAGTGCCACCCTCGCTGTACTGCTCAAAGAGCTCGACCCCGCGATCAAGCTGGAAGTCGTCGAGCTGATGGATTCCGGTGCCGCGGAGAGTTCCAACCCGTGGAACAACGCCGGTACCGGTCACGCCGGGCTGTGTGAGCTCAATTACACGCCGCAGGCCGCCGACGGCACCGTCGACATCAAGAAAGCCGTGCACATCAACACTCAGTTTGAAGTGTCGAAGCAGTTCTGGTCCTACCTGACCAAAAAAGGCACCTTCGGCTCGTGCAAGACCTTCATCAGCCCGGTGCCGCACCTGAGCTTCGTCCAGGGCGACAGCGGCGTGTCCTTCCTCAAGGAACGCTTCAAGGTGCTGAGCAAGCACCACGCCTTCGCGGACATGGAATACACCGAAGACAAGGCAAAAATGGCCGACTGGATGCCATTGATGATGCCGGGGCGTGACGCTGGCGAAACCCTCGCCGCCACCCGTGTGATCAATGGCACCGACGTCAACTTCGGCGCGCTGACCAACCAGTTGCTCAAGCACCTGACCAGCGCACCCGATGCCCAGGTCAAGTACTGCAAGCGCGTGACCGGCCTGAAGCGCAACAACGGCGGCTGGACCGTCAGCATCAAGGACGTCAACAGCGGCAATACCCGCGAAGTCGACGCAAAATTCGTGTTCCTCGGCGCGGGCGGCGCGGCATTGCCGCTGTTGCAGGCCTCGGGCATCGAAGAAAGCAAAGGCTTCGGCGGCTTCCCGATCAGCGGCCAGTGGCTGCGTTGCGACAACCCGGAAGTGGTCAAGCATCACCAGGCCAAGGTGTACAGCCAGGCTGCAGTGGGTTCGCCACCGATGTCGGTGCCGCACCTGGACACTCGCGTGGTCGATGGCAAGAAGTCCCTGCTGTTCGGACCTTACGCCGGTTTCACCACCAAGTTCCTCAAGCACGGCTCCTTCATGGACCTGCCGATGTCGGTTCGCGCCGGCAACATCGGCCCGATGCTGGCCGTGGCGAAAAACAACATGGACCTGACCAAGTACCTGGTCAGCGAAGTGATGCAGTCGATGGAGCAGCGTCTGGATTCCCTGCGCCGCTTCTACCCTGAAGCGAAAGCCGAAGACTGGCGCCTGGAAGTGGCCGGCCAACGGGTGCAGATCATCAAGAAAGACCCGAAAAAGGGCGGCGTTCTGCAGTTCGGTACCGAACTGGTCGCGGCCAAGGACGGTTCCCTTGCTGCCCTGCTGGGCGCTTCGCCAGGCGCGTCGGTGACCGTTTCGATCATGCTGGAACTGATCGAAAAATGCTTCCCGGCCCAAGCGTCCGGCGAGTGGGCAGCCAAACTGGCGGAAATCTTCCCGGCCCGGGAAAAGGTTCTGGAAACCGATGCTGCGCTGTATCGCAAGATCAACGCGCAGAACAACATCGCACTGGAACTGGTTGAAGAAAGCAGCGAGACACCAAGCTTCGCTTGATCGTCGCGCATAAAAAACGCCCCGTTCTCATTGAGAGCGGGGCGTTTTTTTATGCCTGTTTCACGACAAACCTGATCCTGTGCGCCTGTTCCTTGGCAAATCTGACCCTGTAGGAGCCGGCTTGCTGGCGATGGCATCACCTCGGTCGATCTGACAGACCGAGGGGATGCCATCGCCAGCAAGCCGGCTCCTACAAAAGCGGGTTTAGCCGCGGGCTTTTTCGATCAGTTCGATGTAGTCCGGTGCGTTGCGCTGATCCTTGATCAACGCGACGAAGTCATTGCCGTGCTCGTCCTTGCCGTCCAGATCAAATCCGGCCTCGACGAAGAACGTCAGAAAACGCTCGAAGTCGTCGATACGCAGGCCACGGTAGGCCTTGATCAGTTTGTGCAGGGACGGCGAAGTGGCGTCGACCGGTTCGAAATCGAGAAACAACTTGATCTGCTCGTCGCCGATCTCGTCACCAATCACTTGTTTCTTATCTTTACGCATTGCCGACTCCAGCTCGCAGACATTTCACGGGGCGGGCAGTTTACCCCTCACTGGCCGCCGGGCTCAACGCGGACGAACGGCCCCGGTGTGCAGATCGGCCCAGACATGACCGTTGGCGTAGCTGAGGAACTGGCAATACACCGTGTCATTGCGCAGCAAGTCGATCACCACGCGGTATTGCGCCATCGGGTAAAACAGCGTCAGGGTTTTGCTCTTGTCGTCGTAGATCGGCTTTTTCAGGCTTTTGCTTTCGCCATCGAAATTGACCAGCACCTGATTGATGGTCGCGCCCTTGTTCAAGGATTTGCCCTTGAGGCGGATCAGCAGCGGAGATGTTACCGGGATCGGCTGTTGGGTGGACTGCCGTTGGCTGCCGACCACCACCGAATACTCGGTGACCTGCAGCAATTGTTGCTGCTCCGGTTCGGCATCACGCAGCGTCAGGTCGTCAGGCGGCAGAAACTGCCCGTGCATCAGGGCCGGCGCGGCGGCCAGCGGCAGGCTGAGGGTCAGCAACAGGGCGGCGCAGCTGCGGATCAAAAGGCTCATGACGGGCTCCGAAAGGCGGGGCCGGGCACTTTATCATGGCTGCACACCGTCCCTGTAGGAGCGTGGCTTGCCCGCGAAGGCGGTGTGTCAGTCCCTTAGTTATCGACTGACACACCGCCTTCGCGGGCAAGTCGGACTGCCGCACCACTCGCTCCTACAGTGGGGGGGTGTGTATCAATCGAACTGTGCGCGCATCCAGGCCTGATACTCGGCCACGCCCGGCTCGCCTTCACGCGGCGCCCAATCAGCCAGTTCACCTTCGCCCACAGGACGATAAGGACCGGCCTTGCACTCGAACATCAGGCTGTCGGCTTCCAGCACCACCAGGCCATGAAACACACCGGTTGGCAGGTCCACGCCGACGCAGTCGCCAGCGGCCTGCAGCACTTGCTTGCGTACCACCGTGCCGGACTCGTCGAAGATCAACACGCCAAGCCGTCCCTTGAGGACCAGCAAGGTTTCAGCCTTGTTCTCCCCCAGATGCCGATGAGGCGGGATGTACGTGCCTGGCTGCAAACCCACCGCCATGCGATGGCAAGCGTCTTCCATCTGATGAAAGTTGTGGTGCTGGCGCCCACGCGGATTGGCCGCTGCTTTCTCGGCCAACTCAGAGAACAGGGTTCGATCAAGAAAGCTCGGCGCTGCCATATGTTTACATCCCTTTAACGGCAAAAATCCCGTTGGCGTTACGCCAGTAGCCTTTGTAGTCCATGCCGTAACCGAAGATGTAGCGGTCGATGCACGGCAAACCGACGAAATCGGCTTTCAGGTCCGGACGAGCCTTGCGGTCGTGGTCCTTGTCGATCAGCACGGCGGTGTGCACTTTGCGCGCGCCGGCGTGTTTGCAGAAGTCGATGATCGCGCCCAGGGTGTGACCTTCGTCGAGGATGTCGTCGATGATCAGCACGTCACGGTCGATAAACGACACTTCAGGCTTGGCTTTCCAGAACAGGTCGCCGCCGCTGGTTTCGTTGCGATAACGGGTGGCGTGCAGGTAGGACGCTTCCAGCGGGAATTGCAGATGGGTGAGCAGCTTGCCGGCGAAGATCAGGCCGCCGTTCATCACGCAGAACACCACCGGGTTAGTGTCAGCCATTTGTTCGTTGATATGTGCACCAACGCGGGCGATGGCCGCCTCGACTTCAGCTTCGGTGTACAGGCAGTCAGCCTCTCGCATGATTTGACGGATATGCTCGAGATCAGCGGACATGGCGCTCTCCAAGGGGTGGCATTCAGGAAAAGCGGGCAAAGGTACGCATCCCGCACGGCCAGATCAAGCGTTTGTGGACTAACGTACTCTATTGTCTATAGGACAACACCCTCGGATAGATTAATCTAGGCCGGTTTTTTTGCCCGCCGCCGGAGCCTTTCCCATGCCCATCCTCGAGATCCGCCATCCGCTGATCCGTCACAAACTCGGCCTGATGCGCCGCGCAGACATCAGCACCAAGAATTTCCGCGAGCTCGCTCAGGAAGTCGGTGCCCTTTTGACCTATGAAGCCACCAAAGACCTGCCGCTGGAATCCTACGACATCGAAGGCTGGTGCGGCACCGTGTCGGTCGAGAAAATCGCCGGCAAGAAAATCACCGTAGTGCCGATCCTGCGCGCCGGCATCGGCATGCTCGAAGGCGTGCTGAGCCTGATCCCGGGCGCCAAAGTCAGCGCCGTGGGCGTGGCCCGCAACGAACAGACGCTGCAAGCCCACACGTATCTGGAAAAACTGGTTCCGGAAATCAACGAACGCCTGGCAATGATCATCGACCCGATGCTCGCCACCGGCAGTTCCATGGTTGCCACCATCGACCTGCTGAAAAAAGCCGGTTGCCGCGACATCCGCGCCATGGTGCTGGTCGCCGCGCCGGAAGGCATCGCCGCTGTGGAGAAGGCTCACCCGGACGTGACCATCTACACCGCTTCCATTGACGAGAAACTCAACGAACACGGTTACATCATCCCGGGCCTGGGCGATGCCGGCGACAAGATCTTCGGCACCAAGCAGAAGGACGCTTGAGCATGCAGCAAGAGTTCAACGATCCGCTCTGGCGCACGGTGCTGTCGGGTGCGCAGATGCTGTTCGTGGCCTTTGGCGCGCTGGTATTGATGCCGCTGATTACCGGCCTCGACCCGAACGTGGCGCTGTTCACCGCCGGTTTGGGGACGATTCTGTTCCAGATCGTCACCGGGCGTCAGGTGCCGGTATTCCTGGCGTCGAGCTTCGCCTTCATCACCCCGATCATTCTCGCCAAAGGCCAGTTCGGCCTCGCGGCGACCATGGGCGGCGTGATGGCGGCGGGTTTTGTCTACACCTTCCTCGGCCTCGCCGTGAAGATCAAAGGCACCGGTTTCATCGACCGTTTGCTGCCACCGGTGGTGATTGGTCCGGTGATCATTTCCATCGGCCTGGCCATGGCGCCAATCGCCGCCAACATGGCGATGGGCAAGGCTGGCGACGGCTCCGAGCTGATTCATTACCAGACAGCCATGCTGATCTCGATGCCGGCACTGCTGACCACGCTGATCGTCGCGGTGTTCGGCAAAGGCATTTTCCGCCTGGTACCGATCATCTCCGGCGTGCTGGTCGGTTTTGCGATGGCGTTCTATTTCGGCGTGGTTGATACCGCGAAGATTGCCGCTGCACCGTGGTTCGCGATCCCGAACTTCACTGCGCCGGAATTCAACTGGCAGGCGATTCTGTTCATCGTTCCGGTGGCATTGGCCCCGGCCATCGAACATATCGGCGGCGTGATCGCCGTGGGCAGCGTGACCGGCCGTGACTACCTGAAGAAGCCAGGCCTGCACCGCACGCTGCTCGGCGACGGCATTGCCACTACCGCAGCCGGCCTGTTCGGCGGCCCGCCCAACACCACGTACGCCGAAGTGACCGGCGCGGTGATGCTGACCAAGAACTACAACCCGAAAATCATGACCTGGGCGGCGATCTTCGCCATCAGCCTGGCGTTCATCGGCAAGTTCGGCGCGTTGCTGCAAAGCATTCCGGTGCCGGTAATGGGCGGGATTCTGTGCCTGTTGTTCGGTTCGATTGCGGCGGTGGGGATGAACACGCTGATTCGCCACAAGATCGACCTGGGCGAGGCGCGCAACCTGGTGATCGTTTCGGTCACGCTGGTGTTCGGGATTGGCGGCGTGCTGGTCGGCACCGGCACCGGCCCGGACGACTTCGGCCTCAAAGGCATCGCGCTGTGCGCGGTGGTGGCGATTGCGCTGAACCTGTTGCTGCCGGGGAATGACAGCTGGAAGCACAAGAAGGCGGATGAGCCTTTGTTGTAAACCAGCCTTTAGATCGCCTTCGCGGGCAAGCCTCGCTCCTACAGGTTTTGAGTCGATCCCATCATCGTGGAACGACTCAAAACCTGTAGGAGCGAGGCTTGCCCGCGAAGCTTTTAAAGCGCCAGCGGCGCTCTTTCGCACAATGCGTTCAACGCCTTCGCCCACTGCGGATCATCGTTGAGGCACGGCACCAGCACCAACTCCTCCCCTCCCGCTTCGCGGAACTGTTCTTTCCCGCGATCACCGATTTCTTCCAGCGTCTCGATGCAATCGGCAACGAACGCCGGGCACATCACCAGCACCTTTCTCACGCCCATTCCCGCCAACTCATCAAGGCGCGCTTCGGTGTAGGGTTCGATCCATTTCGCCCGACCCAGCCGCGACTGAAACGACACCGACCATTTGCCGTCCGGCAAACCCATGCGCTTGGCGAATTCCGCTGCGGTGCGCAGGCACTGGCCGCGATAACAGGTCGCGACGACTTCCGGTGGCGCACCGGCGCAGCAATCGCCGCCACCTTCAAAACTGTGCCCCGGGTTGAGCTTCTTCAGATGCCGCTCCGGCAAGCCATGGAAGCTCAGCAACAGATGATCGAAATCCTGCTGCAGATACGGCTTGGCGCTGGCCACCAGGGCATCGATGTATTCCGGCTGATCGTAGAACGGCTCGAGTATCGAGAACTGCACATTGAGTTTGTGCTCGCTCACCACCCGCTTGGCTTCCTCGATCACCGTGGTCACGGTGCTGTCGGCGAACTGCGGATAAAGCGGCGCGAGGGTAATTCGCTTGTGGCCCTGGGCGGCGAGTTGCAGCAGTTTCGACTCAATCGACGGCTCGCCATAACGCATCGCCAGTTCCACTGGCCCGTGGCTCCACTGTGCGCTCATGGCCTGTTGCAAGCGGCGACTGAGCACCACCAGTGGCGAGCCCTCCTCCCACCAGATCGAGGCGTAGGCGTGGGCCGACTGCTCCGGGCGTCTGATCAGAATCAGCGAGACCAGCAAACGGCGCACCGGCCATGGCAGGTCGATCACATACGGGTCCATCAGAAATTGATTGAGGTAGCTGCGCACATCCGCCACCGAGGTGGAGGCAGGTGAACCCAGGTTGACCAGAAGCAACGCGTGATCGGTCATGCAACGTCCTATTTCAGAGGCGGCTGGACAAGTCGTCCAGAGCCGCACGCAGGTCAGTGAACTGGAAGGTGAAGCCCGCTTCCAGCAAGCGCGCCGGGACAGCCTTCTGGCCACCCAGCAACAGCAATGACAACTCGCCCAGGCCCACCTTCAATGCCAGGGCCGGCATGGGCATGAACGCCGGGCGATGCAGCACGCTGCCCAGCGTCTTGGCAAATTCGCGATTGCGCACCGGTTTGGGCGCGCAGGCATTATAAGGACCGCTGGCGTTTTTCTGATGCAGAAGAAAATCAATCAGGGCGATTTGATCATTGATATGGATCCACGGCATCCACTGCCGACCAGTGCCCAAAGGCCCGCCCAGCCCCAGTTTGAACGGCAGCAACAGCCGCGACAAAAAGCCGCCCTCGGCCGACAGCACCAAGCCGGTGCGAACGAAGATCACGCGAATGCCCAAGGCTTCGGCACGCTGAGCGGTTTCTTCCCAGGCAATGCACAACTGACTGGCAAAATCATCGATCACCGGAGGGGAATGCTCAGTCAACTCCCGTTCGCCCCCGTCGCCATACCAGCCAATGGCAGAGCCCGAAATCAACACCTGCGGTTTCTGTTCACGGTTTTCGAGCCACGCCAGCAAGGTTTCCGTCAGGGTGATGCGACTGCTCCACAGCAAGGCTTTACGTCGGTGGGTCCAGAGCCGGTCGGCAATTGGCGCGCCCGCGAGGTTGATAATCGCATCCACCGGTTCCTGACCGAGGTCCTCGAGTCGGGCCACCGCGCGCACCTGGGCGCCACAGACTTTCGCGACTTTGGCCGGCGTCCGGCTCCAGACGCTCAGACGATGTCCCTGGCTCAACCAGTGGCGGCAGAGCTGACGTCCTATCAAACCAGTACCGCCGGTCAGCAATATGTGCATGACTTCTTCCTCGCGTGGCGTTTTACCCTGATCACTAGTCTATTTTTATAAGCAGGGATCTTTGATATCGGGCAGGGTCTGTGTTTAACAATAGGCCAAGCTGTCAGAACGAGAACGCTAAAAGTTATACCGAAAAACAATATTGTACAGGTTTCAACCACGGCGTAGTCTGTACAGAAAGGTAAACGAGGCCCCTATGACTGTACCTATCGCAATCATCGGCACCGGCATTGCCGGACTCTCAGCCGCCCAGGCCCTTACGGACGCAGGGCATGTCGTTCAACTTTTCGATAAAAGCCGCGGCAGTGGCGGACGCATGTCGAGCAAGCGCAGCGATGCGGGTGCGCTGGACATGGGCGCGCAATATTTCACTGCGCGTGATCGCCGCTTTGTCACTGAAGTCCAGCGCTGGCAAGCCAAAGGCTGGGTCGCCGAATGGGCGCCGCAGCTTTATACCTACCACGGCGGCCAGCTCAACCTGTCGCCGGACGAACAGACGCGCTGGGTCGGCACGCCACGCATGAGCGCCATCACCCGTGGCCTGATTGGCGATCTGGAAGTGCATTTTGCCTGCCGCATTACCGAGGTCTATCGCGGTGAAGAACACTGGCATTTGCAGGATGCCGAAGGTTTCACTCATGGCCCGTTCAGTCACGTGATCGTCGCCACGCCAGCACCGCAAGCGACCGCCTTGCTGGCCTCCGCGCCGAAACTCGCAGGCGCCGCCGCCGGGGTCAAAATGGACCCGACCTGGGCCGTCGCACTGGCCTTCGATACTCCGCTGGATACGCCCATGGAAGGCTGCTTCGTGCAAGACAGCCCACTCGACTGGCTGGCGCGCAACCGCAGCAAACCGGGGCGCGACAACACCAAGGACACCTGGGTATTGCACGCGACCAGCACCTGGAGCCGGCAACATATCGACCTGTCCAAGGAAGCCGTGATCGAGCAACTGCACGGCGCGTTCGCCGAACTGCTCCACAGCGCCATGCCTGCGCCGAGCTTCAGCCTCGCGCACCGCTGGCTCTACGCCCGCCCCGCCAGCAGCCATGAATGGGGCACGCTGGCCGATGCCGACCTGGGTCTTTACGCGTGTGGCGACTGGTGCCTGTCCGGTCGTGTCGAAGGTGCCTGGCTCAGCGGTCAGGAAGCCGCCCGCCGCCTGCACGAACACCTGCAGTGAACCGCATCAACCCAAGCAAATTGCTGCTGTCGAAATGGACAGCAGCCCACCCGCAAAACCGCGAAAAACATTTTCTGGTCATCGAGCTGTTCCGCGACGAGGAAGGCACGGTGCTGGACGTCGAATTGCAGGCAGTGCTGACCAAGCGCAATCAACGCCTGAGCTGGCAAACCCTGAAAAACAGCGACGCCTGGATCTCGGGCTGGAATTAGATCCTGTAGGAGCCGGCTTGCTGGCGATGCAGGCGCCACGGTTTAGCAGGTAAACCCCCATCATCGTTCATCGCCGGAACGCCGCCCGCAGCAAGCCAGCTCCTACAGCACGCCAAATACTTATACAAACAATTTGACTTGTACACCTTTGAATCTATGATGAAACACATGTTGTACAGAAATTAAATCCTGTACAGGTTTGGATTCGAGGTGCTCCGATGCTCCACGCCAGCGCGAAACCGAAAATCGCCATCAGCGCCTGCCTGATGGGCGCCGAGGTGCGTTTCAATGGCGGGCACAAGGAATCGCGGCTGTGCAGCCGCACCCTCACCGAGTATTTCGATTTCGTCCCGGTGTGCCCGGAAGTCGCCATCGGCCTGGGCATTCCTCGCCAGCCCATTCGACTGGTCGGCGACGCTGAACGCCCCGAAGCCATCGGCACTGTTCACCCCGAACTGAATGTCACCCGGCCGCTGGCCGATTACGCCCGGAAGATGGCCGCCGAGTTGGACGATGTCTGCGGCTACATCTTCATGCAGAAATCGCCGTCATGCGGACTGGATCGGGTCAAGGTCTACCACACCAACGGTGCACCGGTAGACGGCGGTGGCCGTGGTATCTATGCCCAGGCTTTCTGTGCGCTGCACCCGGACCTGCCGGTGGAAGAAGACGGCCGGCTCAACGACCCGGTGCTGCGGGAAAATTTTCTCACCCGCGTGTTCGCTTACAGCGCCTGGCAACAGTTGCTGCAAGCAGGCCTGACTCGTCGCGGATTGACCGAATTTCACTCGCGCTACAAATACCTGCTGATGGCCCACAACCCGGTGCAGTACAAAACCCTGGGCAATCTGCTGGGCAACATGGGCCGGATCGACCCGAAAGAACTCGGCCCACGCTATTTCAGCGAACTGATGGCAGCCTTGAAAAAGTGCGCCACGCGCCGCACCCACACCAACGTCCTGCAACACATCAGTGGTTACCTCAAGCAGGTCATCAGCACTGAAGACAAACAGGAAGTGCAACACGTCATCGGCCAGTACCGCCACGGCATCGTGCCGTTGGTGGTGCCGCTGACGCTGCTCAAACATCACTTTCGCCAACACCCGGATCCGTACATTGCGCAACAGGTTTACCTGCAACCGCACCCGGAAAACCTCAGCCTGCGAAACGCGATCTGATGAAAATCCCACTCGACACCAGTGCCCGCGAAGACCTCGGCGCCGACTTCAAGAAAGCCCTCGATGAAGGCTGGCTGCCAATTCGTGAAGTGGCCCGGCAGACCGGCGTCAACGCCGTCACCTTGCGCGCCTGGGAACGGCGTTACGGTTTGATCGTGCCGCAACGCACGCCCAAAGGGCATCGGCTGTTCAGCGCCGAACACGTACAACGCATCCTGACAATCCTCACCTGGCTCAATCGCGGCGTGGCCGTCAGCCAGGTCAAGCAACTGCTCGACACCCCGCAAGCCTTTAGCGAATCGATCGAAAACGATTGGCAGGTGATGTGCAACACGCTGCTGCAAGCAGTCACTCGGCTCAACGAACGCACCCTCGATGACACCGTCAACCAGGCGATTGCGTTGTACCCGCCGCGGACTTTGTGCGAACAACTGTTGATGCCGTTGCTGGCCGAACTTGAACAACGCTGGCAAGGCCAGTTTGGCTCGCAGATGGAGCGCGTGTTTTTTTACTCCTGGTTACGCAGCAAATTCGGCGCGCGCATCTACCATAACAACCGTCAACTGCGCACCGCACCGCTGCTGTTGATCAATCACTCCGACCTGCCGCTGGAACCGTATCTGTGGCTCACCGCGTGGTTGATCAGCAGCGCCGATTGCCCGGTGGAAGTGTTCGACTGGCCGTTGCCGGCGGGCGAGCTCGCACTGGCAGTCGATCACCTGCAAGCCCGTGGCGTACTGCTGTATTCCAGCAAAGCCATGAACCTTGCGCAGCTGCCGAAACTTTTCAACGGTGTCAGTTGCCCAAAAATGATTGCCGGACCAACGGTATGCATCCACCACGCCGAGTTGTCCGTAAAAACCACAGAGATTGCTGAATTGTTCCTGGCCGAAGATCCGTTATCGGCGCATCAGGACCTGGTACAGCGCGGGCTTATTTAAATGAATCGTACGGACACCACCATGCAATTGATCTGGCTGCGCAGCGACTTGCGTCTACATGACAACACCGCCCTCTCGGCCGCCGCTTCCCGGGGGCCGAGCGTGGCGGTGTACCTGTTGAGCCCGGAACAATGGCGCGAGCATGACGACGCGCCGTGCAAAGTGGATTTCTGGCTGCGCAACCTCCGTGAACTGAGCCACGCACTCGGCGAGTTGAACATCCCGTTGCTGATTCGCACGGCCTCTCGCTGGGATGAAGCGCCGAAGGTTCTGCTCGACCTGTGCCAGCAGTTGAAGATCGACGCGGTGCACGTCAACGAGGAATACGGCATTCACGAAAGCCGTCGTGATGCGGCGGTGGCCGACGCACTGAAAACCATAGGCGTCGACTTTTATAGCTACCTCGATCAGTTGCTGTTCAGCCCCGGCACCGTGCTGACCAAGACCGGCACCTATTTCCAGGTCTTCAGTCAGTTCCGCAAAGTCTGCTACGACCGTCTGCACCGTTCATTGCCGAGTCTCGTCAGGGCGCCAGCGGTGCAATCGAAGCTGAACATCGACAGCGATGAAATCCCTTCAAGCGTTGCAGGCTTCGACACGCCCAGCGACACCTTGCGCAATCTCTGGCCCGCCGGTGAAGCCGAAGCCCGACGCCGTCTGGACACCTTCGCCGATGCGCAGATCGACTACTACAAAAGTGAACGTGACTTCCCGGCCAAACCCGGCACCAGTCAGCTCTCGGCTTACCTGGCGGCCGGCGTCATTTCCCCGCGCCAGTGCTTGCATGCTGCCCTGCAAAGCAATCAGGGCGAGTTCGAAAGCGGCAAAGTCGGCGCCGTCACCTGGATCAACGAATTGCTGTGGCGCGAGTTCTACAAACACATTCTGGTGGGCTACCCGCGCGTCTCCCGTCACCGCGCCTTCCGCCCGGAAACCGAAGCCCTGGCCTGGCGCGATGCCCCCGACGAACTGGCAGCCTGGCAAGAAGCGCGCACCGGTCTGCCGATCATTGACGCAGCGATGCGCCAACTGCTTGAAACCGGCTGGATGCACAACCGCTTGCGCATGGTGGTGGCGATGTTCCTCACCAAAAACCTGCTGATCGACTGGCGTGAAGGCGAACGTTTTTTCATGCGGCACCTGATCGATGGCGATCTCGCGGCGAATAACGGCGGCTGGCAATGGAGCTCATCCACCGGCACCGATTCGGCGCCCTACTTCCGGATTTTCAACCCGCTCAGCCAATCGGAAAAATTCGACAGCGAAGGCCTGTTCATCAAGCACTGGTTGCCGGAGCTGGCCGGACTGAACAAGAAAGACGTGCACAACCCGGCGAACCTCGGCGGGTTGTTTGGCGTGGCAGGTTATCCGTCGCCGATCGTCAATCTAAGTACATCCCGTGCACGCGCACTGGCGGCGTTCAAAAACCTGCCGTCGCGACAGAACGCGGGAGGCGGTTATGAGTGATTTCCTGCGCCGCTTCGCCTGGCAGTTTGCCGAGCTGAACAAAGACAACCTGCAGCGCCTGAATGAGCTGTACGCCGACGACGTGCACTTCACCGATCCGCTGCACGAAGTACAGGGCCTCGCGCATTTGCGCAGTTATTTCAGCGAGCTCTACGCCAACGTCAGCGAGCTGCGTTTCGATTTTCACGGCTTCGACCAGATCGGCGAAGGCGAAGGTTATCTGCGCTGGGTCATGAGCTACCGCCATCCGCATCTGGCCGGCGGGCGCTTGATTCGGGTGGAGGGCTGCTCGCACCTGCTCTGGCGTGACAAGGTTTATCGCCACCGGGATTACTTCGATGCCGGGGCGCTGCTTTACGAACATGTACCCGTATTGGGCTGGGCAATTGCCTGGTTGAAAAGGAGAATGGGATGAGCCTTACACCTCCACGACGATATTGGCTGACTGGCGCCAGCAGTGGCATTGGCGCCGCGCTGGCCGAGGAGATTCTGAAAACCGGCGCCCATCTGGCGGTCAGTTCACGTTCGCTGGCGCCGATGAAAGTCTTGTCGCAACGCTATCCCGGGCAAGTGCTGGTGGTGGCGGGTGACCTGACCAACAGCCAGACCGTACGCGAAATCGGCGAGCAGATCGCGCAAGACTGGGGCTCGCTGGATACGGTGATTCTCAATGCTGGCACCTGCGAATACGTCGACGTTCAGCAGTTCGATTCGTCGCTCGTCGAGCACGTGGTGCGCACCAATCTGCTGGCCAGCAGTTACTGCATCGAAGCCGCCCTGCCGCTGTTGCGCAAAGGCCTTGCGCCGCATCTGGTGGGCGTCGCCAGTTCGGTGACTTACCTGCCGCTGCCACGGGCGGAGGCGTATGGCGCGTCGAAGGCCGGGCTGCGTTATCTGTTCGAATCGTTGCGCATTGACCTGGCGCCCGAAGGCATCGAAGTCACCGTAGTCAGCCCGGGGTTCGTCGAGACTCCGCTGACGGCGAAGAACGATTTCCCGATGCCGCTCAGTTGGCCGGTGGGCAAAGCGGCGCGGCACATCTTCGAAAAACTGAAGCATCGGCCACTGGAGATCGCGTTCCCGGCGCTGTTCATGGCGGCGCTCTGGCCGCTGTCGAAAATGCCCAACCGGGTGAAGCTCGCCATCGGCAAACGCATGGTCCGCAGCAGTCCGCCGATCAAGGACGTGCCGTGAACATCGCCATCATCGGCAGCGGCATCTCGGGGCTGACCAGTGCTTACCTGCTGAATCGCCGCCACGAGATCACCCTGTTCGAGGCCGATGACCGGGTCGGCGGCCACACCCACACCGTGGACGTGAAGGTCGATGGCGAGCGTCATGCCGTGGACACCGGTTTCATCGTGTTCAACGACTGGACCTACCCGAACTTCATTCGCTTGCTGGGTCAGATCGGCGTGGGTTTCAAAGCGACCGAGATGAGTTTCTCGGTCACCGATCCGGACAGCGGCCTGGAGTACAACGGCAACAACCTCAACAGCCTGTTCGCCCAGCGCCGCAACCTGCTGTCGCCGGGGTTCTGGGGCATGCTGCGCGACATTGTGCGCTTCAACAAACGCGCCCGGCTCGACTTGTCCGAGGGCCGGATCGCGGCGCACACCACGCTCGATGAATACCTCAAGGCCGGCGGTTACGGCGAGCGGTTCATCCTGCATTACATCGTGCCGATGGGCGCGGCGATCTGGTCGATGCCGATGGCCGACATGCTGAATTTTCCGCTGCAATTCTTTGTGCGGTTTTTCAAGAATCACGGTTTGCTGTCGGTCAACAATCGCCCGCAATGGCGTGTGATCGAGGGCGGCTCGAGTGCTTACATCGCACCGTTGACCGCAACCTTTAACCGGAAAATCCGCCTCAACTGCCCCGTGATGCAGGTCGAGCGCGATGCCGATGGCGTCGTGATCCACAGCCGCGCCGGCAGCGAACGCTTCGACAAAGTGGTGTTCGCCTGCCACAGCGATCAGGCGCTGAAACTGCTGGCCAAACCGAGCGATGCCGAACAGTCGATCCTCGGCGCCCTGCCCTACGCCGACAACGAAGTGGTGCTGCACACCGACACTCGCCTGCTGCCGTCGCGCACACTCGCCCGGGCCAGCTGGAATTACCGCCTCGGTGGCGCCGGCCATACGCTGGCGGCGGTCACCTACGACATGAACATCCTGCAAGGCATCCAGAGCGACACCACGTTTTGCGTCAGCCTCAACCAGAGCGCCGGCATCAGCCCGGCCATGGTGCTCGGCCGATTCACCTACGCCCATCCTCAATACAGCCTGGCGGCGGTGGCGGCGCAGGAGCGCTGGGAAGAATTGAACGGCGCGCAACACAGCTTTTATTGCGGCGCCTACTGGGCCAACGGTTTCCATGAAGATGGCGTGGTCAGCGCGTTGCGCGTGGCCCGTTCGTTCGGGGAAGTGCTGTGAACAGCGCGCTCTACAACGGCTGGATCGCCCATCGGCGGTTTGCCCCAAGGCGCCATGAATTCCGTTACCGGATCGGCCTGCTGTACCTCGATCTCGATGAACAGGACGCCGTACTCGGGTTATCGCCGCTGTCGGGCAACCGCCGTTTCTCGCCGTTTTCGTTTCGCGAAAGCGACTACCTCAAAGCCTTCACCGGCAATGGAATGCGCCTGATCGATGCGGTGCGCGAACAGGTCCGCCAGGCCATTGGTCATGCGCCACAAGGTTCAGTCTGCCTGCTGACCCAGCCCCGCAGTTGGGGCCTGGCGTTCAACCCGGTGAGCTTTTTTTATTGTTACGAAGCCGACGGCCAACTGGCGGCAATCGTTGCCGAAGTCACCAATACCCCGTGGCGCGAGCGTTATCACTACGTGTTGCCGGCCAGGACACCGGATGACCTGCGCGATTTCCATCAGCATTTCGCCGTGGCCAAGGCCTTTCATGTGTCGCCGTTTCTGCCACGCGATCTCGAACACCGTATGAGCTTCAGCCCTGTCGCGAAAAAACTCGGCGTGCACATGGCCGACTGGCAGGGCGAACTGAAGCTGTTCGACGCCACGCTCAACCTGAAACGCGAAGCCCTGAGTCGCGCCAGCCTGCACCGATACCTGCGGCGCTTTCCGTGGATGACCGCAAAAACCTGCCTGGCGATTTATTGGCAAGCCCTGCGCCTGCTGTTCAAACGCGCGCCGATATTTGCTCATCAAGCTGCCGACGGCAGCTTTCAAACCGCCACCGTTCCGCCCAAGGATCGCCGCCATGAAATCCTCTAGCGTCTCGGCCAAAGCCACTCTACTCAGCACTAACGGCTTGACCGGGACGTTGCTGCGTCGCGGTGTGCTGCGGCAACTGGCGCACCTCAAGCACGGGCAACTGGTGGTGATCGAGGACGGCGAGCGGCAGGTCTTCGGCACCGCTGGCAGTCATTTGCAGGGGGAAATCCACATCCTCGACGCAGCGGCGTGGGGGTTGGTGGCGAGTAACGGTTCGATCGGCGCGGGCGAGGCATTTATCCACGGTTACTGGAGCTCGCCGGACCTGACGGCGGTGGTTCGCGTGTTCGTCAGTAACCTTGAAGTACTTGATTCGCTGGAAGGCGGCCTGGCGAAACTCGGCCGGCCCTTCGTTCAAGGCCTGCACTGGCTCAATCGCAATACACGCAAGGGTTCGCAGAAAAACATCGCCGCTCACTACGACCTGGGAAACGACCTGTTCGAACAGTTTCTCGACCCGACCATGATGTATTCGGCCGCACAATTTCTAAGTCCCGAGGACAGTCTGGAACAGGCGCAGCTGAACAAACTGGAGCGGATCTGCCAGAAACTCGACCTCAAACCCAGCGATCACCTGCTGGAAATCGGCACCGGCTGGGGCAGCATGGCGCTGTACGCGGCGCAGAATTATGGCTGCAAAGTCACCACCACCACGTTGTCCAGGGAGCAGTACGCGTTTACCGCGCAACGGATCGAAACCCTCGGGTTGCAAGACCAGGTCACCTTGTTGCTCAAGGATTACCGCGACCTCACCGGGCAGTACGACAAACTGGTGTCGATCGAGATGATCGAAGCCGTGGGCCATCGCTTTCTGCCGACCTACTTCAAGCAGTGTGCGCACTTGCTCAAGAGCAATGGCTTGATGCTGTTGCAGGCGATCACCATCCGCGAACAGCGCTACGAGCAGGCCAAGGGCAGTGTCGACTTCATTCAGCGCTACATCTTCCCCGGCGGCGCCCTGCCCTGCGTGCAGAAAATGCTCGAGATCGTCAGCCGCGACACCGACATGAACTTGCTGCACATGGAGGATTTTGGCCTGCACTACGCGCGAACCTTGCGCCTGTGGCATGAGAATTTTCGCCGCGCCCAAGGCCGCTTGAGCGAATTGGGCTACGACGATTATTTCCTGCGGCTGTGGGAGTTTTACCTGTGCTACTGCGAAGGTGGTTTCCTGGAGCGCACCATCGGCACCGCGCAGTTGCTGCTGGCCAAACCTTCGGCGATCACCGCGCCGCTGCTCGGCCGTTTCGATGCTTGAACGCCAGGCCAACGCCGTGCTGTTCCAGCTCGGCTGGCTTGCCTGCGTGATCGGCGGCAACAGTCTGTGGTTATTGGTGGCGCTGGGCGCTTTGGTGATTCATCTGCTGTGGATAAGTCGTTGGGCGGACGAAGGCCGGCTGATTCTCAGCGTTGTGCTGCTGGGCACGACCGTCGACAGCTCATTGCGCTGGCTGGGGGTGTTCGAGTTCAACGATGTCGCGCCGCTGATTCCGCTATGGCTGATGCTGTTGTGGGCGTTGCTGGCCACGACGTTGCGCCATTGCCTGCAATGGAGCGCAACGCCCTGGTGGCTGGGCTGCTTGCTGGGCGCCGTGGGTGGGCCGTTGTCGTATTACGCGGGAGGACAACTGGCCGGGGTGCAATTCCCTTACGGCCAATTACCGACGCTGATCGGCATCGGATTACTCTGGGCGCTGCTGTTTCCCACGCTGCATTTCATGGCCCGGCGCCTGGCGTCGTCCGACACCCACGACTGAGCGTCCGTCCGGCCTTTCACACAGCACCGACCGACTGACTTACACTGCGTGCCATGAAAACCATTCCCCACACGCAAATCACCGAGCCTGCGGTCACGTGCTCGACCTGCGCGGCCTGCTGCTGCCAGCTCGAAGTGATGCTGATCACCGACACGGGCGTGCCCGAACGTTTTATCGATACCGATGATTGGGGCGGGGAAGTCATGCTGCGCCTGGACGACGGCTGGTGCGCTGCGCTGGATCGCAACACGATGATGTGCACGATCTACGAAAAACGCCCGCTGATCTGCCGGGAGTTCGAGATGGGCGCACCGGAGTGCATCGAAGAGCGCCAGGGGATTAGCACGGCGTATCGATGATTTAGAAATGTGTTGCCTGATCTGACGCCTTCGCGGGCAAGCCTCGCTCCTACAGGTTTTGCGATATGTCGTAACGGTGAATACGACATGAAACTTGTAGGAGCGAGCGGTGCGGCGATCCGACTTGCCCGCGAAGCTTTTGACCTTACAACGGCATCGTGTAGTGCAGCGCGTAACTTTCTACACCATCGTTCGGGCTGCTGAGCCCCGCATTAGAATAGTGCGTCGCACGAATCCCGACTTCATGCCCGCCCGCAAAACGCAGACCGAAGCCGAAACGGTCTTCGAACTGAAAGGCACTGCCCAGTTCGTTGCCTTCAAGTTCGGTATTCGAGAACGCCGCCACGCCAACCCCGAGCTCTAGATAAGGTTTGACGTTCTGACCGGCAAACTCATAAACAAGCACCGGCGAGAAAGACAGGCTGTGGTTGCTGGAAGTCTTGTCGCCTTCCCAATAGGTGTAGGCACCACTCCAGTAACCGGTCAAACGACCGACGTCACTTTGCAACCAGCTCTTGTCCCAATCGAATTGCATGCCCAAACGATAGGTCATGGTCGAATCGCTGGTCTGGCCGACCCCGAACTCCACGCCTGCCGCCTGTGCGGTATAACTTTGCCCCATCAATGCGGCCGCAATCGCGGCCAAGCAGAATAGTCGCTTCATAGAAACATCCTTTTCCGTACGATTTCGTATGGTTTTTTTGTTGCTTACCGCAATAGAAGCCGACGCTTAATCAGAAGTTCACCCCAATTACCCGTTTCCCCAAACTACCTATTGAAGCTTTGCACAACGCCAGCGGTATTCCACAGTATCGGCAAGATATTTCTGAAATGTTCCGGATCGGCACTCGTCCAGAATTGCGCTGCACGAACTGGACCCTCAGCCAGCAATTCACGCTCGGCCAACAGCCGCTGAAGTTGTCGCGCGACGGCGGCGCCGGTATCGATCAGGCTGATGTCCTCGGGGATCATCTGCTTAAGCAACGGCTTTAGGAAGGGGTAATGCGTGCAGCCGAGAATTATCGTGTCGCAGCCCGCGGCGAGCAGCGGCCCGACATAGCGGGCCAGCAACTCACGCAGGGCGGGACTGTGCAGATCGCCGTTTTCAATCAGCTCCACCAGCCCCGGGCACGGTTGGGTGATCACCTGCACATCGGTGGCGAAACGGTCGAGCAACGCAGCGAACTTGGCGCTCTGCAAGGTGCCCGTGGTGGCGAGGACACCGACCACGCCGCTGCGGGTCGCGGCGGCGGCCGGTTTGACCGCAGGCTCCATGCCGACGATGGGCCACTCGGGGAAGTCGCGCCGCAAATCGGCAACACCGGCCACCGTCGCCGTGTTGCAGGCCAGCACCAGGGCCTTGGCGCCTTGCTGCTGAAAAAATTCGGCCATCACGCTGCAACGATGGCGAATGAATTCCGGGGTTTTCTCGCCGTAGGGAATATTGCCGCAATCGGCGACGTACAGCAGAGACTCGTTGGGCAGCAAACGCTGGACCTCGGCCAGCACCGACAGCCCACCGACCCCGGAGTCGAACACGCCAATGGGCGCTTCACGCATGTTTCGGCCCACAGACGCTGCAGCCCGGATCACGCTTGACGCGCAATTCACGGAAGCGCGAACCCAAGGCATCGATCAACAACAGGCGCCCTACCAGCGGTTCGCCGAAACCGGCCAACAGTTTCATGGCTTCCAGCGCCTGAAGGCTGCCGACCAGTCCCACCAAAGGACCGACGACGCCCGCTTCACTGCACGTCAATTCAGCTTCGCTGCCGTGCCCGTATAAACAGTGGTAGCACGGACTGTCCGGACGGCGCGGGTCGAACACCGACAATTGCCCTTCAAGACGAATCGCTGCGCCGCTGACCAACGGCTTGCCGGCCGCCACGCACGCAGCGTTGACCGCTTCGCGGGTGGAAAAATTGTCGGAACAGTCGAGGACCAGGTCCACAGTGGCCACCACAGCGGCCAGGGAATCTTCGTCCAGCGCGGCACGATGGGCGACCAGCTTGATCTCGGGGTTGATCGCGCTCAGGCGGCGGATCGCCGAATCGACCTTGGTCTGGCCGACGCTGTCGGTGTCGTGAATGATCTGGCGTTGCAGGTTGGTCAGGTCGACGGTGTCGAAGTCCGCCAGATGCAGCTCGCCGACGCCCGCGGCGGCGAGGTACAGCGCAACCGGCGAACCGAGCCCGCCGAGACCGATGATCAACACGCGGCTTTCTTTCAATCGCAACTGGCCGTCGATGTCGACGTGCTGCAACAGAATCTGCCGACTGTAACGCAACAATTCCTGATCATTCAGCACGGCAGGCGCCCCAGGCTGATCCGTTGGTGACCGCCCAGATCGGTGCGGCTGTGGACTTCTTCAAAGCCGCGTGTCTGCAACAAATCGCGCACGGCTTCGGCTTGATCATAACCGTGTTCGAGCATCAGCCAGCCGCCCGCTTCCAGATAATCCGGGGCCTGGGCGACGATCAAACGCAGATCGTCGAGCCCGTCGACTCCAGCCACCAAGGCACTGGCCGGTTCGAAGCGCACATCACCTTCCACCAGATGCGGATCGGCGGATGCAATGTACGGCGGGTTGCTGATGATCAGTTGAAAACGCTGACCTTCCAGGGCGCTGAACCAATGACTGCTCAGCACGGTGGCGTTGTTCAGGTGCAAACGCTGACGATTGCGCTCGGCCAAAGCCACGGCTTCGAGTACACGATCCACAGCGGTGACGCTCCACGCCGGACGCTCGCTGGCCAGGGCCAACGCAATGGCGCCGCTGCCGGTGCCAAGATCGAGGACCTTCGCGGGCGTGGCGGGCAACAATTCCAGCGCGGCTTCCACCAGCAATTCGGTGTCCGGGCGCGGGATCAAGGTGTGCGGCGCAACTTCCAGATCCAGCTTCCAGAAACCTTGCTGGCCCAGAATGTAAGCCACCGGCTCACCGCCACGACGGCGTTGCAGGTACTCGGCAAACTTCAGCGCGGCGTCGCTTGGAACGATGCGCTCCGGCCAGGTGTGCAGAAAACTGCGGGACTTGCCCAACGCCGCCGCCAGCAGCAATTCGGCATCCAGACGCGCCGTCGGCGAGTCGGGTAAATCAGCGGCGCGCAACAAACTGGCAATGATCGTCATTTAGTCACCTATCGCTGCCAATTGGTCGGCCTGGTACTCGGCCAGCAACGGTTCGATCACCGCATCGACACCGCCCGCGAGAATTTCGTCGAGGGAATACAGCGTCAGGTTGACCCGGTGGTCGGTGACCCGGCCCTGGGCAAAGTTGTAGGTGCGGATGCGCTCGGAGCGATCACCCGAACCGACCAGCAACTTACGCTCGCTGGCGATGGCATTCGCCGCTGCGCTGGTCTGCTGATCATTGAGCTTGGCCGACAGCCAGGACATCGCCCGGGCGCGGTTCTTGTGCTGGGAACGTTCTTCCTGGCACTCGACGACGATACCGGACGGCAAGTGCGTGATGCGGATCGCCGAGTCCGTCTTGTTGACGTGCTGGCCACCGGCACCGGAAGAACGGTAGGTATCGATCCGCAGGTCCGCCGGATTGATCTCGATCGCTTCCTGCTCATCCGGCTCGGGCAATACCGCCACGGTGCACGCCGAAGTGTGGATACGCCCTTGGGATTCAGTGGCCGGAACCCGTTGCACGCGGTGCGCGCCGGATTCGAATTTCAGCTTGCCGTAGACGTTGTCGCCTTCGACGCGGGCGATGACTTCTTTATAGCCGCCATGCTCGCCCTCGTTTTCCGAGAGGATTTCCACACGCCAGCCGCGACGCTCGGCGTAACGCGAGTACATGCGGAACAGGTCGCCGGAGAAGATCGCCGCCTCGTCACCGCCGGTGCCGGCGCGGATTTCAAGGAACACGTTGCGCCCGTCGTTCGGGTCCTTGGGCAGCAGCATGCGTTGCAGGCTGGCTTCGATCTCGATCAATTGCTCTTTGGCTTCGCGGACTTCTTCCACGGCCATTTCACGCATGTCCGGGTCGTTGTCCTTGAGCAGTGCCTGGGCGCCTTCGAGGTCGCTCTGTACTTTGAGCAACTGTTTATAGGCGTCGACAATCGGCTCGACTTCCGCGTATTCCTTGGAATAGGCGCGGAATTTGGTCTGGTCGGAAATGACCTCGCCGTCGCCAAGCAAGGCGGTCAATTCCTCGAAACGGTCCTGGAGGATGTCCAGCTTATTGAGCAGTGACGCTTTCATTGCGGTTTTTTATCCGAAAAGCTATCCGATGAGCCCTCACCGAGGGCAAAGAGTTCCTGGGCCATGGCCAGTGCGTCGAGGCGACCTTCGGCTGAGAGCTTTTTCAACTGCACGCTCGGGGCGTGCAAGAGTTTGTTGGTCAAGCCACGCGCCAGTTGCACCAGCACGTCTTCGGCGCTGCTGCCGTTGGCCAGCATGCGTTGGGCCTTCTGCAATTCTTCGTCACGCAGGCGTTCGCTTTGTTGGCGATAGGCCTTGAGAACATCCACCGCTGCCAGTTCGCGCAGACGGATCATGAAATCTTCGGCGCCGACCGAAACCATCTCTTCCGCCGCTTGCGCAGCGCCTTGACGGCTCTTGAGGTTTTCGGCGACCACTTCGTGGAGATCGTCGACGCTATAAAGGTAAACGTCGTCCAACTCGCCGACTTCAGGCTCGATATCGCGCGGGACGGCGATGTCCACCATGAAGATCGGTTTGTGCTTGCGCAGTTTCAAGGCACTTTCCACCGCACCTTTACCGAGGATCGGCAACTGGCTGGCGGTGGAACTGATGACGATGTCGCTGCGCACCAGTTCGGCCGGGATGTCCGAGAGCAACACGGCATGGGCGCCAAACTGCTCGGCCAGAATGCTTGCGCGCTCCAGGGTGCGGTTGGCGACGACGATGCGTTTTACCCCCAGTTCATGCAGATGGCGGGCGACCAGGGTGATGGTCTCGCCGGCACCGATCAGCAAGGCCTGGCTGCGTTGCAGGTCGCTGAAAATCTGTTTCGCCAGGCTGACTGCGGCAAACGCCACGGACACCGGGTTCTCGCCGATGGCGGTGTCGGTGCGCACTTGTTTGGCCGCATTGAACGTGGCCTGGAACAAACGCCCGAGCAGCGGACCGATGGTGCCGGCCTCGCGGGCCACGGCGTAGCAGGATTTCATCTGGCCGAGGATCTGCGGCTCGCCCAGCACCAGCGAATCGAGCCCGGAGGCGACCCGCATCATGTGACGAACTGCCGCATCATCTTCGTGCACATAAGCGCTCGCGCGCAGCTCGTCGAGGCTCAGATGGTGATAATCGGCCAGCCAGCGCAGCACGATGTCCGCCGAAAGGTGATCCTGTTCTATATAGAGTTCACTGCGATTGCAGGTGGAGAGGATCGCAGCTTCGCGGCTGTCGGTGAGTCGGCAGAGCTGCTGCAAGGCCTCCACCAGCTGCTCAGGGGTAAAGGCCACGCGCTCGCGGACGTCTACTGAAGCAGTCTTGTGGTTAATACCGAGTGCAAGGAAGGCCATTCAAGGTCGCTGATGGTGACGTGAAGCCGGCAATTGTCCTACTTCGACAGATTCAGAACAACTACTCGATCTCTATTGACCTGGTAGCCGATGCCCGAATTTGCGAGCGGTTCTCGTTTACCCGACTTCCACGCAACCTTTGTAGGAGCCGGCTTGCTGGCGATGGTCGTGAACGATGGCGCATTTATTCCTGGAAAGGATGCGGCGCCTGCAAGTCCATCGCCAGCAAGCCGGCTCCTACAGGGGTTTGTCGCGTGCTTCAGGGAAAATGCCCGGCCGGTTATGTTTGGCCGAAGGCTTGTGTCATGATGATCTAACCGCAGGTTAGTCGTCCTCTTCCTATATGAATAGATCTTCCGCGTTGCTCCTCGCTTTTGTCTTCCTCAGCGGCTGCCAGGCCTTGGCACCCGTTTCGTCGGACGGTACGTCGCCGGTCGAAGACAGCACTCCGGCCCCTGAAAAGCCCAAGGTCTACAGCTCATTCAGCGAAGAAACCATCTTCAGCCTGTTGAGCGCCGAACTGGCTGGCCAACGCAATCGTTTCGACATTGCGCTGGACAACTACGTGACCCAGGCCATCAACACCCAGGATCCGGGCATCTCCGAACGGGCGTTTCGCATCGCCGAGTACCTGGGCGCCGATCAGGCCGCCCTGGACACTGCACTGATCTGGGCGAAAAACGCCCCGGACGACCTCGAGGCGCAACGGGCCGCGGCCGTGCAACTGGCGCGCGCCGGGCGTTATGACGACTCCATGGCCTATATGGAGAAAGTCCTGCAAGGCAAGGGCGACACGCATTTCGATTTTCTGGCCCTGTCTGCGGCCGATACCGATCAGGAAACCCGCAACGGCCTGATGAAAAGTTTTGACCGTTTGTTGCAGCGTCACCCCAACAACAGCCAGCTGATTTTCGGCAAGGCCTTGTTGATGCAACAGGACGGCGACAGCAAAGGCGCACTGACGCTGCTGGAAGACAACCCGCCGGATGACGGCGAAATAGCCCCGATTCTGCTGCGCGCACGCCTGCTGCAAACGCTCAATCGTGGTGATGA
Source organism: Pseudomonas sp. PDM02 (assembly GCF_014852285.1). Classification (NCBI taxonomy): domain Bacteria; kingdom Pseudomonadati; phylum Pseudomonadota; class Gammaproteobacteria; order Pseudomonadales; family Pseudomonadaceae; genus Pseudomonas; species Pseudomonas sp. PDM02. Next base: position 35,541 of record NZ_JACVBL010000016.1, on the reverse strand, counting down.
GGCGTTGCCGCTGCTGCAAAAAAGCATCAAGAAGTACCCGGACGACAAACGCCTGCGCCTGACGTATGCCCGCATGCTGGTCGAACAGGACCGGATGGACGACGCCAAAGTCGAGTTTTCGAGCCTGGTTCAGCAATACCCCGAAGACGACGAATTGCGTTACTCCCTGGCGCTGGTGTGCCTGGAAGCCAAGGCCTGGGACGAGGCCAAGGGCTACCTGGAAGACCTGATCGCCCGAGAAAGCCATGTCGACTCGGCACACCTGAACCTCGGCCGTATCGCTGAAGAGCGCAACGACCCCCAGGGCGCCCTGATCGAATACGCCAAGGTCGGCCCGGGCAACGACTACCTGCCGGCACAATTGCGTCAGGCCGATATCCTGATGAACAACGGCAAGACCGCCGAAGCGCAAAGCCGCCTGGCGGCCGAGCGTGACGAACAACCCGATTACGCGATTCAGCTGTATCTGATCGAAGCCGAAACCCTGTCCGCCAATAAACAGGGGGACAAGGCCTGGAATGTTCTGCATAAAGCCTTGCAGCAATACCCGGACGATCTGAATCTGCTGTACACCCGGGCCATGCAGGCGGAAAAACGCAATGACCTGGCGCAGATGGAAAAAGACCTGCGGCTGATCATCAAGCGCGACCCGGACAACGCCATGGCACTGAACGCCCTCGGCTACACCTTGTCCGACCGCACGACGCGTTATGCCGAAGCCAAGGCCCTGATCGAACAGGCGCACCAGATCAATCCGGAAGACCCGGCGGTACTCGACAGCCTCGGCTGGGTGAATTTCCGCATGGGCAATCTCGACGAAGCGGAAAAACTGCTGCGCAAGGCACTGGATCGTTTTCCCGACCAGGAAGTGGCCGCTCACCTCGGTGAGGTCCTGTGGGCCAATGGCAAGCAGCGCGAAGCCAAACAAATCTGGGGCAAGTTCCTCAAGGAACAACCCGACAGCCCAATCCTGCGCGGCACCATCAAGCGCCTGACCGGATCAGAGACTCTTTAAGCTTATGTTTTTGCGCCACTTCATCGTTTTCAGTTTCATCGCCCTGCTCGCCGGTTGCGCGGGCTTCGGTGCCCGCGAATCGGTACAGGGTCAGGGCGACGCCGGCCTGTGGCGCGTTCACAAAGAACAACTGACCGGCCTCGACGGCTGGCAGATCAACGGCAAGATCGGCATTCGCGCGCCAAAAGACTCGGGCAGCGGCACGCTGTTCTGGTTGCAGCGCCAGTCCTATTACGACATTCGCCTTTCGGGCCCTCTGGGTCGCGGCGCCGCACGCCTGACCGGACACCCCGGAAAGGTTTCGCTGGAAGTCGCCAATCAGGGGCGCTATGAAGCGCCGACGCCGGAAGTGCTGCTCGAAGAACAGCTCGGCTGGAAGTTGCCGGTGTCCCATCTGGCGTGGTGGGTCCGCGGACTCCCGGCGCCGGACAGCAAGAGCCGCCTGACCCTGGACACCGATAGCCGCCTGGCCAATCTGGAACAGGATGGCTGGCAAGTCGAATACCTGAGTTACGCCGAGCAAAACGGCTTTTGGCTGCCCGAGCGGATCAAACTGCATGGCACCAACCTTGATGTCACGCTGGTGATCAAGGAATGGCAACCGCGCAAACTGGGGCAATGAACATGACGACCCCACGCTTGACGCTGCCCTCCCCGGCCAAACTCAATCTGATGCTGCACATCCTCGGTCGCCGTGAAGACGGTTACCACGAGTTGCAGACGATTTTTCAGTTTCTCGACTACGGCGATGAAATCACTTTCGCCGTGCGCGACGACGGCGTGATTCAACTGCACACCGAATTCGATGGCGTACCGCACGACAGCAATCTGATTGTTCGAGCGGCAAAAAAACTTCAGGAGCAATCCGGTTGTTCGCTCGGCATCGACATCTGGATCGAAAAAATTCTGCCCATGGGCGGCGGCATCGGTGGCGGCAGTTCAAATGCCGCGACGACTTTGCTTGGGCTCAATCACCTCTGGCAACTGGGTTGGGATGAGGATCGACTGGCCGCACTGGGCTTGACGCTGGGCGCCGACGTCCCGGTTTTCGTGCGTGGCCACGCGGCTTTCGCCGAGGGTGTGGGGGAGAAACTCACCCCTGTAGACCCCGAAGAACCGTGGTATCTCGTGCTTGTGCCGCAAGTATCTGTAAGTACAGCAGAAATTTTTTCAGATCCGTTGTTGACACGTAACTCTTCTCCCATTAAAGTGCGCCCCGTTCCCAAGGGAAACAGTCGAAATGACTGCTTACCGGTGGTTGCAAGGCGTTATCCAGATGTACGTAACGCATTGAATTTGTTAGGTAATTTTACCGAAGCAAAACTCACCGGAACTGGAAGTTGTGTGTTTGGGGGCTTCCCAAGCAAAGCTGAAGCTGATAAAGTCTCGGCCCTTCTTACAGAGACCCTTACAGGGTTTGTAGCAAAGGGAAGCAACGTTTCGATGTTGCATCGCAAGCTGCAAAGTCTGCTCTAAAGGAACCGATTACTGGGTAATCGTTGCAACAGATACAGGGGCGTCGCCAAGCGGTAAGGCAGCAGGTTTTGATCCTGCCATGCGTTGGTTCGAATCCAGCCGCCCCTGCCATTTTCTATACTCATCCAGGTTACCCTCAGCCTCTAGGTACTGCGCGTGTCCAAGATGATGGTCTTTACGGGGAATGCTAACCCCGATCTGGCTCGGCGTGTCGTACGTCAGCTGCATATCCCTCTCGGTGACATCTCTGTCGGTAAGTTTTCCGACGGCGAGATTACAGCCGAGATCAATGAAAACGTCCGCGGTAAAGATGTCTTCATTATTCAGCCGACTTGCGCTCCGACCAACGATAACCTGATGGAACTGGTAGTGATGGCTGATGCCTTCCGCCGCTCCTCGGCTACTCGTATTACTGCTGTTATTCCTTACTTTGGTTATGCCCGTCAGGATCGCCGTCCGCGTTCCGCACGTGTGGCTATCAGCGCGAAAGTCGTTGCTGACATGCTTACCGTAGTCGGCATCGACCGTGTTCTCACGGTTGATCTGCATGCTGACCAAATCCAGGGTTTCTTCGATATTCCGGTAGATAACATCTACGGCTCCCCCGTTCTGGTGGATGACATTGAAGATCAGCGCTTCGAAAACCTGATGATCGTGTCCCCGGACATTGGCGGCGTCGTGCGTGCACGTGCTGTTGCCAAATCCCTGGGCGTGGATCTCGGGATCATCGACAAACGCCGTGAGAAAGCCAATCACTCTGAAGTGATGCATATCATCGGTGATGTCGAAGGGCGTACCTGTATTCTGGTCGATGACATGGTCGATACCGCCGGCACTCTGTGCCACGCGGCAAAGGCTTTGAAAGAGCATGGCGCTGCCAAGGTTTTCGCCTACTGCACACACCCTGTGCTGTCCGGTCGGGCGATCGAAAACATTGAAAATTCCATGCTGGACGAACTGGTGGTGACTAACACCATCCCGTTGTCCGCTGCTGCTCAAGCCTGCTCGCGTATCCGTCAACTGGATATCGCGCCGGTTGTTGCTGAAGCGGTCCGCCGCATCAGCAATGAAGAATCGATCAGCGCGATGTTCCGTTAAGGGCCCTGCCCTTCTCGAACAGCTCGTTGACGAAAAGCGCCCCGCCCCGGCATTCCTGTCGGGGCGGGGCTTTTTTGCCCATATCGCCTTTAGCGCTGGTCGCAAACGCTGGGGCGAATGTGGTTATTTTGGAGATACAACATGAACGATTTTACTCTGAATGCTGAAGTGCGTTCCGACCTGGGGAAAGGTGCGAGCCGCCGCCTGCGTCGTCTCGCAAGCCTGGTACCAGCTGTAGTTTACGGTGGCGAAAAAGCCCCTGAATCCATCAGCATGCTGGCTAAAGAAGTTGCCAAACTGCTCGAAAACGAAGCGGCTTACAGCCACATCATCGAGCTGAACGTTGGTGGCACCAAGCAAAACGTAATCATCAAAGCTCTGCAGCGTCACCCGGCCAAAGGCCACGTGATGCACGCTGACTTCGTACGCGTAGTTGCCGGCCAAAAGCTGACCGCTATCGTTCCAGTGCACTTCATCAACGAAGAAGCACCAGCGAAGAAAGGCGGCGAGATTTCGCACGTTGTTGCTGAAATCGAAGTGACCTGCCTGCCAAAAGACCTGCCTGAATTCATCGAAGTCGACCTGGCTAACGCCGAAATCGGTTCGATCATTCACCTGTCCGACCTCAAAGCCCCTAAAGGCGTTGAGTTTGTTGCTCTGGCACACGGCGATGACAAGGCTGTTGCCAACGTCCACGCTCCACGTGTTGCTCCAGAAGCTGCTGAAGGCGCTGCAGAGTAATTCACTCTGTGATGCCGGAGTGACCCGGTAACATCGCGGACTGGAACGTAGCGAGAAAGCGGGCGAGAACGCGGAGTTTACATAATGGTAAATGAGCACTTGTCGTCCACTTTCGCCGCACACCCGGATTGCAGCGATGTTATCCACCACTCCAAAGAAGGGCCCCTATCGTGACTGCCATCAAACTGATCGTTGGCCTGGGAAATCCAGGCGCTGAATACGAACAGACCCGGCATAACGCAGGGGCCCTTTTTGTTGAGCGCATCGCGAACGCACAAGGCGTCAACCTTGTGGCGGACCGCAAATATTTCGGCCTGACCGGGCGCTATTCGCACCAGGGTCAGGATGTTCGCCTGCTGATTCCCACCACGTACATGAACCGCAGCGGCCAGGCCGTGGCGGCACTCGCAGGATTCTTCCGCATCAAGCCTGAAGAAATCCTCGTGGCGCATGACGAACTCGACCTGCCACCGGGCGTTGCCAAACTCAAACAGGGCGGCGGCCATGGTGGTCACAACGGGTTGCGCGACATCATCGCGCAACTGGGCAATCAGAATACCTTCTACCGCTTGCGGCTTGGCATTGGCCATCCGGGCGTAGCCAGTATGGTTTCAAATTTCGTCCTGGGTCGTGCGCCACGCGCCGAACAGGAAAAACTCGATGCCAGCATCGACTTTGCCCTCGGCGTGCTGCCGGATATCCTCGCCGGGGAATGGAACCGCGCGATGAAAAACCTGCACAGCCAGAAGGCCTGACTCTACTCCTCGGGGAAAACACCATGGGATTCAATTGCGGCATCGTCGGCCTGCCTAACGTCGGTAAGTCCACCCTGTTCAACGCCCTGACCAAATCCGGGATCGCGGCCGAGAACTTCCCCTTCTGCACCATCGAGCCGAACAGCGGTATCGTGCCGATGCCGGATCCGCGCCTGGATGCCTTGGCGGCCATCGTCAAACCAAAGCGCATCCTGCCGACCACCATGGAATTCGTCGACATCGCGGGCCTCGTTGCCGGCGCCTCGAAAGGTGAAGGCCTGGGCAACAAGTTCCTGGCCAACATCCGTGAAACCGATGCCATCGCCCACGTGGTCCGCTGCTTCGAAGACGAGAACGTGATTCACGTCTCCAACAGCGTCGACCCGAAACGCGACATCGAAATCATCGACCTGGAACTGATCTTCGCCGACCTCGACAGCTGCGAGAAGCAACTGCAGAAAGTCGCACGCAACGCCAAGGGCGGTGACAAGGACGCAGTGGTCCAGAAAGGCCTGCTGGAGCAACTGATCGCTCACTTCACCGAAGGCAAGCCGGCGCGCAGCCTGATGAAGAACATGGGCACCGATGAGAAAGCGGTGATCAAGGGCTTCCACCTGCTGACCACCAAACCGGTCATGTACATCGCTAACGTCGCTGAAGACGGTTTCGAAAACAACCCGCACCTGGACGTGGTCCGGGCCATCGCCGAAGAAGAAGGCGCCGTGGTTGTTCCGGTGTGCAACAAGATCGAAGCGGAAATCGCCGAGCTGGATGACGGCGAAGAGAAAGACATGTTCCTCGAAGCCCTGGGCCTCGAAGAGCCTGGCCTGAACCGCGTGATCCGCGCTGGCTACGAAATGCTGCACCTGCAGACCTACTTCACCGCCGGTGTCGAAGAAGTCCGCGCCTGGACTGTCCGCGTTGGTGCCACCGCACCGCAAGCCGCTGGCGTGATCCACACCGACTTCGAAAAAGGCTTCATCCGCGCCGAAGTCATCGCCTACGACGACTTCATCCAGTACAAGGGCGAAGCCGGCACCAAAGAAGCCGGTAAATGGCGTCTGGAAGGCAAGGACTACATCGTGAAAGACGGCGACGTGATGCACTTCCGTTTTAACGTGTAAGACAGCAGCCCAAGAAAAAGCCGCGTTTGATACGCGGCTTTTTTGTGCCTGAAATCCCGTTCACCGTAATCCTGTAGGAGCCGGCTTGCTGCGGGCGGCGTTCCGACGATCCAGACACCGCGGCTAACCAGCCAGTCCGCGTGATCGTTCATCGTCGGAACGCCGCCCGCAGCAAGCCGGCTCCTACAGAAGAAATGTATAGATCAGGCCTTTTTGGTTCTTGGCAGGAAGATCGCCAACACGCCCAACAACGGCAGGAACGAGCACAGGAAGTACACGTATTCGATGCCGTGCACGTCCGCCAGATGCCCCAGCAACGCCGCGCCAATCCCGCCGAAACCGAACATCAGCCCGAAGAACACCCCGGCAATCATCCCGACATTACCCGGCACCAATTCCTGTGCATAAACCACAATGGCCGAGAATGCCGAGGCCAGGATGAAGCCAATCACCACGCTCAGAATGCTGGTCCAGAACAAATCAACATGCGGCAGGATCAGGGTGAACGGCGCAACCCCAAGGATCGAAAACCAGATCACCGCCTTACGCCCGATCTTGTCGCCAATCGGCCCGCCGAAGAAAGTCCCCGCCGCCACCGCCCCCAGAAACAGGAACAAATGCAGCTGCGAACTGGCCACCGAGAGGTCGAATTTCTCGATCAGGTAAAAGGTGAAGTAACTGGTCAGACTGGCCATGTAGAAATACTTGGAGAACACCAGCAGCCCAAGCACCACCAACGCACTGGTGACCCTGCCCTTCGACAAGCCATGAGTGGCCGCCTGACCTTGCTTGAGCTTGAACAGGTTCAAGTGATTGGCGTACCAACGGCTGATCCGGTAGAGCACGAACAGCGCAAACAACGCGAACAAGCCGAACCACGCCACATGGCCCTGGCCGAACGGAATGATGATCGCCGCCGCCAGCAATGGACCGAAGGCCGAACCCGCGTTACCGCCCACCTGGAACGTCGATTGCGCCAGACCGAAGCGCCCGCCCGAAGCCAGTCGCGCCACACGGGAGGCTTCCGGGTGAAAGGTCGAGGAACCAATACCGATCAGCCCTGCCGCCAGCAGGATCATCGGAAAGCTGCCGACCACCGACATCATCAAAATACCAATCAACGTACACACCGTACCGGCCGGAAGCAGCCAGGGTTTGGGATGACGATCGGTGTGGTAACCGACCCACGGTTGTAACAGCGAGGCCGTCAGTTGAAAGGTCAGGGTGATCAGGCCGACCTGGGTGAAGGTCAGGCCGTAGTTGGCCTTGAGCATCGGGTAGATCGACGGCAGCACCGACTGAATCAGGTCGTTGATCAAATGCGCCAGCGCCACGGCGCCGATGATGCGCATGACCAGAGGGCTGCTTTGTGACGTCGCGGATGCCGGCGTCGCGCCGGTCTGGGCATTGCTGATAGCCATGGGAGTTTCCGTACAACAGATGGGTGCACACGGGCAGGTGCGTCAATGTGCCATTTTTCAGTGCAGCAGCGCCATCCCCTTAGCCAGCTAACGAACTAATTTCCGCAAGTAATAGCGCAACGCCATGGTCTGAATCTTGCCTTGTTATCCGCTTCAACGCGGCGCCCTTACAAAGGGCACCGAGAATGGGAAGTTTCGCTACAGAGTCGGCCTACAGAGCTGGCGAGGGTGAACTTTCGAGGCCTTTAAAAAGGGCACGAGTCGCGGTCGCAACGACCTCGACGCACGCCATTGGTGCGTGGTGTCCAGAGGAGTCATGGGGCATGCAGGCTTTTTTATCTCCGGGGATCGGGTTGCTGGGGCGTTTCGGCTTCGCCCGTAAATTTCAGTTGTTGTTTCTGCTGTTTATCCTGCCACTGGCGGGTAGCCTGCTGATGATCGGCCAGGACTATCGCGCCAAACTGAACCTGATTTCCGGCGAACGTGCCGGGGTTAGGCAGCTGCTCGCGCTGGATGCGCTGGATAACCTGCTCGCCGCCCAGCGTGACCGCGCCGCGCGCTGGCGTGCCACCGAGACCAATCGCCAACCGACACCGGCCACCCTCGCCGCGATGGCGGCGTTCGATGCCGTTCAGCCGGCGGTCGCGCAAGCCACCACGGACCTTGGCAACGCGTTGCAAACCGAAGGCGCCGAGGGCGAAACCCTCACTCGCTACCAAGCGCTGCAAACCGCGCTCAACGGCCTCGATTCGAAAAGCCTGAGCAGCGTCGGCTGGTGGCCGGACGGTTACGACCGTTTCACCAACGCCTTGAGTGCCCTGCAGGCCCTGCGCGAGCAGATCGCCATGGACAATCGCCTGACCCTCGCACCGTGGCTGGAAACCTACCTGCTGACGCAGATCTCGACGCAACACGCGCCGGACCTGATTGAGCGCGTCGGCCGTCTGGCCAGCGTCGGCCAGGCGTCGGTGGTGTCCGGGCAATTCACCCTGCAAAGCCGCCTGCAATTGCGCGACCTGCGTAGCCGCATCGGCGACGCCCGTGAGCAGCTTGTCAAAACCGCAGGCCTGCTGGAAGCGCGCCTGCCCAGTGCCTTGCAGGCGTGGGCCGGGCAGTACCATGACAACCTCAAACACCTCGACGCCGAGCTGAAAGTCCTCGATGACGGCGTGTTTGGCGGCAGCATCAAACTCAAACCCGAGGAGTTCGAACGCAGCCTGGACAGCCTGCTCACCGACCTCGCCTCGCTGCGTCAGCAGTCGTTGGTCTCGCTGGATCAGCGTCTGGACTACTACCATGGCTCGGCGATCCGCCAGTTCATCCTGGTGGCCGTGATCTTTGGTTGCCTGCTGCTGGCCGCGTTGTACCTGTTCATCTGCTTGCAGGCTTCGATCCGCCGCAGCGCCAGCGGCATCACGCTGCTGGCCGAAGCCTTGCGCGACGGCAATCTGAGCCTGCAAGTGCCGGTTGAAGGCCGCGACGAACTGGCGGCGATCAGCACCGCGCTCAACGTTGCGGTGGTGCAACTGCGCAATAGTCTGTTGGGGGTCGATCACGAAACCTTGCAGCTGAGTAACGCGGTGCGCACGCTCAATCACCATTCCAGTGGCGCCTTGGGCGAGGTCGAGGCGCAGCAATTGCAGATCAGCCAGATTGCGGCAGCGGCAACGCAATTGGCCGCCACTTCCCAAGGGGTTGCCCAGAGTTGCGAACAGGCCTCCGGCAGCGCTCAGCATACCCAGCGCATTGCTGCCGACAGTAGCCGTGACAGCCAGCGCACAACGGCGAGCATCCAGCAGCTCAACCAGCGTTTGAACGACACGGCGGCCGCACTCGGACGGGTCAGCGAACAAGGGCAGCAGATTCAGTTGGTGGTCGACACCATTCGCGGTGTCGCCGAGCAGACCAACCTGTTGGCGCTCAACGCCGCTATCGAGGCCGCGCGTGCCGGTGAACAGGGCCGTGGCTTTGCGGTGGTGGCCGATGAAGTGCGCAGCCTCTCGCAGCGCACCCAATCGTCCACTGCGCAGATCGCCGGCACCGTCGACAGCCTGCGCAACACGGTGAACGAAGCCGTGAGCCTGATGGAAGCCGCCTGTGGCCAGGCGCAATCCGATGCGCAAGCAGTCACTGGCCTCGGCGAACGACTGGGGGAAATCGCCAGTGCCGTGCAGAGCGTCACCGACACGTTGGCGCAAATTGCCACGGCGGTCGACGAGCAAGCGACCACTGCCGACGAAGTCAGCGGCAACATCCAGCAGGTCGATCAGGCGGCTGTCCGTTTGCTCGAAGGCGCGCGGGCGGTGAACCTGGCGGCGGACACCTTGAGCCAGGGCAGCAAGGCCCTGAGTGCCAATACCGGGAGATTCCAGCTCGGTTGACGCCCTCCCCCGGTCCGGTTTTTCGGCTCTGGAGGATAAGCGGTTGAAAGTGTAGAGAAATATTTTAGATTTACGCTTGACGCATCTGCATTACCGGTGAATAATGCGCGCCACTTGGCTACATAGCTCAGTTGGTTAGAGCATAGCATTCATAATGCTGGGGTCCGGGGTTCAAGTCCCTGTGTAGCCACCAAGTACTAAAAACGGCTTACCGAAAGGTAGGCCGTTTTTTTATGCCCGGAGAAAAGTGCACGGATTCTTTGGCCAACACATACACGGGCATGTGTCATGCGCGAACTCTTTGCCCGACACAAAACCTGTAGGAGCCGGCTTGCTGGCGATGGCGGCCTGACAGGCTCCACAAAACCTGAACCGGACCACAACGCCTGTCAGGAACGCATTGCCGCCAGCGCCGACAACCCCCGCTCCCATATCTGCCACGTACGCAACCAGACCATCGCCTGCCAGTCGCTGTCGGCAGGATAGAACTGCTCCAGCAGATTCAGTTTGATCTCACGCCCTACCGCATCACTCGGATTGCCGTGCAGATGCAGGCAATGATCGTCACGCAGATGACGATGAACCTCGGCCCCCGGATACGTCCCGCACTCAATCACGAAAGGCATCAGGCGCACCTGCGGCAACGCGTCGATCAGCGCCTGCGAGGTGTAGCCGGTTGCCGTCGCGGCCACGCCGGTTTCGCTCAGCGTATCGGCACCGGTCAGCAACGTGTAGAGCCATGGCCCGTAAATGGCCTGCGCCTCTGGCAGCGCCGGGTAGGCCGACTCGGTGATGGTCAGCAACATCGGATGGCCGTACTCCCCGGCGCCGGTGTGCAGGTCAAAGCACATCGCGACCTCCGCGTGGGCGACATGCTTTTGCAGGATCTGGTGCAACGTACGGTTCGACCAGGCCGGTGCCCGCCCGCCATAAAACAGACCATCGGGATGACTGTGCTGGCCGCCCTCGACAATCGACATCACCGCCGGCCAGCCGTGATCGTGGATCTGCTGGTTGAGCAGCGCATCGGCGCGATCACGCTCGGGGCCTGCCAACTCAGTGCAGGCATAGATTTCATGCAGCGAGGCGTAGGCCCGGTTGTCCGGCAGTGGATGCTCAAAGTTCAGGTGATTGCGGTTCAGGTCGATGTTGTCTTCGTTGACCCGGCGCAACCACGCCGTGCCCCAGGGATTGATCAGATGAACGAACACCACGGCGACATCAGCCGGCAGTGAACGCTTGCCCAACTCCTGCATCCATTTGATCTGACAGCCCGAGCCATAGAAACCTTCGACCCCGTGAGTGCCGCTCAACGCGACCAGCAAGCGCTTGGCGCCCGGATCACCGAGTACCGCCACATCGGTGCTCAACGGCTCACCGAACGGCCCTTTGAGCGGATGCGGGTACTCAGTCAGCGTCGCGCCGGCCGTGGTCGCTGCGGCCAGAAACTGTTCACGCTGGGTGCGATAGCCGGGCTGGGTGGGAAAGTCGGTCTGCATGTCTGCCTCTTGTTTGTTTTCTGGCCTGCCTGTTGCCCTCGACCCTACAGAAAATCCGCCAATGGATGAAGGACAAAACGTCCTGTGGTTTGCGTCGCTTCCTGTCGGCCGATAAAGTCCCCTGAACTTTTCCCACGGACGGAGTGCCCCGCGTGTTCTCAACCCTTCATTTGAGCCGCTATCGCCTGTCAGCCCTTTCGCTGATTGCCAGTGCATTAATCCTCGCGGCGTGCAGTGCCCCGCCCTCCTCGACCTTACCGGTCGCACCGGAAACCGCCTCGGGCTATCGCACCGACCTGCAAACCCGCCACGCCTCGAAACACATGGCAGCAGCAGCCAACCCACTCGCCGCCGAAGCCGGACGGGCGATGCTGCGTCAGGGCGGTTCGGCGATTGATGCCGCCATCGCCATGCAAGCAGTGCTGACGCTGGTCGAGCCGCAATCGTCGGGTATCGGTGGTGGCGCGTTGATTGTGTTGTGGGATGGCAAAGCCGTGCGCACGTACGACGGTCGCGAAACCGCACCGGCAGGTGCCACCGAGAAGCTGTTCCTGCAGGCCGATGGCAAACCAATGCCGTTCACTCAGGCGCAGATTGGCGGTCGTTCGGTCGGCACACCGGGCGTGTTGCGGGCGCTGGAACTGGCCCATCAAAAACACGGTCGCCTGCCCTGGGCGCAGCTGTTCGAGCCGGCGATCAAACTCGCGGAACAAGGCTTCGCCATCTCGCCGCGCCTGCATCAGTTGATTGCTTCGGATTCGTCCATGCAACGCTCGCCGGACATGATGGCGTACTTCCTGAATGCGGATGGCAGCCCGAAAGCCGTCGGCACCTCACTGAAAAATCCGGCACTGGCCGCCGTATTCAAACGCATCGCCAAGGAAGGTCCCGATGCGCTGTACAAAGGCCCCATCGCGCAGGAAATCGTCGCCAAGGTTCAGGGCCACGCCAACCCCGGCACGCTGTCGCTGAACGACCTCAACGGTTACACCGCCAAGGAACGCGCGCCGCTGTGCACCGATTACAAACGCTGGCAGGTCTGCGGCATGCCGCCACCGTCGTCGGGCGGAATCGCCGTGGCGCAGATTCTCGGCACCTTGCAGGCGCTGGAAGCCCGCGACCCGCGTTATGCCCTGGCTCCACTGAAGCCAGTCAAAAGCACCCAACCCGCCGGCATCGAACCGGCCCCTGAAGCCGTGCACCTGATCTCCGAAGCCGAGCGCCTCGCTTACGCCGACCGTGCACAGTACGTCGCCGACAGCGACTTCGTGCCCGTCCCGGTCAAAGGCCTGGTGGACCCGACCTATCTGGCCAGCCGCGCCGCTCTGATCGGTGATCGCAGCATGGGCACGGCCAAACCCGGCACCCCGCCGGGCATTGAGGTCGCCTACGCGCCGGACCGCTCGCCACTGCGCATTTCCACTTCGCAGGTGGTGGCGGTCGATGACCTGGGCGGTGCGGTGTCGATGACCACCACGGTCGAATCCGCGTTCGGTTCGCACCTGATGGTTCAGGGCTTTCTGCTCAACAACCAGATGACCGACTTCTCGTTCATCCCCGAAGAAAACGGGCAAAAGGTCGCCAACCGCGTCGAACCCGGCAAACGCCCGCGCTCGTCCATGGCGCCGAGCCTGATCTTCGACCGCCAGAGCGGCGAATTCCTCGCCACCATCGGCTCTCCAGGCGGCTCGCAAATCATCGAGTACGTGGCCAAATCCACCCTCGGCCTGCTCGACTGGAATCTCGACCCGCAAACCGCCATCAACCTGCCCAACTTTGGCAGCCGCAACGGCCCGACCGAACTGGAACGCGGGCAGTTCAGCGCCGAGCTGATTCAGGCGCTGAAGGACAAGGGGCACAACGTGAGCGAGATCGACATGACCAGCGGGACGCAGGCGATTGTTCGGGTCAGGGATGCGCAGGGGAAAGCGTCGCTGGCGGGTGGCGCGGATCCGCGTCGGGAGGGGGAAGCGTTGGGGGATTGAGTCCTGCGCAGTGCTGAAAGCCGGATGCTCCTGAATCCGTTGCAGGAGCGAGCTTGCTCGCGAAAAACGTCTGGAGAACGCGGTCATTCAGATAGCACGCGTTATCGTTGACGATCTTCGCTGGCAAGCCAGCTCCTACAGGGAAATACGTCGCTTGAGAGGCTGAGCCTGAACAATCGCACGCAAACTAACGAGAAATCTTCAACACCTGCCGTGCCCTGTGCTTCTCCAGCGCCAGCTCGATCAGACGACTGACCAGCTCGCTGTACGTCATGCCCGTGGCCTGCCACAACTTGGGGTACATGCTGATGCGGGTGAAACCGGGCAGCGAGTTGATCTCGTTGATCAGCACTTCACCGCTCTCCGTCAGGAACACATCGACCCGCGCCAGCCCGGAGCAGCCGAGCACCTGAAACGCCTCGACGGCCAGGGCACGAATGCGTTCGCTGGCTTCGGTGCTGATGTCAGCCGGAACCACCACTTGCGCGGCCTGTGCGTCGATGTACTTGCTGTCGTAGGAATAAAACCCGCTGCGCACGACGATTTCGCCACAACCACTGGCAATAGCGTCTTCGTTGCCGAGCACCGCGCATTCGATCTCGCGACCGCTGACGGCGGATTCGACCAGCACTTTCTCATCGAAACCGAGGGCCAGTTCGACCGCTGCCGTGTACTCGGCCTCATCGTTGACCTTACTCACACCCACCGAAGAGCCCTGATTCGCCGGTTTGACGAACAGCGGCAGCCCGAGTTTGCCCCGGACCTCGGCGAACCCGGTGCGCTTGGCGGTTGCGCGGGTCAGGGTCACGAACGGCGTCACCGCCAACCCGGCATCGCGCAGCAGGCGTTTGCTGATGTCCTTGTCCATGCACACCGCCGAGCCCAGCACATCGGAGCCGACAAACGGCAGATCGGCCATGCGCAGCAACCCTTGCAGGCAACCGTCTTCACCCAGCGTGCCGTGGACGATCGGGAAGATCACATCAACGTGGCCCAACAGCTCCTGACTGGAAGTCTCCACCAATTGCTGACGGGTTTTGCCCGGCACCACGGCGAGTTCGCGGTTGGATTGGTTGAGGGCGATCAGCGCCGGGTTTTCCTGGTTGAGCAGGAAATTCGACGGGTCGTTCAAGTGCCAATGACCCTGTTTGTCGATACCGATCAACACCGGATCGAAGCGCGAACGATCCAGCGCGTCGACGATGTTTTTCGCCGATTGCAGCGACACTTCGTGCTCCGCCGAACGGCCGCCAAAAATAATGCCTACCCGCAGTTTGCTCATTCAGAACTCCTCAGCGACTGGCCACCAGATGCGCACCGAACAACAGATAGCAACTGCCGGCAAAGCGATCCAGCCATTGGCGCGAACGGTCATACACCCGCGCCATCCGACGGCTGGAGAAAACCAGCGCCACGCTGCAATACCAACTGAACGACAACGTCGCCATGGTCATTACGGCCAGCACCAGCAATGTCGGGGGCACCGTCGCGGGCATGGCGGTCGCGAAGATCGTCGCCACGAACAGTGCGGATTTTGGGTTGGTCATGTTGCCCAGAAAACCCTGGCCATACACCGACCACAATGTGCGCCCCGCGCCGTCAATCAAGCGGCTGTCGCCCGCAGTAACCGGCGGTTTGCGCTTGAACTGCTTCAAGCCGAGGTAGATCAGGTAACAACCACCGGCAATCTTGAAGCTCAGGTAAAGCGTCGGCGCCGCGCTGAACAGCGACTTGATACCCAACCCGCCCGCCAGCCCCCAGAGCACCGTGCCGGTGGCCACGCCCAGCGCAGCCACCACGCCGTGACGCTTGGATTGACTGGCTGCCAATTGCGCAATGTTGAAGAAGTTCGGTCCCGGCGTCACCACCGCAACCGTCCACAACAGCGCCAGCGACAACAACGGAGCGGCATAGCTCAGGTGGGATATTTCCATAATGGGGGTCGCCTTCTTGGCTGCAGAGGATGCGCAACACATTGCAACATTTGCCCTCGGTTTTCTACTCACGCGAGACCTTCCATCCGCCAGCAGACAGACGACCGGTCACTGAGCTAACGTGTTCGGCATCAAGCTCAAGATAACGATCACCATGGCTCGACACCCGCCTCGCAATGACTGGTTCCACCGCGCGCCCGACGTTTCCGGCCTGCAGCGTTTCGAAGCGTTTTTTGCCGGTCATGGCTACGACTTGCACCGCCACGACACCTACGCCATCGGTCACACCTTGGCCGGCGTGCAGAGTTATCAGTATCGCGGCGCCTGGCGCCACAGCCTGCCCGGCGGGACGATGGTGCTGCACCCGGACGAAGTCCACGATGGCGAGGCCGGGACCGAGAGCGGGTTCCACTACCGGATGATGTACATCGAACCGGCGCTGATCCAGCAGATGCTTGGCGGTCAGCCGCTGCCGTTCATCAAGAACGGGCTGTCGACCGACCCACGCCTGTTCGCCGCCACCCAAGTGCTGCTGCGCAGTCTCGATTGCCCGCTCGAACCGCTGGAAGAACAGGACGCGCTGTTCGATCTGGCGCAAGCCTTGAACACTGTCGGCGGAGTGACCACCACGCGCCCAAGCTTCGACTATGTGGCAGCGGAACGCGCGCGCGAGTACATGCACAGCGCCCTGGATCGCACCGTGACCCTGGAAGAACTGGCGCACCACAGCGGTCGGGATCGTTGGAGCCTGTCACGGGACTTTCGCCTGTTGTTCGGCACCAGCCCTTATCGATACCTGACCATGCGTCGCCTGGACCTGGTCCGTTCGCTGCTGATTCAGGGCCAGTCGCTGGTCAGTGCCGCGCTGATCGCCGGCTTCACCGATCAGAGCCACATGACCCGCCAGTTCAGCAAAACCTACGGCTTGTCACCGGCGCGCTGGATGAAAATGCACCGGCGCTGAGCCACGCACAATCGTACAAGAAGCGCGCCGTTGCGCTGGTTACCGTGGTTCTACGATCAACCACGAGAGCTGCTTCATGAAAGCTTACGAAAGCCTGAACTTCGCCGAAAAAATCTCACGAATCGACTCGCACTGGACACCGCGCGTCATTGCCGAAATGAACGACTACCAGTTCAAGGTGGTGAAGCTGCTGGGGGATTTCATCTGGCACGACCACCTCGATACCGACGAAGCCTTCATCGTGCTCGAAGGCCAGTTGCGCATCGATTTTCGTGATGGTCACGTGCTGGTGAACGCCGGCGAAATGTACGTGGTGTCCAAGGGCATCGAGCACAAGCCGTTCGCCGAGCAAGAGGTGAAACTCCTGCTGATCGAACCCCGGGGCGTGTTGAACACCGGCGACAAGGGTGGCGAGCGCACGGCGCAGAATGACCTCTGGGTCTGAAGTCTTACGGCTGCAAGGCTTTGCCGTCCACCGGATCACCGATGGTCAGGAAATGCCCGCCCGCCACGTGGTGCAAGGTACGTAACGCATCGTGCCCCTCGAAGTGCCAGCGACCGTCGCTGAACACGCGCTCGTCCGCCTGGGCCGCAATCACTTCGGCCAGGAACAGATCGTATTGTTGGTGGTTGTTCGGTTCCGGCAGCAACCGGCATTCCAGCCAGGCCACGCAACCTTCGAGCATCGGCGCATCGATCAACTCGCCGCTGAAGGTCTGCAAGCCATAGGTCTGGAACTTGTCCCGACCCTGGCCTTGAGTCAGCTCCAGGCCCGAGGTCGAGCCGACGGTTTGCGCAATATCGGCCTGGGCAGCACAGGGTACGTTCAACACGAATGTGCCCGACGCTTCCAGCAGGTGCCGGGTCCAGGTGGACTTGTCCAGCACCACGGCAATTTTCGGCGGTTCGAAATCCAGTGGCATGGCCCAAGCCGCCGCCATGATGTTGCGCTGCCCGTCATGGGCCGCACTGACCAGCACGGTCGGCCCATGGTTGAGCAGGCGATAAGCCTTGGACAAGGGAACCGGACGGCGATGGGAAGCGCTCATGGGATCTGCTCCTGGGAAAAGAGCCGATTGTAGCGATATCCGCCCGGTTCGCAGGCATCAAGTCGTTAGCTGGTTGGCAAACTGCCCGACCGCGTTCACCACTTTCTGCGCACCGTCCTGAATCTCGACAATCACCGTGCCCGCCTCTGCCGCCAGCGCCAGCCCCTGCTCTGCCTGAGTTTTGCCGTCGGTCATCAGCGACACCGCATTACGCGCCATGTCCTGGTTCTGACGCACCACCAGGACAATTTCATCGGTGGCCTGACTGGTGCGCGAAGCCAATTGCCGGACCTCGTCCGCGACCACGGCAAAACCACGACCCTGCTCACCGGCACGGGCCGCTTCGATCGCCGCGTTGAGTGCCAGCAGGTTGGTCTGTTCGGCGATGCCGCTGATGGTTTTGACGATGGTGCCAATCACCAGCGACTGCTCGTTCAAGGCCTCGATGCCCTCGCCGGCCGTTTGCATGTGCTTGGCCAGGTCGCGCATCACGTTCACCGCTTGCGTCACTACGGCCGTGCCGCGCTGGGCGCTTTGATCGGTTTGCTGCGAGGTGCCGTAGGCAATGTTCGCCGCTTCAGCGACGGCCAGCTCCTGATTGACCTGATCGGTAATCACCGTGGCGAACTTCACCACTTTGTAGAGTTTGTTATTGGCGTCGACCACCGGGTTGTAGGACGCCTCCAGCCAGACCGTACGCCCGTGGCTGTCGATGCGTTTGAAGCGGCCGGCCACGAACTCGCCGGAATTCAGGCGACGCCAGAAGTCCTGATACTCGGCACTGGTGTGCTCCTGCGCTTCACAGAAGAGACGGTGATGTTTGCCTTTGATCTGCGCGAGGCTGTAACCCATGCCGTTGAGGAAGCGGTCGTTGGCCGACAACACGTTGCCAGCGAGGTCGAACTCGATCACCGCCGTCGAGCGCACCAGCGCGCCGATCAGGTTCTCGTGTTCACGGGATGCCTCGATGGTGCGGGTCAGGTCACTGGAGTAAATCGAGAAGTGCTTGATCCGCCCGTCCCCGGAGCGCACCGGCTGCACAATCGAACGCAACCAGGCCTCTTGGCCATCGCCACGCAACAAGCGCACCGCACCGGCAAAGTGCTCGCCTCGGGTCAGCGCAGCCTTGAAGCGGTGATGGAATTCGTCGGACTTCACGTGAACAGGAACGATGTCTTCGATAGGACGATCGATCAGGTCGTGGCTCTTGTAGAGCATCTCGCTGAGAAAATTCTGATTGACCGATTGAATCCGCCCGTCGGGATCCAGGGTCAGGACCAGCATCTCGCTTTCCAGACTTTCCTTCACTTGCTGAAGGCTGGAGAGTTCTTCGCGAAGAGCCGACAACTCTTGCTTCAAGCGTTTGTTGAACATGGGAAAGCACCGATGGACAGAGATAGAAAGCGGCATGCAGCCTAGCCATCGGCCTTGGGGATGTTTTCTGAAGAGTGTTTCAGGGTTGTCCTACAAAAATAGTTGTCTTGGACGCAGCGCCACCTTCAATCAGATGGCGCCAGCCGCCGGGCAATTGCCTGTGCTCGGCGTACGCGCGCCGAAATACAGCGCGCTGCTCACGCCCACTGCGCCCATCACCGCGCAGAAAATCACGCAGATCCAAGGGCTCCACGGCATCAGACCGATCAGCAACAGCGGCGTGATACTTGCCCACGCGGCGTAGGCAATGTTGTACGTGAAGGAAATCCCCGAGACGCGAATCCGCGCCGGGAACAGGCTGACCATCACCGACGGCACCGCGCCGACCACGCCACAACTGAGGCCGGCAATCGCATACGCCAGGCCGATCCAGTTGCCGCCGATGATCAGGCAGGTATAAAGCACGCCGATGCCCAACGGCAGCAGCAGGCTGTACAGCATCACGGTGCGCCAGGCGCCGATACGGTCGACGAGCAAACCGGCGAGCACGCAGCCGATGTTCAGGAACACGATGCCCAATGCGCTCAGGCCAAAGGTGTGGCTGGCGGTCATGGCGAAGGTTTTCTGCATCATGGTCGGGGTAATGACCACAAACACCACCACGGCTGAAGTCAGCACGCAGGTGAGGATCATCGCCGGCAAAATGGCCAGGCGATGCTCACGCAGGACCGTGCGCAGTGGCAGTTCGACGGCGGCATCACGCTTCGCCTGCATCGCCATGAACACCGGGGTTTCATTGAGCCAGCGGCGCAGCCAGACGCCTATCACGCCAAATACGCCGCCCAGCAGGAACGGGTAACGCCATGCGAAATCGAGGATCTCCGCCGGGGTGAACGCCTGTGCCAGAAAGGTCGCTGTCAGCGCGCCGATCAAGTAGCCAAAGGTCAACCCGGCCTGAAGGAAACCCAGTGCATAACCGCGATGCCCGGCCGGCGCGTGCTCGGCGACGAACACCCAGGCGCTCGGCACTTCACCGCCGACCGCCGCGCCTTGCAGTACCCGCAGGACCAACAGCAGCAAGGGTGCGAAATAACCGATCTGGGCGTAGGTCGGCATGATGCCGATCAGCAGGCACGGCAGCGCCATCATCAGAATGCTCAGGCTGAAGACTTTCTTGCGCCCCAGCCGGTCGGCGAAATGCGCCATCAGAATCCCGCCCAACGGCCGCGCCAGGTAACCGGTGACAAAAATTCCGAAACTTTGCAGCAGGCGCAGCCACTCAGGCATTTCCGGCGGGAAGAACAGCTGACTGAGGGTCAGGGCGAAAAACACGAAGATGATGAAATCGTAGATTTCCAGCGCGCCGCCGAGGGCCGCAAGGCCGAGGGTCTTGTAGTCCGAACGGCTGAACGGTGCCGGGCGCGAATCGTTAAGGGCAGTCATCAAAAGAACTCTGGCATGGGCAAAAAACCAAGGCGCCCATGGTCTACGCAAACGCGCCAGCGGACAACCCGTTAGACCATAGTCCCGTATCGGTAAAACTTCGTCACAAATCCTGACCGATTGATTTACTGTTGGCGCCTGTCCAGACGGGCGTTGCAGCCAGTGCCGATCAAAAACTGTAGGAGCGAGCCTGCTCGCGATGGACTCGAGTACGCCGCGTTTAACCAGTAAACACGCGTCATCGTTTACGACCATCGCGAGCAGGCTCGCTCCTACAATAAAAACGGCGTTAGGCCTTTGCAGCCCTGAAGACCACAACAATCATAAAAATTCGAGGTACTCCCGTGGCCGCTGATATCGAAGATACCCGCTCCGCCCGCTTTGCCCTGCGCTGTTCAAGTTTTGCCGAACGCTGGTTTCCTGATTCCTGGGTGTTTGCTGCGCTGGCGGTGATCATCGTCGCCGTGGCCACTCTGTTCATGGGCGCCAAACCCACCGATGCCGCGATGGCCTTCGGTGACGGGTTCTGGAGCCTGATCCCGTTCACCATGCAGATGGCGTTCGTGGTAATCGGTGGTTATGTAGTCGCCAGTTCGCCGCCCGCCATCAAGCTGATCGACCGTCTGGCGCGCATCCCCAAGAACGGCCGTTCCGCCGTGGCGTGGGTGGCGCTGATTTCCATGGTCGCATCGCTGTTGAACTGGGGCTTGTCGCTGGTGTTCGGCGGCTTGCTGGTGCGCGCCCTCGCCCGCCGCACCGATCTGAAAATGGACTATCGCGCCGCCGGTGCTGCCGCGTATCTGGGCCTTGGCGCGGTGTGGGCCCTGGGCCTGTCGTCGTCTGCCGCGCAGTTGCAGGCCAACCCGGCCAGTTTGCCGCCGTCGATTCTGTCGATCACCGGGGTGATTCCTTTCACGCAAACCATCTTTCTCTGGCAGTCCGGCGTCATGTTGCTGGCGCTGATCGTGATCTCGCTGATCATTGCCTACGCCACCGCCCCGGGCCCGAACTCGGCCCGCGATGCCAAAGCCTGCGGCATTGACCCGAGCTTCAACCTGCCACCGCTGCAACCGCGCACTCGCCCCGGCGAATGGCTGGAACACAGCCCGCTGCTGACGATTCTGCTGGTGCTGCTGGCGGCCGGGTGGCTGTTCCACGAGTTCTCGACCAAACCGGCGATCAGTGCGATTTCCGGGCTGAACACCTACAACTTCCTGTTCATCATGCTCGGAGCCTTGCTGCACTGGCGTCCGCGCAGTTTCCTCGATGCGGTGTCCCGCGCGGTGCCGACCACCACCGGCGTGCTGATCCAGTTCCCGTTGTACGGCTCGATCGCCGCGCTGATGACCACGGTCAAAGGCACTGATGCGCAGACCCTGGCGCACCACATCTCGACCTTTTTCGTACAGATCGCGTCCCACGACACCTACGCACTGCTGATGGGCGTGTACTCGGCGATCCTCGGCTTCTTCATCCCGTCGGGCGGCGGCAAGTGGATCATCGAAGCGCCGTACGTGATGCAAGTGGCCACCGACCTGAACTACCACCTGGGCTGGGCCGTGCAGATCTACAACGCCGCCGAAGCCCTGCCGAACCTGATCAACCCGTTCTACATGCTGCCGCTGCTGGGCGTGCTGGGCTTGAAGGCGCGGGACTTGATCGGGTTTTCGTTCGTGCAACTGCTGGTGCACACGCCGCTGGTGCTGTTTCTGCTGTGGGCGCTGGGGACGACGCTGACGTATACGGCGCCGGTGATGCCGTAATGCAAAAAGGGGCCGATATTTCTATCGGCCCCTACTTCTCGTTCGGCCTCTTCTGTTTCAGTATGTCTTCGCCCGTTCTCGAGGGCCCACACGCTGAAAAGGATCTGAGCATGTTCAAACTCGCAGCACTCACCCTTGCCGCCCTGACCCTGAGCACCACCGCCCAGGCGGATGCCGATCTGAAGCTGGGCAGCACCGAGCGCGTCACCCGGCTGTTCGCTTACCCCAACAATTGCAACGTGATCTGCTTTCGCAACTGGACGCTGGAGCAAACCGTCGAGCATTACCTGACGCAGAGCGTGCAGCGTGATGGTTACAGCGATGCGAAGGTGCAGGTCAAAACCGATAACAATCAGCTCTATGCCGCAATCACCGGTGTGCCCAGGGGCTATGAAAAGCCGTTGGCAGCGCTGCTCGATGCCGGCGATCTGGCTTATACCGGCGCCAGCAAGCTGAATGCCGATGGCAAGTGGGCTTACAGCTGGTACTTGTTCCTTCCGCTGGGCATGGCCCTGGAGAACCGCAGAAGTGTCGAGTTGCTGCATTTCCCGCCGGATTACTCGCTGACTCAGGCCCAGGACTATCTGGAGTCCAAGACCACCGATCGTTGGGCCACGCTGCTGACGATCAACGGCATCCCTGCCGATCAGACGCCGGCTTTCCAGACCATCATCGACATCGCGCCGATCGCCGCGCCCTCCAACGCCGGCAAGGATCTGGAAGGCGTCTATGACTACTTCAAGGACTACCAGACCACCATGGTCAAGGAAGTCAGCCAGAACGCCAGCGGTGCCGCGTTGCCGATGGTCGCGTTCGGTGCGCCGGTGCGTAACTGGATCAAGCAGCAATACGGGCCGACCGTAAACGTGCTGGGCCTGGCCACCATCAGTCCGAAAGAAGGGGTGAAAGTGCCGGTGCTGGGTTCCAACCACCCGAGCTACATCTGGTACGCCGCCGACCCGGACAGCTACACCGGCAAAGATGCCCAGGCCCAGGCCGACGCAGCGGGCCTGAAAGTCATGGGCCAGGACTTGAGTGCCGCATGCTGGCAGGCCGCCATGGGCCGCGACCTCGACAGCAATCCAGACATTGAGCTGAGAAGTTGCACCCAGACCTGGCAAGTGGCCCAGGCAGTTAAAACCTGCGAACTGTTCTACACCTCGATCCGTAACCTGACGCCTGGGCAAGCCACGGCCAAATGCGCGACGACGCCGATCAAGGCTCAACTCAAACAGCTCAAGGTCCCCACGCCTGCGACCGCAGTGCCCGCTACGCATCTGTAAAAAACTGAACGGCGTTCCTGCGTGAGCCTTGGCTGACGTGGGAACGCGCGCTTTTCCTCTGTCAGTTATGACAGTAGACCGGTGGTTTTTTTTGCGAGAGTCTTGAGGCGTACCCATGTGCTGCAGGGCTGACAGGATGTCAGCTGACGGAGGTCGCAGCGCCCCGCCGACAAGGATTGTGATGAAACCCCATGCTGAGCAAGGAATCACCTCACCGCCATTCAATGGCATCTATCCGTTTATGGAATTGCCCCCTCGACTGGGATTCCCTACCACGGAAGACTTTCAAATCATCAACAATGCTCAGGGAGAGCCGATCGCTGTCGCCGCTTTGCGCGAATTCCCTCGGCTCAGCCGAATCTGCCGTATTTCCGGGCATTTGCTGCCCTATCGCTGCCGACGCACTCGGCAAATGGCGCCGGGCATTCATGTCTATGATCCGCGCTTCTGCGGATTGCTTAACCACGCCTGCGACCCCAACGCCTTTCTCGACATGAGTGAACTGTGGTTATGGGCGCTGAAGGACATCAGAAAAGGTGATCGGCTGACGATGGATTTCGCCACGACGGAAGACAGGCTGCAGCGGCAGTTTGCCTGCCGCTGTGGTTGTACTTGCTGCCGTGGCTGGATCACCGGCTACGACGAATCGCCGAATGCCGATGGCCAGTTGTTCTTCCAGAACTGGCGCCGATGACGCCGGGGGCTTTTACAGCGGCTCGAATGGACGCAGGCGGTACTGCGGCGGCAACTGCTCGAAACCACTGATGGTGGCATTCAGGCTCTTCCACCGACCGTCCTTGATGCCATAGATGCAGCCGTGAATCGACAGTTTCTGCCCGCGGTGCCAGGCGTTTTGCACAATGCTGGTGTGCCCGACGTTGGCCACTTGCTGGATCACGTTGAGCTCGCAGAGGCGGTCGACCCGCTCTTCTTCGGTCGGCAGTTTGGAGAGTTCTTCGCGCTTTTCGTAGTAAAGGTCACGAATCGACCGCAGCCAGCCATCGATCAAGCCGAACTGGCGATCCTGCATCGAAGCACGCACACCGCCGCAGCCATAGTGGCCGGTAACGAGGATGTGTTTGACCTTGAGCACGTCCACCGCGTACTGAATCACCGACAGGCAGTTGAGGTCAGTGTGCAGCACCACGTTGGCCACGTTGCGGTGGACAAACAGGTCGCCAGGCAGCATGCCGACAATCTCGTTCGCCGGTACGCGGGCGTCGGAGCAGCCGATCCAGAGGAATTCCGGCGTTTGCTGACGCGCCAGTTTGGCGAAGAAATCAGGATCTTCTTTGGTGATCGCGTCAGCCCAGCGCTCGTTGTTATCAATCAGATCTTGTAAGTCGTTCATGCAATGAAGCCTCGAGAATGATGCGCTGCTTTGACAGACAACCGTCCGTCGGGGTCACGCGCAAGATGCAGATTGCCGATGAGGCATATTACCGGTGTTCCCTGCCGGCGGAATTCCGGGCAGCCCAGTGGGTCTACCGTAGTAAGGCTCACAGTATGAGGAATTACCATGAATGATTCACGACGTCCGTACGATGCGGCGCAACCCGAGCCCATCGACGACAACGAAGACCGCATGGGTTCGCTGCAGGAGCTGGATTTCGAGGAGGAAGAACCCAGCGCGAAAATCGGCGACGAACTGACGCAAACGGAACGCGAGCGACTGATACCGCGCGCGCGCGTGCGTGAAGCCGGCATGACCGGCGCCTCGACCGCTGATCATGAATCCACCGATGATGACTTGAGCCCGGAAACGTTGATCCGTGAAGACGGTGCGCGGGATGCGCATGAGGCCGGTGACGATTACCGGGCCGATTGGGATTTGAGCATCGTCGATGAAGATGACATCGGCGGGGGTAATGGGTTGGATGAGGAAGAACTGGCGCGGCTGGATCCGCTGGATGGGAATCGGTGATCTTCAGCGTCAGTAAGGACGCCTTCGCGGGCAAGCCTCGCTCCTACAGGGTTTCGGCATTCATGCATTTGTGAACGCCGAAACCCTGTAGGAGCGAGCGGGCGGCGATCCGACTTGCCCGCGAAGCTTTTAAGGCTCAATCCACCAAAGTGCACGCCATGACCACCGCATCTTCGCGCCCACCCACCGCCGGATAATAATCCCGACGCCGGCCAATCTCGTTGAACCCGTACCGCTCATACAACCGGAACGCCGAGCGATTGCTGTCGCGCACTTCCAGAAAACATTCCCGCGCCTCAGCCTTGTAGGCAATCGACATCAGGTGTTCCAGCAGCGTCAAACCCAGGCCACGGCCCTGGTTTTCCGGTTTGACGGTGATGTTCAGCAGATGTGCTTCATCCAGAATGATCTGCACCACGCCGTGCCCGACCTGCTGCGAACCTTCGAACATCAGCCAGATCTGGTACTTGCCCAGCCCATCGAGAAAAATCCCGCGGGTCCAGGGATGGCTGTACGCCGCGAATTCAATTTTCAGGACAGCGTCCAGGTCCGCCTCGGTCATCGGGCGAAACGATACAGCGTCACTCATTCGATTCTTTCCAGCGCGCCATCAGCCGACGCATGGCTTGCCAGACATCAGCCTTACGCTGTGGCTCTTCCATTAATAATTCCAGGCCCGGCAGGGCCCAGACCGCGCCCAGGCCTTCGACCTGAAGTTCACGATTGAAGGATTCGGCGTTGGCCTCGCCGGCAAAACGCACCGCCGGCAGGCCGATCAGCCACACGCAGACGCACGGTGCGTCTTCCAGCCGGGCCGAGAGAAAACCTTGTACGAAATCACGAGCCGCTTCCGGGCCTTGATCCATGGTGCCGCGAACCAACAATGGCCAGCGCACCGGTTCGCCGACAATTTGCGGGCTGTCCGGCAGACCGGCGGCGCGCAACATGTCCTTGAGCAGCAGATAGGCGGGATCGCGGGTCTGGAAGGTTTCGCCTGTGGGTAACTCCACCAGCAGCAGGCAACGACCGGCGCGCAGCAATTGCAGGGCGAAACGCGGAGGAGGCACGATCGGCGCCTTGACCGCGACCGGTGCCTCTTCTTCTTCGACCTTGGCGTTGGTGCGCGTGCTTGCCAACGATGGCCGCGGCACCTCGATTTTTACCCGTTCGGCCGGTTTGACCACAGGTTCCGCAGGTGCATCGGCCACGGGCAACGGCGCCACCGGGGCGACGACCAACGGCTCGGGCATTTCCAGCAGCTCGGGCCGCGAGGGCGCGGCAAAGGGCAATTCGGTGCGCGGCAGCCAGTTGACCACCTGCATGGCGGTCAAATAAGCGCGGCGACGGGACTCGATTAGCAAAGGTCGGCCACTTGTGGATAACTAAAGTGCGCTGATTCTACCGCCCTTCGCTCAAGATCGCCCGCGCTTGATCGATACTCTTTCCCTTAGAAACAGCTACAGCCCGTCCCGAGAGTGAATCGCATCGGTCCCGATGCAGTACAATCGCGGCTTTTAATCGCCAACCAGCCGGCCATTCCGATGATCGAACCCAAGCGCGTCTTGCGCGCCCTCGCTGAACACTGGGCACTTCTGGAGCCACTGTGCGAGCACTTCGACCAAGGCACACTGAGCCTCAACGAACTGCGCACGCAACTGGCCGCCCAGCAACTCGACAGTACGCCGCAGGACATCACCAGCCTGTTGGACGTGTGGATCCGCCTCGACATTCTGGTTCCCGTGGCGAAAAGCCCGAACCGTTTCGAGCTCAACGCGCAGATCCACGACTTCCTCGCTTACCTGCGTCGTGAGCACCGTCTGGGCCTGTGCCTGGAAATCGAAGCCTATTTGCGCCACCTCGAACGCCTGGCCGGTTACATTCAGGACGCCTTCGACATCCGCGACGGCCACGACCTGGCGCGCCAATTGCGCCTGCTCGACATGCGTGTGCGCGATGTACTGAAGAAGCTCGCCAACGACGAACAGGCCCTCGTGGCCGTCGCCGAACGCGCCAAGACCAGCGATCGGCAGATTCCGCTGCGTCAGCGTTACGCCGAAGTACTGGCGACCTGGGACGAATACGTCGAGCCAATGATTCAGTTGGTGAACGCCGACGGCGCCTTCGAACAAGGCGTGCGCAAGGTCGAAAACGTTCTGCTGAAAATGCTTACCGAGCAGCAACGCCTCGGCCACCTGGTCGATGACGACATGCTGTTGCGCACCCACGCGCGCATCCTTGAAATGCAGACCAGCGCTCAATTGACGCTGCGTCATGCCCGCGAACTGCTACTGCCGCTGCGTGAAGAAGCCCGTCGGCACAACGCCGTGACCCGTGGCGCAGCGCTGGCCTTGTCGGCCATCCGTCGCAAAGGCATCGACGCGGTGCCACAAGCGGCGATGCCGATGTTCACCCGGCCGCAAAGCACCTTCCTCGGCAGCGCCAGTCAGGTCGAAGCCTACGTCTACGCGCTGGCCCGTTTCGAGCCGAAACCGGCGCGTTTCCCCAAGGCCCACAAGACCCAGAAAGGCGAAGCGCCGCGCGCACCACGTACCGTTCGCGAAATGCTTGAACGTTGTGAAGACGCGCTGCCAATGCCAGACCTGATGACCTGGCTGCTGGAACAGGAACCGAACGGCGCCACCGACGAATTGCTGTACTGGTTCTCGCGCCTGTCGCGGGAAAAACGCTTCAAACGCGAGCGTCTGGAACGCCGCGATTACCACACTCATGAGCACCAGGTCAGCCTGCGCTCCTTCGCCCTGCTCTCGGCCAGCGACACCGCCGCCGAGGATTCTGCGAGCATTCCACATGCATCTTGATCTATCCGAACTGTCCCAGCTGGCGCCGATCTTTCGCGAGCTGTTCAAGGGCTACCACGTCAGCCGCCGCGATCCGGAGCTGTACGCGCAACTGTCGAACTTCCAGGACCAGTACCGCACGCTGTTCAAGGCACTGGGTTTTGAACTGGTTTGCGACACCCGCGGTTTCTACTACTTTGTGCCGGACCTCGCCGCTGCGGCGGTGAACAAGACCGCGCAGCGTCTGGCGCTGTTCACCTTCATCCTCGTCGAGCATCTGGCCGATCAGGGCCGTGACCCGATTGCCGTGCTCGACGGCGGCAGCCTCGGTCGCGATGAATTGCCGTCGTTGCTGGAAAAGTACCGCGACCTGTTCATCCAGGCCGAAGTGCAGACCGTCGAAGAACTCGAAGAAAAAATCATGCGCCGCATGACACAGCTCGGGTTCGCCGGCGAAGAAAACGGTGTCTACCGTTTCCTGCCGCCGATGCACCGTTTCCTCGACGTCTGTCTGTCGGTTCAACAGGACCGTGACCTGGCCGCCAGCCTGCACAGCGTGCTGCCGCTGCCGGTTCCGGTACTGATCGACGACGACAGCGACGAAAAACTGCTGCAAACCGATGACCCGCTGGACCTCAGTGACTTCGCTGAAGAAAGCGAAGAAGACGCTCTGGCCCGCGCCATTGCCGAAGAACAGGAGACCGACGCATGAGCAAGGAACGCTACGGCATTCGCCGCTTTGCCCTTTTGAACACCGCCGGTTACAGCCTCGGCCTGTTTCCGCTGGAAGAACCGTTGTCGGTCTACGGCGCGAACAACCTCGGTAAATCCGCGTCGATCAACGCGTTGCAGTTCCCGATTCTGGCGCGCATGTCGGACATGAGTTTCGGCAAGTACAGCCTGGAACAATCCCGGCGTTTCTACTTCGCCTCGGACACCAGTTACATCCTGGTGGAAGTCTCGCTGCCCCACGGTCCGCACGTGATCGGCGTGGTCGGTCGCGGCCCGGGCGGTGGTTTCGGTCACCAGTTCTTTGCCTACGCCGGCAAACTCGACCTGGCCCACTACCAGAAAAACGACACCTGCCTGCGTCAGAAAGAGCTGTTCACCAACCTTGAGCGCGAAGGCCTGAAAGCCTACGAACTCAAGCCGGACGAACTGCGTCGTTTGCTGGTCGGTGGCCACACCTCGATCCCGCTGGACCTGACCCTGATTCCGCTGCGCTCCACCAGTGAGCAGAGCCTGAAGACCTTCCGCGCACTGTTCATCAACCTGCTGCACATGCGCGAAATCACCGCGGCCAAGCTCAAGCAATTGTTCCTCGATGCTTTCGAACACAGCCTGCGTTCCGGCAGCGTCGATTACATCGCTGCGTGCGAAGAAGCCTTCCGCGATGTACGACGCATGGAGCAGGACTACAACTCGCTGGTCACCGCCGGTCCGCTGGTTGAAGCGCTGGCCGCAGGCGTTGCCCAGCGCAATATTCTGCGCGGCAAGCTGCACCGGATCTCGCCGCTGCTCGATTCGTTGCTCGGCACCTGGTCGGACTATGCCAGTGCACGCAAGGAAGAGCTGACGATTCAGGCCGAGCACTACCGCAACGAACAGGACGCGCTGCAAAACGATCAGCGCGGCGGCACGCAGGAGCTGATGCGTCTGGAGCGGGAAATCACCGGTATCCAGCGCTGGCTCGGCGAGTTGTCGGTGCTCAAGCATCGCTTCGCGCTGGTGACTGACGTCAAGGTCCTGGAGCAGCAATTGCTCGCGGCCAAGGACGCGCACGATGAACTGGCCGGTGCGCTGGCGCAGTCGCGGCAGTTCTCTGCCGAAGACCTGGAAGAGCGTCTGCGCGATCTGGA
Organism: Pseudomonas sp. PDM02; assembly: GCF_014852285.1. Classification (NCBI taxonomy): domain Bacteria; kingdom Pseudomonadati; phylum Pseudomonadota; class Gammaproteobacteria; order Pseudomonadales; family Pseudomonadaceae; genus Pseudomonas; species Pseudomonas sp. PDM02. Next base: position 5,655 of record NZ_JACVBL010000016.1, on the reverse strand, counting down.
AAAACGCCTGAAATCGGTGAAACAGCAACTCGATCACGCCGACAACAACAGCTACGCCCGCCTGCGTGAAGAGTTTTCGCAGCAGGATGTCGAGCGTCTGATGCGCCTGTTCAACAGCGCGCTGTTCAGCCTGCCGTTGGGCGAGCATGGCATCACGCTGGACGAGGACGGTCAGTGGGTCAAATCCATGGAGCTGATCCTCGACGGCTTCAAAGGCGAGCGCTTCGAAGTGCCGGGCCTGTCCATCGATATCTCGCACATTGAGCCTCCGGCGTTGCAGGCCCTGGCGGACCGCGCCGCGTTACGCGATCAGAAAGACCGCCTGGAAAAAGAACTCAAGCAACTGAAAACCCAGGCTGCCGTGGTCGCCGACCGCGCAGCGAGCAAGACCCAGACCGAAGCGCTGTACCAGCAAGTGCTGGACGCGCAGAAAGCCCTGGAAGATTTCCGTCGCGCGCAAACCCTGAGCGCCGAGGAAGACGACAAGCTTGAGCAACTGGCGCAGATGGAAGCGGCGCAGGAAGAACTGAAGCGCTCCAGCGACGCCTTCACCGAACGCGTCCAGCAACTGTCGGCCAAGCTGCAACTGGTCGGCCGGCAGATCGGCGACATGGAAGCCAAGCAACGCACCCTCGACGACGCCCTGCGCCGCCGTCAGTTGTTGCCGGCAGACCTGCCGTTCGGCACGCCGTTCATGGACCCGATCGACGATTCCATGGACAACCTGTTGCCGCTGCTCAACGACTATCAGGACAGCTGGCAGGGCTTGCTGCGCAGCGATGGCCAGATCGACGCGTTGTACGCTCAGGTGCGCCTCAAGGGCGTGGCCAAGTTCGACAGCGAAGACGATATGGAGCGTCGCCTGCAACTGCTGATCAACGCGTATGCGCACCGCACCGACGAAGCCCTGACCCTCGGCAAGGCACGCCGCGCCGCGGTTACCGACATCGCCCGGACCCTGCGCAATATCCGCAGCGACTACGACAGCCTCGAGCATCAACTGGCGCTGTTCAACCGCGAGATCAACAAGCGTCAGGTCTCCAACTTGCAGAGCTTCCGCATCGTGCTTGCGCCGAACAAGGAAGCGCTCAAGCACATCGACCAGATCATCCACAGCGCCGGTCAGTACGAAGAAGGCGAAACCCTCTCCGTGTTCGACCTGAGCCAAAGCGCCGATCAAGACAACAAGAACGAAGAAGCCAAGGAATACCTGGCGCGCCTGGTAGCGGCGAACCACAACCAACTTGGTCTCAAGGACTTGTTCGAACTGGCGTTCGAGATCACCAAGGTCAACGGTCAACCGGTGATCCACACCGACATCGACGGCGCTGCGTCCAACGGCACGACGATGACCATCAAGGCGCTGACCAACATGTACTTGTTACTGCACTTGATGGACCGCGACCAGGCCGGTCGCGTGCGCCTGCCGTACTACCTCGACGAAGCGGCGGACATCGACGAGAAAAACCAGGCAGCGTTGCTGGAAACCAGTCTGCAACTGGGCTTCGTGCCGATTCTGGCGAGTGTGAAGCCGCAGGTCTGCGCCAGTGTGGCGATTGACCTGGAAGGCGGTAGTGGGCCGAACGGGATCTACATCGATGAGGCGGACTGGAAGTACATCCGTCGTCACGATGAGGTGAAGGCTGTGGTTAATGTTGAAGCGGATGAACCGGAGCTGGATGCGGTCTGATTTGCATTAATCGAAGGCAATAAAAAAGGCCGCGATCCAATCGCGGCCTTTTTTGTCTGGTGGTTATGTGTTGGTTATCCGGACCTCTTCGCGGGCAAGCCTCGCTCCTACAGGTTCGGTGCTGATCTGTAGGAGCGAGGCTTGCCCGCGAATGCGTTGTCCCAGACACCAACAGATTATTTACCGAGCGAAATCTTCGGCGCCCACGTCAGCCATTCATCTTCAAACTTGTCGAACAACGGGAAGGTTTGCTCCGCTCGCGCCGGGTTACCCATGCGATCCCCATCCGGCGTGGCGAATGCGATGCCGCCCTGAATCAGCGTCTCCAGCGATTCGGTACGAACCGTCGCGCCTTTGAACAAACCGTAATCGAAACCGAAACCGCTGGTGTTCCAGAATCGTGTGCCGCTGCGCACCAATGGCGCGTACTTCGGCTCGATCAGAATGTGTATCAACACACGGTCAGCCGTCTGGCCCAGTTCATACCCCGTCACCTTGCCCACGGTGACTTCGCGATACGTCACTGGCACGCCGGTTTTCAACGAACCTCGGCGAGCGGCGCTCAGAACCAGACTTAACCCGGCTTCCTGTTTGGCGGTTTCAGGAGGATTGGCCAGTGCTACGAAGTTATTCTGCGGCCCGAGGTTTTTCGCGGCCGGCTGCACTTCGATGTATTGACCGGTCACCAGGGTTTCCAGGTTCGACGTTTTGAGCAGACCCAGCTCGGGCTTGACCACCCAGAACTGACTGCCGGCCCGAGCGATACGCTCCGGCACTTCGGTGATCCGCGCGGTGAGCATCACCGATTGCAGGTCATCCGTGAGGTCGACGTCTTCAATCTTGCCAACATCCAGGCCTTTGAATCTCACCGGTGTGCCGCTGCGCAAGCCATCGGCGCGATCGACCTTGATCGTGATCACGGCGCCTTTCTGGTTGGCTTCGTCATGGCTGGCGAACAGACGGAAACGCGGAATTTTCTTTTGCAGCGGGGCTTTGGCCAGCGGGGTTTCGAAGGCGATACCGCCGGCCATCAGGCTTTGCAACGATTCACTTTTGACCTGGATTCCGCCAGTCAATCCGCCCGTGAGCGTAATGCCACTGGCATTCCAGAATCGGGTCGAGGCGTTAACCAGCCCTTCGTATTCCTTCTCGATGTGTACGCCAATCACCAGTTGTTTTTTGGTGCGCGAGAACTGATAGCTCTGTACCGAACCGACCTTGACCTGCTTGTAGAGAATCGGACTGCCGACTTCCAGCGAACCAAGATTTTCGGTGAACAACACCAGGTGCAGGCCAGGCGAACGTAAATCCAGCGGCGGCGCCTTGGCCCGTGCCACGAACTCACGTTGTGGTGCTGCGCCTTTATCGCCGGGACGCACAGCGATGTAGTTACCTTTGACCAGCGCTTCAAGCCCGGTGATACCGGCCAGGGAGATCGACGGTTTGACCACCCAGAATTGAGTGCCTTCGACCAGGTAATCTTCGGCCAGAGGATCAAGGGTCAGTTCAGCGGTAGCACCGGACAGATCGGGATCGATCTTCAACGCTTTCAGATTGCCGACCTGAATGCCTTTGTACATTACCGGCGTACGACCGGCCTGCAGGCCTTCGAAATCGCTGAGTTTAACCTTGACCCGTATACCGGCCGCCGCCGCATCGAAGTCTTCATAGAGACGGAACGGCAGGCTCGGATCGGTGGGCGGGCTGTCCCTGCGGTTTTCCGGCGTGGCGAATGCGATACCGCCGGCGACGATGCTGGCCAGGGACTCACTGCGCACCTTCACACCGGACAGGTTGGCGTCGATGCTGATGCCGCTGGCGTTCCAGAAACGTGTGTGTTTGCGTACGAGCTTGGCGTACGTGGGTTCGATGAAGACTTTAAGCTCAACCGTGCTTTGGTCTTCGGACAGCAAGTAACTTTTGATCTGTCCTACTTTGATCTGCTTGTAGAACACCGGGCTGCCACGGTTCAGCGAACCGAGGCGGTCAGCCTTGATGGTCAGGTGCAACCCGGGCTGGGCATCCGACAGCGGCGGTTCTTCAGCCAGGGCCTTGAACCGGCGTGTGGGCTCGCCTTCCCCCGGACTGATCGCGACGTAGTTACCGGAAACCAGGGTTTCCAGGCCCGTGATACCCGCCAGGGTCACGCTCGGCTTGACGAGCCAGAAGCGTGTGCTGGTCCGCAGGTATTGCTCCACGTCCTTGTTCATTTCAACGGTGGCGATCACTCCTTTGGAGGCGCCTTCATCATCGAGCGTGAGGGTTTTCACCTTGCCGACCGACATGCCTTTGTAGACCACTTCGGTCTTGTTGGCCTGAATGCCTTCACCGCTTTCGAAACGTACCTGAATCTCGATGCCGGTCTCGTTGTAGGCACGCCAGCCGAGCCAGCCGCCGATGATCAAGGCGATCAGGGGCAACACCCAAATGGCTGACCAGTTCGAGGCCGGTCGGGTTTTCGCTGTGGGCAAATCAGTCATGGTCGTCGTCCGACTCCGTGTTATCCCAAATCAGTCGGGGATCGAAAGTTACTGCGGCAAGCATCGTCAGAATCACCACACTGGCGAAAGCGATGGCGCCAAGATTGGCTTCGACACTGGCAAGCCGTCCAAAATTCACAACCGCCACCAGGATGGCAATCACAAAGATATCGAGCATTGACCAGCGACCGATGAACTCGATAAAGCGGTACATCCAGATCCGTTGACGAGCCGAAAGCGGCTGGTGGCGCTGCACCGAAAACAGCAGCAAGGCGATGCCCACCAATTTGAACGTGGGCACCACGATACTGGCGATAAAAACCACGGCGGCGATGGGAAGCATGCCGTGTTGAACCAGTTGGATCACACCGGACATGATGGTGCTGGGATCTCCCTGACCGAGGGAACTGACCGTCATGATAGGCAGTACGTTGGCCGGAATGTAGAGAATCGCTGCCGTGATCAGCAACGCCCAGGTACGAGCGAGGCTGTTGGGGCGGCGGGCGTGAACCAGCGCACCGCAGCGGGTGCAGACCTGCTCGTCGGTGTCCGCTTCCTGCTTGTTCAATTCATGGCATTCGGCGCAAATCAGAATGCCTGCATCAATCGCCCGCATGGGCATCCTCTCCTGATAAAGCCTGCCAGATCTGATGGGGCGACATCACAACCTCCAGCCAGACCTGGACCAACAACAAACTGATAAAGCACGCCAGGCCGAGACCGATGGTGATTGCTGCCATATCTGCCAGTTTGACGATCGCCACCAGCACGCCCATGAGGTAGACCTCGAGCATCCCCCAATCGCGTAGATGGTGATAAATCCGATAGAGCAACAAACCGTAACTACGGCCGATATCAAAACGAATGCTCAGCAGCACGGCCAGTTGGCAAAGCAGTTTGAGCAACGGGATCCCCATGCTGCACAGGAACACAATCACTGACACGCCTTGCATTCCGGTATCGAACAGGCCGACAACGCCACTCCAGACAGTATCTTGCGACGACTGCCCGAGTAGATTGAGCTGCATGATGGGTAAAAAGTTCGCCGGGATGTACAACAACAGCGCGGAGATGACCAAGGCGAGACTGCGTTGCACAACATTGTGCCGATGGGCATAGAGTTCGTAACCGCATCGCGGGCACAGGGCTTTCTCGCCATGGACGAGCTTGGGCTTGCGCATCAGCAAGTCGCACTCATGGCACGCCACCAAGTCGTCCAGCGGTAATTCTGACAGCCCGGGGGCGTCAACCGGATCTGGCATAAAGGCACTGACTCCGAAAAAGTTGGACCTATTCTAGTGTCCTGAGTCGAAAATAACTGTGCAAATTTGTGCTCGTCCGGAGTGTACTTTTTTCCAGGCAAAACAAAACCCCAACTGCTTTCGCAATTGGGGTTTCGGAATTTAATCTTGACGATGACCTACTCTCACATGGGGAAACCCCACACTACCATCGGCGATGCATCGTTTCACTGCTGAGTTCGGG
>NZ_JACVBL010000015.1:0-170048 GCF_014852285.1 Pseudomonas sp. PDM02 | reverse complement strand
CCTCGCTCCGGTCCTGCTCCGTGGGCCCGCCGCCATCGGCCATCCATGGCCGGGGGCGGCTAACCCGGCATCCATGCCGGGTTGCCCACTGCGCAGAACCTGCGCTCGGCCTCTCGAGGGGGCGCTCGGATCAAAAGCGGAAGGCGAGCTAACGCTCGGCCTGATGAGTGGTGAGAAGCAAAAGCAAACGCGATTCCCTGTAGGAGCGAGGCTTGCCCGCGAAAAGCGTCCGGACGGCGCGTTCATTCAGACAGCCCGCGTCATTGTTGACACCTACAGCCCGGGGAACCCATGGGCTATTCTGCTGCCAACCGAAGTATCGATCGAATGACATCAAGGAGCTTTGCATGCGGACTCTCGAACTGGCCGGCATCCAGGTACCCGTCATCGGCCAGGGCACTTGGCGCATGGGTGAAGATTCTGCTCGACACCGCGAGGAAGTCGCCGCGTTGCGCCTGGGCATCGAGTTGGGCATGACCTTGATCGACACCGCGGAAATGTACGGCGAAGGGGGCGCCGAGGAAGTGGTCGGCGAAGCCATTGCCGGCCTGCGCGACAAGGTGTTTCTGGTCAGCAAGGTGTATCCGCACAACGCCAGCCGCAAGGGCATCCCCGAGGCCTGCGAACGCAGCCTGCGGCGGTTGAACACCGATTACATCGATTTATACCTGCTGCACTGGCGCGGCCAGTACCCCCTTGAAGAGACCGTTGAGGCATTCGAACGCCTGCGCGAGGCCGGCAAGATCGGCCGTTGGGGCGTGTCCAATTTCGACGTGGATGACCTGCAAGAACTGGCCTCCCCGGCCTGCGTCACCAATCAAGTGCTCTACAACCTTGAGGAGCGTGGAATAGAATTTGATTTACTGCCGTGGAGCCAACAGCATCGTCAGCCATTGATGGCGTACTGTCCCATCGGCCAGGGCGGGAGTTTGCTGGCTCACCCGACACTCAAGCAGGTGGCCGCCCGTCATGCGGCGACACCGGCCCAGGTAGCCTTGGCATGGATTCTGCGGCAGGATGGAGTCATTGCCATCCCCAAGGCGGTCCGACCTGAGCATGTGCAACTGAATGCGCATGCCGCTCAATTGAAGCTTGTAGCCGGGGATCTGGAGGCGCTGGACCACGCGTTTCACGCGCCACAACGCAAACAGCGACTGGCCATGGTCTGAGCCATCGCGGTTCTGTCAGAGGGCTTCTCATGAGAAGCACCGATCAGCTCGACGTCTTTGATCTGCAACGCTTTCTACGGGCGCAGGACCCGGTATTCGAACGGGTGAAAAACGAGCTCGTTGCGGGCCGCAAGCGCAGTCACTGGATGTGGTTCATCTTTCCGCAATTCATCGGCCTGGGCGGCAGCGAAATGTCGCAACGATATGCCATTCACTCGGGAGAGGAGGCTTCGGCGTACCTCAAGCATGCGCAGCTGGGCCCACGGCTGCGCACCTGCACGCAGTTGGTGCTGGATATTCCGGAACGCTCCATCATCGAAATTTTCGGCCATCCGGACAATCTGAAGTTCCGCTCGTCGATGACCCTGTTCGCGCAGTTCGCCCCGGATGACAGCCTGTTCCAGCAAGCGCTGATGCGGCACTTCCATGGGATTCCGGATGACTGGACGTTATCGCTGCTGGACTCAAAACAGGCCCAACTGCCCCCCAACCAGGGTTGAGAAATCGTCATCCACGAACGGCAGAATCGCATCAGCCACCGGTTGCAGTTGCCGGGTGACGTAATGGTCGTAGTCGATCGGCGCGCTGCGGATCTCCAGCGGCTCGGGCCCGGCGACGGTGATCACGTAGCTGATCCAGCCGCCGTTCTGGTATTGCCGCGGACGGCCCTGTTGATCGTTGTAGTCGTCGGCGATCCGCGCCGCGCGAACATGCGGCGGCACGTTGCGCTCATAGTCATCCAGGGTCCGGCGCAAGCGCTTGCGGTAGATCAGGCGATCATCGAACTCGCCCGCCAGGGTCTTGCGCACATACTCGCGGACATAATCCTGATAGGGCTGGCGATGGAAGATCCGCGTGTACAGCTCTTGCTGGAATTGCCGGGCCAGCAGCGACCAGTCGGTGCGCACGGTTTCCAGCCCCTTGTAGACCATCTCGTCAGTGCCGTCGTCACGCGTGACCAGCCCGGCATAACGCTTCTTGCTGCCCTCCTCGGCACCGCGAATGGTCGGCATCAGAAAGCGCTTGTAGTGAGTTTCGAACTGTAACTCCAATGCGCTCTGCAGCCCGTACTCCTCTTGCACATGCACGCGCCACCATTGATTGACGTGATCCACCAGCGCGTGGCCGATCTGCGCCGCTTCCTGCTGACCGTGGGCGCGGCGCAGCCAGACAAACGTCGAGTCGGTATCGCCATAGATCACTGTGTGCCCCTGGGCTTCGATCAACTGGCGGGTACGCAGCATGATTTCGTGCCCGCGCAACGTGATCGACGAGGCCAGACGCGTATCGAAGAAACGGCAACCGCTGGAACCGAGCACGCCGTAGAAGGCGTTCATGATGATCTTCAGCGCCTGGGACAACGGCGCGTTGTGTTCGCGCTTGGCGGTTTCGCGGCCCTCGGCGACCCGCGCGACAATGGCCGGCAGGCAGTGCCGGGTTCTGGAAAAACGCGCCCCGCGAAAACCGGGCACGGACTCGCTGTCCTCGGGATGCTTGAGCCCTTCGATCAGGCCCACCGGGTCGATGAGGAAGGTGCGGATGATCGATGGATAGAGGCTTTTGTAGTCGAGCACCAGCACCGATTCGTACAGGCCCGGCTGCGAGTCCATGACAAATCCGCCGGGGCTGGCCTGTGCAGGTTTGCTGCCGAGGTTGGGCGCAACGAAACCCTGGCGGTGCATCAGCGGCATGTACAGGTGCGTGAAGGCCGCCACCGAACCACCGCTGCGATCCGCCGGCAAACCGGTCACGCTGGCCCGCTCAAGCAGGAAAGTGAGCAATTGGGTCTTGGCGAAAATCCGCGTGACCAGTTCGCAGTCCTTGAGGTTGTAAGTGGCGAGGGCCGGTTTGTCCTCGGCGAACATGCGGTTGATTTCGTCCATGCGCTGGTACGGCGTGCTGATCGACTTGCCTTCGCCGAGCAGGGTTTGCGCGACGTTTTCCAGGCTGAACGATGGAAAACTCCAGGTCGCCGAACGCAGGGATTCGATGCCGTCGATGATCAATCGCCCGGCGGCCGAGGCGAAGTAATGGTTGCGGCTGCCGTGCTCGCGCCACTGCATTTCCTCACCGCCGCGCCCCAGTTTCAGCGGCACCGCCAGGCGTCGGGCGTGTTCGTGAAGCACGCGCAAATCGAACTGCACGACGTTCCAGCCAATGATTGCGTCAGGGTCGTGCCGGGCGAACCATTCGTTGAGCTTTTTCAGCAGCAGGGTTCGCGACTCACAGTATTCGAGCTGGAAGTCGACGTTGCTGTCGTCGCCGTTGGGCGGGCCGAGCATGTACACCTGACGCTCGCCGCAGCCTTCCAGCGCGATGGAATACAGATCGCCCTGAGCGGTGGTTTCAATGTCCAGGGACACCAGCCTGAGCGTCGGTCGATAGTCGGGATCGGGTTTCATCTGCGCGTCGAGCAGCAGGCCTTCGGCATCGGGTGTGCCACCGAAGATCACCGGCGCGGTGATGAAGCGCTCCATCATGTAGCGTTCCGGGGGGCGTACGTCGGCCTCGAACATCTCGACGCCAGCCTTGCGCAGCGCGGTTTCCAGGCGCATCAGCTGACCGTGTTGCTGGCAATATAGGCCGAGCACCGGGCGATGCTCGAAATCCAGCAGGGCCAGGGGTTTGAGCTCGACGTTTTTTTCGCCGTGCAGCACCTGCTCAGCCTGCTCGCGCTGCTCGGCGGGGATGAACGCCACCGACGGTTGATGCGGCAGGCGAATACGCTGGGGACCGGTGTCGGTCGCCAGCCAGAACTCGACTTCCGTACCGGCCGGGGTATCGCGCCAATGCCGGGTCAGGACGAAGCCCCGCTGTAAATCCACCACTGCAACCTCACATCCGATTCAGGTGGTGATTCTACGCGGCATTGCGGGGGATAACAGCGAACGCCTGGATTGGAATGAACCCTTGTAGGAGCTGGCTTGCCGGCGATAGCGCCCGTTCAAACGATAAATACGTCGCCTGACCCACCGCTATCGCCGGCAAGCCGGCTCCTACAAGGTCGGTGGTGTGTTCGAAAATGTGAGGTTTATCGAAGAAAAACGGCTGAATGACGTTTTTTGCGCGTTATCTGCCGTTTTCTGCCTTGCCCTCGGCGCTCGGGTCTACGATTCTTCAAGAACAACGACAACACCCGAGAAGCCACCATGAAAACCGTCGCCCAACTGCTCAAGTTGAAAGATCAGAAAAATCAGGAAGTGCACCAGATCAAACCCGATCACATGGTGCTCGAAGCACTGATGAAGATGGCCGAGAAGAACGTCGGTGCCTTGCTGGTGGTAGAGAATGACGAAGTGCTGGGCATCATCAGTGAACGTGATTACGCACGCAAACTGGTGCTGCATGGCCGCTCTTCCGTGGGCACGCCGGTCCGCGACATCATGGTGTCGCCCGTCATCACCGTAGACACCCATCAAACCGTCGATACGTGCCTGGGCATCATGTCTGACAGGCGCCTGCGTCACCTGCCGGTGGTGGAGAACGGCAAGTTGATCGGCTTGCTGTCGATCGGCGACCTGGTCAAGGAAGCGATTGCGGAGCAGGCAGAACTGATCCGCCAGCTGGAGCAGTACATTCGCGGCGAGTAATGCGAGCCCTGTAGGAGCGAGGCTTGCCCGCGAAAGCGCCGACTCAGTCAATGAACGTGTCGCCTGACCCAACGCCTTCGCGGGCAAGCCTCGCTCCTACAGGGGATTGCGGTGTTCAGGACGGCCAATGCCGCGCAAAGACCGGTGCCAATGTCGGGTGCCGGTCGATTCGCTCAAGCCAGGCGGAAAAACCGGGCCGGGCACTGCGCAAATGCTCCCGGGTGCCCGCCCACCGCGAGATCACCGCCGCCAATACATCCAGCGCACCGGGCGTCTCATCGCCCAGGTACAACTCGCCCGAGAACTGATCGGCAAACACCTCCCAACTCCAGTGCAACCGTTCGCGTGCGCCGGCCATGAGGTTGTCACGCGAGGGTTTGTCCGCCACGAGCAACCAGCGCTCGGGGTAATCGATGATACCGATTGCCGCATAACAATTGGTGACGATGTACACCAGCCCCCGGATCGCCTGATCGCGCTCGGCGGCGTCTTTCGGCAGCAGTTTCGATTTGGGAAACGTCAACCCGAGATGAATCAAGATCGCCGCACTTTCGGTGAGAACGCTGCCGTCAGGCAGTTGCAGGGTCGGAATCTGCTTCAGCGGGTTGATCTTCTCCAACGCGTGGGCCGCCTCGGTGGATAACTCGACGTCGATGAAGCGGTAAGGAATCTCGCACAGCTCCAACGCAGCTTCGATGGCGGCGGCGCCGGAGTTCTGGTGTCCGTATAGCTGATACATATCGCGCTCCTGGCGAGACGAACAGGTAGTCGGTAGACGAGCGGGCAAAGGTCACGTTCCCTGCCATCTGGCGGATCGATGCAGGTAAGATGCGCGACCCCGGGGCACTCTTCCAATACCCCCGCAGCACACTTCAAGGAAAGAACATGCGCCAACAGGATGGCCAACGCGCCGCACTTTTTCGTACCGTCGGTTTCATTCTGGCCTGCCTGGCGCTAAGTGCCTGCTCGCCAAGCGACCACTCGTCATCGGCCAGTCTAGCCGGTGAACAAGGGCGTGGCGGGGCCATGCTCGCCTATGAACACGAATTGCAGCTGTTGCTGCCCCAGGCGGAAATCGCCCCGCGCTTGCAGGCCACACGTGAGGCGTGCGAAACCGCACGCTTCGGCGCCTGCAACGTCTTGCGCATCGAGCAAGGCGCCGGCCGCGCCGACATCACCCTGCGCATTGCCCCTGCCGGCGTCGAGCCGTTGGTGGCGATGGCCGCCGAGGGTGGCGAACTGGGTCAGCGGATCACCAGTGCCGAAGACCTCGCCGATGCCGTGGACGACACCCGCCGACGCCAGGAACGACTCAAGGCTCAGCAGCAACGCCTGGATGAACTGGCGACCCGCAAAGACATCAGCGTCACCGATCTGATCACCCTGAGCAAAGAGCAGGCCGGGATCGAAAACGATCTGCAAGCCCTGGCGCAGATTGCCGCCGGGCACCAGCGGCGTCTGGACACCAATCGGGTCACGTTGTCGTTCCTGCCGACCGGCGCCAGCAGTCGCTCGTCACACTTGAGCCAGGCGTTCAGCAACTTGCTCGACAACCTGGCCGAAGGCGCCGCCGATGCACTGGAAAAAACCAGTTACGCCCTGCCCTTCCTGATCCTCGCGTTCCCGCTGTTCATGCTGTGGGTCTGGTTGTGGCGCAAGTTTATTCGGCGTCGGACCTGAGCCGGGCGTCAACCGCGCTCCGCCTGCCGACAACTGAACCATCACGCCTACGCACGGGGAGTTACCTGCTCCATCACTGCCGTCGATGTTCACCATCACGTCAATGAAGTTCTCATAAAAATTGTGCGGCGTACCATCAGCTCCATACCAAACAACTACACCCCGGAGCACACCACCATGAAACGCCAACTCTTCCTCAGCATCGCTTTCTCGGTTTTTGCAGTTAACGCTTTTGCCGCTTCGTCCGCTCACCCTGTTGTCGCTGAAGGCGGCTCGGATCGGTTGATTGAAAGCCGTGTGGCTGAGGGTGGTTCGGATCGTTTGATCGAAAATCGTGTGGCCGAAGGTGGTTCCGACCGTCTGATCGAGAACCGCGTCGCTGAAGGTGGTTCCGACCGTCTGATCGAAAACCGTGTCGCCGAAGGTGGTTCCGACCGTCTGATCGAGAACCGCGTCGCCGAAGGTGGTTCCGACCGTCTGATCGAAAACCGCGTCGCTGAAGGTGGTTCCGACCGTCTGATCGAAAACCGCGTCGCCGAAGGTGGTTCCGACCGCCTGATCGAAAACCGCGTTGCCGAAGGTGGTTCCGACCGTCTGATCGAAAGCCGCGCTGTATGAATGAATGGCTTTGCAGCAACACTCGACAAAAAACCCGGCCTTACCCGCCGGGTTTTTTTATGCTTTTTTTTAGACCGGTCACTTCCCCGCCAGCGCCATGCAACGCTGATAACGCTCGTCGACCCGCTTGGCAAACCAAGCCGTGGTGAGCTTTCGGGTGATTTTCGGGCTCTGCAACGCAATCCCCGGCAATACCGCTCGCGGCAATGAACGGCCTTCGGCCTTCTCGACCAATTCGAAAACCCGCTGATACAACGTGCTGTCCTCGAACTCGAGGCTTTTGCCCTTCTCCAGTTGATCCCGAATCGTCGGATTGCGCATGCCCAGTTGCTTGCCGAGGGTGCGCACGGCCAGTTCCGTGGTGCCGGGCATGATCGAGTCGTAGCGCACCAGATCACCGTCCAGCGCAAGAGGAATCCCCGAAGCACGGCTGACCGCGTTCTGAAATGCGGCGTTTCGACTGGCGTACCAACCGGCGTTGAAATCGGCGAAGCGGTACAGCGGCTGCTTGTAGCTCACCGGATAACCGAGCAAGTGGGCGATGCCGAAATACATACCGCCGCGACGGCTGAACACTTCATGCCGAATCGAGCCGTCCACCGGGTACGGATAACCCCGCGCCTGCTGCTCGGCGAAGTCGATGCTGACCTGCATCGGTCCGCCGGTGTGCACCGGATTGAAACCACCGAACAGCGTGCGGCCCATGGGCACCCTGCCGATGAAATCATCGAAGATCGCGCTCAATTCCTTTTCACTGCGCGCAGCATTCAATCGGTCGCTGTAGCTTTTGCCGGTGCTGGAACGTATTTGCAGCGCACCGCTCACCAGCAGGCCGGGGATGTGGGCTTTGGCGGCACGGCGGTCGATTTCCTCTCGAGCGATCTTGCCCAGGCCCGGCACCGGCGGGTCCGATTGAAAGGTCGACTCCTGCTCGGTGACTGCCAGTACGGAACACAGATTTTGCGTAGAGGGATAAATGTTCTGCGCAGCAAACGCCGCGTAGATGTCCGTGGCCCAGCCTTGGCGATCAACGGTTTTCGCCGGCAGCAGGCGCACGATCTCGGCCTTGACCTCTTTGGGTGTGCGGGCCGGGGCTTCCTGGGTGCGCTGAGTCCCGCAACCGGCCAGCACCAACAGCGCCGCGACGCTCGTGATCAATCGATTGGCTTGCATGGCGCTCCATCAGATCCGTTGAACCGGGTTAACCATACGATCAATCGCATGGCGCAAGCTATGACTGTGCCGGCGACACACTGTTCCCGGCACAGACACACTGAACTGTGGGAGCCGGCTTGCTGGCGATGGGAGCACCGAGGTGCATCAAGATGAGCGCGTTATCGTTCATCGCCAGCAAGCCGGCGCCTACAGGGTCTTTTCCGTTGGGCGGGCTGTCTGACGGCCCTCTTCGGCTGGACCATACTTGAGCCAAGACGCCAGGGGAGAACAGGCGCATGAACCGTAGCGACGTATTGATCATCGGCGCCGGCCCCACCGGTCTGGTGCTCGCGCTGTGGCTGAGCAAACTGGGGATCCGCGTGCGGATTATCGACAAGACCTCGGCCCCCGGCACCACTTCACGGGCGTTGGCCGTGCAAGCGCGCACACTGGAACTGTATCGCCAGCTCGACCTCAACGAGGCCGTGATACACAAAGGGCATCGCGTGGCGGCGGCCAACTTCTGGGTCAAGGGCGAACCCGTGGCGCGCTTGCCGTTGGGCCGGATTGGCGAGGGGCTGACGCCGTACGCGTTCCTGGAAATTTTTCCCCAGGACGAACATGAACAATTGCTGATTGAACGCCTGGAAACCTTTGGCATCCGGGTCGAGCGCAACACCGAGCTGGAGAGCTTCGAAGAAACCGGCGATGGCATCACCGCACGGCTGCGCCTGCCCGATGGTCAAGAGGAAACCTGTCAGGCCTGTTACCTCGCCGGTTGCGACGGTGCCCGCTCGCGGGTGCGCAAAACCCTCGACACCGGATTTCCCGGCGGCACCTACCAGCAGATTTTCTACGTGGCCGACGTGCAGGCCAGCGGGCCGGCGCTCAATGGCGAGCTGCACCTGGACCTCGATGAAGCGGATTTTCTCGCGGTGTTTCCCCTCGCCGGCGAAGGTCGCGCGCGGTTGATCGGCACCGTTCGCGACGAGCGTGCCGAGCATGTGGAAACCCTGCGATTCGAAGACGTCAGCACCCGCGCCATCGAACACTTGAAAGTGCAGATCGAGCAGGTGAACTGGTTCTCTACCTACCGTGTGCATCATCGGGTAGCCGATCACTTTCGCAGCGGTCGCGCGTTTCTATTGGGCGACGCGGCCCATGTCCACAGCCCGGCGGGCGGCCAGGGCATGAACACCGGCATCGGCGATGCCATCAACCTCGCCTGGAAACTCGCGGCCGTGTTGAGCGGCGGTGCTGCCCCGCATCTGCTCGACACATATGAAACCGAGCGCATCGCCTTTGCCCGCAAACTGGTCGCCACCACCGACCGGGTGTTCAGTTTTGTCACCGCCGAAGGACGCATGGCGGATTTGCTGCGTACTCGTCTGGCGCCGTTCCTGTTGCCGAAAATGGCTTCGTTCGAGGCCTCCCGGGAATTCCTGTTTCGTACGGTGTCGCAGATCACCCTCAATTATCGTGGAATGCCATTGAGCACCGGCGTCGCCGGGCATGTTCACGGTGGCGACCGCTTGCCGTGGGCGCATGACGGTGAAGGAGATAACTTCGGGCCGCTGAAGTGCCCGAACTGGCAGGTGCATGTGTACGGCGACACCAGCGACGAAATGATTGCCTGGTGCAATGAACATCACTTGCCGTTGCATGTGTTTGACTGGCGGCCGGCGTTTGAAACATCAGGCCTTGGGCGCAACGGGTTTTATTTGTTGCGGCCGGATACCTACGTGGCGGTGGCCGAGTCGTGCTCGGATCCGAAGGTGATCGAACGGTACTTCCGGGATCGCGGGATACGGCCGTATTTCGGCCCTCACTGATTCAACACAGTCCAAATGTGGGAGCGGGCTTGCTCGCGAAGGCGTCGTGACATTCAACATCTATGTTGACTGACACGGCCTCTTCGCGAGCAAGCCCGCTCCCACATTTGGGTTTGTGGTGGGTTTAGATCCCGGCCAGGGCCAGGTCCATCGCGAAGTAGGTGAAGATCAAATCCGCCCCCGCCCGTTTGATCGCGCCGAGACTCTCGCGCACCACGCGGTCCTCATCGATGGCCCCGGCCTGTGCGCCGAACTTGATCATCGCGTACTCGCCGCTCACCTGGTACGCCGACAGCGGCAGGCGCGAAACCTCGCGAATGTCGCGGATGATGTCCAGGTACGCGCCGGCCGGCTTGACCATCAGCGCGTCGGCGCCTTCCTGCTCGTCCATCAACGACTCACGCACCGCTTCGCGGCGGTTCATCGGGTTCATTTGATAGCTTTTGCGGTCGCCCTTGAGTGCGCTGCCGCCGGCTTCGCGGAACGGGCCGTAGAGCGCCGAGGCGAATTTGGTCGAATAGGCCATGATCGCGGTCTGGGTGAAACCGGCGTCATCCAGCGCCCGGCGAATCGCCTGGACCTGCCCGTCCATGGCCGCCGACGGCGCGATCACATCGGCACCGGCACGGGCTGCCGCGACGGCTTGTTTGCCGAGGTTGATCAGGGTCTGGTCGTTGTCGACTTCGTGGTTGTGCAACACGCCGCAGTGACCGTGGTCGGTGTATTCGCAGAAGCAGGTGTCGGACATCACGATCATCTCCGGCACCGCGTCCTTGGCGATGCGCGCCATGCGCGAGACCAGGCCATTGTCGCTCCAGGTGTCGCTGCCGCTGCTGTCCAGATGATGGGACACGCCGAAGGTCATCACCGACTTGATCCCCGCACGGGCATAACGCTCGATCTCGCCGGCCAGTTTCGATTCCGGAATCCGCATCACACCGGGCATGCTTTTGATCGGCACGAAGTCGTCGATTTCTTCCTCGACGAAAATCGGCAGCACCAGATCGTTCAAGCTGAACTCGGTTTCCTGGAACAGGCTGCGCAGGCTCGCATTGCGGCGCAGACGGCGTGGACGTGCTTCGGGGAACTGACTGGACATGGGGTTTCCTGAAAAATCGGGGGACGAGACGAAAGTCGTAAGGGGGCGAAAGCTTATGCCCAGTTCGCCGCCGGGCACAAACCTCAGCGGAGTAAAAACCGTTACCGCTGCAGCAATAATCACCGCATCCACCATAAAACCCCGTGGGAGCGGGCTTGCTCGCGAAGGCGTCGTGTCAGTCGACATGGATGTTGAATGTCACGACGCCTTCGCGAGCAAGCCCGCTCCCACAGGTTTTACAGCGTCATGGTTCCGGAAATACAGGTCACCACGGAACCACCAATCCAGATCTCATCGCCCACCTGATCGACCTGAATGCGCCCGGCCCGCCCCATGGTCAGGCCCTGACTCACCACATAAGACGCCGGCGCCAGCCCTTCGCTGAGCAGCCATTGGGCGATGCCGGCATTCAGGCTGCCGGTGGCGGGATCTTCCGGCATGCCGTCGCCGGAAATGAACGCCCGCACTTCGAACTGTGCGTCATCGCCGTCACGCTCGGGATGCCACGGCGCAATCACGCCGACCGCGAGGCCGAGCATCTGCGAATGGTCCGGTTGCAGGTCCAGCACCTGCTGGCGATCCTCGACCATCACCGCCAGCCAGCCCGCGCCGTTATCGACCCACTGCGCCCGCACGATGGCGCCCGGTTCCAGTCGGAGCCCGCGTCGCACGCGCTCCAGCAGCTCCGCCTGCACCGGCCCGGTCTTGAGCAGTGGCGGTGCGAGAAAGGCCAGTTCCGCGCCTTGCCGGCGCACCCGCACCAGGCCCACGCCGCATTCCTGAATGATCTCCTCGCCCTTGGGCACCCCACCGGCTTCGAGCCAGGCATGGCAGGTGCCCAGGGTCGGGTGACCGGCGAACGGCAATTCGTTCAGGGTGGTGAAAATCCGCACCCGGTAATCGGCCCGAGGGTCCTGCGGGGCGAGGATGAACGTGGTTTCACTGAGATTGGTCCAGGTGGCGAACGCCGCCATGCGCTCATCGCTGAGCTCATCGGCGCCGAACACCACGGCCAACGGATTGCCCTTGAGCGCAACGCGGCTGAAGACATCTACTTGCTTGAAATCGAATGCGTGCATGGCCTGCCTTGGTCTTGGTGGATTCGAAAGGTCTTACTTGGGAATTTCCAGTCCGCGCATCACCGCCGGCCGCGCCAGGAAGCGCTCCAGCACCCGCGTCACGTTCGGGAAATCCTTGATGCCCACCAGATCGCCCGCCTCATAGAAACCGATCAGGTTGCGCACCCACGGGAATGTCGCGATGTCGGCGATGGTGTAGCGCTCGCCCATGATCCAGTCGCGCCCCTGCAAACGTCCATCAAGCACTTTTAACAAACGTTTACTTTCCTCGACATAACGATCCCGAGGGCGTTTGTCTTCGTAGTCCTTTCCGGCGAATTTGTTGAAAAAACCGAGCTGGCCAAACATCGGCCCGATACCACCCATCTGAAACATCAACCACTGGATCGTCTCGTAACGCGCAGCCGATTCCTGGGCCAGCAACTGCCCGCTCTTGTCGGCGAGGTAAATCAGAATCGCCCCGGACTCGAACAACGGCAGCGGCAGGTCGTCCGGCCCGTGGGGGTCGAGGATCGCCGGGATCTTGTTGTTGGGGTTCAGCGACAGAAACTCGGGCGACAGCTGGTCGTTGGTGTCGAAGCCCACGCGATGCGGCTCGTAGGGCAGGCCGATCTCTTCGAGCATGATCGAGACCTTGACGCCGTTGGGGGTCGGCAACGAGTAGAGCTGAATCCACTCAGGGTATTGGGCCGGCCATTTTTGGGTGATAGGGAAAGCAGACAGATCGGTCATCGCATGGATCCACGAAGAGATTGAGAGGCACGATCATAGTGTGAGTGGCCGCAGGCTGCGACGTACGGCGTATCGATATTGATGATTACCAAGATCAATGGATTGCAGTCTTCTCCTGCGACCGCCCCGTGTACTGTGTCCATAAATCCGCAACATCCTGTCGATAACCTCTGCTCCAACCCGTTCATGGTTATCGGTACATTGCTGCGCATGCCGCCGGAATCGAACCAAACGGGCCTCAGTGGACTCTGAGTGTTGCCCTTTCGGAAACGGACCGGATCATCGACATGGAAAACACCCGACGCTGGGAGCGCGTGGTGTAAAGGTTTGTCAGCCTTAACCGAATGCGCTGAAGAAACCCTTATTCCATGATGAACCTTATGAAATTGGTCCAACGCTTCAAACATCGCGCTTATATTGTGCTGCCCTCCCTGTTGGCAATCAGTGCGCTGTTCCTGTCGCTGGAAGTCCGTGAAAGCCGCGCCCAGCCGGCTGACGGCACCCAGACGCTGGTCTTCCTGCGCCACGCGGAAAAACCCGCCGGCGGCCTCGGCCAGCTCAATTGCCAGGGCCTGAACCGCGCCATCGACCTGGCCACCCTGCTCCCGGAAAAATTCGGCAAGGCCAACTACGTGTTTGCAGCCAACCCGACGCGCAATGTCGAGGAAGGCGAGCTGGATAATTCCTACAGCTACATTCGCCCCCTGATGACCATCAGCCCCAGCGCCATCAAGCTCGGCTTGCCGGTGAACATCAACTTCTCGGCCAATGACACCAGTGACCTGGCCGACGAACTGCTGCACGACAAGTACCACAACTCGGTGATCTACACCGCGTGGTCCCACGGCTATCTGCCCGAGCTGATCAACAAGGTCGCCGGCGAAGCGGTCGGCAAGAAACAGAACATCACCGATGACTGGGAGTCCAGCGACTACGACTCGCTGTATGTACTCACCCTGACCTGGCACAACGGCAAGGCCAGCCTGCAGAGCCACAGCTACAAGCAAGGCCTGGATAACGGCCGGGAAACCTGCCCGACATAAGGGCTGGTCGCGCTGTTCGACCCGCGCAGACCTGTAGGAGCCGGCTTGCTGCGGGCGGCGTTCCGACGATGCAGACACCTCGGTCTTCCCGTTGCACCGAGTTGCCTGAATCGCCAGCAAGCCGGCTCCTACAGGTTTGGGTTATGGCAGCAGGATGACTTTGTCGCCACTGCCCTGATTCACTTCGGCATAACGTTCCAGCCCTTCGGCCAGTGGCGATTCGTACAACCCTTGCGGCAACGGCAACAGGTCCTGGTCGAAGAACTGGCCGAACTGATCGAGCATCGCCGCGCACGCCTGCACGCCGTATAGCAACGAGTTGATCCCCACCACCGAGCCGCCCTTGCGATACAGCGCCAGAGCCGGCAATTGCACCTGGCCATCCACCGGCGCGGCGATGATCGCGATGCGACCGAACGCGGCCAGCGCGGGGACGGAAGCCGGCAGCCAGAACCCGGTGGTGTCAAAAATCACGTCGGCACCGCCGGTGTAGACCGCATTCACCTGCGCGCCCAAATCCTCGGGTTTATCCAGCTGCAACGTCTGATACCCCTGGGCCTGCAAGTCCTTGACCTGCTCCGGCCGACGCGCCGCCGCCAGCACCTGGGCGCCACGCACCTTGGCCAGCGCCAGCGCAGCACTGCCGACCGCCCCGCCACCGATCACCAATAACCGCGTTTGTGCGTTCACCAGGCTGCGCTCCAGCGCATCCCACGCCGTGGTGTAGGGCACGCCGAGGCTGGCGGCCTGGGCAAAACTCAGGTGCGTCGGTTTGCGCGCCACGCCGTTGGCCGGCAACTTGACGAATTGCGCATGGGAGCCGTCGGCGAAAAAGCCCAGCTCACGGCCGGTGCCCCACACTTCCTGACCGATCAGCGCCTGCGGGCCTTCGACGACTACACCCGCAAAATCACGCCCGGGAATGCGCGGCAACGTGGTGTAGGGAAAACGCCCCAGCACATTCTTCACATCACTGGGATTGAGGCCGGCGGCCTTGATTTGCACCAGCACTTCATCGGCGCCGGGCACGGGGGTCGGAACCTCGACATAGCGCAGGGCCGAAAGGTCGCCGGTTTTGTCGAACTGCAATGCTTTCATGGGAGTGTCCATCCAACAGGGGAAAGGGAATTCAGGAGATCCAGCCAGTGACCAGTTGCCGCCCCATGGGCCACAACTTTTCACCGGCGAGCATGCCCAGCAGGCCCACCAGCGCGATGGCCGGTGGTGCGGGGGAACGAAAATCCAGCGCGCCGTAAAGCAAACCGACGCCCAGACCGATGACCAGCGAGATGAGGTAGCTCATGGCAGACTCCGTGGGCAATTGAGGGATGCCCAAAGTCTAAAGGCCGGCATCCGCGAGCATCGGCCAAGTGCTTCTGAATTCCGGCCAAACCACTCGCAACAACCTGTAGGAGCCAGCTTGCTGGCGATAGCTGACGCGAGGGCGATGCAAAATTTGAGGATGCTATCGCCAGCAAGCTGGCTCCTACAGGCTCATGCAGAACTGCGAGGGAGCGACACCCAGTTCCCGACGGAACATGTCACTGAAGCTGCTCGGCGAGTAGCCCAGCTCCCGGGCGATCGCACTGACCGGCGCCCCCTGGATCAGCTCCGCGACCGCAGTCGCCAGTTGCACTTGTCGCCGCCACTCGGCGAAGCCCATGCCCAGACCGTCCTTGAACAGCCGCGCCAGGGTGCGCACGCTGGCCCCGGCGTTTTGCGCGTGTTGTTCGAAGGAAACGTCCAGCGATGGCGCGGCCATGACGGCCTGACACAGGTTCATCAGGCGCCGGTCGGAATCATCCGGCAACGGGATTTTCAACAGCGAACGCCTGGCTCGCCGCAGTTCCAGCAGTGCCAGCCCGACCAGCGCCTCGTAATACTCCGGCGCGCCGTCGTCGCCCTGCTCCACCAGCCCGACGATGAGTTCACGCAGCAACCCGCCCACTTCGATGACCTGGACCGTGTCGTCCAGCGTCGCCGCCAATGCCGGACGCAGGTAGATGTTGCGCATCTGCAGGTCCGAGACCACGCGAATGCCGTGAGGCACACCTGGCGGCAACCACACCGCCCGTTGCGGCGGCACCACCAGCGCCTCATGCGGCGTTTCGACCCACATCACGCCGCTCATCGCATACAACAACTGGCCCCAGACATGCTCGTGGGGCTCGATGAACAGCCCGCGCGGATAGGTGCGCGCCAGCGGTTGCACGGGCACATCGGTGTCACTCAGGTCGGGGGGCGCGGCAAGGGCCATGGTCAGCATTCATCGGGGGTTTTCAGAAAATCCATGGTAACCAGCCGCAGGCCTCATCGCCACTGGCCGCAGCCGTCTGACAATCCGAATGAATTTTCCGTACCGCCGACGATCCTTCTATTACCACAGGGAGGAATACGGGCTTTATGAATAACGCAAAACTTTTCGTCATTGAATACACCCTTCATGGCGTCCCAAAATCTTTCATCATTCGCCTGGACAAAATGGACAATGCGCAGGCTTGGCATTGGGCGAGTTGCGACGCCGGCGTGGGCCGGATCCCGCGCTTTGGAAGGGAGAAAGTGCAAAAGACCAGCAAGCCGATGGCGGAAAAATTCGGCGTGGAAAATGTCACTTGGCGACCAGCAAGCTGACGACGCTTTTCTGTAGGAGCAAGCTTGCTCGCGATGAACGATAACGCGGTCAGCCTGAAGAACCTCGGCGCCCGCATCGCCAGCAAGCTTGCTCCTACACAGTCAGTGTTGGGCGCACTTGCAGTCTTTGTGCACGCATTCTTCACCGTGTTCATGGTGTTTGGCGCAGGCTTCGCAACAGTAGTGCTTGCCGTGACGTGCGATCGGATGCTGGCCCAGTTTGCAGTTGCATTTCTTGCAGTCGCATTTGCTTTCGCTATCGATCATGAGTCTGACTCCTGAGGTGGTGGTCGTCGGGGCTACAACCCGTCTCACCAGTGTAGAAGTTGCCACAGACGACGCAGCCCAAACCTGTAGGAGCGAGGCTTGCCCGCGAAGAACGATAACGCGATGTAACTGTTTAGATCGCGGCATCTGCTTCGCGGGCAAGCCTCGCTCCTACAGGAAAGCGAAAGCGGTCAGGCCTGGCGGGTATTGCTGCGATACATGAACACCAGCGCCAACCCGAGCAACACCATCGCCAGTATCCGGCTGCCGGACAGCTCGATCTGCGGGTTGCCCAGCCAGCCGAAGTTATCGATCAGCATCCCCATGCCCAGCTGCCCGACGATCACCGCGACCGTCGCCACCGCCGTCCCCACCCGTGGCACCGCCCCCACCATCACCATCATGTACACCACGCCGAACAGCGCGCCGCTGAGCTGCCACTTCGGCACGTCCAGCAGGCTCATGGCCTGGGCCGGCTCGAAAAACAGGATCAGCAACCCGGTGCTCACCGCCCCCACCACGAACGTCAACAAACTGCTGCGCAGCACGCCGACCGTTTCGCCCAGACGCCCATTGATGGCGGCCTGAACACTCAACACCGCACCGGCAGCCACGACCACCGCCAACAAAATAATCAGATTCATCATTAACCCCGCGCAATCAGAACAAGTGCCGCCACAATCAGCAGCAAGGCCAGCCAACGTTCACCGTTGACCTTTTTACGAGTGGCGCCGAACCAGCCGAAGTGGTCGATCAGCACGCTTTTACCGACCTGCCCGGACAGGATCGCGATCATCGTCATCGCAATGCCGATGTACGGCGTGGCCAGGGTCAGCACCACCACGTAGATCGGCCCGAGAAAACCGCCGATCAACTGCCAGCGCGGCAAGTCGCTGAAGGCCGGTCCCTTTTGCGGGCCGCTGAGCAACAGCAGGAAAAACAGGATCGCCGAGCCGACGCCGAAGATGCTCAACGTCGCCCACAAGTGACCGACCTGAACCCCCAGCGGCCCGAGCAGACCGGCCTCCACGGACAGGCCCATACCGGCCAGGATCACCAAAGGCAGCAGCAAAAGCCGCAACCCGGGTTGTGTTGCCGGTGTGACAGCGATATCGATTGA
This sequence comes from Pseudomonas sp. PDM02, assembly GCF_014852285.1. Lineage (NCBI taxonomy): Bacteria > Pseudomonadati > Pseudomonadota > Gammaproteobacteria > Pseudomonadales > Pseudomonadaceae > Pseudomonas > Pseudomonas sp. PDM02. Next base: position 152,033 of record NZ_JACVBL010000015.1, on the reverse strand, counting down.
AGAAGATTGCATAACAGAGACCTACCCATTTTCAAATGAACTACACGGTCGCCTGTAGGAGCGAAGCTCGCTCGCGAAGGCGGCGTGTCAGTCGTCATCTTCGGCGACTGACACGCCGCCTTCGCGAGCAAGCTTCGCTCCTACAAGGTCCGCGTGCAGGAAGTGAGCGCATTATCGGCTGGCACTGCTGTGCGATAAATGGGAGCATCCTGACAACACTTTTGCGCAACTCGCACAGCAGGATTCTTCATGCACGGCCTCAACGAATTGGGTTTCAAGGCACTTCGGCTGTTTGTCGCGGTACTCGACCACGGCAGCTTCTCTGAAGTCGCCCGCCGCGAAGGCCTGGCGCCGTCGTCGATTTCCCGGCAGATCCAGTTGATGGAACAGGCGCTGAGCCAGCAATTGCTTTACCGCCACACCCGCGCGGTCACGCCGACGGAAGCCGGACGCTTGCTCGGCGACCATGCGCGATTGGTGCTGGTGCAGTTGGAGGAAGCCGAACAGGCGTTGCAGGAACAACAAAGCGAGCCGAGCGGACTGGTGCGGATCAACGCGCCGGTGGTGTTTGGCCAGCGGCACCTGACGCCCTGGCTGGGGCAACTGTGCGAGCGCTACCCGAAATTGCAGCTGGATATCCAGCAGACCGACAGCTACGTCGCACCGTTACAGGAAGGTGCCGACCTGCTGTTTCGCATCGGCCCGCTGCACGATTCGAGCATGCAGGCGCGGATTCTGGCGCCGCAACGCTTTCAGGTGGCGGCGAGCCCGGCGTACTTGAAACGCCATGGCACACCGTTGCATCCCGAAGACCTCGCGGCGCATCAATGCCTGGCCTACAAAGGTGTGGCCGGCCAGCAACGCTGGTTTTTCCGCCAGGGTCAGCAGGACTGGAGGCCCTACTCGGTGAAGGGGCCGATCACCGGCAACCACGCCGACACACTCACACAGGCCGCCGAACAAGGCCTGGGCCTGGTGATGTTTCCGTCGTGGCTGATTGGTGAAGCGGTGCGCAACGGCACGCTGGTGCCGGTGCTGGGGGAGTATCAGGTGTCCAACAGCCTTGAGCCGCAACAGATCGCCGTGCTCTGGCCCGGGAGCCGGCGGTTGTCGGTGAAGGTAAGGACGGTGATTGATTTCTATGTCGAATGCTTCGGGACCGTGCCGTATTGGGACAGGCCTTAGGGACGATGCGAAATGTTTACTGTAGGAGCCAGGCTTGCCGGCGAAGGCGTCCTCAAGTACGCCTTCGCCGGCAAGCCTGGCTCCTACAGTAGGTTCGGGGTGTCAGATGCGGAACTGGCCGACCAGAGTGCCGAGGCGCTGGCCAAGATCAGCCAGGCTGCGGGATGTCTGGGCGCCGAGTTGGGTTTCGCCGGCCACGTTGTCCACGGCCACCGCGATCTGATGCACGCTGCGGTTGATCTCTTCGGCCACGGCGGTCTGCTCCTCGGCGGCGCTGGCGATCTGCGCGTTCATCGAGTTGATGGTGCCGATCAGTTGAGCCATGGTGTCCAGCGAAGCACCCGCTTCGTTGGCCTGCATGGACGTACCGTCGCCGGCCTCGCTGGAGCGGCGCATCGCTTCCACCGCCGACTGAGTGCCGGCCTGCAAGCGGTCGATCATGCCCTGGATTTCCTGGGTGCTGATTTGCGTGCGGCTGGCCAGCGCACGGACTTCGTCGGCCACCACCGCAAAACCGCGACCGGCCTCACCGGCACGGGCCGCTTCAATGGCGGCGTTGAGCGCCAACAGGTTGGTCTGCTCGGCAATCGAACGGATCACCCCGAGCACGCTGACAATCGATGACACATCCTTCTGCAGGCTGTCGAGGGACACGCCGCTGCTGCGAATATCGTCGACCAACGCATGGATCTTGACGATGCTGCCGGCCACCACACGCTTGGCCGTCTGACCTTCTTCGTCGGTCTGCTGCGCCGCCACTGCGGCGTTTTGTGCACTTTTCGCCACTTCTTGCGCGGCGGCCGACATTTCGTTGATCGCCGTGGCCACCTGATCGGTCTCGTGACGTTGACGCTCCATCGCCTGATCCGAACGCTGGGCCTGATCGGAGACCTGATTCACCAGCCCGGTCAATTGCGAGGTCATTTCGGTGATCTGGCGCACCAGGCCGTGGATCTTGTCGACAAAACGGTTGAACGAGCCGGCGAGTTGGCCGAGTTCATCCTGGCTGGTGATGGTCAGGCGCCGGGTCAGGTCGCCCTCGCCCGCCGCGATGTCGTCGAGGTTGGCTTTCATCAGGTTCAGCGGACGCAGAATGGTGTTGGCCAGCAGCATGCCGGCGGCGGCAATCAGCAGCAGCACGACGGCGGCGATGCCGATGATGCTCAGCAACACGCCTTCCATCCGGTCTTGAACCTTGGCTTCGACCACGGCCACTTGCGCCTCGATACCGTCGAGGTTGACCGAGGTGCCGACCGCCATGTCCCACTTCGGCAGGTATTCGGTGTAGCCGAGTTTTGGTACCAGCACCTGAGTGTTGCCAGGCAATGGCGAGCTGTATTGCAGGTAGTGAGTGCCGTCTTTGGCGACTTTCACCAGATCGCGGTTGACGTAGACGCCGTTCGGGTCGCGGTTGTCCTTGAAGCTCTGGCCCACGCCTTCGGGGCTGTTGGCCTTGAACAGGCGCACGGTGTTGGAGTCGTAGCCGAAGAAGTAGCCTTCCTTGCCGTAGCTGATGCTCGACAGCAATTTGATCACTTGGGCCCGCGCCGCGTCATCGCCGGGGGCGGCGGCCTCGTAGAGCGGTTTGATCGCGGTCATGGCCACGGCGACGTAACTTTGCAGGGTAGCCTTGGCGTCGCTGAGCAGGCGCTGGCGCGTCTCCTCGACTTCCTTGCGGGCCTGTTCCTGCAGAACGAACAACGTGGTCAGGCTGATGACCAGCGCAAAGAGCAACACCGGGAGGACGGCAAGGGACAGGACTTTAGCCTTCAGGCTCATGCGCATGACGGTTCACTCTTTTGGTTTTATTGGCGTGGTTAAAGGCTTTAACGGCACGCCAACGCAAAACTGTAGGAGTCCGGCTTGCCGGCGATGGCGTATTTGAAATTGCCATCGCCAGCAAGCCGGCTCCTACAGATTGCGCGATCAACGCTGACCCTACCGACACCTCTGACCTGTAGGAGCCGGCTTGCTGGCGATGGCGTTTTCACAGGCACCATCACCGGGCAGGTTGGAATCAGAGAACCATCGCGGCCACCCAGCCGAACGCCAGCAGCGGCAGGTTGTAATGCAGGAAGGTCGGGACCACGGTGTCCCAGATGTGGTGGTGCTGACCGTCGATGTTCAGGCCGGAGGTCGGGCCGAGCGTCGAGTCGGAAGCAGGCGAACCAGCGTCGCCCAGCGCGCCGGCGGTGCCGACGATGCAGACGATGGCAATCGGGCTGAACCCCAGTTGCACGCACAGCGGCACGAAAATCGCCGCCAGAATCGGCACGGTGGAAAACGACGAACCGATGCCCATGGTCACCAGCAGACCGACCAGCAACATCAGCAGCGCACCGATGCCTTTACTGTGGCCGATCCACGACGCCGACGCTTCAACCAGCGTCTGCACCTGACCGGTGGCCTTCATCACTTCGGCAAACCCCGAGGCGGCGATCATGATGAAACCGATCATCGCCATCATCTTCATGCCTTCGGTGAACAGGTCATCGGTGTCGCGCCATTTCACAATGCCCGACACCGAGAAGATCAAAAAGCCTGCCAGTGCACCGATAATCATCGAGTCCAGCAGCAACTGAATAATGAACGCCGCCGCAATCGCCACACCCGCAACCATCAGGCTCAGCGGGTTGTACTGCACCGCGACCTGCTCGACCTGTTCGATCTTTTCCAGGTCGTAGACGCGCTTCTTGCGGTAGCTGATAAAGGCTGCCGCAAGCCCCACCACCATGCCCAGCGCCGGAATGCCCATGGCATGGGTGACGTTGATGCCGCTGATATCGACGCCGCTGCGGGCCACGTTGGCCAGCAGGATTTCATTGAGGAAGATGTTGCCGAAGCCCACTGGCAGGAACATGTACGGGGTGATCAGACCGAAGGTCATGACGCAGGCGATCAACCGCCGATCCAGTTGCAGCTTGGTCAGCACATACAGCAGCGGCGGCACCAGCAACGGAATAAAAGCGATATGTATCGGCAGAATATTCTGTGAAGCGATGGCCACCACCCACAGCAGGCCGATCAGCAGCCACTTCACAGAACCGCCACCGTTGGCGTGCTGGCGGTCAACCATGGCCAGGGCTTTGTCGGCCAGCGCATGGGCCAGGCCGGACTTGGCAATCGCCACCGCGAAGGCGCCGAGCAAGGCGTAAGACAAGGCCACTGTCGCCCCGCCGCCGAGGCCGCTGTTGAAGGCTTTCAAGGTGGCGTCGATGCCCAGGCCACCGGTCAAACCACCCACCAGCGCGCCGATAATCAGCGCGATCACCACGTGCACGCGGGACAGGCTGAGAATCAGCATGATGCCGACCGCGGCAATTACAGCATTAATCATCGTTACCTCAAGGCAAGCGAAATGAGCCCGGCCGGCAGTCTGCGAAGAGCCGCCAGCGGGATAAGGAATGGGTTTTATTAGAGGGCGCGCACTGTGCCGGACCATCACCGCCTTGTCAAAGCCAGCGACCCGAACGCACGAGCGACGCCGCCCCTGTCGGAACCACACCGCGACCTTTCCGAAACGACATCGCCCCCTGTAGGAGCCGGCTTGCTGGCGATGGCGTCCGTCCAGTCAATAACGGATTGGCTGACCCACCGCTATCGCCAGCAAGCCGGCTCCTACAAGGGTTGTGCGGGTGATTCGATTTCCGTCGGACGGCATAAAGAAAGCAGATTTTCAGCCGTTACAGTGCAAAGTCTCAGATATTTATCGAATAAGGACGTCTCCATGTCGCTCAGACAACTTTCCATTCAATGGAAAATCACCCTGCTGGCCGGGCTTTGCCTCGCCGGTATCGTGACCTTGCTGGTAGGTCTTTCGCTGTATCGCATGGAGCACAGTTCCGAGCTGGTGAAAGCCTCGAGCATGGAGATGCTCACTGAAGCCGCCCAGGCCCGGATCGAGTCCCAGGGCGAAAACCAGGCGCTGAACATTCGCCAGCAGTTCATGGATGCCTATCAATATGGCCACGGCTTCTCGCGTCAGGTGTTGTTCCTGCGCGATCAGGCCGAAAAGCGCTTTCTCGATGCCTTCGACCTGCGTGAAGACCTGACCCGCCAGGTCAAGTCTGCGTTGCAAGCCAACCCGGAATTGCTCGGCCTGTCGCTGGTGTTCGAAGCCAATGCGCTGGACGGCAAGGACGAACTATTCGCCGGCCAGGCTGAGCTGGGCAGCAACGACAAGGGCCGTTTCGCGCTGTACTGGTCGCAACCGACCCCCGGCAAGGTGACGTCGATGGCGCTGCCCGAAAGCGACATGGCCGACACCAGCACCGGCCCCAGCGGTGAACCCGCCAACGCCTGGTTCACCTGCCCGCGCACCTCGCTCAAGCCCTGCGTGATCGAACCCTACTTCTATGTGATCGACGGCCAGAACGTGCTGATGACCAGCATCGTGTTCCCGCTGATGGTCAATGGCAAAGTCATCGCCTCGCTGTCGGTGGACATCAACCTCAACAGCCTGCAAGCCGTCAGCCAAGGCGCGAGCAAGAAGCTTTATGACGGCCAGACCAACGTCAGCATCATCAGCCCGGCCGGTTTGCTCGCCGGCTACAGCCCGGACGCCAGCAAACTCGCCCAGCGCCTGGACGCTGTGGATAAAACCAACGGCGCCGAGCTGATCCGCCTGCTCGCCGCCAGCAGCAAAACCGCCAGCCTGCACAGCAACCAGCAGTTGAAAGTGCTGTCGCCGTTCCAGCCGATCCCCGATGGCAAATCGTGGGGCGTGTTGCTCGATGTGCCGGAAAAAGTCCTGGTCGGCCCCGCCGAAACCCTGAAAAAACAACTCGATGAAAGCAATACCGCCGGCACACTGGTCGAACTCGGCCTCGGCGTGCTGGCCGCGTTGATCGGCCTGTTGCTGGTGTGGCTGATGGCGCGCAGCGTGACCAAACCGATCCTCGGCGTGGCGCACATGCTCGAAGACATCGCCAGCGGCGAAGGCGACCTGACCCGGCGCCTGGCCTACGACAAAAAGGATGAACTGGGCCAGTTGGCCGGCTGGTTCAACCGCTTCCTCGACAAGTTGCAACCGATCATCGCCGAGGTGAAACGCTCGGTTCAGGACGCACGCAGCACGGCGGACCAGTCTTCTGCCATCGCCACGCAGACTAGTGCCGGCATGGAACAGCAATACCGTCAGGTCGATCAGGTGGCGACCGCTTCCCACGAAATGAGCGCCACCGCCCAGGACGTTGCCCGCAGCGCGGCACAAGCGGCACAAGCAGCGCGCGATGCCGATCACGCCACCCGCCGTGGCTTGACCGTGATCGACCAGACCACCACCAGCATCGACAACCTCGCCGCCGACATGAGTGCAGCGATGGTGCAGGTCGAAGGCTTGGCGGCCAACAGCGAGAAAATCGGCTCGGTACTGGAAGTGATCCGCGCCATCGCCGAGCAGACCAACCTGCTGGCCCTCAACGCCGCCATCGAAGCGGCCCGTGCCGGTGAGGCCGGACGCGGTTTTGCGGTGGTGGCCGACGAAGTGCGCAACCTGGCGCGGCGTACGCAGGAGTCGGTTGAAGAAACCCGTCTGGTGATCGAGCAGTTGCAGAACGGCACGCAGGATGTGGTGGGGTCGATGAACAACAGCCATCGCCAGGCTCAGGGCAGTGTCGAGCAGGTCAGCCAGGCCGTCACGGCGTTGCGCCAGATCGGCGACGCAGTGACGGTGATCAGCGACATGAACCTGCAGATTGCCTCAGCGGCGGAAGAGCAAAGCGCGGTGGCGGAAGAGATCAACAACAACGTGGCGACGATCCGGGACGTGACCGAATCGCTGTCGGGGCAGGCGAATGAGTCGGCGCGGGTGAGCCAGTCGCTCAACAGCCTGGCGAATCAGCAGCAGAGCCTGATGGATCAATTCCGCGTCTGACTGACAACACACCTCCTGTAGGAGCCGGCTTGCTGGCGATGGCGGCGATACATTCAACACATGTGTTGCCTGACAGAACGCCATCGCCAGCAAGCCGGCTCCTACAGGTTATCGGGGTTTTCAATGTCAGCGTTTGGGCAGTTCGATGACAACCTTCAACCCGCCCCACTCGCTCTCCTCCAGCTGCAACACCCCGCCCCACGTATCGACGATGTCGCGCACAATCCCCAGCCCCAACCCATGCCCTTGCGCCTGTTCATCCAGCCGCGTGCCCCGGCTGAACACCTGAGCGCGCTGGTCCTCGGGAATCCCCGGCCCATCATCTTCCACGCTTAGCTCGAACCCTGCGACCGTCTCGACCACGCTCAACCGCACCTCGGCATCCGCCCACTTGCAGGCGTTGTCCAGCAGGTTGCCCAGCAGTTCCAGCAAGTCTTCGCGATCCCAAGGCAGCTGCAACCCGGCCGGCGCGCGATAGCTCAGTTCAAGGTGTTCGCCGTGGATCATGTTCAACGTGGCTAGCAATCCCGGCAGTTCCGCATCGCAATCAAACAACGCCCCCGGCAGCGCATCGCCGGACAACCGTGCGCGGTTAAGCTCGCGATTGAGTCGTTGCTGAACCTGTGCCAATTGGTCTTTGAGGATCTTGCGCAGCTCGGGATGGGCGTCGAGTTTCTCGCTGGACGCCAGGCTCAACAACACCGCCAGCGGGGTTTTCAAGGCATGTCCAAGGTTGCCCAGCGCATTGCGCGAACGCTTGAGGCTGTCTTCGGTGTGAGCGAGCAAATGGTTGATCTGCGCCACCAGCGGCTCAAGTTCCACCGGCACCTGATCATCCAGTTGCGAACGCTGGCCCTGCTGCAACTGGGCAATCTGCTCACGGGCCTTTTCCAGTGGACGCAAGGCGCGGCGCACGGTGATCCGTTGCAACAGCAAAATCAGCAGCAACCCCGCCAGACCCAGGCCCAGCCCCACTTGCTGCATGCGCTTGAAACTCTCGCGCACCGGCGTGTAATCCTGAGCGACGCTGATGGAGATCGATTGTCCCAAACGGCGATAGTCCGAACGCAAGACCAGCAATTGCTGGCCTTCCGGCCCCAGTTGCAGGTTGCTGTGCAGGCCGGGATGTTCGAGGCGCGGCAATTCCTGATCCCACAACGAACGGGAGCGCCAATGGCTGTCAGCAAAATCGATGCGGAAGTAATGCCCGGAAAACGGCCGTTGATAGGCCGGTGACAGATGGCGTTCATCCAGCTGCAAGCCCTGCGGCCCGCGCACCAGCGCCACCAGCAAACTTTCGCTGTCGTTGCGCAGCCCCGCTTCGAGGTAGCGCTGCAAGCCCACTTCGAACAACCACAGGCTGGTTTGCGCCAGCACCAGACCGACGATCACCATCACGCTGATCAGCCCCAGACTCAAGCGGCGCTGGATCGACCTCACTGCGCTTGCCCGCCGAACAGGTAACCCTGGCCGCGACGGGTTTCGATCACGCTGCGCCCGAGCTTGCGCCGCAGGTGGTTGACGTGAACTTCCAGCACGTTGGAATCGCGCTCGGTCTCACCGTCGTAGAGGTGTTCGGCTAGGTGGCTTTTGGAAAGAATCTGCTCGGGGTGCAGCATGAAATAGCGCAGCAGGCGAAACTCCGCGGCGGTGAGCTGGATGTCGGCACCGTCGCGGGTCACGCATTGCCGGCCTTCATCCAGGTGCAATCCAGCCGACTGCAACGTCGGTTGATTGACCTGGCCGTGGGAACGGCGCAACAACGCCTGAATGCGCAAATGCAGCTCTTCAGGGTGAAAAGGTTTGCTCAGGTAATCGTCGGCGCCGGCCTTGAGGCCTTCGATCCGTTCGGCCCAGGAACCGCGCGCGGTGAGGATCAACACCGGCGTGGCCAGCCCACCGGCGCGCCATTGCGCCAACACGTCGAGCCCCGGCAAACCGGGCAGACCGAGGTCGAGGATGATCAGGTCATACGGTTCGCTGCTGCCCTGATACACCGCATCTCGACCGTCGGCCAGCCAGTCCACGGCGTAGCCCTGGCGGTTGAGGCCGGCCATCAGTTCGTCGGCCAGGGGCACATGGTCTTCCACCAGCAGCAATCGCATCGGTCAATCTTCCTTGTCTTTCAGTAACTCGCCAGTGGCGGCGTCGAGGTCCAGTTCACGGACCACGCCTTCGGTGGTCAGCAGCTCGACTTCATAAATGTAGACGTCGTGTTTCTCTTCGAGCTCGGCTTCCAGCAGTTTTGAGCCTGGATAACGCTCCAGCGCCTGCTTCACCACTTGTTCGAGCGGCAGGATCACGCCCTGCTGGCGCAGGCGCAGGGCTTCGTCCTGATCAAGGTCGCGGGCCATGACGATCGAGCAAAACGCCAGAAGCACCAGCGCCATGCGTGACAATGAACACACCTTCATTACGTATCCTGATGATCCTTGAGAAGTTGCCCGCTGACCGCGTCTAATTCCAGGTCCCACTCAAGGCCTTGCGGGTCGCGCAGCTCCACCTGATAGATGTACTTGCCGTACTCTTCTTCCAGCTCGGTTTCGGTGACCGTCGAGCCTGGGTGTTTGGCCAGTGCCGTGGCGTTGAGCTTCTCGAAAGACACAATGGTACCAGCGTCGCGCAGCCGCAGGGCTTCGTCGGGGCCCAGGTCGCGAGCGTGGGCAATGCTGACGGTCATGGCGACGATGGAGGCGGTGTACAGGGCAGTCAGGGTTTTCATGGGTGTCTCCGTATTTTTTATGTGCTGCGTACGGAAGGCACCTTAGCGATTCGAACTTAATTGAAACTGAATTGCCATCATCAAGAATGGCATCACGCTATCGTCGGCATACGCCAAACCTGTAGGAGCACGGCTTGCCGGCGAAGGCGCCCTTGACATCGCCTTCGCCGGCAAGCCGTGCTCCTACAGATTCCTGGTGCAACATCGAATGCGAGGTATTGCCGCCCCCTGCAGCCACACTGTTTATAATCCGCCCGCTTGCCAGACATCGAGACCGGTATGACCGCCATCCACATCAAGTTCCCTTCCCTGACCCTCAAGGCCGGCCCGCGTGCCTTGGCGCGCATCCGTGAGCACGGCTTGAACGCCGCCGATGTCGGTACGTTGCCGGGTGCTGCCGGCGGGCCGAAGGCGTTGGGGATTCAAGGTCTGGACCTGGCGCTGTTTGGCGAATGGCTGCCCGCCGCGCCGCGTGAACGCTCGCTGATCGGCGCCTCGGTCGGCTCCTGGCGCTTCGCCAGTGCCTGCCTGCCGGACGCCGCCGAAGGCATTCGCCGCCTCGGTCACCTGTACACCGAGCAGAACTTCGCCAAAGGCGTGACCATGGCGCAGATCAGCCAGAGCTCGCAACGCATGCTCAATGACCTGCTCGACGGTCGCGATGCAGCGATTCTGAGCAACGCGAATTACCGGCTGAACATCATGGTGGTCAAAAGTCATGGCCTGCTTGCAGACGATCATCGCGGTCGTCTCGGGCTGGGCCTGTCGTCGGTGATCGCCGACAATCTGCGCGGTCGCGCGCGGCTGTCGCGGCATTTCGAGCGGCTGATCATCCACGACCCGCGCTTGGCACCGCCGGTCAACGCGCTGAACGATTTCCCCTCGCGCTTCGTCGCGCTGAATACCGGCAACCTGCGTCAGGCCCTGCTCGCCTCGGGCTCGATCCCGATGGTCATGGAAGGCGTGCGCGACCTGCCGGGCGCTGGCACCGGGACGTTCCGCGACGGCGGCCTGCTCGACTATCACCTCGACCTGCCCTACAGCGGCAACGACATCGTGCTGTACCCACATTTCACCGACCGGGTGATTCCCGGCTGGTTCGACAAAACCCTGCCGTGGCGCCGTGCCTGCCCAACGCGCTTGCAGGATGTCCTGTTGCTGGCGCCGTCCAAGGAATACCTGGCCCGCCTGCCCTACGGCAAACTGCCGGACCGTAACGACTTCAAGCGTTTCATGGGCGATGCGCCGAGCCGGCAGAAATACTGGCGTGCAACCATGGAAGAAAGTCGCAGACTGGGCGATGAGTTTCTCGAACTGGCCGCCAACGGTCGCCTTGGCGAACGCTTGCTGACCCTTTAGTCAGGACAAACTGTTAAACTCGCCGCCTGCCCACATCGCTGCGGCGATCGCCACCTGACAGAGCTGAAACCACTGTGGAAATCTTCAAAGAATTTACCTTCGAATCCGCCCACCGCCTGCCCCACGTCCCGGAAGGCCACAAGTGCGGCCGCCTGCACGGTCACTCGTTCAAAGTGGCGATTCATTTGAGTGGCGATCTGGACCCGCATACCGGCTGGATTCGCGACTTTTCCGAGATCAAGGCGATCTTCAAGCCGTTGTATGAGCGCCTGGATCACAACTACTTGAATGACATTCCGGGGTTGGAGAATCCGACCAGTGAAGTGTTGGCGAAGTGGATCTGGGTTGAGTTGAAGCCGTTGTTGCCGGAGCTTAGTGCGATTCGGATTCATGAGACTTGTACGAGTGGGTGTATTTATCGCGGGGAGTGAGCAAAAGTTAAAAAACCACTTAAACAAGTGGTTTTTTATCGCATTACCAACACAAATATAATTTTCCGCCATCTATTTACCCGCATGTGTTTTAACATGTTTATTCAGATGATCTTTCCGCAAAAATAGTTTACCGCACACATTGCACTGATTATTCTTTACTTGCGAATGCACAAACTTATGTTTAACAAGATTACTAGCATCCGAAAACTTCCTATCGCAACTAGGCCAATCACATATGTACGGCTGTTCCTTAGTATGCCCTCGCATGTGCCTGATCAAAGAGTAAGAGCGTTTAAACTGTACACCGCATCCATCAACTTCGCATTTAATTGGCTTATCGCCACTATGGGTATGAATGTGACGTGAAGCTTGTGACTTACTCACTATTTTTCCACAAATTGAGCAGGTTACACGCTTGCTTGACTCTGCAAATCGCACTAAATCATCAGAAAAATTATGTGAACTTTCGAACACCACTGAGGAAGCGTTCGATGATGAGCTGGCAGCCATCGACGGATCTCCCGTTGCCATTGGAGCCAACTCTATTTCATCAATACCTACAGATTCGTTTTGACTCACTAATCTCTCGTCAAAGGGCTGTAAACCTTCAAACACGACAGAGTTCATGGACGACTGAGAGTCGTTGGAATCGTTTTCAATCTGGACTGACGACACTTCAGCATCAGGCCGCAGTGTGTCAACAATATGAATCCATGCCGCTCGCCCCGCATCCAGCGCCAAGTCTTCGGGGTCACGTAACTCACCTCCCCGCGCAATAAAATCCTCGGTGCTTTCCTTCATTCGCCCATCCACATCCACATGCCCCACCGGCGAATTCCCCACAAAACAATACAGATTCAACCCATCCACGGCCCCCGCCGGGTCCGGGTTGATCCATCGGCACAGCCACGGCGCAAAGTAACGATAACCGTAGTAATACAACCCGGTCGCATCCCGTTCCTTGCCCGAATAGCGAATGGTTTTGTACGCACCGCTCTGATCGCTATGGTTTTCATAGGCCGTGCCGCCAAACGGGTAAAACTCTTCGCGGCTTTGCACCCTGGCCTGTTCATCCAATTCCAGCGTCCCGGACCTGAGATGGTCGGTCAGGTGGTAACGCAACGAATGGTCGGGCGTATCGGCGCCGTGCAGCCACTTCACTCGATTGCGTCCGGCCTCCAGGTCGAGCACTTCATGCTGCTTGCCGCCCGGACGATGATGGATCTCCAGCCCCGGCAGGTAGCGCACTTCGGCGATCACGGTGCGGGCAGCGGCCAGTGCGGTGCGGACTTTGCGCAGGCGTTTGCCACCGCCGCCATAGAGGTAGCGCTCGGTGTCGTCGTCTTCGTCTTCGTCTTCGCGCACCACCGGTGACACGCAGGACAACTGGTTACGCGCATCCCAGCTCATGGTTTGGCCAGGCTGCAAATATTGCAGGTTGCCGTTGGCGTCGAAATGGCGGGCGAAATCCGGCGAAGTGTCGTCCTTGAGCAGGCTGCGGTTGCTGTTTGGATCAATGGCCCAGCGCCGGGTGAACGGCTGGACCCCGAGGTGGCGCAGTTCGGTCAGGTTGCCACCCGCGTCGTAGTCGTATTCTTCGCAGTAGTTGACCACCGCGTTGGGGTTGGCCGAGGCGCGGTACGCCGTGCCGGGATAACTGGATGAGCGCTCGGCTTCCCATCCGCTGGCGTGGGTTAACTGACCCAACGTGTCGTAGCCGTAGGTGCATTGGCCGTCGATGCGCTGGTTGTTGTGGTAACGGACCGGCAATGCGTGATTGTCGATCTGGAGGATGTTGCCCATCGGGTCGACGCTGTATCGAAGATCTTGCAGTGGAGCGGCGTTCGGCAACCCGGCGCACAAGCGCAGCAGACGCCCGTCATCAAGCGCGTACTGCGCCTCGGTGACCACGCCGTTGCCGGCGGTTTCCCGTTCGACTTTTCCGCCGGGATTATAGCGGATGTCGTGCACCAGACACTGCCCGGGCGCAGCGCTGTTCGCCGGTTGCAACCAGCCGTCCTTGAGCTGCCCGGCCACGGTGTAGCTGAAGTGGCGGCGATGGGCTTTGGCGTCGGTGAGGCTGAGCAAATCGCCCAACGGGTTATAGGCCCAATGGCTTGCTAGCCCGGGATCAGCTTCCAGCAAGCGATCACGTGCGGCGCAGTCCAGCGGCCAGTCCGGCGGATCGAGGGTGGCCAGAAAGTGGCTGATTTCACTTAACGCCAGGCCCCGCAGATCGTACGCCGGCATGTGCCGCGTGCCGGCTAAATCGTCGTGACGAATCACTCGGCAGCATTGATTGGCAGCATCAAAACCGCCCCCGGCACTGCCGTATTCAAAACGCTCCACAACCCGTTCCAGCTCTCTTACGGCAACAGGCCGCAGCGACGAATCGTACTGCGTATCCTGCCGGCCCCCCCGACTGTCCCATCCACTCAAGACCTCATCCGCTTGCCCGACCAACAACACCCGCCAACCGGCATCGACACTGTCAGTCGCCAACACCTTGCCGGTCAGGGAGAAACAATGACTCAATGCAGACGCGGACAACCGCGCATCCCGTTGCTCTATCCCCCTTCCCGCTGCATCGAACACCTGCCGCGTCACCCGCACTTGCGGCGTTTGCCCACTCTGCCCACGCCAGTACGCCACACCACGCACAGCCAGGCCGCGCGGGTCGATGACCGCCAGTGCGGGCGTTCCATGATGCAGGCTGAGGTTGTCCATGGGCTGTGGATATCATCCGCCATCAACAGCCGTCTACTGTCACAAATCACAGGTATTCATCCCGCTGATCCGACAGATCAAAAAAACTGCCGGGACGAGCGGTTTTTTTATGCCTATGCTTTTTCGCTCGCACCCGCCAAGAGGACGTCCCCATGACTGACTGGCCGCTGGCTCAAACCTATCGCTTCAACGGGCATTCCGTCCGTTACGCCGTGCGTGGCGACGGCCCGCCGTTGGTGTTCGTGCATGGCACGCCGTTCTCTTCGTATGTGTGGCACCGGATTGCGCCGCACTTCATCACGTCGCACCGGGTGCATTATTTCGACCTGCTGGGTTACGGGCTGTCCGAGAAGGTCGAGGGCGATGTGTCGCTGGGGGTGCAGAACGAGTTGTTGACCCAACTGCTGGAGCATTGGGGGCTGGATTGCCCGGATGTGGTGGCCCACGATTTCGGCGGCGCGACGGTGCTGCGCGCGCATCTGCTGAACGGCAAGGACTACCGCAGCCTGACGCTGATCGACCCGGTGGCGTTGACGCCGTGGGGCTCGCCGTTCGTGCAGCAGGTGCGTCAGCATGAAGCGGCGTTCAGCGGTGTGCCCGATTACATTCAGCGGGCGATTGTGTCGGCCTATGTTCGCGGGGCGATCAAGCGCGACATACCCGACGATGAACTCGCGCCCTACGTGCAACCGTGGCTGGGCGATCCGGGGCAAGCGGCGTTTTACCGGCAGATCGCGCAGATGGATCAGCGCTATACCCGTGAGGTCGAGGGGTTGTACCCGACGATTCGTTGCCCGGTGCAGATTCTGTGGGGCGAGGATGATCAGTGGATCCCCATCGAGCGTGGCCGCGCACTGCAGCAGATGATTGCGGGGGCGCAGTTTCACCCAATCCCCAATGCCGGGCATCTGGTTCAGGAAGATGCGCCTGAAGCCATCGTTGCCGCACTGCTGCGTTTTCTCCCAGCACATAGATCCCCTTGAAAACACACGGACTCTTGTAGGAGCCGGCTTGCTGCGGGCGGCGTTCCGACGATAGCGGTGTGTCATTCGGCACATATGTTGCGTGTCATACCGCGATCGTCGGAACGCCGCCCGCAGCAAGCCGGCTCCTACAAAAAGCGGTGTTTCTTCAGTTGGTCCCGATCAATGGCGGGCATTTTTCTTTCGCTGGCGTGGTCAAAGTTCGCATCTGACCGATGCTCGATTTCCGTTGCCGCGCTAATGTCTATAACTGACGCGCCAACGCACTACTACAAGATCTCCAAAAGGATTCGCCTGATGCACATCATCAACGCCCGCCTGCGCAACCAAGAAGGCCTGCATGAGTTGCACCTGGAAAACGGCCTGATCAGCAATATTGCCCGTCAGACCGAAGCGCCGACCCTGGGCCCCGATGATCTGGACGCCGGCGGCAACCTGGTGGTGCCGCCCTTCGTCGAACCGCACATCCACCTCGACGCCACGCTCACCGCTGGCGAACCGCGCTGGAACATGAGCGGCACGCTGTTCGAAGGCATCGAATGCTGGGGCGAGCGCAAGGTGACGATCACCGAGGAAGACACCAGGACACGCGCCAGGAAAACCATCCAGGCCCTCGCCGCCCACGGCATCCAGCATGTGCGCACCCATGTCGATGTCACCGACCCGCAGCTGACGGCCCTGAGGGCGATGCTCGAAGTGCGCGAGGAAAGCCGGCACCTGATCGACATGCAAATCGTCGCCTTCCCCCAGGAAGGCATCGAGTCGTACCGCAACGGTCGTGAGCTGATGGAAGAAGCGATCCGCATGGGCGCGGACGTGGTTGGCGGGATTCCGCATTTCGAATACACCCGCGATCAGGGCGTGAGCTCAGTGAAGTTCCTGATGGACCTGGCCGAGCGCACCGGCTGCCTGGTGGACGTGCATTGCGATGAAACCGATGACCCACACTCGCGGTTTCTCGAAGTGCTCGCCGAAGAAGCCCGCAGCCGCGACATGGGCTCGCGGGTCACGGCCAGCCACACCACGGCCATGGGCTCTTACGACAACGCGTACTGCGCCAAACTGTTTCGCCTGCTCGGGCATTCAGGGATCAGTTTTGTCTCCTGCCCCACCGAAAGCATTCACCTGCAAGGGCGCTACGACAACTTTCCGAAACGTCGTGGCGTCACTCGGGTGAATGAGTTGCTCGAAGCGGGGATGAACGTGTGCTTCGGCCAGGACTCGATCGTCGACCCGTGGTATCCGCTGGGTAACGGCAACATTTTGCGGGTGCTCGAAGCGGGTCTGCACATCTGTCACATGCTCGGGTATCGCAACCTGCAAAGCGCGCTGGACCTGGTCACCGACAACAGTGCCAGGGCGATGAACCTGGGGGATCGGTATGGACTGGAGCGCGGGCGGCCGGCGAATTTGCTGATTCTTTCGGCGGACAGTGATTACGAGGTGATCCGCAGTCAGGGCTTGCCGCTGTATTCGGTTCGTGATGGGAAGGTGTTGATGAAGCGGGAGATGCCGGTGGTGGAGTTTTTTGGTGATCAGGGCTGAATTGCGCTGCCAGGACTGACGCCTTCGCGGGCAAGCCTCGCTCCTACAAGATCAACGCCGACCTTGTAGGAGCGAGCGATGCGGCGATCCGACTTGCCCGCGAAGGCAATCTCAAATTCAACCCATCAACCGCGCCGTACCAAACAGGCTGACCCGACTCAATTCCCCGTCTGTTTCCTCCAACAAAATCGGCGCCGTCCCACCGGGCATCACCACCTTCACCTCACCCGCCACCACCCAACCCACCCGCCACGCCGCACACGCTACCGCACTCGCACTGGTACCGGACGACGCCGTCGGCCCTTCCCCACGTTCAAACACCCGAGCAGCAATTCGCCCCGCTGACTCGCGCATCGCCCATTGCAAATTAACCCCCGCCGGGCACGGTCGCCCTGCCCCGGTCGGCATCGCGTAGGCAATGCGCGTCAACCCTTCGGACAATCGCGCTTCGCGCATCTGCTCATTGGCCGGCAATGCCTCGGCATCGTCCACAAGCGTTACGCAATGCGGATTGCCGACCCGCACGAATTGGCTGCAGGACCAGGCGGGATCCAGCGCCGACAACGATTGAACGTGGCTGAGCCCACGGCCGCTGAATGCCACATCGGTCACCCCTTGAGCACTGACCGCCTCGGGCCCGAACGCCGGTTTGCCCAGATCCAGCCAGAAACCCTGCACACCCTCGACCTGCGCACTGTTCACCAATGTTTCACCAGGCGAAGGCGTGTCGGCCTTGTCGTGATGAACCCTGAGCACACACGGCGCGTTTTCCGGAAACAGCCCTTGGTCGCTGAGCGCCTGGGAGAAAATCGTCAGCCCGTTGCCACTGCGCTCGGCCAGGGTGCCGTCGGTGTTGACGATCAACAGATCGAACGGCGGCGACGCTTGAAACGGGCCGACCAGCAGACCGTCGCAGCGATGGTCCTTGCTGCCGGGCGGTTGCGTGCCCGGCGCCCAGGCACAGAACGCCTCGATGGCCGACACTGCCCAGGTCGTGCGGGTTTGCGCCGCCAGACTGGCCTGTTCAGGTAAATCGATCCCTTCGCGGCGCACTGCATCCGGCGCCACTACCGCGTAGATATTGCCTCTAGCATCGTAGAACGGCGTCATGGCGCCTCCCGTGTAAACATCACAGGCGTGCAACATATCGCGAAACCGCGACGGGCTGTGCAAGGATGTCACCCTGCCTGACCGCGAAACCGTCCGGACGCTGATCGAACCTCATGGGTGAGTCACTGTCCCTTGGGGACGCGACGTTTTTTGCCAAGGATCGATATGACCAACCTCAACACGCCCACCACTTTCGTGCCCGGACGCCTGGAACAGATGTCCACGCGCATTGCCTTTTTCATCGCCGGTTTCGGGATTGCCGCGTGGGCGCCGCTGGTGCCTTACGCCAAGGCCCGGGCCGGGCTGGATGAAGGCACCCTCGGCTTGCTGCTGTTGTGCCTGGGGGTGGGCTCGATTCTGGCGATGCCGATGGCAGGGCTGCTGGCCACGCGTTTCGGCTGCCGGCGCGTGCTGACGGGCGGTACGTTGTTGATCTGTGTGGCGCTGCCGCTGTTGGCGACGGTGTCCTCGATCCCGGCGCTGATTGCGGCCTTGTTCATGTTCGGCGCGGGCCTCGGCACGGTGGATTCGACGGTGAACCTGCAAGCGGTGATCGTCGAGCGCGCCAGCGGCAAAACCATGATGTCGGGTTTCCACGGGCTGTTCAGCCTCGGCGGGATTGTCGGGGCAGCGGGCGTCAGTGCCCTGCTCGGCTTCGGGGTTTCTCCGTTGGGGGCGATGCTGGTGGTGATCGTGCTGCTGCTGATCGCACTGTGCAAAGCCGCGCCGCACCTGCTGCCGTATGGCAGCGAAAGTTCCGGGCCGGCCTTTGCCATTCCCCACGGCATCGTGCTGTTTATCGGCGGGATGTGTTTCATCGTGTTCCTTGCCGAGGGCGCGGCACTGGACTGGAGCGCGGTGTTCCTGGCGCAGGAACGCGGGATCGACACGGCCTATGCGGGATTGGGTTATGCGGCGTTTGCGCTGACCATGACGGCCGGGCGCTTGACCGGTGACAAGATCGTCCGGCGCCTAGGCGCGACACGGGTGATCGTGTTCGGTGGGCTGACGGCCGCTACCGGCCTGTTTCTGGCGACGTTTGCACCGAGCTGGGAGATGGCGCTGGTGGGTTATGCACTGCTGGGCGCGGGCTGCTCGAATATCGTGCCGGTGCTGTACACCGCCGTGGGCAAGCAGACGGTCATGCCTGAAAGCATTGCCGTGCCGGCGATTACGACGCTGGGTTACGCGGGGATTCTGGCGGGGCCGGCGGTGATCGGATTCATCGCCCACGGCAGCAGTTTGAGTTTTGCCTTTGGGCTGATGGCGGTGTTGCTGGTGGCGGTTGCCATTGGCGGGAAGGTGTTGAAGGCCTGAAAAGCATCGCGAGCAGGCTCGCTCCCACAGGTGATCATCAGCGAGCACAAATTTTGTGTACGACAAAGATCTAATGTGGGAGCGAGACCGGCTTGCCGGCGATGAGGTCACCCGGGTCTATCAGAACCCGACGCTGGCCTGCACAAAGAACGTGCGCGGTGCGCCGACGTACATGCCCGAGTTGTTGTCGCTGGAGCGGGTGAAGTACTGCTTGTCGAAGATGTTTTTCACCCCGGCGCCGACTTTCAGGTTGGACAGCTGCGCGCCGAAGTCATAACCGCCCCGCACGTTCCAGGTGACGTAACCCGGAATGTCGCCGTACTGACCGTCCGCTGTGCCTTCGGTGATGTAGTTGTTGGTGAAGCTGCCGTTGGAGTTCACGGCAACGCCCGGCGAACGTTGTTTGGACTGGGCAAACGCATCGACGTTGTAGGTCCAGCGGTCGATGTCATAACGCAAGCCGGCAGTCGCGACCTGGCGCGAATAGAACGGCAGGTCACGGCCCTTGAAGCCTGGAATCTCCCCTTCATACACGGCACGTGTGTAGGTGAAACCAGCGTTGGCGCTCAGGCCGTCGAGCCGTGGGTCCAGTGCCGCCATGTCGTAATGCACCGATGCTTCAACGCCCTGGTGCGTGGTTGCGCCGAGGTTGGTCCAGCCCGCATCGTTGCTGATGTACTGCAACTCTTTATCGAAGTCGATGTAGAACAGCGTCACTTCGCCGCCCCACACATCATCGTTGTAGCGCGTGCCGAGCTCGTAGGTCTTGGCTTTTTCCGGCTCCAGACCGTTGGCGGTGCTGTCACCCGTGCCGCCCTGGCCGAGCTGGAAATACTGCAGGCTGCCGAACGAAGTCTCGTAGTTGGCGAACAGTTTCCAGGCATCGGAAATGTGATACATCACGCTCAAGGCCGGCAGCGGCTCGTTGCTTTCGATGCTGCGATTCTTCTCCGTCACACGCTTGCCATCGGCATCGCGTCCGGGACGCTCATGCCAGTCGGTGCTGATGTGCTCGAAACGGATACCGGGTGTAATCGTCCAGTTGCCGACGTCGATCTTGTCGTCGAGGTAAACGGAGTTGGCTTCCGTGCCGCCGGTGCGGTCCTGGTACACATGGCCGTCCGAGGCCTTGGTCACGACGGGCTCGTTGCTCTTGTTCAGCTCCAGGCGGGTCGCCTGTTCGTGCATGCCTTCCTTGAGGTAGCGATAACCGACGCTGACTTCCTGGGTGGTCGGGCCCACGTCGAACACATGGGACACCCGCGGTTCGATGCCGAAGGTGTAATAGGTCCGCGGGAACGAGCCGATAGTCTTCTGGTCGCGGGCGGCGATGTTGCTGCCACGGAAGCTGTCGGAGTAGTACGTCAGCACTTCTGCCTGGGTACGGTCATCGATCTGCCGCGCCCACTTGAACGAGACGTCCTTGCGGCGCCCGCTGAAGTTGTCGTTGTTGCGGTCGGACTGAAACGGATTGGCGTCGTACTGCGCCTGAGTCAGGCCGCCGGGCATGTCGGCGCTGGCGTCGTAGTAATGCAGGTTGAGGCTGAAGTCGTCGACATCGGTCGGCGCCCAGTGGGTCTTGAGCAACACGTCGTCGATGTCGTTGCCATTGTTGCGCTCACGGTAACCGTTGCCGTTCACGCCCGAGTACAACAGCGCCACGCCCATGCCGTTGTCCGCCGTACCGCCGGCAAACGCCGTGTCGATGTGCTTCCAGCCACCGTGCTTGGAAGTTTCCAGGGTGGTGCCGATTTCGGCGGAAGCTTTTTCCGGGATTGCGCGGGTCACGAAGTTGATCACACCGCCAACGTTTTGCGGCCCGTAGCGCACGGAACCGGCACCGCGCACCACGTCGATGCTGTCGAGGTTACCCGAGGAAATCGGAGCCATGGACAGCTGCGGCTGGCCATACGGCGCGAATGCGGCCGGTACGCCGTCGATCAGCACGGTGGAGCGTGGCGACAGACGCGAAGTCAGGCCGCGCACGCCGACGTTCAGGGAGATATCGCTGCCGCCAGTGCCGTTGGCTTCTTGCACTTGCACACCGGGCACACGCTTCAACACGTCGCCGACGTTCATCGCGCCTTGCTCGACCATGGCTTCTCGGCGAATCACCGTGCGGGCACCGGGGTGGTTCTGCACCACGGCGGCATCGGCGTCACCGAGCCAGTCACCAACGACCTTGATGTCAGTCACGCCCAGTTCCAGTGGGCCATTGGCGGCGGAAGTCGGCGATGGAGCCGGCGTCAGGGTCACCGAACCTTCGTCGATCTGATACTCGAGACCGCTGCCCTGCAGCAATTGGCGCAAGGCCTGCTCCGGCGAAAGGTTGCCATCCACCGCCGGGGCCTGTTTGCCGGCGACCAGTTCAGGACTGAAAAAAACCTGCAACGAGGTTTGCTGGCCGAGCTCGCTCAGCGCCTGACCCAAGGGTTGCGCCGGGATGTGAATGGCATCGGCGGCAAAGGCCTGGGGCAGCGCAGCGTTGACCGCCAGCGCAAGGGCCAGCGGCAACCAAAGGGAGTTGTTGTTTTTAGCGGTGGTTTTTTTCACGTCGAACGTAGTCCTGTGGATCGCAAGAGTGTGCGCCTGTTAATGCAAACCAGTTGCAGTTGGACAGGAAGACGATCAACTCGAAAAAAACCTGAATTTATTTTGAAATTATTTCCTGACTGCCGTCATCGAGGGTGCGCACAGCCACCGGCAAGATGGTCGGCAAGGCCTTGAGCAGCGCGTCGGTGTTGTCGGATTTGAACACGCTGGTCAGGCGCAGATTGCCCACTGTGTCGTTGCCGACGGTGAGTGGCTTGTCCCGATAACGCGACACTTCCTCGGCCACTTCGGCCAGGCTGGCGTTGTTGAACACCAGTTTGCCGTTGCGCCAGGCCGTCAATTCCGCAGGGTTGACCGCATAGGCCGAGGCCACTTTGCCCTGGGCATCAATGCGCGTTCCCAGGCCAGCGGTAAGGTTGACGAACTCATTGTCTGCCGCGCCGTGCCCCTGAACCCTGACCGTGCCCTGCTCCACCACGACCCGGGTGTCACGAGCGCCGCGACGCACATCGAAGCGCGTGCCGGTGACCGTGACCTTGCCGCTGCCCGCCTCGACCACAAATGGCCGGTCGCTGTCGTGGGCGACGCTGAACATTGCCTCGCCTTGCGTCAACTCGATGCCGCGCTGACCTTTTTCAAAGCGCACCTGAAGACGGCTGCGGCTGTTCAGGTCGATCACCGAACCGTCCGGCAGCGCCACCTGGCGACGCTCGCCCAACGCTGTCGAATACTCGGCGGTGTATGGCGCCGGTTGATTCAAACCGCTGAACAGGCCCAGTCCCAGCGCCACGGCCACCACACTGGCCGCCACCGCATAACGCACCAGCGGCCGACGTTTGCTGCGCGCCGGCGGGGTTTCGCACAAGGCTTGCAGTCGCGCACGCGGCACCAGGTCGGCGGCTGTCCACAGGCCCTGAAGCAACTGAAATTCGTCGCGGTGCTGAGGGTGCTCGTTCAGCCAGTACTCGAAACGCTGGCGCTCTTCGACGTCAATGGCCGGCTCCTGCAAACGCACAAACCACTGCGCCGCCTCATCGCGAACCGTCGTTTGCCCGCACGCGCAATCACGAGTATCCATCATGGAAGTTCCTGTTTGGCTGGGGAAGAGAGTGCACGGCCGATCATGGTTGCAAACCGTCGAGGCGGTCGCGCAGATGCCGCAGGGTGCGGATCATATACTTTTCCACCATGTTCTTGGACAGTCCCAGGCGTTCGGCGATTTCAGCCTGGGTCAGCCCTTCGATCTTCTGCCAAACAAAAACCTTGCGACAGTTGACCGGCAACTCGGTAAGCGCCCGCTCAATGGAATCAGCCAACTGGATCGCATGCATGAAATGCTCCGGGTCGCCGGACGACGACACACTGTGATCAACCGCCTCCGACTCCATGGCGCCCCGCCGATCCTCACGCCGATAACCATCCACCGCGATGTTGCGCGCAGTCTGGTGCAAATACGCCCGGGGTTGCTGCACCGCCGCCGAATCGGACTCAAGCACCCGCACGAAGGTGTCGTGGGCCAGATCCTCGGCCTGCTGACGATTTCTCAGGCGACGGGTCCAGGTGCCAACCAACTCTTCGTAATGCTCGAAAAAGCCGTGTCTGCGGGGCAACTTGGGGGTCATTGCGGTGTGCTGTGATGACGGGGCGTGAATAGTAATGCTTCCTATTAACCGGAAGCAATGGATTCCAGACAGCCGACTCGCCACCACTCGTCAACGAGAAAAGTTGATTTAGGCACACAGCCAAAGGATTCTGGCAGGCATCCAAAAGAAGCCAGCCACGAGCTGTAGCAAAGTGCAGTCATGCCAGTCACCGGCGTTCGTCCAGGAATTCAGACATGTTCACCTCCTTTGCCTCACTGAAAAGAAAACCCCTCGCCCGCCTCGCGCTGGCCATCAGCCTTGGCACGCTTGGCCTGCCTTACTGGGCGGGCACCGCTCAGGCCCATGGCGGGCACGCCGAGATGGTGCCGCTGCAAGCGGGCCTTGAGGAGTTTGGGGCCACGGTGAAATGGGACGACTACGCCGACCTGTTCGTGATTGCCAAGGACGGCGTTTATCTCAAGGTCAAACCGGGCAGCAAGGTCGCCATGCTCAACGGCAAACGGATGGAGCTGAATGTGCCGGTGGTGTTCAAGGGCAAGACTGCCTTCATGTCCAAGGACTTCATCAATCAGGTGTTCCAGTCCGGCCTGGACAAGACCTTTGTCGTCGAGACGCGCCCTAACCCGCTCAACCCGCTGAGCGCGGATGAGATCAAGACCGCTGTAGAGATCATCAAGCAATCGGAGCACTACAAACCCGGTTTCCGCTTCACGGAAGTATCGGTCAACGAGCCGCCGAAGGATCAGGTGTGGAATTTCGTCTACAGCGGGCAAAACGTCGCCCAACCGCGCCAGGCCAACATCGTGGTGCTCGACGGCAAGCATGTGGTTGAAGGCCTGGTCGATCTCGACAGCAAGACACTCAAATCGTGGAAGCCGATTGAAGGCGCCCACGGCATGGTCCTGCTGGATGACTTCGCGACGGTGCAATCGGCGATTGAAGCGAGCCCCGAGTATGCGCAGGCGCTGACCAAACGCGGTATCAGCGATGTGAAGAAGGTGGTGGCCACACCGTTGACGGTCGGTTACTTCGACGGCAAGGACGGGCTGGCGCAGGACAAGCGTCTGCTGAAAATCGTCAGCTATCTGAATACCGGTGACGGCAACTACTGGGCGCACCCGATCGAGGGGCTGGTGGCGATTGTCGATCTGGAGCAGAAGAAACTGATCAAGATCGAAGACGACGCGGTCATTCCGGTGCCGATGAAATCGACGCCGTACGACGGACGCGGGCGTAAGGGCACGTCGGTCAAGCCGCTGGAAATCATCGAGCCCGAAGGCAAAAACTACACCATCTCCGGCAACAGCATTCACTGGCAGAACTGGGACTTCCACGTTCGCCTCGACTCGCGGGTCGGCCCGATCCTGTCCACCGTCACCTATGACGACAAGGGCAAGAAACGCAAAATCATGTACGAAGGCTCGCTGGGTGGCATGATCGTGCCTTATGGCGATCCGGATGGCGGCTGGTACTTCAAGGCTTATCTCGACTCGGGCGATTACGGCATGGGCACGCTGACCTCGCCGATTGCGCGCGGTAAAGATGCTCCGGAAAACGCCGTGCTGCTGGACGCCACCATTGCCGACTACACCGGCGCCCCGACCTCGATTCCCCGCGCCATGGCGGTGTTCGAGCGCTACGCCGGCCCGGAATACAAACACCAGGAAATGGGCCAGCCCAACCTCAGCACCGAGCGTCGTGAACTGGTGGTGCGCTGGATCAGCACCGTCGGCAACTACGACTACATTTTTGACTGGGTCTTCCAGCAAAACGGCACTATTGGCATCGACGCCGGCGCCACCGGCATCGAAGCGGTCAAGGGCGTGAAATCGAAAACCATGCACGAAGCCACGGCCAAGGAAGACACGCGCTATGGCACGCTGCTGGACCACAACATCGTCGGCACCACGCACCAGCACATCTACAACTTCCGCCTGGACATGGACGTGGACGGTGAGAACAACTCGCTGGTGGAAGTGAACCCGGTGGTTGCCCCGAACGACCGTGGCGGGCCGCGCACCAGCACGATGCAGACCGAAACCAAAGTCGTCGGCACCGAGCAGCAAGCCGCGCAGAAATTCGACCCCTCGACTGTTCGCCTGCTGACCAATACCAGCAAGGAAAACAAAGTCGGCAACCCGGTTTCCTATCAGTTGATTCCGTACGCCGGCGGCACGCACCCGGTGGCCAAGGGTGCCAATTTCGGCAAGGACGAATGGCTCTATCACCGCCTGAGTTTCATGGACAAACAGCTGTGGGTGACGCGCTACAACCCGGAAGAAAAGTACCCGGAAGGCAAGTACCCGAACCGCTCGGACAAGGATGCGGGGCTTGGGCAGTTCACCCACGACAACCAGTCCATCGAAAACAGCGATGACGTGGTCTGGCTGACCACCGGCACCACGCACATCGCCCGTGCGGAGGAATGGCCGATCATGCCGACCGAGTGGGTGCATGTGCTGTTGAAGCCGTGGAATTTCTTCGATGAAACGCCGACGCTGAACCTCAACGTGCCGCAGTAATACGGCACACCCCCTGTAGGAGCCGGCTTGCTGCGGGCGGCGTTCCGACGATAGCGGAGTGTCAGCCGACATAAATGTTTCTGACACACCGCCATCGCCAGCAAGCCGGCTCCTACAGGGGTTAGGCGTTTATTCAGTTGGATCTCAGGCGTGTTTTTTGCGGTACTCGCCAGGCGAAATGCCGAAGCGCGATTTGAACGCGGTGGAGAAGTAGCTCGAATCGGAAAAGCCCCATGAATACCCCAGCACCGACAACTTCTGCTCGGTACGCGTTTGGCGCAGGGACTCCGCGCACAAATCCAGTCGCCGATTCTTGATGTACCGCGCCACCACCAATCCCTTCTTGGCAAACATCCGGTACAAACCACGCGTCGACATTCCCACCTCGCGCGCCAGCCATTCGGGGCAGAGGTCTTCCGAGCGGATGTGCTCATCGATGAAGCCCAGGGTCTTGCGGAAAAGGCGCTCATGCACGTCCGCGCATGCTTCGCTGTGGCTGATGGCCGGGCGCAGCAGGCTGACAATCGCCTCCAGCGTCGCTTCGCTTTCTGCCCGGCTCAGACATTGCTGGTGCGTGGCGTCCAGAATCAAGCGGTGCGAGAGCATCGCGATGGGGGATGTCGCGGCGATCCGGTGACCGCACTGGACCTGATTGAAGCGCAGGGTTTGCTCGACCAGTTGCGACGGCAGAATCAATGACAACTGCCGGGAGTTTTCACTGTAGGTAAAGTCGCTGGGGCGCGAGGCGTCGATCAGCGTGATATCCCCGGCCGACAGCAACACCTTGCTGTCGCCCTGAGCCATGCCGGCGCTGCCATCGAGCTGAAACACCGCAAAGTATTTACCGTCCTCGCCCGCCGCCACTTCGTGAGGCGTGCGGTACAGCCGTGCCTGGCGGGCATCGACAAAACTGAGCTTCAGCGCGCCGTCCTGGTGCTCGCGGATCTGTCCGGCAAACTCATCGCCCAGAGGTTGCGCATTGAAGGCGCCACAGATCTGGTTGATCTGATGAATCCACTGATCGAAGCCATCACGGCGCTGTGCAATTGAAGAAATCATGTCGGGCCTCACGCAGGCTTGTTTTTATTATCTACGCCAATCCTCGGGTTCTCCTGAACAGTGCCGCTCCTACGCAAACAGACGGGTTATTTAAGCCCGCCAAAGCGCCGATAAAAGCTTTCGCCCACGTCCGGCAACGGACCATCGGCGGTTTCCAGTGCAGTGTTCAACCACTCTTCGGCCTTGGCGTAGATCAGCCGGTAAATGTTTCGGCACAACTGGCGGGCGGCGCGTCCTTCCCAATCGCCGGGCAACAACTCGTCCGGCAATTGCGGGTCACGCAGCAGCAGTTTGCGGTACTCGTGAATAAGCAGGACCCGTGCCAGGAAGCAGTCCGAAGGTTGCAGGTTTTCCTGCTCGCGAAGCGCTTGCCAGAGCGGTCGGAACAGTTGGATGAACTCGCTGTAATGGGCCGCCAGTTCCTCGATGTTCCAGCTCTCGCGCACCTGCAAACGCAGGGCCTTGGAGGCAAGCACGTCTTGTGCGGTGGTTTCGAAGACGATGGTGTCTTCCTGGGCACCCAGGTCGAGCAAGGTCGCGTTGACGTCGGCCCGATCACTGCGCGGGCAGGCCAGCACGGCGGGCGAGATCGCACCAAAACCTTGCCACTCCAGTTCTTCGCGCACTTGTTTGCGCTTGTCCTGGGTCAGTTGCGTAAGCATCACCAGGCACCACGAACCGTCCCAGGCCGGAACGGTGGAGCTGTAGACCCGCTTGAAAGCTTTGTCGAAACGCCGACGGCCGGCGCCGGTCAGGCTGTAGTAGCTGCGACGCCCGACTTTTTCGGCGGTCAGCCAGCCTTCCTTGGTCAGGCGAAAAATCGAGGTGCGGATCAGCCGTTCGTTGATGCCGATGGGCTCGAGCAACTGAATCAGGCTGCCCAGCCACACCGTGCCGCCGTGGGGTTCGATGGCATCCCCGTACAGCGTGATGATCAAGGAACTGGCGCGGATCGGCGTCTGCTCCTGGAAGCGGGTAATCAGATGGTTCAAGGGTGTCAGGGACGACATGGGCGTACCGAGCTGAAAAAAGAAAAGGAATATACCGAATGTCCGCCGGTTAAGCGCATTCCCCTGTAGGAGCCGGCTTGCTGGCGATGGCGGTGTGTCAGAAACATTAATGTCGGCTGACACTCCGTCATCGCCAGCAAGCCGGCTCCTACAGGGGATTGCGTGTTCATGAAGAACTGCCCTTGGGCCGCAGGCCGCTGTCGCTGATACGCGGGCGGTCGGGCTCCGGTTCGGTCAGCGGCTCGCAGACTTGCATCTGCTCCAGGCAACGCTTGGCCAGTTGCTGATACTCGCGAGTGCCCGCCTGCTTCCACGACACCTCTTCATCGCTGAGGCTGCGCTTGACGCTGGCCGGCGCGCCCATGATCAGCGACTGCTCGGGGCCTTCGAAACCGGCCTTGACGAAGGCCGCCGCCGAGACGAATGAGCGTGCACCGATGCGCGCATTGTCCATCACCACCGCATTCATCCCCACCAACGCGTCGGCGCCAATCCGGCAGCCGTGCAACACCGCGCCATGGCCGATGTGACCGTTGCGCTCAACCACGGTGTCGCTGTCCGGGAAACCGTGCATCACGCAGGTGTCCTGCAGATTGGCGCCCTCCTCCAGCACGATCCGGCCGAAGTCACCGCGCAGACTCGCCAGCGGACCGACGTAGCAATGGGGACCGATGATCACGTCGCCGATCAGCACGGCGGACGGGTGAACGTAAGCGCTGGGGTCAACCACCGGAGTCAGGCCATCGAGGCTGTAGCAGGTCATGGGGCGTTTCCTTATAGAGCATTCACAAAGCGATGCCGATGCAGACTCATTTTGTATCACATCACTTTTACATTAACAAAGCACAAAAACCGTATCACTTACAAAGCCACTGGCTTGCCGCGTCTATTTAGAGGACAAAACCCCGGCTAAAACCAATAAAACAGGCGCATCCAGCGTTTGAGCAAAGCCATTCGAACCAAAGCCATAAAACCACAAACCCGACGATAGGACACATTAAATCTATTTTTGTATTGCATTTACGTATCACGATATAGGTATACTCCGGCAAAACCGGCCTACGCGCCGATCCAATAATGAGCCGGCATTGCAGCCGAGCGTGCACCGTGAGGGCATCCGCCATGCCTCTAACCCTTGCTGTCGAATTCCACGAACCGGGCGTCCGCCTGATTACCTTGCAGCGTCCGCAAGCGTTGAATGCCCTGACCACCCAATTGCTGGGTGAGCTGGCGGACGAACTGACGGCCGCGCAAGCCGATGCCGAGACCCGCGTCGTGGTCCTGACCGGTAGCCGCAAAGCCTTCGCGGCCGGCGCCGACATCAAGGAAATGGCCGAACGCAATCTGGTCGGCATCCTCGACGACCCGCGCCAGGCGTCGTGGCAAACCATCACCCGCTTCAACAAACCGCTGATCGCCGCCGTCAACGGCTTCGCCCTCGGCGGTGGCTGCGAACTGGCGATGCACGCCGACATCATCATCGCCGGCGAGGACGCACGTTTCGGCCAGCCGGAAATCAACCTCGGGATCATGCCCGGCGCCGGCGGCACTCAACGTTTGCTGCGCGCCGTCGGCAAATCCATGGCCATGCAGATGGTCCTGACCGGCGAGCCGATCGACGCCCGCCAGGCCCAGCGCGCCGGGCTGGTCAGCGAAGTTACCCAACCGGAATTCACCGTCGAGCGTGCGCTGCAGATCGCCCGCAGCGTTGCCACGAAAGCACCGCTGGCGGTGCGCCTGGCCAAGGAAGCGCTGCTCAAGGCGATGGACACCGACCTCGCCAGCGGCCTGCGTTTCGAGCGCCACGCCTTCACCGTGCTGGCCGGCACCCGCGACCGTGACGAAGGCATCGCGGCCTTTCAGCAAAAGCGCACGCCGAACTTCACTGGCCAGTAATCCGGCCATCGATAACGAATTCGAACGACCTCCCAGAGAACGCCAAGACCATGAACTTCGAACACATCCTGTTTTCCATCGAGGCCGGCGTTGCCCTGCTGAGCCTCAATCGCCCAGACCAACTCAACAGCTTCAACACGCAGATGCACGGCGAAGTGAAGGAAGCGCTCAAGCAGGTTCGGCAGAACCCGGACGTGCGCGTACTGCTGCTGACCGGTGAAGGTCGCGGTTTCTGCGCCGGGCAAGACCTCAGCGACCGCAATGTCGCGCCGGGCAGCGCCGTGCCGGATCTGGGCGAGTCCATCGAGAAGTTCTACAACCCGCTGATCCGCCAGTTGCGCGACCTGCCGCTGCCGGTGATCTGCGCGGTCAACGGCGTGGCGGCCGGCGCCGGCGCCAACATTCCACTGGCTTGCGACCTGGTATTGGCAGCGCGTTCGGCGAGCTTTATCCAGGCCTTCTGCAAGATCGGTTTGATCCCGGATTCCGGCGGCACCTGGACCTTGCCGCGCCTGGTTGGCATGGCCCGCGCCAAGGCACTGGCCTTGCTCGGCAATCGCCTGAGCGCCGAGCAAGCCGAGCAATGGGGGCTGATCTACCGCGTGGTGGACGATAGCGAATTGCGCAATGAAGCCCTGACCCTCGCCCGCCATCTGGCCACGCAACCGACGTATGGCCTGGCACTGATCAAGCGCAGCCTCAACGCCAGCCTGAGCAACACCTTCGACGAACAGCTGGAGCTGGAAAAAGACCTGCAACGCCTGGCTGGGCGCAGCGAGGATTACCGTGAAGGCGTCAGCGCCTTCATGGAAAAACGCAGCCCAAGCTTCAAGGGGCGCTGAGTCATGACCGCACTGAACACTAACGCGCGCATCGCGGTGATCGGCGCCGGCGCCATGGGCGCTGGCATTGCCCAGGTCGCGGCGCAGGCCGGTCATCCGGTGTTGCTGCTGGACAATCGCCCCGGCGCTGCGGCCCAGGCCATTGAAGGCATTGATCGACAACTGGGCAAACGGGTCGAGAACGGCAAACTGTCCGCCGAGTCGCGCAGCGCAACGATTGCGCGCCTGCACGCCGTGGAAGCCATCGAAGCGCTGGCCGAGTGCGAGCTGATCATAGAAGCCATCGTCGAAAACCTTGAGGTCAAACGCGCGCTCTTCCGCCAGCTGGAAGGCATCTGTGGTGAGCACTGCATTCTGGCGAGCAACACCTCGTCGCTGTCGATCACCAGCATCGCCGCGCAGCTGAACCATCCGCAACGCTTGCTCGGCTTGCACTTCTTCAACCCGGCGCCGGTCATGGCGCTGGTGGAAATCGTTTCCGGGCTGGCCAGCGATCCGGCGTTGGCCGAGTGCCTGTACGACACCGCCAAAGCCTGGGGCAAAAAACCCGTACACACCCGCTCTATGCCGGGCTTTATCGTCAACCGCGTCGCCCGCCCGTTCTACGCCGAAAGCCTGCGCCTGCTGCAGGAAGGCGCGGCGGATTGCCCGACGCTGGATGCGCTGATGCGCGAGGCCGGTGGTTTTGCGATGGGCGCCTTCGAACTGACCGACCTGATCGGCCATGACGTCAACTATGCCGTGACCTGTTCGGTGTTTGATGCCTATTACGGTGACACACGTTTTCTGCCTTCGCTGATTCAGAAGGAATTGGTCGACGCCGGGCGCCTGGGTCGCAAAAGCGGCCATGGTTTCTACCGTTATGCCGAAGGCTCCGAGCGGCCGCAGCCGACCTCTATCAGCAGCGATCAACCAGTTGAAACCTGCGTCGTGGAAGGTGATCTCGGCATCGCCAACGCGCTGATT
This sequence comes from Pseudomonas sp. PDM02, assembly GCF_014852285.1. Classification (NCBI taxonomy): domain Bacteria; kingdom Pseudomonadati; phylum Pseudomonadota; class Gammaproteobacteria; order Pseudomonadales; family Pseudomonadaceae; genus Pseudomonas; species Pseudomonas sp. PDM02. Next base: position 120,324 of record NZ_JACVBL010000015.1, on the reverse strand, counting down.
GCGCGTCTGCGCGAACATCAGATCAACGTCATTCAGCGCGATGGCCAGGGCCTGTTGAAAGTCGGCGATGCCGTGCTGGCGCTTAGCGACGGGCGCATGGCCTGTCAGCGGGCGAAAGAAGACGGGCTGCGCAATCTGATCCTGCTGGACCTGGCCTTCGACTACGGCAAAGCCAGCCGCATCGCCATCAGTTGCTCGGCAGACATCACCCCTTCGGCATTCGAACACGGCGTCGCACTGCTGCAACGCGCTGGATTCACCGTCAGCCAACTCAGCGACAGCCCGGCGCTCGCGGTGTTGCGCACGGTGGCGATGCTCGCCAACGAAGCCGCCGATGCCGTGCTGCAAGGCGTGGCCTCGGCCGCCGACATCGATCTGGCGATGCGCGCCGGGGTCAATTACCCGCAAGGCCCGTTGGCCTGGGCCGATGCCATTGGCCTCGCGCACATCCTCAACGTGCTGGAAAACCTGCAAACGAGCTACGGCGAACAACGCTATCGACCGTCGCTGCTGTTGCGCCGCCGCGTCGCTGAAGGGAGGACGTTCCATGACTAATCACGAAGCAATGAACCTGGCCAGCAACTGCGCGCAAACGATGTTCAAGCGCGACGCCGCGAGCCAGGCCATGGGCATGCGCCTGCTCTCGGCGGCACCGGGCTGCGCCCGCGTCGGCATGAGCGTGCGCGCCGACATGATTCAGGGCCACGGCACCTGCCACGGCGGCTACCTGTTCGCCCTCGCCGACTCGGCGTTTGCCTTTGCCTGCAACAGCTACAACGAAGCCACCGTGGCCATCGGTTGCAGCATCGACTACATCGCCCCGGCACGCCTGGGCGACACCTTGACCGCCGATTGCACCGAGCAGAGCCGCTCCGGTCGCACCGGCAACTACGACGTGCGGATTGAAAACCAACTGGGCCAGCTGATCGCGCTGTTCCATGGCAAATCCTACAAAGTGCGCGGCGCTGTGCTCGCGCAGGAGACCCCGAATGAATGACGCCTTGATCATCGACGCCGTGCGGACCCCGATCGGCCGCTACGCTGGTGCCTTGAGCAGCGTACGCGCCGACGACCTCGGTGCAGTGCCGTTGCGCGAACTGCTGCGCCGCCACCCGCAGGTCAACTGGAATGCCGTGGATGATGTGATCTATGGTTGCGCCAACCAGGCCGGCGAAGACAACCGCAACGTCGCGCGCATGTCGGCGCTGTTGGCCGGGTTGCCGGTCAGCGTGCCGGGCACCACGCTCAACCGTTTGTGCGGTTCCGGGCTGGATGCCATCGGCACCGCAGCGCGGGCGATTCGTTGCGGCGAAGCCGGGCTGATGCTGGTCGGCGGCGTCGAATCGATGTCCCGCGCGCCGTTGGTCATGGGCAAGGCTGAACAGGCCTTCTCCCGGGATGCGCAGGTCTATGACACCACCATCGGCTGGCGCTTCGTCAATCCGCTGATGAAAAAAACCTACGGCATCGACTCGATGCCGGAAACCGCCGAGAACGTCGCCGAGCAGTTCAACATCTCCCGCGCCGACCAGGACGCTTTCGCCCTGCGCAGCCAGCAACGTGCCGGCGCGGCCCAGGCCAGTGGGCGTCTGGCCAAGGAAATCGTCGCGGTCGAAATCCCGCAGCGCAAAGGCCCGGCCAAAGTCGTCGAGCATGACGAACACCCACGCGGCGACACCACGCTTGAGCAGTTGCAGAAACTCGGCACGCCGTTTCGCGAAGGTGGCAGCGTCACCGCCGGCAATGCCTCCGGGGTCAATGACGGCGCTTGCGCGCTGTTGCTGGCCAGCCCGGCGGTCGCCAAACGCCACGGCCTGAAGGCTCGCGGCCGGGTTGTGGCCATGGCCACTGCCGGCGTCGAGCCGCGCATCATGGGCATCGGCCCGGTGCCAGCGACGCGCAAAGTGCTGGAACTGGCCAACCTGAGCCTCGCCGACATGGACGTGATCGAACTCAATGAAGCCTTCGCCGCGCAAGGCCTGGCGGTGTTGCGAGAACTGGGTTTGAGCGACACCGACCCGCGGGTCAACCCGAATGGCGGCGCCATCGCCCTCGGCCACCCATTGGGCATGAGCGGTGCGCGGCTGGTGACCACCGCCCTGCACGAACTGGAAGAACGTCAGGGCCGCTACGCGTTGTGCACCATGTGCATCGGCGTCGGCCAGGGCATTGCGCTGATCATTGAGCGCTTGTCCGACTAAAGAATCGCGATTCCCGGGGAGCCTAGAGGTATCCTTGGGGCATGCACTCAAAGCCCGGCTGCGGCCGGGCTGAAACACAAAAATAATTCGAGTGAAGTTATGAACATGCCAATTGCCAAAGCCGTGCTTGATCCCGTGCTGGACCCGCTGGAAACCGCCAGCATTGACGAACTCCGTCAGCACCAGCTGGAACGCCTGCGCTGGAGCCTCAACCACGCCTACAAAAACGTGCCGCTGTACCGTCAGCGTTTCGATGCACTGGGCGTGCACCCGGATGACATCAAGTCCCTGGAAGACCTGGCGAAGTTTCCGTTCACCACCAAATCCGACCTGCGCGACAACTACCCCTATGGCATGTTTGCCGTGCCGATGCAGGACGTGGTGCGCCTGCACGCATCCAGCGGCACCACTGGCAAACCGACCGTCGTCGGTTACACGCAGAACGACATCGACACCTGGGCCAACGTGGTCGCGCGCTCGATCCGCGCAGCCGGTGGCCGACGTGGCGACAAAGTGCACATTTCCTATGGCTACGGCCTGTTCACCGGCGGCCTCGGCGCGCACTACGGTGCCGAACGCCTGGGTTGCACGGTGATTCCGATGTCCGGCGGCCAGACTGAAAAGCAAGTGCAACTGATCAAGGATTTCCAGCCGGACATCATCATGGTCACGCCGTCGTACATGCTCAACATAGCCGATGAAATCGAGCGTCAGGGCATCGACCCGCACAAACTGGCCCTGCGCCTGGGCATCTTCGGTGCCGAGCCGTGGACCGGCGAACTGCGCAGCGCCATCGAGAACCGTTTGGGCATCACCGCACTGGACATCTACGGCCTCTCGGAAATCATGGGGCCGGGCGTCGCCATGGAATGCGCCGAAACCAAGGACGGCCCGACGATCTGGGAAGACCACTTCTACCCGGAAATCATCGACCCGGTTACCGGTGAAGTGCTGCCGGACGGGCAGATGGGCGAACTGGTGTTCACGTCCCTGAGCAAGGAAGCCTTGCCGATGATCCGCTACCGCACCCGCGACCTGACGCGCCTGCTACCGGGCACTGCGCGGCCGATGCGGCGGATCGACAAGATCACCGGGCGTAGCGATGACATGTTGATCATTCGCGGGGTTAACGTGTTTCCGACGCAGATCGAGGAGCAGGTGCTGAAAATCAAACAGCTTTCAGAGTGTTATGAGATTCATCTGTATCGCAACGGGAACCTGGACAGCGTGGATGTGCATGTCGAGTTGAAGGCTGAGCACCAGCACTTGAGCGATGAGCAGCAGAGGGCTGTTTGTGGCGAGTTGAGCAAGCACATCAAGACGTATATCGGGATCAGTTCGCGGATTGTTTTGCAGCCTCTGCATTCGATCAAGCGCTCTGAGGGCAAGGCTTGTCACGTGATGGACAAGCGCCCGAAAGCATGACTGCTGCACCCTTTAAGCCCCGCTTTTGCGGGGCTTTTTTTTGGGTGTACGCGCACGAATCCTGTGGGAGCGAGCCTGCTCGCGAAGGCTTTATAGGCAACCCGATTTTCGTGGATGTCCCGCGATCTATTGTAGGAGCCGGCTTGCTGCGGGCGGCGTTCCGACGATGGCGGCCTGACAGCCGACCATTTTCTTTCGGGTGTACATATCCATTCCTGCGGTAACGGCCGCTAATGGTTTCGCCCTTACGGCGAGTCACTTGGAAGAGCCCCAAGTAACCAAGGGCTCTTGCCCCTTTCGTTCGGTGCCTCGCCATGGCTCGGCATGCCCTCGATCCGGTCCTGCTCCGTGGGCCCGCCGCCATCGGCCATCCATGGCCGGGGGCGGCTAACCCGGCATCCATGCCGGGTTGCCCACTGCGCAGAACCTCCACTCGGCCTCTCGAGGGGGCGCTCAGATCAAGAGCTGAAGGCGAGCTAACGCTCGGCCTGATGAGTGGTGAGAAGCAAAAGCGTACGCGATTCCCTGTAGGAGCCGGCTTGCCGGCGAAAAGCGTTTGGACGGCGCGTTCATTCAGACAGCACGCGTAATCGTTGACGCCCATCGCTGCGATGCGGCGACCCGACAAGCCAGCTCCTACAGGGTCATGTGAACCACAACGAACGAGTCAGAGATTACGCGAGAGCGCTCTTGTGACGACGCGTCTGGCAGTGGCGCGCCTGTCCAGCATGTAGATGTGGTTATCCAGCTCAGGCACCAGTCGTGCTTTGCGCTTGTCGTCGAACTTTCCCACTGTCATTAAATAGATCATCGGCAGCACGATCCCTCCCCACCACTGGCCGGACAGCAAAAAGATGAAGGGCCACGGGATCAACAGAACCGCCAAAATCCACCCGTTGGCGCGCATAGTCGGGATCAATTCCTGGTAGAGAAAATCACTCGATTCCAAGTCGAAACTGAGGGAAAGATTGTGATTGCGCAGAAGCACGGGGTACATGTCTTCCTTGTGTGAACTTCCGGCGTAGATCACGTAAACCTCATGACCTTTGCGTAAATGGAAATCTTCAAAAGCATATTCCAGACGGAGCTCATCGCCTCCCTTCGTTCTGATCCATACCACACGACGGCTCGGCGTATTGCTGATCACCACCCCATGCTCGATGTGAAAATGAATCCTGACCTTACCGAAGGTGAAATCCTGCATGCCCACTCCTTGAAATTCCGTCACCGACGACGAGTCGCCCAGTCGGTAAGCGGCGGATGCTACTAAGGCGCCATCAGGCTGTCCAGAAACCGGACTTGCCCCGTACGTCGAAAGCGATACAAAAAAAACATACGACACGATATTTTGTGTTTGATATTAAATTCTGTATCGCTTATAAAGCTCTCCATGCCCTCGATCAGATTCAAGGCGGGAGACCCCCAATGTACGCACAGCTCGTAGAAACCGGCGTTAAGCGCATCAAGGACCTGTCGGAAATGTCCGAACAGGAACGCGCCTTCCAGGAAAAAATCGATTCAGAAATCAAGATTGAAGCGAAAAACTGGATGCCTGATGCCTATCGCCAGACCCTGATCCGGCAGATCTCGCAGCACGCCCACTCGGAAATCGTCGGTATGCTGCCCGAAGGCAACTGGGTCACCCGCGCGCCATCGCTCAAACGCAAACTGCAATTGATGGCCAAGATTCAGGACGAAGCCGGCCACGGCCTGTACCTGTACAGCGCCATGGAAACCCTCGGCGCCGACCGCGACGAAGAAATCGCCAAGCTGCACAGCGGCAAGGCCAAGTACTCGAGCATCTTCAACTACCCGACCCTGAACTGGGCCGACATGGGCGCAGTGGGCTGGCTGGTGGACGGCGCCGCGATCGTCAATCAGGTGGTGTTGCAGCGCACGTCATACGGCCCCTACTCCCGGGCCATGGTGCGCATCTGCAAGGAAGAAAGTTTCCACCAGCGCCAAGGCTACGAAATCCTTCTGACCATGATGCGCCACGGCAATCAGGCGCAAAAAGACATGGTCCAGGACGCGATCAACCGCCTGTGGTGGCCGTCGCTGATGATGTTCGGCCCGAGCGACGAACACTCGCCGAACAGCGCCCAGTCCATGGCCTGGAAAATCAAGCGCCAGAGCAACGACGAACTGCGCCAGCGCTTCATCGACCAGACCATCCCGCAACTCGAATTGCTCGGTTGCACCTGCCCCGATCCGGACCTGAAGTGGAACGCCGAACGCGGCCATTACGACTTCGGTGAAATCCAGTGGAGCGAGTTCTACGAAGTGCTCAAGGGCAACGGCCCGTGCAACCAGGAACGCGTCGCCACCCGCCGCAAAGCCATTGAAGACGGCGCCTGGGTCCGCGAAGCCGCAGTTGCCCACGCCCGCAAAAAACAAAACAAGAACGCCGCCTGATTCGGCCACCTGATCTGGAGACACCGCCATGTCCGAATGGACCCTTTTTGAAGTCTTCGTGCGCAGCAAGCACGGCCTCAACCACAAGCACGTCGGCAGCGTGCATGCCGCCGACACCACCATGGCCATCGAGAACGCGCGTGAGTTGTACACCCGTCGCAGCGAAGGCGTGAGCCTGTGGGTCGTGCCGTCGGCGCTGATCACCGCCTCGTCGCCGGATGAAAAAGACCCGCTGTTCGACCCGTCGGACGACAAGGTTTATCGCCATGCCAGCTTCTACGAGCTGCCGGCCGAAGTCGGGCACATGTGAGGTCGACCATGAACAACCAGACTGATCTGATCGAATACCTGCTGCGCCTCGGCGACAGCGCCCTGATCCAGGGCCAGCGCCTGTGCCAATGGTGCGGCAAGGCACCGGCGCTGGAAGAAGAACTGGCGCTGATGAACGTCGGCCTCGACCTCGTCGGCCAGGCGCGCAACTGGCTGGAATACGCCGCTGAACTGCTGGGCGACGATCGCGATGCCGATCACCTGGCGTTCCGTCGCGATGAGCGCGCCTATCGCAACCTGCTGCTGGTGGAACAACCCAACGGCGATTACGCGGTGACCATCCTCAAGCAGTTCCTGTATGACGCCTGGCACCTGGAAGTGCTTAAAGGTCTGAGCCAGTCCAGCGATGAGCGCATCGCCGGGATCGCTGCCAAAGCCGTAAAGGAAGTCACCTATCACCTGCGCCGCTCCGGCGAGTGGGTCGAGCGTCTGGGCGACGGCACCGAGGAAAGCCACAAGCGCATGCTCGCAGCGATCCCTGAGGTCTGGCGCTTTACCGTGGAACTGATCGCCGCCGATGACAGCGAACAGCGTCTGTGCGAAGCCGGCATCACCCCGGACATCGCCACCGTCGCCGCCGCGTGGCAAGCCAGGGTCAACGAGATTTTCGCCAGCGCCACCCTGCCCGTGCCTGCCGCGCCAAGCTATTTCTACCTGAATGCGCGCAAGGGGCTGCACACCGAACACCTCGGCATCCTGTTGGCGGAGATGCAATTCCTGCCACGAGCGTACCCCGATGCAACCTGGTGAGCTGATCGCCAGCGACCTCGGCGGCCGGCCGGCCCAACCGACCGACCTGGCCGCCGCGTGGGCGACCCTGGCGCAGGTCATGGACCCGGAAGTGCCGGTGGTCAGCGTGGTCGACCTCGGCATCGTGCGCGATCTCGACTGGCAAGCCGGCCACTTGCACGTGGTGGTCACGCCGACCTACTCCGGCTGCCCCGCCACCGAGGTGATTGAAAGCGACATCCGCGATGCGCTGGAGCTTGCCGGCTTCAGGGCACCGCAACTGGAACGCAAATTGACCCCGGCGTGGACCACCGACTGGATCACCGACATCGGCCGCGAACGCCTGCGCGCTTATGGCATCGCACCGCCCGACGGCAGCACCAGCAAACGCAGCCTGCTCGGCGAAAGCCCGGTGATCGTCTGCCCACAATGCGGCAGCGCGCACACCGAAGTGCTCAGCGAGTTCGGTTCCACCGCGTGCAAGGCGTTGTACCGCTGCGTCGATTGCCGCGAGCCGTTCGACTATTTCAAGTGCATCTGAGCGGCGATCGGCCGTCCCAGCTGGAGAACAATAATGAGCAAATTTCACAGCCTGACCATCAAGGACGTGCGCGCCGAAACCCGTGACGCGGTGTCCATCGCCTTCGATATTCCGCAGCACCTGCAAGACAGTTTTCACTTCACCCAGGGCCAGCACCTGGTGATGCGCACGCAGATGGATGGCGAAGAAGTGCGTCGTTCGTATTCGATCTGCACCGGTGTCAATGACGGCGAACTGCGCGTCGCGATCAAGCGTGTGGCCGGCGGGCGTTTCTCCGCATTCGCCAATGAGCAGCTCAAGGCCGGGCACAGCCTGGAAGTGATGCCGCCGGCCGGGCACTTCTGCGTCGAGCTCGACCCACAACGCCACGGTAATTACCTGGCCGTGGCGGCGGGCAGCGGCATCACGCCGATCCTGTCGATCATCAAGACCACCCTGCAAACCGAACCGCACAGCCGCGTCACGCTGCTGTATGGCAACCGTTCAAGTTCCGGCGCGCTGTTCCGTGAACAGCTCGAAGATTTGAAAAACCGCTACTTGCAGCGTCTGAACCTGATCTTCGTGTTCAGTCGCGAGCAGCAGGATGTCGACCTGTACAACGGCCGGATCAACGCCGAGAAATGCGAGCAACTGTTCTCCCGCTGGCTCGATGTCAAAGCCCTCGATGCGGCATTCATCTGTGGCCCGCAGGAGATGACCGAAACCGTGCGCGACAGCCTCAAGACCAAGGGCATGGCACCGGAGCGCATCCATTTCGAACTGTTCGCCGCCGCTGGCAGCCAGCAAAAACGCGAGGCTCGCGAGGCTGCTCGGCAAATTGATGCGGCGGTCAGCCAGATCACCGTCATCAGCGACGGCCGCGCGCTGGCCTTCGACCTGCCGCGCAACAGCCAGAGCATCCTCGATGCCGGCAACGCCCAGGGCGCCGAACTGCCTTACTCGTGCAAGGCCGGCGTGTGCTCGACGTGCAAATGCAAGGTCATCGAAGGCGAAGTGGAGATGGACAGCAACCACGCCCTGGAGGACTACGAAGTGGCCGCCGGTTACGTGCTGTCGTGCCAGGCGTATCCGGTCAGCGACAAAGTCATCCTGGATTTCGACCAGCTCTGATTATCCGGCAAACACGGAACCTGTAGGAGCGAGGCTTGCCCGCGAAGACTGACCATCAGACGACATCAATGTTGAATCTGCCGGCCTCTTCGCGGGCAAGCCTCGCTCCTACAGGGACCGGGGCGCCCCCGAGAACCTGCTTCACCCCACAACAAAAACAACAACAGAGAGCGTGCCATGACACCCACTGACGTAGAACTCATCCGCCAGCACCCCGATTTCATCCAGCTGGTTCGTCGCAAACAAAACCTGTACTGGTCGCTGTCGCTGATCATGCTGGTGATCTATTTCGGCTTCGTGTTGCTGGTGGCGTTCTCCCCCGCCACCCTCGGTCAGTCCTTGAGCGGCGGCGTGACCTCGGTGGGCATGCTGGTCGGTGTGGTGATTGTGGTATTGGCCTTCGCGCTGACCGGTTTCTACGTCTATCGCGCCAACAACGTGATTGATCCGCTCAACGAAAAGCTGAAACAGGAGTGCGCCCGATGAGCCGTCTCCTGGCGTTGTTCCTGTTGCCGCTGGCAGCGGTCACCGACTTCGCGGTCGCCGCCGACGGCGCGTCCCGCCCACTGAACTGGAACGCCATCGGCATGTTCCTGGTGTTCGTGCTGTTCACCCTCGGCGTCACGCGTTGGGCCGCATTGCGTACCCGCTCCGCCAGCGACTTCTACACCGCAGGCGGTGGCATGACTGGCTTCCAGAACGGCCTGGCGATTGCCGGCGACATGATCTCGGCGGCGTCTTTCCTCGGCATCTCGGCGATGATGTTTCTCAATGGCTACGACGGCTTGCTCTACGCCCTGGGCGTGTTGGCGGGCTGGCCGATCATCCTGTTCCTGATCGCTGAGCGCCTGCGCAACCTCGGCAAATATACGTTCGCCGACGTGGTCTCTTATCGCCTGGAACAAACCCCGGTGCGCCTGACCTCGGCGTTCGGCACCCTGACTGTTGCGTTGATGTACCTGGTGGCGCAGATGGTCGGTGCCGGCAAGTTGATCGAGTTGCTGTTCGGCATCGACTACCTCTACGCGGTGATGCTGGTCGGTGTGTTGATGGTGTTCTACGTGACCTTCGGCGGCATGCTCGCCACCACGTGGGTGCAGATCATCAAAGCGGTGATGCTGCTGTTCGGCACCACGTTCATGGCGTTCATGGTGCTCAAGCATTTCGGTTTCAGCACCGAAGCGATGTTCGCCGGCGCCACTGCCGTGCACGCCAAGGGCAGCGCGATCATGGCGCCCGGTGGTTTGCTGTCGAACCCGATCGATGCGATCTCGCTGGGCTTGGGCATGATGTTCGGCACCGCCGGTCTGCCGCATATCCTGATGCGTTTCTTCACCGTCAGCGATGCCAAGGAAGCGCGTAAAAGCGTGTTCTACGCCACCGGTTTCATCGGCTACTTCTACTTGCTGCTGATCATCGTCGGCTTCGGCGCCATCGTCATGGTCGGCACCGATCCTGCGTTCCGCGATGCCAGCGGCGCGATCATCGGCGGCGGCAACATGATCGCCGTGCACCTGGCACAAGCCGTGGGCGGCAACCTCTTCCTCGGCTTCATCTCGGCAGTCGCGTTCGCCACCATTCTGGCGGTGGTCGCAGGCCTGGCGTTGTCCGGCGCCTCGGCGGTGTCCCACGACTTGTATGCCTGCGTGATGCGCAAGGGACAGGCCACCGAGCAGCAGGAAATCCGCGTGTCGCGCATTGCCACGCTGTGCATCGGCGTGCTGGCGATCATCCTCGGCCTGCTGTTCGAATCGCAGAACATTGCGTTCCTTTCCGGCCTGGTGCTGGCCATCGCCGCGTCGGTGAATTTCCCGGTGCTGTTCCTTTCGATGTACTGGAAAGGCCTGACCACTCGCGGCGCGGTCACCGGCAGCCTGACGGGGCTGGTCTCGGCGATTGTCCTGCTGGTGCTGAGCCCGGCGGTGTGGGTCAACGTGTTGCATCACGACAAGGCGCTGTTCCCGTACTCCAACCCGGCGCTGTTTTCCATGAGCCTCGCGTTTTTCAGTGCCTGGCTGTTTTCGGTCACCGACACCTCGCCGCGAGCGGCCCTTGAGCGCGGCCGCTACCTGGCGCAGTTCATCCGTTCGATGACCGGCATCGGTGCCTCCGGCGCCAGCAAGCACTAATCACGACCGACTGATGGCAGGGAATAAAAACAATGAAGCCCGCACGTTCTGCACCTTACGAATCACTGTTTTCGCTGGCCGCCGCATTGAGCCTGCCCATGGTCGCCCCCAGCGCCATGGCCGACTTCATCGACGACAGCAAGGCCCGCATTGAAATGCGCAACCACTACATCAATCGCGATTTCCGCCAGGACAACGCAGCGCAATCCAAAGCTGAAGAATGGGCGCAGGGTTTCACCGCGCGCATCGAGTCCGGGTTCACCGACGGCACTTTAGGCTTCGGTCTCGATGCGTTGGGGGAGCTGGGATTGAAACTCGACTCCAGCCCGGATCGCCGTGGCACCGGGCTGCTGCCCTTCGGTCCGAAAAGCCATGAGCCGGCGGACGAGTTCAGCGAGCTGGGGCTGACCGGCAAGCTGCGGGTATCGAAAAGCGTGTTGAAGCTCGGCACCCTGCAACCCCTGCTGCCGGTGGCGACCTACAACGACACCCGCCTGCTCGGTTCGACCTTCGAAGGCGGCTTGCTGACCAGCCAGGAAATCAGTGGCCTGACGCTGAATACCGGGCGCCTGACCAAGGCCAACCTGCGGGATTCCTCCAGCAACGATGACATCGGTTACGCCGCCGCCAGCAGTGATCACTTCGACTTTGCCGGCGGCAGCTACGCGTTCAGTCCGCAACTGAACCTGAGTTATTACTACGGCAAGCTCGATCAGATTTATCGCCAGCAATTTGTCGGGTTGGTGCATACCCAGCCGCTGGGCAACGGTTTCAATCTGCGCAGCGACTTGCGCTATTTCGACAGCCGGGGCGACGGTGCCGAACGCGCCGGGCGCATCGACAACCGCAACTTCAACAGCATGTTCACCGTGTCCCACGGTGCCCACAAGGTCAGCGCCACGTACCAGCAGTTGTCCGGCGACAGTGCCTTTCCGTTCCTCAACGGCGGCGATCCGTACGTGGTCAACCTGGTGACCTTCAACACCTACACCCGGGCCGACGAGGACTCCTGGCAGTTGCGTTACGACTACGACTTCGCGGCGCAAGGCATTCCCGGCCTGACCTTCATGACCCGCTACACCGACGGTCGCCACGTCAAGGCCGGCACCGTCGACAACGGCCGTGAGCGCGAGCGCGACACCGACATCAGTTACGTCATCCAGAGCGGCGTGTTCAAGGACGTCAGCCTGCGCTGGCGCAACGTGACTTTCCGCTCCGGCAATGGCCTGAACACCGCCCTCGATGAAAACCGGCTGATCGTCGGTTACACCGTGGCGCTTTGGTAATCCCTGAAGGGCGCGGTTACCACCGCGCCAACACCTTTCACAACCTGGAGGAATCGTGATGTCTCACGCCCCTACCCTGCAAAGTTTCATCGCCGGTCGCTGGATCGGCCAACACGGTGCCCAGGTGCTGCGCAGCGCCATCGACGGCCACGAGATCGCACGCACCCACGAGGAACGTCCGGACTTCGCCGAAGCCGTCGAGCACGGTCGTCGCCAAGGCATCAGCGGCTTGATGGCGCTGGACTTCCAGCAACGGGCGCAACGTCTCAAGGCACTGGCCTTGTACCTGAGCGAACGCAAGGAGCAGCTCTACGCGATCTCCCACCACAGCGGCGCCACCCGCGCCGACAGCTGGATCGATATCGAAGGCGGCAACAGCACGCTGTTCACCTACGCCAGCCTCGGCTCGCGGGAACTGCCGTCGGGCAACATCGTCCACGAAGGCCCGGCGATGCAGCTGAGCAAGCTCGGCACCTTCGCCGGCACGCACATTCTGGTGCCGCGCGGTGGTCTTGCAGTGCACATCAATGCGTTCAACTTCCCGATCTGGGGCATGCTGGAAAAATTCGCGCCGAGCTTTCTCGCCGGCATGCCGTGCATCGTCAAACCGGCCAGCGCCACCAGCTACCTGACCGAAGCCGTGGTGCGGCTGATAGACGAATCCGGCTTGCTGCCGGCGGGCAGCCTGCAACTGATCATCGGCAGCACCGGTGACTTGCTCGACCGTCTGCAAGGCCAGGACGTGGTGACGTTCACCGGTTCGGCCGACACCGCAGCCAAGCTGCGGGTCAATCCGAACCTGATCCGCAACTCGGTGCCGTTCAACGCCGAAGCCGACTCGCTGAACTGCGCGATCCTCGCCCCGGACGTGACCCCGGACGACGAAGAGTTCGAGCTGTTCATCAAGGAAGTCGCACGGGAAATGACCACCAAGGCAGGGCAGAAATGCACCGCCATCCGCCGGGCGATTGTGCCGGCCAAACACATCGATGCCGTCGCGACCCGTTTGCGCGATCGCCTGAAGAAAGTCGTGGTCGGCGACCCGTCGGTGGAAGGCGTGCGCATGGGTGCACTGGCCTCTCACGATCAGCAAAAGGACGTCGCCGAGCGTCTGGAAAGCCTGCTGCAAAGCAGCGACCTGCTGTTTGGCGCTCGCGACGGTTTTGAACCGCGTGGCGAAAACGTCGGCCAGGGTGCGTTCTTCGCGCCGACCCTGTTGCAGGCCCGCGACCCGCACGCTGAAGGCGGCGCGCACGACATCGAAGCGTTCGGCCCGGTCAGCACGCTGATGGCCTACGACGACCTCGACGAAGCACTGGCCCTGGCCGCACGCGGCAAAGGCAGCCTGGTGGCGAGTCTGATCACCAAGGATCCACAGATCGCGGCCAAAGCCATTCCTGTCGCGGCAGCCTGGCACGGTCGCTTGCTGGTGCTGGACCGCGAATCCGCCGCCGAATCCACCGGCCACGGCTCGCCCCTGTCACAACTCAAGCATGGCGGGCCGGGTCGTGCCGGTGGCGGTGAAGAGCTCGGTGGTCTGCGCGCGGTAAAACACTACCTGCAACGCGCCGCCGTGCAAGGCTCGCCGACCATGCTCGCCGCCGTCACCGGTGAATACGTGCGCGGCGCCAAGGTCATCGAGACTGAAGTACATCCGTTCCGCCGGTTCTTCCAGGACCTGCAGATCGGCGAGTCGCTGCTGACCCACCGTCGCACTGTGACCGAGGCCGATCTGGTGAACTTCGGTTGCCTGTCCGGCGATCACTTCTACATGCACTTCGACGAGATCGCCGCCAAGGAATCGCAATTCGGCAAACGCATCGCCCACGGTTACTTCGTGCTGTCGGCAGCGGCCGGTCTGTTCGTCTCCCCGGCGCCAGGCCCGGTGCTGGCCAACTACGGCCTGGATACGTTGCGCTTCATTAACCCGGTAGGCATCGGCGACACCATCCAGGCGCGCCTGACCTGCAAACGTAAAATCGATCAGGGCAAAAAGAGCCCGCAGGGCATTCCGCAGGGCGTGGTGGCATGGGACGTGGAAGTCACCAACCAGCTGGGTGAACTGGTCGCCAGTTACGACATCCTCACGCTGGTCGTCAAACGCGAGGATTAACGCAGTCCTGTAGGCGCTGGCTTGCCGGCGATGACGGCCTCAAGATCGATGCAAATCCAAGGGCCTCATCGCCAGCAAGCCGGCTCCTACAAGGGTTTTGCGTGAACGCCAGTTTCAACGTTCACACCGATCCACTGTAGGAGCTGGCTTGCCGGCGATGGCGGCCGCATGATCGATGCAAATCCAAGGGCCTCATCGCCAGCAAGCCGGCTCCTACAAGGGTTTTGCGTGAACGCCAGTTTCAACGTTCACACCGATCCACTGTTGGAGCTGGCTTGCCGGCGATGACGGCCGCATGATCGATGCAAATCCAAGGGCCCCATCGCCAGCAAGCCGGCTCCTACAAGGGCTTTGTGTAAACGCCAGTCTCAATGCTCACACCGATCCACTGTAGGAGCCGGCTTGCTGGCGATGACGGCCGCATGATCGATGCACATCCCAAGGCCCCATCGCTGGCAAGGCGTTTGAGTGAGTTCCTGTCAGGTTGCACACCGGTCAATGACCGAACGTTTGCTTGTGTGTGCCAACAGCATCGCCAACCCACCGCACACCATCAGGGTTTCGCCCAACGCTTGTGCCCAGGCCACCAGCATCAGCCCGCCGCCGATCAACAGGTAATACAACAATCCGAACAGCGCGCCGGCCGTGCCCAGCCGGTCCCCATAACCGGCGAGTGCCGAGCCTAGAATGTTCGGGATGGCCATCCCGAACCCCAGCACCACCAGCAGCATCGGCAATACAAACCCAAGGCTTTCTTCCAACAGCCATACGCCACTGGCCCCCACCCACACCAGCGCCGCCGCCAGTTGAATCAGCTGCGGGCCACTCACGCCTCGACGCAACAACCGCTGGTTGAGCCAGGCACCGAGACCTGAACCCAGTGCGAGGATCACCCCGCTGTAACCGAACCACTGCGCGCTCAAGCCCAGTCGCTGGAACACGAAAGGACCGAGGCTGTAGTAGCTGAACAAGGCAATGTTGAACAGCGCGACCAGCAACGTCGAACGCCAGATATCGCGGTCGCCCAGCATTCGCCACAGCGTCTCGAACAAGGCCGGTGTCGTCACTTGCTGCGGCCGTGTTTCGGGCAAGACGCGCAGGCACCACAGCCAGAGCGCCGCAGACAACAGCAACAGACACGCCACGACACCTCGATACCCGAAACCTTCCACCAGGCTCGCCCCGGTGAACAAGCCAATCGCCGGACTGGCCGCCAGCGCAATGCCCATCAGCGAAAACACGTGCGCCAGTTCCGCGCCCTTGAAGCGGTCGCGCAGCACGGTTTGCGTCACCACCGAACCCACCGCCGCACCGAACGCCGCCAGCGCCTGCGCCATCAACAACGCATCGAACGTGCGAACGTTCAGCGCCAGCAACGATGCGCCGGCGTACAACCCCAGGCCAGCGAGCATCGACGGTCGACGTCCGATGCGGTCGCACATCCGGCCCCACGCCACCACACCAAACGCAAAGGCCAGGAAATACACGGAAAGCATGTGCGCCGCCGCCTGCGGCCCGACCGCGAAGGCCTGGCCGATGTCCGCCAATGCCGGGCTGTAAAGGGTTTGGGCGATCTGCGGGAACATCAGCAAAGCGATGGTCAACGCCAACAATTTTTTGTAACTCATCACGACTTCACTCCCCAGGAAAACTGGCGAGCAGCTTATGAAACCGTGACTGACGTATTATCAAAACCCTGACAACTAATCGATGAAATCGGACAAACCATGGCCTGGCTCGATGCACACGCGCAATTCGACCCCGACAGCTATCCCGCCGCCGTGATCGGTATCGCCGCCACCCTTGGCGATCACGACTCCGGTTTACATCAACATCAACGGGGGCAGTTGCTGTTCACCCGCCAGGGCTGCACACACATTACCCTCGCGCAGCAGCTGTGCCTGCTGCCGCCCTCCCGCGCAGCGTGGATTCCCTGCGGGGTGGCGCACCGCGCGGTGATGCAACAGAGCGTCGATTACCGCTCGATTTACCTGACACCTTCGCTGTGCGCCGAGCTGCCGCAACACGTCTGCGTGATTGAAGTCAGCCCGTTGCTGCGGGCCGTGCTGGAGTCGATTGCCCAAGCGGAATTCGACACCGATTGGCAGCACGGCAAATTCGTTCATTTACTGGGCCTGTGCCTCAGCGAAATCCGTGACGCCGCACAGCAGCCGATGCTGCTGCCATTGCCCTGGGACAAACGCCTGGCGCCGCTGCTTGCAACGCTCGATCAGCTACCGCCCGAACTTCAGGTCCTGCAAGCGCAGATCGGCGCCAGTGGCCGAACCATCGGGCGAATCTTCCAGCGCGAAACCGGCATGAGCTATCAGCAATGGCGCCAACAGTGGCGGTTGATGCGGGCCATCGAACTGCTCACTACCGGCAGAAACATCGGTTACAGCGCCTTCGCACTGGGTTTTGCCAGTGACAGTGCGTTTATTGCCTTCTTCAGGGACATGACCGGCATCACCCCTGGCCACTGGCGAAAATAAGCACCTGACGATCGGCAGCAGAAATTAATTGCGACCAAATATTACATACGTCATATTACGCACGTAATTAAACGCCGATTCCCACAGGTAATCCTCCATGACCAGCATGCCCAGCCTTGAACCCGACGTTGCCGTTGCGGTGAGCACACCCAAGCCTCCCCTGCTCAAGCGCCTGATCCTGCTGACGCTGGCCATTGCCGTTCTGGTATTTGCAGGCCTTTACGCTACCCATTGGTGGACCGCCGGGCGTTTCATCGAAGAAACCGACGACGCCTACATTGGCGGCGACGTGACGGTGATCGGGCCGAAGGTCGCGGGTTACATCGAAGAAGTGCTGGTCAGCGACAACCAGAAAGTGAAGGCCGGCGATGTGTTGATCCGCCTCGATTCCCGTGACTACCGCGCCAACCTGGCCAAGGCCGAAGGCGCGGTCGCCGCGCAAGAAGCCTTGCTGGCCAACCTCGACGCCACTGAACAACTGCAACACGCGGTGATCGGTCAGGCCCGTGCGGGGATCGATGCCACCGGCGCTGAAACCGCCCGGTCACGGGACGACAATGCACGCTACAAACGCCTGGTCGGCAGCAACGCTGTCTCCGTGGAAAGTGCGCAACGGGCCGACGCCACCTTCAAGACCGCCCAGGCGCTGAGCGCACGAGCCCAGGCTGAACTGCTGGCGGCGCAACGCCAATTGAACGTGATCGACACTCAGAAACAGCAAGCACGTGCCGCGCTGATGCAGGCCAAGGCCGAACGAGACCTGGCGCAATTGAACGTCGGCTACACCGAATTGCGCGCACCGATGGATGGCGTGATCGGCAATCGCCGGGCGCGGGTCGGTGCGTATGCACAGGCCGGTTCGCAGCAGTTGTCAGTGGTGCCGGCCAGCGGGCTGTGGGTCGATGCCAACTTCAAGGAAGATCAACTGGCGCACATGACACCGGGCCAACCGGTGATCATTCACGCCGACGTGCTCTCGGGGCAGGTATTCCACGGTCACCTCGACAGCCTCGCGCCAGCCAGCGGTTCGCAGTTCAGCGTGTTGCCACCGGAAAACGCCACCGGCAACTTCACCAAAATCGTGCAGCGAGTGCCGGTGCGGATCGTGCTCGATCCTGCCGACGGCGTGCTCGGGCATCTGCGTCCCGGCCTGTCGGTGACCGCTGAAGTCGACACACGCAAGGAGCCTGAAACGCCTGCCGTGGCCAGCGCGCCATGAACCGCGCCCTCGCCGCCCCCGCGCAGCCGTTCAACGCCGCGAACATGGCGACGGCGACCAAGGTGTTCGCCTTCGCCACCATGTGCATCGGCATGTTCATTGCCCTGCTGGATATCCAGATCGTCTCGGCTTCATTGCGCGATATCGGCGGCGGGTTGTCGGCGGGCACTGACGAAACGGCGTGGGTGCAGACCAGCTACCTGATCGCCGAAATCATCGTGATTCCGCTGTCCGGCTGGCTCTCCCGCGTGTTCTCGACCCGCTGGCTGTTCTGCGCATCCGCGGTGGGTTTCACCCTGGCCAGCCTGCTCTGCGGCGCGGCCTGGAACATTCAGAGCATGATCGCCTTCCGCGCCCTGCAAGGGTTTCTTGGCGGCTCGATGATCCCGCTGGTGTTCACCACGGCGTTCTTTTTCTTCACCGGCAAACAACGGGTGATCGCCGCCGCGACCATCGGCGCAGTGGCGTCTTTGGCACCGACACTGGGGCCGGTGATTGGTGGCTGGATCACCGATGTTTCCTCCTGGCACTGGCTGTTCTACATCAACCTGGTGCCGGGGATTTTCGTCGCGGTGGCGGTGCCGATGCTGGTGAAGATCGATCAGCCGGAACTGTCGCTGCTCAAGGGCGCCGACTATTTGAGCATGGTGTTTTTGGCGCTGTTTCTCGGCTGCCTGGAATACACCCTCGAAGAAGGCCCGCGCTGGAACTGGTTCAGCGACCGCACGATTCTGATCACCGCCTGGATCAGCGGCCTGGCGGGCCTGGCGTTCATCGGCCGGACCTTGCACGTGGCCAACCCGATCGTCGATTTGCGCGCCCTCAAAGACCGCAACTTCGCCCTCGGCTGCTTCTTCTCGTTTGTCACCGGGATCGGCCTGTTTGCCACGATTTACCTGACGCCGCTGTTTCTCGGCCGGGTGCGGGGTTATGGCGCGCTGGACATTGGTCTGGCGGTTTTCTCCACCGGGGTGTTCCAGATCATGGCGATTCCGCTGTACGCCTTTCTGGCCAACCGCATCGATCTGCGCTGGGTCATGATGACCGGCCTTGGGTTGTTCGCTTTGTCGATGTGGGATTTCAGCCCGATCACCCATGACTGGGGAGGCAAGGAGTTGATGCTGCCGCAAGCGCTGCGCGGAATTGCCCAGCAATTGGCGGTGCCACCGGCGGTCACCTTGACCCTCGGCGGTCTGGCGCCGGCGCGACTCAAACACGCTTCCGGGCTATTCAACCTGATGCGAAACCTCGGCGGAGCCATTGGCATCGCGGCCTGTGCGACGATCCTCAATGACCGCACCAACCTGCACTTCACACGATTGGCGGAAAACCTCAACAGCACCAACGAAGCCCTGAATCAATGGCTGTCCCAGGTCGGCAACAACTTCGCCACACTCGGCCAAAGCGGTGACGTGGGCGTCACCGCCAGCCTGCACCAGTTATGGCTGCTGACCTACCGCGAAGCGCAGACGCAAACCTACGGCGATGCGTTTCTGATGATCATGGTCTGCTTCATCATCGCCACGGCGATGGTGCCCTTGATGCGCAAGGTGCAACCACCGGCCGCGCCGTCAGCGGACGCTCACTGATCAGGCCTGAGGCGTTTTACGGAAGCCTACGGCCAGACGATTCCAGCTGTTGATGGTGGAAATCGCCACGGTCAGGTCGACCATTTCCTTGGGGCTGAACTGCGCAGCGACCACTTCGTAATCTTCGTCCGGAGCGTGGGTCAGGCTCAGTTGGGTCAGGGACTCGGTCCAGAGCAACGCAGCACGTTCGCGCTCGGTGAAGAACGGCGCCTCGCGCCAGGCGGTCACGGCAAACAGGCGACGCGGGGTTTCGCCGCCCTTGATTGCATCGGCGGTGTGCATGTCGATGCAGAAGGCGCAGCCGTTGATTTGCGATGCACGCAGCTTGACCAGTTCGATCAGGGTCTTTTCCAGCGGCAGCTTCGAAACGGCGGTTTCCAGGGCGATCATGGCTTTGAGGGCATCAGGGGACGCGGTGTAGAAATCGATACGAGGTTTCATGGCAGGCTCCAGGAGCAAGTGGGGGTGGAGCTAAGTTAGTCCCGCAGGCCGGCTGCTGGAATATCCAATTTCTCAAAAGTCGAGTAGACCGCCGCCGCCCTTGTAGGAGCCGGCTTGCTGGCGATGCGGGCAACTCGGAGCAAATTGATGAGCGAGGTGATGCTATCGCCAGCAAGCCGGCTCCTACAGGGGGGGCGAAAAATAGTCTGTCGGGCTGATTGCCAGCACTCGGTCCTCGCCACTAGAATGCGATCAATTCTTAATTGCATCAGGCCAGGACGCCGGAAAAGAGTATCAGTCCCCCATGTCGTCAGCCGACCAGCCTTTGAACCAGCAAATCCATACCCTCTACAGCGAACACCACGGTTGGCTGCAGGGATGGCTGCAGCGAAAACTCGGCAATCGCTGCGACGCGGCGGACCTGGCCCACGATACGTTCCTGCGTTTGCTGACCCGGCAAGTCGTCAAGCCCTGGGGCAGCGAGCCCCGGGCACTGCTGACGCACATCGCCAAGGGCCTGGTGATTGATCGCTGGCGTCGACAGGACATCGAGCGCGCTTATCTGGAGACCATTGTCCACCTGCCGGCCGCCGAGGTGCCGTCACCGGAAACCCGCCTGCTGATTCTCGAAACCCTGATGCGCATCGAAGCGCTGCTGCGCGAATTGCCGGCCATCACTCGCGAAACCTTTCTGCTGTCACAGATCGAAGGGCTGACCTACAACCAGATCGCCGCACGCCTGAATGTGTCGCTGATCACCGTCAAACGGCACATGCGCACCGCGTTCATTACCTGCCTGAGTGTCGCCTGATGAATTCGTCGATGATCAACCCGCACATTCTCGGCGAAGCCGCCGACTGGCTGGTGCAGTTGCATTCAGGCAGCGCGACGCCGTCCGACCATCACGCCATTGCCCAATGGCGCAATCGCAGTGCCGAGCATGCGCTGGCCTGGCAACGGGCCGAAGCGCTGCTCGGAGAATTTCGCAGCGTGCCGGCCAACCTGGCCATCCAGACCCTGCAGCGAGCGGCACGCAAGGATGGTTTGAGCCGCCGTCAGACCCTCACGCGTATTGGCTTGCTGCTGATGGCCGGCCCCTTGGGCATCGCCTCGCAACACGTGTCCTGGCAACAATGGACCGCCGATCAGCGCACGGCAGTGGGCGAACAGAAAAACCTGCAACTGCCCGATGGCAGTCAGGTGCTGCTCAACACCGAAAGTGCGGTGGACATTGCCTTTACCCCGCGCGAACGCCGAGTGGTGCTGCTGGATGGCGAAGTGTTGATCAGCACCGCCAAGGACCCCGGCGCCCGGCCCTTTATCGTCGAAACCCCGCAAGGCATCGCACGTGCGCTGGGTACACGGTTTTGCGTGCGCATCACTGGCTCGCGAAGCCAGGTGTCGGTGCTCGAAGGGCTGGTGGAAGTCACGCCGCAGTTGCTCCAGCAGAGCACGACCCTCAAGGCCGGTGAGCGTCAGAGCTTCAAGCTCAATCGCCTCGACCCGCTCGAACCTTTCGACACCAGCGCCCTGGCCTGGGACAAGGGCATGTTGCTGGCGAGCAATATGCGCCTGGACGAATTGCTCGGCGAATTGAGCCGCTATCGCCCCGGCGTGTTGCGTTGTCATGCGGATGTCGCGGGGTTGCGGGTGTCGGGGGCATTTTCCCTGCGTGACACCGATGCCAGCCTGCGTCTGCTCAGCGATACGCTGCCGCTGAAAATCAGCAGCCTGACCCGCTACTGGCTGTCGGTCGAGCCCCGGGCCTGAGTGCGCTGAAAAACTATTTCACAGTCCCCTGATACCTTTCCGCGTTTCGTTCGGTGTGTGGATAGACCTCTTCAATTCCACGCGCTCGACAGGAACGCCGAATGACTTCAACACCGCTGCACCGCCCCGCCGATTTCCCGCTCAAGGCCCTGAGCCTGAGCATTGCCCTGGCCTTTACCGCGTTGCTGCCGATCAACAGCCATGCCGCTGATACCGTCAGCGAAAGTGCCAGCCGCAACGTCGATATAGGGCCGGGCTTGCTCAGCCATACCCTGGCGCAATTCGCCGTGGCGGTCGGCGTGCCGTTGTCGTTCGATCCGGCGCAACTGGGCAATCGCCAGAGTCCGGGATTGCAAGGCAACTACAGCGTGCAATCAGGCTTCGCGCAATTGCTTGAGGGCAGCGGTTTCGAGTTGATCAGCACGGGCGGAAACGGTTACACCGTGGCGCCGCGAGTCTCTGCCAACGGTGCACTGGAGTTGGGCGCCACCAGCGTCAGCGCCCTGCGCGACGACAACGCGGACACCTACGGTGGCGGTCAGGTCGCCAAGGTTGCGCAGATCGGCATGCTCGGCAACCAGGCCTTGAAAGACCTGCCCTTCAGCGTCACCAGCTACACCGCCAAAACCATCGCCGACCAGCAAGCGCAGACTGTGGGCGATGTGTTGCTCAACGATGCTTCGGTGCGGCAGTCCGCCGGCTTTGGCAACTTCTCCCAGGTGTTCGTGATCCGCGGTTTGCCGCTGCTGTCCGATGACATTTCCTATAACGGTCTTTACGGCATCCTGCCCCGGCAGATCATCGCCACCGAAGCGCTGGAACGGGTCGAGTTGTTCAAGGGACCGAATGCTTTTGTGAATGGTGTTACGCCCAGCGGCAGCGGGATTGGCGGTGGCGTCAACCTGCAACCCAAGCGCGCCGGCGATGTGCCGACCCGCAGCGTCACCCTCGATTACAGTGACGATGGCCGAGTGGGCGGGCATCTGGACCTGGGCCAGCGCTTTGGTGAAGACAACCGATTCGGCGCGCGGGTCAATCTACTGCAACGCGAAGGCGCCACCGCCGTCGATGACGAAGACCGTCGCTCGTCGCTGATCAGCGTCGGTCTGGACTTCCGGGGTGATCGCCTGCGGGTGTCGACGGACCTGGGCTATCAGAAACAGGTGATCAATCAGGGCCGCTCGGTGATCTATGTCGATTCGACCTTGAGCAAAGCGCCCAAGGTACCGGATGCCAACGCCGGTTACGCACAGAGCTGGAGCTACTCGCAACTGGAAGACACCTTCGGCATGGCCCGCGCCGAGTATGACCTCAGTGACAACTGGACCGCCTATGTGTCCGGCGGCGCCAAACACACGCGGGAGAACGGCGTGTATTCGTCGCTGACCGTCACCGACCTCAACGGTAATGCCCGGGGCGGCATGCTCTACTCGCCTCACGACGAGGACAACAAAAGCCTGATGACCGGCCTCAACGGCCACTTGAACACCGGGCCGATCAGTCACCAATTGAACCTGGGCCTCGCGGGTATCTGGGGCCAGCAACGCTCGGCGTTCGAAACCATAGGAACCGCCACGCGCTACAGCACCAATCTCTACGACGTCACGGACAAACCGCGCCCAAGCCCCACATCGTTTGCCAGCGACATTCACGACCCGCGCATCGTCGGCAAGAACACCCTGCGCAGCGCAGCGGTGTCCGACACCCTTGGCTTCATCGATGATCGCGTCTTGCTCACCCTCGGCGTACGGCGCCAGACGCTGAACGTCGACGGCTGGAACACCACCACCGGCGCACGCACCTCAAGCTACGAAGAGTCGATCAGCACGCCGGTCTATGGCCTGGTGATCAAGCCATGGGAACACGTTTCGTTCTACGCCAACCGCATCGAAGGCCTGGCCAAGGGGCCCACGCCACCGACCAGCGCGATCAACCGCGACGAGACCTTCGCCCCGGTGCGCAGCAAGCAAATCGAAGCCGGCGTACGCCTGGACATGGACACGTATGGCGCGAGCCTGGGCGTGTACCGCATCGAACAACCGTCGAGCTACACCCAGGACGGGATCTTCCGGGTCGATGGCGAGCAGCAAAACAAAGGCGTGGAGTTGAACGTCTATGGCGAGCCGCTTGATGGCCTGCGCCTGCTGAGCGGCGCGACGCTGATGAAGACCGAAATCGAAGGCAGCACCAACGGGGTCAACGATGGCAACCGCGCCGTCGGCGTACCGCGTTTTCAACTCAACGTCGGGGCGGATTGGGACGTGCCGGGAATTGAAGGCGCAGCGCTCAGTGCGCGGATGTTGCGCACCGGCGGGCAATACCTGAACGCCGCCAACACCCAGAGCATTCCGGCGTGGAACCGCTTTGATGTGGGGTCGCGGTATGCCTTCAAGATGGATGAGAAGTACATCACCTTGCGCGCCAATCTGGAGAACGTGGCGAACAAGGCCTATTGGGCCTCGGCGAATGGCGGGTACCTGACGCAGGGGACGCCGCGGACGCTGAAGGTTTCGGCGACGCTGGATTTCTGATTTTTTGTGGTGAGGCCAATATTGCCTTCGCGGGCAAGCCTCGCTCCTACAGGTACAACTCATCCCCCTGTAGGAGCGAGGCTTGCCCGCGAACCGCGCAGCGGCCATCCAACACCAACCGCTAAGCCCGACTGCGCAACCACTGCAAAAACCCCTTCTTCTCCACCACTTTCGGCGTTTCCTGGGTCAACGTCTGTGCCTTGTGCAAACGAAAATCCAGCAACGCCTTCATCGCTTCGCCGATGTCATGCCGCGCATCCAGGCACGGTTTGAGGTAGTCCTTTTCGATCCGGTACAGGCTGCAAGCGGTCTTGGCGCTGAAGTCCGCCGGCAGCGCCGTGTCCGACAGGATCCCGCCCTCGCCGATCACCTCGCCCGGCCCCATGCGCCCGGACTCGAACTTGCCCCCGGCGCGGCTCAACGCCACCGAGACCACGCCGGATTCGATGATAAACAGATGATCGCTGACCTCCCCCGCCGGCAGGATCATTTCCCCGGCGCGGAAGTTTTGCAGGGTCATGTGCTGGCTGAAGGTTTCTTTCTCTTCCTGACGCAAAGTCGAGAAGATCGCCGAGCTTTCCAGCAACGCCCGTGGCCGCGACAGGTTCACCGGTGCATTCGATTCGACGCTGGACAACAGGCTCACGCCGGATGCCTGCAAGTGGCGGAACGCCAGATCGAACAGCAGATTGCGCACCATGCGTTTCTGGTCCATCGAAACCACAAAGCCGCTGATTTCGTACTCCACGCCGGTGGCGCTCGAACCTTTGAGCGCGACACACGGCGCCGGCTTGGCCAGCAGGTATCGGCACCCCTCCATCGCCCGCTCCAGCGCATCGATCACCGTTTGCGGACGTGCGTGCGGGCTCAACTGCAAGCTGATCGACACGCCGAAAATGTCGCTCGGCCGGCTGAAGTTGATGATCTTGGCCTTGGCCGCCAGCGAGTTGGGGATCACCGCCATGCTGCCCTGGGACGTTTGCAGGCGCGTGGCGCGCCAATCGATGTCGGTGACCCGACCTTCGGTGCCGTCGATGGAGATCCAGTCATCCAGTTGATAGGGTTTGGTGGTGTTGAGGACGATCCCCGAGAACACGTCGCTGAGGGTGCTTTGCAACGCCAGGCCGACGATGATCGCCAACGCGCCGGACGTCGCCAGCACGCCTTTGACCGGCAGGTCGAGCACGTACGCCAGGGCCGCGATGATCGCGATCAGGAAAATCACCGCGCCCAGCAAATCCTGGAGCAATCGACCGGTGTGCCCGACCCGTTGCATCATCCCTGCGCCGATCAACACCGTCAGGGTGCGCGCGCCGAACAGCCACCAGCCAATCTGCAAGCCGGTCGCCGCCAGGTGCAACGGCACGTTGTCCGCCCAGGGCGCGGGCTCCAGAGGGTTCAGGCCTTCGTTGAACAACAGGATGCTGAACAACGTGAAAATCAGCAGCCGCACCAACAGTTTCCAGTTGCTGCCACTGGCACTGATCAAGCGCCACAGCCCCAGATCGATGATGATCAGGATCAGGGCACAGACCAGCGGGTGATTGGTAAGCAGTGACAGCATCAAGCAACTCCAGCCATGTACGGATGGGCACAGTGTAGGAGCAAACGCAGGCTTGAGAACAACACAAAAACCTGTAGGAGCCGGCTTGCTGGCGATGGCGGTCTGACAGTCACTCAATTGTTGACTGCTCTACCGCTATCGCCAGCAAGCCGGCTCCTACAGGGGTGATGTGTGTCAGTGATTATTTGCTATTGGTCAGCGTGTTGTAGCTGGTCATCAGGTTGCGGTAGTCCGGGATGTGGTTGGAGAACAGGGTCGCCAGGCCTTCCACGTCGTTGCGCCAGTCGCGATGCAGCTCGCAGGCCAGGCCGAACCAGGTCATCAATTGCGCGCCGGAAGACGACATGCGGTCCCAGGCCGATTGGCGGGTCAGCTCGTTGAACGTGCCGGAAGCGTCCGTCACCACAAACACGTCAAAACCTTCCGCCAGTGCCGACAGCGCCGGGAATGCCACGCACACCTCGGTCACCACGCCAGCGATGATCAGTTGCTTCTTGCCGGTGGCCTTGATCGCCTTGACGAAGTCTTCGTTGTCCCAGGCATTGATCTGGCCAGGACGGGCAATGTAAGGCGCATCCGGAAACAGCGCTTTGAGCTCGGGCACCAGCGGGCCGTTGGGGCCGGTTTCGAAACTGGTGGTGAGGATGGTCGGCAATTTGAAGTACTTGGCCAGGTCGGCCAGGGCCAGCACGTTGTTCTTGAAACGGTCCGGTTCGATGTCCCGCACCAGAGACAGCAGGCCAGCCTGATGATCCACCAACAGAACGGCGGCGTTATCCTTGTCGAGACGTTTGTAAGAAGTAGTCATGGGGTCATCCTCGGTTTTAATCGATGCCGAACAGTTCGGCGTGGGGGTGTTTTGATTGATCATTCAGACGCGGCCAGACAAGCGTAGTCAGTCAAGCCTGGCGCGGTGCAACCATCTATCCGTGTATCAACCGCTCATCCGTCCAAACCGGCCCGATTGAAAATCGGCAAAGGCCTGGTGAATCTCTTGCTCGCTGTTCATCACGAACGGGCCGTGGCCGACGATGGGTTCGTCGATCGGCTCGCCGCTGAGCAGCAACACGACGGCGTCGTTATTGGCTTCCAGGCTGAGCTGGTGGCCATTGCGTTCGAACAACGCCAACTGCCCTTCGCGCACCAGCTCCAGGCCGTTGACCTGAACCGTGCCACGCAGCACCACCAGTGCGGTGTTGCGACCTTCATGCAGATCGAGGGTCAGCAACTTGCCGCCGTTGAGGCGCAGGTCCCAGACATCGACCGGGGTGAATGTCCGTGCCGGGCCGGTGTGGCCGTCGAATTCTCCAGCGATCAGGCGCAGGCTGCCGGCCTCGTCCTTGAGCGGGATGCTCGGAATGTCGCCGTCGAGAATCGTCTGGTAACCGGCGTCGGCCATTTTGTCTTTGGCCGGCAGGTTGACCCACAGCTGGACCATTTCCAGGGTGCCGCCGGTTTTGGCGAAGCCTTCGGAGTGGAACTCTTCGTGGAGAATCCCCGAGGCGGCGGTCATCCATTGCACATCGCCCGGGCCGATCTTGCCGCCGCTGCCGGTGGAGTCGCGGTGCTCCAGTTCGCCCTTGTAAACGATAGTCACGGTTTCGAAACCGCGGTGCGGATGCTGACCAACGCCACGACGCTCGGTGGTCGGGGTGAATTCAGCAGGGCCGGCGTGATCCAGCAGCAAAAACGGGCTGATGTGTTTGCCCAGGTTGTCGTAGGAAAACAGCGTACGAACCGGAAAACCGTCGCCAACCCAATGGGTCCGTGGGCTGGTGTAGATGCCGATGATGTTTTTCATGCTGCCTCCGAAATCTGTGGTTTGACGCGATGGACAAAGCTTAAAACCGAACCCTTTGGTGCGCTAGACTGCAAAAATCAGCCTTAGCGTTCTATATGGAGAACGATGGTGGAAGACCTCAACACCCTCTACTACTTCACCCAAGTGGTGGAACATCAGGGTTTCGCTGCGGCCGGGCGGGCGCTGGACATGCCCAAATCGAAGCTCAGCCGACGCATCGCCGAGCTCGAAGAGCGCCTCGGTGTACGTCTGTTGCACCGCACCAGCCGGCATTGTTCGCTGACCGAAATCGGCCAGGCCTATTACCAGCGCTGCCTGGCCATGCGCGTGGAAGCGGAAAGCGCCGCCGAACTGATCGAACGCAACCGCTCCGAACCCCAGGGCCTGGTGCGCATCAGTTGCCCGACCGCGTTGCTCAACTCCTGGGTCGGGCCGATGCTGACCCGCTACATGCTCAAATACCCGCTGGTGGAGTTGTTCATCGAAAGCACCAACCGCCGGGTCGACCTGATCCACGAGGGTTTCGACATTGCCTTGCGCGTGCGCTTTCCGCCGCTGGAAAACACCGACATGGTGATGAAGGTGCTGGGCAACAGCACCCAATGCCTGGTGGGCAGCCCGGCCTTTGCCAAACGCTTGTCGACGCCCGCCTCCCCGGCCGACCTCAGCGGTTTGCCCAGCGTGCACTGGGGCGCGGCACAGCGTGAATATCAGTGGGAATTGTTCGGTGCGAACGGCGCCAGCGCGCTGATCCGACACGCGCCGCGCATGGTCACCGATGACTTGCTGGCCCTGCGTCACGCGGTGCTCGCAGGGATTGGCGTCGCGCACCTGCCCAGCGTGGTGGTGCGCGATGACATTGCCGCCGGACGCCTCGTCGAACTGGTGCCGGGCTGGGCGCCCAAGTGCGGGATCGTCCATGCGATCTTCCCCTCTCGCCGTGGGTTGCTGCCGTCGGTGCGGACGTTGATTGACTTTCTCGGTGAGGAATTCACCCACAGCGACATCGCCTAGCCCTTTTTTGCCGACACGGACGAACCTGTAGGAGCGAGCTTGCTCGCGAAAAACGTGAGAGCTCCGCGGGGTGTCAGACTGGCTGCGTTACCGTTGACCTCCATCGCGAGCAGGCTCGCTCCTACAGGGCCGATGAGTGGGGGCTGGCGGAGTTTTTATTTCGGACATAATATCAGCGCAGATTACAACCATAATATCTGCGCCCGTCCGAGGACACTGAACATGCAAAGCCCCAACCGAGAAGCCTCCCTCGCCCAATGGATCGTTCAGGAAGACGCCATGCGCGCACGTCTGGCCGGGCCCGGCAGCCTATCGCTGGCCGAGGTCAGCGCGCTGTCGCCGGCCGAGTTCTTCGAGGGCATCGGCAACGGTGAACTGCCCTCGCCGCCGATTGGCACGCTGATGGATTTCATCCCTATCGAATGGTCGGCCGGGCTGTTCATCTTCCAGGGCACGCCGGACGCCCGGCATTACAACCCGCTGGGCAGCGTGCATGGCGGCTATGCGGCGACCTTGCTGGATTCGTGCATGGGCTGCGCGATTCATACGCAGCTGAAAAAGGGCCAGGGGTATACGACGCTGGATCTGCGCATCAGTTATGTCCGCGCGTTGACCGGCGCCAGCGGACCGGTGCGGGCCGAGGGCAAGATTGTGCACCTAGGGCGCTCGACGGCGCTGGCCGAGGGGCGGATTTATGATGTGGATGGGCGGTTGTATGCGACGGGGTCGACGACTTGCATGATTCTTGAGGCTCGCGGATAAGATCCGAAACCGAGTCGCGGCCTTCGCGGGCAAGTCGGATCGCCGCACCGCTCGCTCCTACAGGGGCGTGTGATGTTCTTGTAGGAGCGAGGCTTGCCCGCGAAGGCGTCCGTTGCAACACCGCGAATCCTCTTGCCTTACGATTCATGACTTGCGGTAAACATTGCTTTGCCCATCCAGCCGTTTTTCTCAAGGATGCAGGCACGGATACTCGTGCCCATTCCCACTGCAACCCCTGGAGTCATTGATGTCTATTCCCGCATTCGGTCTTGGTACGTTTCGCTTGCAAGGCCAGGTGGTCATTGATTCGGTGAGCACTGGCCTGGAACTGGGCTACCGCGCCATCGATACCGCGCAAATCTACGAGAACGAAGCCGAGGTCGGCGAGGCCATCGCAGCCAGCGGCATTGCCCGTGAAGAACTGTTCATCACCAGCAAGATCTGGGTCGCCAACTTCGCCAAGGACCGCTTGATCGACAGCCTCAAAGAGAGCCTGCAAAAACTGCAGACCGACTACCTCGACCTGACACTGATCCACTGGCCATCGCCGGAAAACCAGGTGCCGGTCGAAGAATTCATGGGCGCGTTGCTCGAAGCCAAAAAACTCGGATTGACCCGGCAGATCGGCGTCTCCAACTTCACCGTCGACCTGATGAAGCAAGCCATCGCCGCCATCGGTGCCGATCACATCGCCACCAACCAGATCGAACTGCACCCGTACCTGCAAAACCGCAAGGTCGTCGAGTTCGCGCAGAGCCAGGACATCCAGATCACCTCCTACATGACCCTGGCATACGGCGAAGTGCTGAAAGACCCGGTCATCCAGCAGATCGCCGAGCGTCTGCAAGCAACGCCTGCGCAAGTCACCCTGGCCTGGGCCATGCAATCGGGTTACGCGGTGATCCCGTCATCCACCAAGCGCGCCAACCTGGAAAGCAACCTCAAGGCCTGCGCCCTGACCCTGAGCGACGCCGACATGGCACTGATCGCCGGCCTTGAACGCGCCCACCGCCTGACCAGCCCCAAAGGCATCGCGCCGAACTGGGATTAAGCGTCAGCCCCGCGCCAGCTGTTCGTCGAGGCGCCTCATGGTCTTAGCCAGCTGATCGACGGCTTTGTCGATCAGCTCTGGACGGCCAT
This sequence comes from Pseudomonas sp. PDM02, assembly GCF_014852285.1. Lineage (NCBI taxonomy): Bacteria > Pseudomonadati > Pseudomonadota > Gammaproteobacteria > Pseudomonadales > Pseudomonadaceae > Pseudomonas > Pseudomonas sp. PDM02. The sequence continues at coordinate 89,722 of NZ_JACVBL010000015.1, read as the reverse complement.
CACCGCAGGCATGCTCGAGGTCCTTGCAGCATTTGACAAGACCGTCCGCCCGCACCATCAGCGCCCCGCCCTTGATGCGGTGCGCCAACGTGCACAGGGCATGCTGTTCACCACGGGCATGAGCCTTGAGCAACTCCTGCCGATCCTTGCGATTGGTCGCGGCCAGGTCGCTCAGCAATTGTTTGATCAGCTCGTCGTCCTTGCCGACGTAGCGCTCCAGACCGCTCAAGTCGATTTCGGCGGTTGAGGGTGTTTCGAGGGGCGGCACCGGTGATCCATCGGCAAATCTGGACGCCAACCAGGCGCCCAGATCCGCCAGGCGGATCGGTTTGAACAGGCAGTCGTCCATCCCCGCTTCCAGGCAACGGGCCTTCTCCTCGGGCTGCGCATTGGCGGTCAATCCCAGAATCAGGATCGGTTGCAATCCCTGAGTCCGCTCTTCATCGCGGATGGCCCCGGCCAACTCATAACCGCTGAGCACCGGCATGTTGCAGTCGGTAATCAGCACATCAAACTCATACTCGCGCCACCGATCCAGACCTTGCTGACCGTCCTCGGCGTCCATCACCCGGTGGCCCAGGTAGCTCAACTGCCGTGAGAGCAGCAATCGATTGGCCGGGTAATCATCGACCACCAGAATGGTCAGCGGCCGGGTCTGCGCCTGTTCCTCTCGGTCAGGTGACTCGCTGGACGGCAACGGTTGCAACGCGGGCAGATCCAGGCAGACATCAATCCGCGTGCCCTTCCCCAACACGCTGGCAAGCTGCAATTGACCGCCCATCATTTCGCACAACGTGCGGCTGATCACCAGCCCCAGACCTGAGCCGTTTCGACCTGTTTGCTGGCTGTTTTGCGCCTGCACAAACGGGCTGAACAGTCGCTGCCTATCGATTTCGCTGATACCGATGCCGGTGTCTTCAATGCGCACCGAGACCGCCAGTTGCCCGACTGCACGGGGCTCGACCCGCAGCGTCAGGCGCACTTCACCTTCTTCGGTGAACTTGATCGCGTTGCTCAGCAGATTGGACAGCACCTGCTTGAAACGCGTGGGGTCGATCAACACGTCGGCGTCGCTGTGCTCGCCCAGGTCGACGCGCCACTCCAGGTTCTTCTGCCGGGCCAGGCCTTCAAATACCCGGCACACCGATTCGACCAGCGTGCGCAGGTTGGCCCGTTCCGGCGTCAGGGACAAATGCCCGGACTCGATGCGGGCGATGTCCAGGATGTCGCCAATCAACGCCAACAACTGTTGCCCGGCATTGGCCGCCACCTCGATTGCCGACCGGTCGGTGACGCCTTCATCCGCTCGCTTCAGCGCCAGTTCGAGCATGCCGAGCAGCGCATTCATCGGCGTGCGGATCTCATGGCTCATGGTCGCCAGAAACGTGGTCTTGGCACGGTTCGCCTCATCCGCCGCGTCCTTGGCGTCCTGCAGTTGTCTGAGCAATTGCTGACGCAGGCGGATCTGCCGGCGCTGCCAGGCGATCCAGGCCAGCGCCAGCAACAGCAAGGCGCCGGCACCGACAAAGGCCTGGAGAATGTCCTGCCGGTGACGCAGCCAGAAGCTCTGTTCAACCATCAGGTCATTGCGCCAATAACCGGTCATTTCATCGATTTCTTCAGGGGAGATACTCAGCAGCGCCTTGTCCAGGATCGAATGCAGCTCAACAGCCTCGCGACCGGTCGCCAGGGTGCTGCGGGCCGGGTCGGTGCCGACGGTGCTGGTCACTTGCAGGCGGTCGCGGTATTGCCGGGAAATCATGATCCGGGCACCGATCAACGAGTTGATGGCGCCGTCCGTCCTGCCCTGGGCGACCATTTCCATCCCGTCCGCGGTCAACGGCGCAGTGACCAGTTCGACCTGCGGGAAATGCTGGCGAATGAATTCACCGGCACTGTTGCCCTGGGTGATGGCCAGTGTTTTTCCGGCCATTTGATCCAGTGTCTTGGGGCTGTCGGATGCGATGCGGGTCACCAGCACATTCGGGCTGGTCAGAAACGGTCGGGTAAATCGCAGTTCTGTTTCACGCTCAATGCTGGGGCTGATCCCGGCGACCACGTCAACATGACCGCTCCTGATCCAATCGAACAATTCGGCCACTGACCGGGTTGGCTGAATGTCGAATTTCAAGCCTGTACGCAAGCTGATTTTCGCCAGCACATCGATGCTGATGCCCCGGTACTTGCCCTCGCTGTCGATAAAGGAAATCGGCATGAGGTTTTGGTTGATCGCCACTCGCACACGTGGATGATTATTGAGCCAGCGTTGCTCGGCGACACTGAAGTGCAAGGCTTGCGTGCCGGCAATGGAAGCCCCGCTGCCGCCCCATCGCCGCAGGATATTCATTCGTTCATTGGTCGGGATCGCCGCCAGCGCCCGGTTGACGATGCGTTGCAACTGGAGGTTGTCGAGGTTCATCGCAAACGCAAAACGCCCGGACTCCATACGGGAGAAATCCGCCAGTTGAACGTTGTTGAGGTAATTTTTGCTGATCAGGTGATTGACGCTGATGGCGTCCCCCAGATAGGCGTCAGACTGACCAAACGCAACGGCGCCCACCGCGCCCAGCGTCGAAGGGAACAGCTGCACATTCGCCTTGGGATAAAAAGCCTGCACTTGCTGCTCGGGCAAATAGTGGTACAGCATCGCCAGCCGTTTACCGGCAAGGTCCGGGTCCAGTGGCAGGGATGAATCGGTGCGCGTGACCAGCACCGGTTGATCATCAGCATAGGCACTGGACATCCGCAGTTGTGGATCCTCGACCTCATAACGGTTGGCCGTTCCCAACAGGTCAGCCGCCCCTTCCTTGATCGCACGCACCGCCTCGTCCCGAGATGCGTAGCGCTGAACATCGATCTCCACGTTCAATAGCTGTTTGAGCAGCCCGGCATAGTCAGCCGTCAGCCCTTCATAGTCGGTGCCGGTGGTGGTGATGTCGAAGGGCGGATAATCCGGCGCCGAGACGGCCAGTACCAGCCGGCCTTTCTGGCGCAGTACACGCGAATCGGCATCCGACAGTTTGACGTCGTAGCCGTCGACGCTGGAGCGTCCGAGCAGGGTCAGTGATTGCGGTTGGGCATAGGCAGTCGATACCCACAAACAGACCGGGAGTACGAGGGATATCAGCCAACGCAATTGCCGAGAGGTACTCACTCAAATCAGACCGTTACGCTGGGCGGTCTCTCTCAAGTGAACCTTGGACTCCACATTGAGTTTTTCCGTCAAACGGGTTTTGTAGGTGCTGATGGTCTTGTGGCTCAGGTTCAAGAGTTTGGCGATTTCCTTGTTGCTTAATCCCTCGGCCAGGTACCGGAATATGGTCAGTTCACGGTCGGAGAGCTTGTCGATCCTCTCCATCTCGCTGAGTTGCATTGTGCTCAACGACACCGAACTCGACGGCAACTTGGCGAAATAGGTGTAACCGGCCATCACCGCCAGCACTGCCTCGTGCAAATGCTTCAAGTCGTTGGCCTTGGAAACATAAGCCCTGGCGCTGGCACGCATGCAGCGGTCCTGATAAAACCTTGGATCTTGCCCGGTGAAAACCAGTACTCGACAACGCTCGTCACTGGCCTGAATGCGGGCCAACACTTCCAGCCCGCCGAGACGGGGCATCATCAGATCCAGCACCACCAGATCGGGTTGATGCTTACGGATCGCTGAAAAGACCTCGTTGCCGTTGGATACCTTATGAATCAGTTTGAATCCCAGCTGTGTAAGCAGCATCGCGACTGCAGTGCACACCACCGGATGATCGTCTGCTATTACCGCTGACTTCATGGCAACTCCCTGTGCAGATACAAGACGATCGGGTAATGAATGCCCATGGGTCAGACCCCGGCTACACGCAGCAGTTGCGCGAAGACTCTTGCACGGAAACACGCGCCCGACTACCTGACAGAAATGACAGTACCGACGAACGGTAGCTGAGGATCAACGGTCGCCATCAGTCGTTGAATGCACGCCAGATCGGGCAATGCAGCATCACTCACCTGAACCTTTTGCTGCCCGCAAGCCGGGGTCGGCGGCCCGTCATAGATCAAGGCGTGGTGAACCTGTGGGTGATCGAGGAAGAAGTCGCGCAGGTCCAGGGCCCCGTCCGCCAGCGCGGCATTGATGACCACCAGGTCGAAAGACACGCCGCCGTACTCGATCAGGGTCAACAGTTCGGCAAGGTTTTGCACGGGGGCCACGCGGTAATAGTCGAGCCGGTTGAACAGGCGCTCGATTCTCATCCGCTGAAAATGCTGCTCGTCGGCAATCAGGATACGTAACGCTTTGTTCGGCAACCGGGGCCCCCAGGAGGGTTTCAGATTCGTGAGGCCGCAAGGCTACGGAAGAGCCAACGAGCTTTCTGTAGGACTATTCCTAAAACCCGAGACATTTATTCCGTTGCCAGAGCGGATTCAACGCTATTCCGTCGTACTCGGACTCCAGAACGCCTGCACCACCAGCGTCGATGTCGAAATCCGCGCCACCAGCGCATCCAGTTCGTCGCCGTCCACGGACGTCGTCGCGAGGGTCGCCTCCACTTCGATTTCATCTGCGCCGAACGCGTGTACATCAACATCGCTCGCCGGGTAATTGCTGCGCTCAAGTTCCGCTTCCAGCAGCGCCAGCACAGCTTTTTGTTGTGAACGGCGGGCGATCACGTAAACGATGTTGGTGACTTCAGCCGAAATCACATCCAGCGGCTGACGGTTGATGTTGTTGACGATCGGCCGCAGCAAGGTATTGGCCGCCAGTACGAACAGCGTGCCGAGCAAGGCCTCCAGGACCAGATCAGCCCCTGCGCAGGCACCGACCGCCGCCGAAGCCCACAGCGTTGCCGCGGTGTTGAGGCCACGCACGTTGCCCTCTTCGCGCATGATCACCCCGGCACCGAGGAAGCCGATGCCGGAAACCACGTAAGCGACCACCCGCACCGCGCCTTCGGCCCCGCCGAGGCGGTTGGCCATGTCGACGAAAATCGCCGCCCCCACCGCGACCAGCACGTTGGTGCGCAGGCCGGCGGTGCGTTGGCGGTATTGGCGCTCGAAGCCGATCAGGCCACCGAGGATGAAGGCCGCGCTGAGGCTGACCAGGGTGTCGACCAGGGAGGTCAGGTTGATGTTGTTGAGTGCTTGCATGAATGTTTTCCTAAATCTTCAGCCTTGTATTCAATTCCTTGTAGGAGCAAGGCTTGCCCGCGAAGAACGATGACGCGGTTTGCTTTGGAAATGAGGCGCGCCCTTCGCGGGCAAGTCGGATCGCCGCACCGCTCGCTCCTACATCTGGCAGCATTACTGCCAGCCAAACCGGCGGATGTAGAAGCCCTTCACCGCCTGGGTGAGCGCCATGTACGCCAGCAGAATCACCGGCAAAAACACAAAGTACAGCGACGGCAGCGCCTGCAATTTGAAGTAGTGCGCCAAGGGTCCCATCGGCAGGAAGATCCCCACGGCCATGATGACTCCGGTCATCACCAGCAGCGGCATGGCGGCGCGGCTTTGCAGGAACGGAATCTTCGGCGTGCGAATCATGTGCACGATCAGCGTCTGGGTCAGCAGCCCGACCACGAACCAGCCCGACTGGAACAGGGTCTGGTGGTCCGGGGTATTGGCGTCGAACACGTACCACATCAAGGCAAACGTCGTGATGTCGAAGATCGAACTGATCGGGCCGAAGAACAGCATGAAGCGCCCGACATCCGCCGGTTGCCAGCGCTGCGGTTGCTTGAGCATTTCTTCGTCGACGTTATCGAACGGGATGGCGATCTGCGAAATGTCATAGAGCAGGTTCTGCACCAGCAGGTGCATCGGCAGCATCGGCAGGAACGGGATGAACGCGCTGGCCACTAGCACCGAGAACACGTTGCCGAAGTTCGAACTCGCGGTCATCTTGATGTACTTGAGCATGTTGGCGAAGGTCCGCCGCCCTTCCAGCACGCCCTCCTCCAGGACCATCAGGCTTTTCTCCAGCAGGATGATGTCCGCCGCTTCCTTGGCGATGTCCACGGCGCTGTCCACCGAAATGCCGATGTCGGCGGTGCGTAGCGCAGGGGCGTCGTTGATGCCATCGCCCATAAACCCGACCACATGACCGTTGCCCTTGAGCAGACGGACGATGCGTTCCTTGTGCGACGGCGTCAGTTTGGCGAAGACGTTGGTGGTCTCCACCGCCCGCGCCAGTTCGGCGTCGGTCATGCGCTCGATGTCGTTGCCCATCAACAGGCCTTGCTGCTCCAGGCCGACTTCGCGGCAGATCTTCGCGGTCACCAGTTCGTTGTCGCCGGTCAGCACTTTCACCGCCACGCCATGCGCGGCCAGCGCTTTCAAGGCCGGGGCGGTGCTTTCCTTCGGTGGATCGAGAAACGCCACGTAGCCAATCAGCGTCAGGGCCTGTTCGTCCGCCAGGCTGTAAGTCTCGCGCCCCTCGATCATTGGCCGCGCGGCAACCGCCACCACCCGCAGCCCCTCGGCATTGAACGAGGCGGTGACCTGACGAATCCGCGCCAGCAGTTCATCGCTCAGTGCTTCATCGCGTTCGCCGTGACGCACCCGAGTGCACACCGCCAACACCTCTTCCACCGCACCTTTGCAGATCAACAGATGCGGTTGACCGCGCTCGGCGACCACCACCGACATGCGCCGCCGGGTGAAGTCGAACGGGATCTCGTCGACTTTGTGAAACGCCGTGCCGACTTTCAGTTCACGGTGGATTTCGACGTGTTCGAGCACCGCCACGTCCAGCAGGTTTTTCAGGCCGGTCTGGTAGTAGCTGTTGAGGTAGGCCATTTCCAGCACGTCGTCGGAGTCGTTGCCCCAGACGTCGACGTTGCGCGCCAGAAAGATTTTGTCCTGAGTCAGGGTGCCGGTCTTGTCCGTGCACAGCACGTCCATGGCGCCGAAGTTCTGGATCGCGTCGAGGCGCTTGACGATGACTTTTTTGCGCGACAGGAACACCGCACCTTTTGCCAGCGTCGAGGTGACGATCATCGGCAGCATTTCCGGGGTCAGGCCCACGGCAATCGACAGTGCGAACAGCAGCGCTTCGGTCCAGTCGCCTTTGGTGAACCCATTGATGAACAGCACCAGCGGCGCCATGACGAACATGAAGCGGATCAGCAACCAGCTGACTTTGTTGACCCCGGTCTGGAACGACGTCGGCGCGCGATCGGTGGCACCGACCCGCTGGGCCAGCGCGCCAAAATAGGTGCTGTTGCCCGTGGTCAGAATCACCGCGATCGCCGTGCCGGACACGACGTTGGTGCCCATGAACAGGATGTTGTCCAGGTCCAGCGGATTGCTGGTGTCGCTGTCCTGCTGGTGGCGGAATTTTTCCACCGGCATCGATTCGCCGGTCATCGCCGCCTGGCTGACGAACAGGTCCTTGGCGCTGAGTACCCGGCAATCGGCGGGAATCATGTCGCCGGCCGAGAGCACGATCAGATCGCCCGGCACCAGCTGTTTGATGGGGACTTCGGTGCGCAGGGCATCGCGACGCATCACCGTGGCGGTGTTGCTGACCATCGCCTTGAGCGCGTCGGCCGCCTGGTTGGATTTGGTTTCCTGCCAGAAGCGCAGCAAGGTCGAGAGCACCACCATCGAGAAAATCACGATGGCGGCTTTCATGTCCTCGGTCAGCCACGAGATGACCGCGAGCAATGTCAGCAACAGGTTGAACGGGTTTTTGTAGCAGTGCCACAAGTGAGTCCACCACGGCAGCGGTTGCTCGTGCTCGACTTCGTTGAGGCCGAATTGCACGCGCAGTGCATCGGCTTCGGCTTCGCTCAGGCCATCGGTGTGGCTGCCAAGGTTGTGCAGCAGTTGGCCGGTGTCGTTGTTGGCGGCGCTCACCAGGGTTTGCGCCAAAGTGGGCGGCACCTCGCGGCTGACCGTGGTGTCGGTGAAGGTTTCCAGCAGCGCCAGGCGACGGAAGTGTCGGGCGATGTGACGGGTGCGCAGGAATCCGGCAAAGAATTCTTTGAGCAGGTTCAGGTTCATGGCAGTTCCCCCAGGGTCAGCCGGGAAACCTTCCAGCAGGCGTGTCGGTGCACCGCGATGACGACAAAAAGTCGAACATCACGCACGGTTCAGCGTCGATGAGAGAACGTCGGGACACGGACCAGGACTGGCCGCGATCGGGATGCCGCTGCTCGCTATCAGGCGAGACAACGGCACAAAAAGTTGCGCGTTATCTTGCCGGGTTGTTGCCGGTTATCGAAACCGGCCGACTACTGTCACTCGAACAAGTACCCACTGTGGGTCTCCGCTATTGATGAAAACGCGCGAAGCTTACGCCCCGATTTCTGGAGAGTAAACGATGCATTGGCAAGTCGTCGGGGAATTGCCGGGATCTTCAGGAAGGGTTCAGGATTGGGCATTCGGGGTGTCTTTGAAGACGCCATCGCCGGCAAGCCGGCTCCTACAGGGGAATGCGATCAACTGTAGGAGCCGGCTTGCCGGCGATGGCGGCGTGACAGACGCCGAATACCTTAACTGGCAGTCGCCAACAACAAATCCACCACCGAACGGCCATGCCCACGGTGCTTGCCATGCTCATACAAAGACCCGGCAATCTCATCCGCGCGAATCGGCAGGATCGACAACAGGGTGTCGCTCAAACCATGGCTCGCCTGGCAGAAGCCCTGCATATAAATGCCGGCCTTGCAGCGCTCGTCGGTGATCAGCTTGTAGTTGCGGTCCACCTCGAAATCGCCCAGATACTGTTCCAGCGGTGCCAACAGCTTGCGGTGCATCTGACGCTCGTAACCGGTGGCCAGTACCACCGCGTCGTAATGCCGAACCGTGACTTCGCCGGTGGCGTTGTTACGCACTGCCAGTTCGATGCCGCGCTCGGTGGCGGTGGCTTTTTCAATAGTGGTCAAGGTACGGAACGCATGACGGGCGATGCCCGAGACTTTCTGGCGATAGAAGATTCCGTAGATGCGTTCGATCAGGTCAATGTCCACCACCGAATAGTTGGTGTTGTGGTACTCGTTGACCAGACGCTCGCGCTCGCTGCTCGCCTGCTGGAACACCAGGTCGGTGAATTCCGGCGAGAACACTTCGTTGACGAACGGGCTGTCGTCCGCCGGCTTCAGCGCCGAGCCGCGCAGGATCATGTCGACCTGCACCGACGGGAAGCTGTCGTTCAAATCGATGAAGGCTTCCGCCGCGCTCTGCCCGCCGCCGATGATCGCGATGCTCATCGGTTGATTGTTCACGCACGGCTGCTTGGCCATCTGCGCCAGGTACTGCGAATGATGGAACACCCGACCGTCATCCTTCAGCGCCTTGAACGCTTCGGGAATGCGCGGCGTACCACCGGCGCTGACCACCACCGAACGAGCGGTGCGCACGTGTTGCTGGCCCTGGGTATCGCGGGAGATCACGCGCAACGCTTCGACCTGCTGGTTGTGCAGCACCGGCTCGATGGTCAGCACTTCTTCGCCGTAACGGCTCTGCTCGGCAAATTGCCCGGCGACCCAGCACAGGTAGTCGTTGTATTCCATGCGGCACGGATAGAAGGTGCCGAGGTTGATGAAATCCACCAGACGACCGTGGTGCTTGAGGTAGTTGACGAAGGAATACGGGCTGGTCGGATTGCGCAGGGTCACCAGGTCCTTGAGGAAGGAAATCTGCAATTCGCTCTGGGTCACCAGGGTGTTGCCGTGCCAGCGATAGTCCGCCTGCTTGTCGAGAAACAGTACATCCAGCTCGCCCTGGCTCGGCCCGCGCTCTTGCAGTGCGATGGCCAGCGCCAGGTTCGAAGGGCCGAAACCGACGCCGATCAGGTCGTGAACGATGGGCGATGCAATTGCCTGTGTCATTTCCAGTGTCCTCTGGATGAACCCCTCAACAGTGGGGCGTAAGCCTAAGTGACCTGACCAGCCTTGAGCAGGACAGCAGGTCGTCTGTTGATAGGGAACGAGGACAATGAAACAAAATTTAATATTGTTTTTTTACCCACCGGAGAAGATCAGTGGGCATCCCACTGGCGCATCCGCACGCGGCAATGCTTCATCGCATTGACGATGTGCTTCTCGACCAGCGCCCGGGAAATCCCCAGGCGTTCGGCGATTTCCGGGTGCGACAGGCCATCGATCTTGCGCAGCAGGAAACTCTCGCGGCACAGCCGTGGCAATTCCGCCAGGGCACGCTGGAGCATTTCCAGGCGCTGGCCGTGGTCGAGGCTGTTGTGCGGGGACGGGGTGAAATAGCGTTCTTCGTTGTCGAGCACTTCCAGCGATTCGACCTGACGCAAGGCATTGCGCCGATGGTCGTCGATCACCAGATTGAGCGCGGTGCGATAAAGGAATGCCCGGGGCTGCTCGATCGGCGTGTCGCTGGAACGCTCCAGAACCCGCACATAAGCGTCATGCACCACATCTTCGGCCACCTGACGGTTGCCCAGCTTGGCGTTGAGGAAACACACCAGCTCGCGATAGTAGTTTTCCAACCATGACTCCCGGCCGCAGGGGTGCGGTTTCTTTCCTTGAGCCACCGCAACGACCGCCGAAATGGGCAGTGGCACGATAGTGGCAGTTCGAGGTGCGTAATTTATAGTAATTCTCATATAGATTTAAAGTATTGCTTCATCTTGCCCGACAAATAGTCTTCGATCTGTTTAATACTCCCTGCTTGCAACCGGCTATTTTATGCACCCGATCCCCTGTAGGAGCCGGCTTGCTGGCGATGGTCGTTAACGATAACGCGTTCTGCCTGAATCAACGCGGCGCACTTTCGTCCATCGCCAGCAAGCCGGCTCCTACAAAGTTTTGTGTTGTGAATACGATCCCCGCCGCTCCCGCAATGTGATTGTGTCGGGTTGTGTCGAGAGCTAAATTCCTCGGCTCTTTCCTCGTATAAAGGACAGCTCCCCGTCTCTGTCGGCTTCCCGACAGCGTTCAACTGTTGCCGGATTTTGTGCGCAGGCTGAGCGACGGGCCGATATCCATTGGCCGGAACCCTGCATGAAACGTCCCCGACACACCCGACGCGCCCTGCTTGTAGCACTTTGTCTGATCCCCGTTATCGCCGTGGCTGCCTGGCAGGTCATCCCGCCCGGCCGAGACAAATTCGCCACCGTACAAGTCAGTCGGGGTGACATCGAAAGCAGCGTCACGGCGCTGGGCACCCTGCAACCTCGACGCTACGTGGACGTCGGTGCACAGGCGTCCGGGCAGATCCAGAAGATCCATGTGGAAGTCGGTGACGTGATCAAGGAAGGCCAGTTGCTGGTGGAGATCGATCCGTCCACGCAACAGGCCAAACTCGACGCCGGGCGTTTTTCCGTGGAAAACCTCAAGGCGCAACTCGAGGAACAACGGGCACAGCACGAGCTGGCCCGGCAAAAGTTCCAGCGCCAGCAGAACCTCAAGGCCGGCGGCGCCACCCGCGAAGAAGACGTGCAAACTGCCCAGGCAGAGCTGCGCGCCACCCAGGCACGCATCGACATGTTCCAGGCGCAGATCCGCCAGGCCCAGGCCAGCCTGCGCAGCGATCAGGCCGAACTCGGTTACACGCGCATTTACGCGCCGATGTCCGGCACCGTGGTCGCACTCGACGCCCGGGTCGGCCAGACCCTCAACGCGCAACAGCAAACTCCGTTGATTCTGCGCATCGCCAAGTTGTCGCCGATGACGGTCTGGGCCGAAGTCTCGGAAGCCGACATCGGCCACGTCAAACCCGGCATGACGGCCTGGTTCACCACCCTCAGCGGTGGCAAGCGGCGTTGGAGCAGCACCGTGCGGCAAATCCTGCCGGTGCCGCCCAAACCGTTGGACCAGACAAGCCAGGGCGGTGGCAGCCCGACCAGTTCGAGCAAAAGCGGCAGCGCTCGCGTGGTGCTGTACACCGTGCTGCTCGACGTCGATAACGCCGACAACGCGCTGATGGCGGAAATGACCACACAAGTGTTCTTCGTGTCCGACCAGGCGAAAGACGTGCTCACCGCACCCATCGCTGCGCTGCAAGGCGGCACGCAACCGAACATCCAGACCGCTCAGGTCGTCGCCAAAAACGGCCGCATCGAGCAACGCGAGGTGCGCACCGGCATCAGCGACCGCCTGCGGGTGCAAATCCTCGACGGCTTGCAGGATGGCGATCACCTGTTGATCGGCCCGGCCGACGGGAGTGGCGGCTAGATGCTGACGCCCCTGATCGACCTGCAGGACATCCGCAAGTCCTACGGCGGCGGCGACGCACCGCAAGTCCACGTGCTGCGCGGCATCGACCTGTCGATCCATGCCGGGGAGTTCGTGGCGATTGTTGGCGCGTCCGGCTCCGGCAAGTCGACGCTGATGAACATCCTCGGCTGCCTCGACCGCCCGACGTCCGGCGAATACCGCTTCGCCGGGGAGAACGTCGCCGGGCTCGACAGCGATGAGCTGGCCTGGCTGCGCCGCGAAGCCTTTGGTTTTGTGTTCCAGGGCTATCACCTGATTCCGTCCGGCTCGGCCCAGGAAAACGTCGAGATGCCGGCGATCTACGCAGGCACCCCGGCCGCCGAACGCCACGCCCGCGCTGCCGCCCTGCTCGACCGCCTCGGCCTCGCCTCACGCACCGGCAACCGCCCGCACCAACTCTCCGGCGGCCAGCAACAACGCGTATCCATCGCTCGCGCCTTGATGAACGGCGGCCACATCATCCTCGCCGACGAACCCACCGGCGCCCTCGACAGCCACAGCGGTGCCGAGGTGATGACGCTGCTGGATGAACTGGCGAGCCAGGGCCACGTGGTGATCCTCATCACCCACGACCGCGAAGTCGCGGCCCGGGCCAAACGCATCATCGAAATCCGCGACGGGCTGATCATCAGCGACAGCGCCCACGACAACCCCGACGTACAAACCTCGGCCAACCCCGGCGCCCTGCAAGCCGTGGATTTGCGCAAGCGCCTGAGCGAAGGCGCGGAGGCCACGGGGGCCTGGAAAGGCGAACTGGTGGACGCCGTACACGCGGCCTGGCGGGTGATGTGGATCAACAAGTTTCGCACCGCGCTGACCCTGCTCGGGATCATCATCGGCGTCGCGTCGGTGGTGGTGATGCTCGCCGTCGGTGAAGGCAGCAAGCGCCAGGTGATGGCGCAGATGGGCGCGTTCGGCTCGAACATCATTTACCTCAGCGGCTCGGCGCCGAACCCGCGAACGCCGTTGGGGATCATCACCCTGGATGACGTCGCAGCCGTCGGTAGCCTGCCGCAAGTGATGCGGATCATGCCGGTCAACGGCCAGGAGGCCGGGGTGCGCTTCGGCAACCTCGACCACTTGAGCTACGTCGGCGGCAACGACACCAACTTCCCGGCGATCTTCAATTGGCCGGTGGTGGAAGGCAGCTATTTCACCCAGGACGATGAACGCAACGCGGCGGCCGTCGCAGTGATCGGGCACAAGGTGCGGAGCAAATTGCTCAAGGACGTGGCCAACCCCATCGGCCAGTACATCCTGATCGAAAACGTGCCCTTCCAGGTGGTCGGCGTGCTCGCGGAAAAAGGTGCCAGCTCCGGTGACAGCGACAGCGACGACCGGATTGCCATCCCCTATTCCGCCGCGAGTGTGCGGCTGTTCGGCACCCACAACCCCGAGTACGTGGCCATCGCCGCGGCCGATGCGCGCAAGGTCAAAGAGACGGAAACCGCCATCGAGCAGTTGATGTTGCGCCTGCACGACGGCAAAAAGGATTTCGAACTGACCAACAACGCAGCGATGATTCAGGCTGAAGCGCGCACGCAAAATACCCTGTCGCTGATGCTCGGCTCGATCGCTGCGATTTCGCTGTTGGTGGGCGGGATTGGCGTGATGAACATCATGCTCATGACTGTGCGCGAGCGCACCCGCGAGATCGGTATCCGCATGGCCACCGGCGCCCGCCAGCGCGACATCCTGCGGCAGTTCCTCACCGAAGCGGTAATGCTCTCGGTGGTCGGCGGCCTCGCCGGCATTGCCCTGGCGCTGATCGTCGGCGGCGTGCTGATTCTCAGCGAAGTGGCCGTCGCGTTCTCTTTGATAGCGGTACTCGGTGCCTTCGGCTGCGCCCTGGTCACCGGTGTTGTCTTCGGCTTCATGCCGGCCCGCAAAGCTGCCCGGCTCGACCCGGTCACGGCCCTTACCAGTGAATGATCGATCTATGAAAGCGCCACTCAGCCTGTTGACCCTCTGCGTGTTGCTCAGCGCGTGCGCCAACCCGGACTCGCGCCCGGACAGTGGCCTGCAACCGCCGCCCTCCTGGCAGTCGGCACACCATGAAAACGCCTTGATGCAGAACGCCCAGTGGTGGACGCACTTTGGCAGCCCGCAGCTCGATCAACTGATTGAACAGGCCCGCGTCGGCAGTTATGACCTGGCGGCGGCACTGGCCCGGGTGCGACAAGCCCAGGCCACCACCGTGATCGCCGGCGGTTCGCTGTTGCCGGAAGTGAAAGCCGCAGGGAACGCCAATCGCCAGAAGCTGATGCGCGGCAACGGCTACAGCCAACTGGACGCCGACGACAGCAACAAGGCAGTGGATTACTTCGACGCCAGCCTCAGTGCCAGTTATGAAATCGATTTCTGGGGCGGCCAGCGCGCCTCCCGCGACAGTGCGCAATTCGGCCTGCGAGCCAGTGAGTTCGATCGCGATACGGTTGAGTTGACGCTGCTCAGTGCGGTTGCCAGCACCTACGCGCAAGCGTTGTCATTGCAGGAACAGCACCGTATTGCGCAGCTCAATCTGGCGAATGCGCAGAAGGTTTTGAACCTGGTACAATCCCGCTTCGACTCAGGCTCTGCCACGGCACTGGAGCTGGCCCAGCAAAAAAGCCTGGTGGCCGCGCAACAACGGCAGTTGCCGCTGGTGCAGCAACAAGCCGAAGAAGCACGGATCACCCTCGCCGCCCTCCTCGGCCGTCCGGTTCAGGAGCTGAAGCTCGACGATCAGCGCTTCGACCAGCTCAGTTGGCCGGTCATCGGTGCGGGCGTGCCCAGCGAGTTGCTCAACCGTCGCCCGGACATCGCTCGCGCCGAAGCGCAGCTGGCAGCCGCACGCGCCGATGTGACCGTGGCCCGGGCGAAAATGCTGCCCACCGTGACATTGAGTGCCCAGATCGGTTCTGGCGCCGACACCTTCAGCGATGTGCTGCGCAGCCCGTTCTACAACCTCACCGCCGGATTGGTCGCGCCGATTTTCAACAACGGTCGCCTGAGCGCCGAACGTGATAAAGCCACGGCGCGCCAGGAAGAACTGCTGGAAACCTACCGTGGCGCGATCATCAACGGTTTTGCCGACGTGGAAAAAGCCCTGACCGGCATTCGCGGACTGGACGCCCAGCGTCAGTGGCAAAGTGAAGAATTGAATCAGGCGCAAACGGCTTTCGACATTGCGCAAAGCCGCTATCAGGCCGGGGCCGAGGATTTGCTGACGGTGCTGGAGACCCAGCGCACGCTGTATGCCGCGCAGGATTTGAATGTGCAGCTGCGGTTGGCGAGGTTGCAGGCGAGTGTTGCGTTGTACAAGGCGCTTGGGGGTGGGTGGCAGGTGTTGTGATTGTATTGATAGCAATGGCCTCTTCGCGGGCAAGTCGAATCGTCGCACCGCTCGCCCCTACAGGTTAAGTGTCATGCCCCAATCATGCAGCACACCTGAATCCTGTAGGAGCGAGCGGTGCGACGATTCGACTTGCCCGCGAAGAACGATAACGCGGTAATCAAACCGGACTCTGTTTAGCCTTCAAATTCCGCGCATACCAAGGCCGTTGCGGCACCTTGCGGAACAGGTCTTCCAACTTTTTCTCATCTTCACCAAAGGTAATCCGCAACGCCAGCTTCATGGTTTCCGGGTCCATTTCCACCGACTTGCCCGCCTGCAACCCCGGCGTGGTGTTGCAGCCGTGGGTGCTCGGACCAAGCCACGGATCGTCGATCTCGACCCAGCGACCGGGCGCAAACCACGGCACACCATTGACCTCCAGCCGACTGACTTCCCCCGGATGAAAGCGCTCGTGCGCACGGAACCAGTCTTCGAGACGGTCATCGATCCAGCCATGGAAATGCCAGAACACCGGGTTCACATGGGAGGAAAACGGGTCGCCAAGAAAGTCGTTTTCCGCCGCGAACCAACGGGCGGAAAAGTCTGCGGTGTCCCGCGCGAACGGCACTGGCTGACCGTTGGACGGATCGCGGGGCACCGACGCCCAGCGCATGTGCAGCCAGTCATGCAGCCCGAGTTCGACCTCGGAACCGAACTGCCCCAAGGTCAATTTCGACAAGTAACGCGGGTCACGGTATCGCGACTCCCAGACCTGAAAATTGCTGTGATAGGTCTCGGCAGTCTTGAGATCGGCGACCCACTGCGAATACTCGTCATCGTCATCGGCGCGCCAGGCCGGCGGCAAAGCGGTGCCGTCGTGGTTGTCGAAGTAACGGGCAAAGGCCTGGCGATCACGCACCAGTTCCGGTTGCGGCAACGGAAACTGCTGCCACGACGGCAAGTCTTGCAGGGAGCGCGCGGTGCCGAGCATGTGCCGGTGCATGAAGAAAAAGTCGATGCCCGAGCCATTGCGGTCCTTGCGCGGCCCGCGTGCATCGCGCTCCTTGTCCCGAAGCCCCGGCTGCCAGCCGATGCCGCGCAAGGCGTTGCGCTTGTCTTCGGACAAGGTGTGCCATTTATCGCGGGAGGCGTGCCAGAGCTGATGGAACAAGCGGTGCTCGGGCGAAATCAGCCACGCCAGCAACGCCGGGCCCAGGCCCGTGCGCTCACGCGCTTCAGGGAACACCTGTTTGACCGCGACGAAACGGTTGTCCTGGGCGGTCAGGGCCAACGGACGATCCAGACGCAGTACACGCCCACTCAAAGTGCCGCTGCCGGCATTGCCGAACGCGGCCCAGACTTCGTCCAGCTTGAAGGTGAATTCGTAGTCCGGCGTCCCGGTCGGGGATCGGGAATCGATCAGGCGCCAGCTCAGCTCTTTGTTATCTACGCCCGCCAGATCGCCGAGGACGCGATAGCGCGGCGGCGGTGCGGCACGCAGCGCTTCGAAAGTATCGAGAAAACCGTTGAGCCCACGGCCCTTGTGACCGACGTCGAGCAGCAGTTGCAAGCCCTCGCGAGGCAAGCCGTCGAGCCCCGCGTCACGCCCCTCGAAGCGAATGTCCCAGACGCCCTGCAAGGTGTTGGCCAAACGCTGACCGGCCACATCCGCGACGTCGAATGACGCTTCGCCGGGGGTAATGGTCGGGTCCGGTTTTGTCAGTTCGCGATGCCCGTAATACGCCGCAGGCAGGGCGGCGCCGGTCAGTGCCAGACCCGCCAGGAACCATCGTCGAGAAATCGTCATTGCCCTACCTGTGTCAGCCATGGAGCAGGCTTTATCCAAGCTAGAACGTTTGTTGCCTCGACAAATTTAAGAGCTTCGCGGGCAAGCCTCGCTCCTACAGAGGCAGCGCAGGACCTGTAGGAGCGAGGCTTGCCCGCGAAGGGGCCCTCAGCCTCACTAAATTTCCCACTCGGCCACTCGTTCTTCCCAGATAGCAAAGGCCCCCGCGCCTGCACCCTCGACGGCGAACCTGACTGAGATGGCAATGACAAAACCTCGTTCGAAAAAGGCTCTTTTCATTGGCCTGCCCCTGGCGCTGGCCATCGCTGGCGCGGCAGGGTTTGCGGCCTGGGATTACTGGCTCAACAACAACCCCGGCTACCCGGTCGCGGTGATGAAACAGGCCGATGAACTGCAAGAACGCATCCTCTCGTTCGACAGCCACATCACCGTGCCCATGGATTTCGGCACCGCCGAAAACGAGGCCGACAAGGACGGCAGCGGCCAGTTCGACCTGGTCAAGACGGCGCGTGGTCGCCTGTCCGGCGCGGCGCTGACCATTTTCGGCTGGCCCGAAATCTGGAACGGCGACAACGCCCCGCACCGCCCGACCGCCGGGTTCATCGACGAAGCCCGTCACGAGCAGGAGACCCGCTACAAAATCATCACCACCCTGGTGCGCGACTTCCCCAATCAGGTGGCCATTGCCTACACCCCGGACGATTTCCGACGCCTGCACGGCGAGGGCAAGTTCGCCGTGTTCATCAGCATGCTCAACGCCTACCCGCTGGGCAACGACGTCAACGCCCTGGATAAGTGGGCCGCGCGCGGAATGCGCATGTTCGGCTTCAGTTACGTGGGCAACAACGCCTGGGCCGATTCGTCCCGGCCGCTGCCGTTTTTCAATGATTCCCGTGATGCGCTGGGCGGCCTGTCAGAGCTGGGCAAACAAGCGGTGCATCGCCTGAACGACCTCGGGGTCATCATCGATGTGTCGCAAATGTCGACCAAAGCGCTGGAACAAGTCAGCCAATTGAGCCGCGCACCGATGGTCGCCTCGCACTCGGCGCCACGGGCGCTGGTGGACATCCCGCGCAACCTCAGCGACAACGAAATGCAGCTGATCAAGAACAGCGGCGGCGTGGTGCAGATCGTCGGCTTCCCGACCTACATCAAGCCGCTGAGCCAGGGCACCCAGTACAAACTCAACGCCCTGCGTGCGCGCTTCGACCTGCAACCGCTGCAAGGCCTGGAGATGGCGCTGATGCCGGGCGACCCGGTGATCACCGTGTGGTCGGAACAGCGTTTCGGCGAATACGCCAGTCAGCTCTACGGCATTGTCGATGAAGAACCCAAGGCCACCCTCAAGGATTACGGCGACGCCATCGACTACGCCGTGAAAAAAATCGGCATCGATCACGTCGGCATCAGCTCCGACTTCAACGACGGTGGCGGCCTGAACGGCTGGAAAGACGTCAGCGAGGCACGCAACGTGACCGCCGAACTGATCAGCCGCGGCTACAGCGAAGCCGATATCGCCAAGCTCTGGGGCGGCAATTTCCTGCGCGTCTGGGATCAGGTGCAGAAGTCCTCCAGACCCGTCGCCAAACACTGACATTCACTTTTGCCAAGCGAACCGAATTCATGACCAACCGTCGTACTTTCCTCAAGCAGGCCGGCATTGTCGCGGCCGCCATTCCCCTGGGTTCAGCGGTCAGCCTGCCGGCGCTGGCCGCCACGCCGGCGCCGCTGCCCAAAGACAAATGGGCGCAGTTTCGCCAGCTGTTCAATCAGAATCCCGATTACCTGCACTTCGCCAACTTCCTGGTGACCTCACACCCGCGTCCCGTGCGCGAAGCCATCGAGATGCACCGCGCCAACCTCGACCGCAACCCCGGCCTCGCGATGGACTGGCATCGCGGCGAAACCGAACGCCGCGAAGAAGACGTGCGCGTGTGGGCCGGCCATTACTTGAAAGCCAAGCCTTCGCAGATCGCCCTGACCGGCAGCACCACCGAAGGCCTGGCGATGATTTACGCCGGCATTCACGTGCGTCCGGATCAGGAAATCCTGACCAGCGAACATGAGCACTACGCCGCCAACAGCGTGTTTGAATTCCGCACGCAAAAGGACGGAACCAAGGTTCGTAAAATCAAATTGTTCGAAGACCCGTACAAGGTTTCGACGAAAGAAATACTGGCCTCGATTGCCCGCAACATTCGCCCCGAGACTCGCGTGCTCGGCATGACCTGGGTGCATTCCGGCAGCGGTGTGAAGCTGCCCATCGGCGAGATCGGCAAACTGGTCGCCGAGAAAAACCGCGACCGCCAGGAAAAGGATCGCATCCTTTATGTGGTCGATGGCGTCCACGGCTTTGGCGTGGAAAACCTCGATTTCCCGGACATGCATTGCGACTACTTCATCGCCGGCACCCACAAATGGATGTTCGGCCCACGGGGCACCGGGATCATCTGCGCGCGCTCCGATGACATGAAGGACCTCACGCCGACCATCCCGACATTCTCCGAAGCGACTACGTTTTCGACCGTGATGACCTACGGCGGCTATCACTCGTTTGAACACCGCTGGGCGCTGACCGAAGCCTTCAAGTTGCATCTGGACCTGGGCAAGGCCGAGGTTCAGGCACGCATCCATGAAATCAACAGCTACCTGAAAAAGCGCTTGCAGGAGCATCCGTCGGTGGAGCTTGTCACGCCGTTGTCACCCGAGTATTCCGCCGGCTTCACGTTCTTCCGGATCAAGAACCGCGACTGCGAAGAAGTCGCCAATTTCCTGATGGACCAGCGCGTGGTCTGCGATGCCGTGGACCGCGATGTCGGCCCGATCATTCGCCTGTCGCCGGGCCTGCTCAACACCGAGGCGCACATCGACCGCGTCATGACGTTGTTGGCCAGCAAGCTCTGAAACACCGATTTCCTTTAGCGAGAATGCATATGAAAAACATCCTGCACAGACTCGGGTTGTCGCTCCCACAACTCGGGGCGCTGACCATCCTGGCATTGCTCGGCACCGCGTTGCCCGGCGCCGCCCAGGCCACCACCGCACCGCTGCCGGGCAAGGTGTTCAAGGATTGCCGCAACTGCCCGGAAATGGTGGTGCTGCCCGCCGGCACTTTCACCATGGGCACGCCGGAAGGTGAAGTCGGCCGCGAACCCGATGAAGGCCCGATGCACGAAGTGACGTTCGACAAGCCGTTTGCCATGAGCCGTTACCAGATCACCGCCGGCGAATGGGACCAGTACCTGAAAGAAACCGGGATCACCATTCCCGACGGCGACACCCGCCCCGGCCGCGAGTGCATCAACAGCAAGCCGCGTTATCCACAGAGCCCGCGTCAGCCGGCGGTGTGCATGAACTTTGCCGAGGTCAGCGCGTATGTCGCGTGGCTGTCGCTCAAGACCGGCCAGCACTACCACATCGTCAGCGAGGCCCAGCGCGAATACGCCGCCCGTGCCGGTTCAACGGGGCCGTTCCCGTTCCCGTTCGATGAGGGCACCGAGTACAGCATCGCCACCCATGCCAATACTTACGGCCCAACCGACGGCTACAGCTACACCTCCCCGGCCGGCAGCTACTCGCCGAACGCCTTCGGCATGTACGACATGCACGGCAACGTCTACGAGTGGATCGCCGACTGCGAACACAGCGATTACGTAGGCGCCCCCACCGACGGCAGCGCCTGGGTCGAACCCAACTGCGAAGCCTTGCAGATTCGCGGCAATGACTGGGGCGAAGCGCCGGTGTTCTCGCGTTCCGGCAACCGCAACAACATCTACCCGCAAACCCGTGGCGACTGGATCGGTTTCCGCGTCGTGCGTGATCTGCCGTCCAAAGGCTGACACCCCTTCCCCCCGGCCGCCACCAGTCGGCGGCCGTCTAAATTAAACACCTGACCACACGTTCTACTGGGTATCTGCCTCAAGACCCAAGGAACCCTCTACTCATGACCCAGCCTACGCGCGGTGCAATTCATGAATTGTTCACCCTCCTGAAACCGTTCCGGCTGGTGGTCAGCCTGTCGATCATTCTGGGCATGGTGGGCGGTCTGAGCGTGACGGTGTTGCTGGCCACGATCAACAATGCCCTGCATTCGGAAAGCGGCCTGACCCAGGGCGTGGTCGCACTGTTCGGCGGCCTTTGCCTGTTGGCGCTGGCGAGTTCGATCTGCTCGGACATCGGCACCAACTATGTCGGCCAGCACATCATCGCCAAGCTGCGCAAAGAGCTGGGGGAAAAGGTGCTGTCGGCGCCCATCGAACAGATCGAACGCTATCGCAGCCACCGCTTGATCCCGGTGCTGACCCATGACGTCGACACCATCAGCGACTTCGCGTTTGCCTTCGCACCGCTGGCCATTTCCCTGACCGTGACCCTGGGCTGCATGGGCTACCTGGCCCTGTTGTCGTGGCCGATGTTCCTGATGATGGTGCTGGCGATTGCCATCGGCACCGGCATCCAGTTCTACGCACAGGGCAAGGGCATCAAGGGCTTCATGGCCGCCCGTGACGCCGAAGACGAATTGCAAAAGCACTACAACGCCATCGCCGGTGGCGCCAAGGAACTGCGCGTTCACCGTCCGCGCCGCCAGCGCATGTTCACCTCGGGCATTCAGGGCACGGCGGATTTCATATGCAACACCCAGGTGCGCTCGATCAATACCTTCGTGATCGCCAAGACGCTGGGGTCGATGCTGTTCTTCGTGGTCATCGGCCTGGCGCTGGCCCTGCAATCGTTCTGGCCCAGCGCCGACAAGTCGGTGATGAGCGGCTTCGTCCTGGTGCTGCTGTACATGAAAGGCCCTATCGAGCATCTGGTCGGCACCTTGCCGGTGGTCAGCCGGGCGCGGATTGCCTTCCGCCGCATCGCCGAACTGTCGAGCCGGTTTTCCTCGCCCGAGCCGCACTTGCTGCTCAACGACACCGGCAAAAAACCGGCCGTGGTCAACAGCCTGCAACTGGACAACGTCAGCTATGCCTTCCCGGCCGCACCGGGCAGCGAAGCGTTCCGCCTGGGGCCGGTGAACCTGACCATCGAACAGGGCGACATCATTTTCATCGTCGGCGAAAACGGCTGCGGCAAGACCACGCTGATCAAGTTGTTGCTGGGGCTTTATGCGCCGCAACAAGGCGCAATCCTGCTCAACGGCGAAGGTGTCGATGCGCAGAACCGTGACGACTACCGCCAACTGTTCACCACGATTTTTGCCGACTACTACCTGTTCGATGACGTGGTGCAGGGCGATCAGCACATTCCCGAAGACGCCAACAAATACCTGCAACGCCTGGAAATCGCGCACAAGGTCAGCGTCAAGGACGGCAGTTTCACCACCACCGACCTGTCCACCGGCCAGCGTAAACGCCTGGCACTGGTCAATGCCTGGCTGGAAGAACGCCCGGTACTGGTGTTTGACGAATGGGCGGCCGACCAGGACCCGACCTTCCGCCGGATCTTCTACACCGAGCTGCTTCCGGACCTGAAGCGCCTGGGCAAAACCATCATCGTCATCTCCCACGACGACCGTTATTTCGACATGGCCGATCAGTTGGTTCGCATGGAATCGGGCCGTGTGGTGACGGAGCGGGCGACCGCCTGAGCAGCGTTGAATCCATATACCTCGACGATTTTCGGAGTTTGTTTTCCGGTTTCGTCGGGGTGATGCGTCTAATAATAATTATCATTAACTAAAAAAATCTGCACACCTTAGGAGCGATTTGAGCAATGCAAAGCCCTACCCTGTCCCGCGCGCCGTTGGCACTGGCCATCGCGCCGCAAAAGAAATTCCGAACAGTCGTACCGGGTGCGTTGCTGACCCTGTTGCTGCTGGGCACCTCTCAGGTCCAGGCCGCGCCGGTGAACGTCAACGTGCCTGCGCAATCGCTGGCCAGCGCGCTGCAGCAACTGGGTCAACAGACCGACCTGCAGATTCTGTACAGCCAGGACATGGTCAACGGCCTCAAGTCCACGGCGGTTTCCGGAAATCTGGAACCGGAACAGGCATTGAATACGTTGCTGCTGGGGAGCGGCATTACGTTTCAACTCACTGGCAACACCGTTTCGCTGATTCCGGTCGCGGGTAACTCCAGTGCGCTGCAACTGGGCGCGACCGCCATTTCCGGCGTGGCGCCGGGGCCTACTACCGAAGGCACGCATTCCTACACCACCGATCAAGTCAGCATCGGCAAGGGCAACATCAAGCTCAAGGACATCCCGCAGTCGGTGTCCGTCGTCACGCGCCAGCGCATGGACGACCAGAACATGAACAGCCTGCAAGACGCGATGCGCCAGGTCACCGGCGTCACCATCAAGACGTACAACTCCGGTTCCAGCCTGAACGACGTCTACATGCGCGGCTTCCTCGTCGACCAGGTGCAGGTTGACGGCGTATCGCAACCGACCGGCCAGGGCGACATGGGCACCAGCTTCGACCTCGCGATGTACGATCGCGTCGAAGTGTTGCGCGGCCCATCCGGCCTGTATCAAGGCGCTGGCGAACCCGGCGGTACGATCAACGTGGTGCGCAAGCGCGCCCTGAACAAATTCGCCCTCGGCGGCGAGCTGGGCGCAGGTTCCTATGACCACTACCGCTCGATGGTGGACGTCACCGGCCCGTTGAACGATCAAGGCACCGTGCGCGGTCGCTTCATCACCGCTTACGAAAACAACAAATCCTACGTCGACTCTGCCCAGAACGAACGCCCGATGGTGTACGGTCGCCTGGAATTCGACCTCGCCCCATCTACCACCCTGTCGGTGGGCGGCGCCTACCAGCAAAACCACTCCACCCCGGCGTTCGGCTTGCCGGCCTTTGCCGACGGCAAGTTGCTGGACGTGCCGCGCTCGACGTTCGTCGATGCCAAGTGGAACACCCTGAACGAGAAAGTCTGGGAGTCCTTTGCCGAGGTCGATCACGCGCTGGACAACGGTGGTCAGTTCAAGACCACCGTCACCTACCGCGACGCAGAAACCCCACAGCGTAACTTCACCTGGGCCGACGGTGCCGTCGATCCGGCTACCGGCGACAGCTCGGCCGTGGCGTACGACTACTACACCCACATCAAAACCATCGGCGTCGACAGCTTCGTCACCACGCCGTTCGAATTCGCTGATCGCAGACACGAGTTCACCGTGGGCGCCGAGTACCAGCACCTCGACAAAGACTTCGAATACGGTGGCGGCGAGTACTTCCCAATCAACGTCTACAACCCGGGCAGTATCGATATTCCCAAGAACGACTACGAGCGCAACAACGGTAACTGGTCAAAATCCGACCAGTACGGCCTCTATACCCGCGCCAAGTTCAACGTCACCGACTGGCTCGACGTGATCGGCGGCAGCCGCGTGACCTGGTACGAAAGTGACGCGAAGAACGCCAACGCCTTCTTCAACAGCTTCGGCGAAGCCCACACCAGCATCAACCGCAAGGTCGTGCCTTACGGCGCCATCATCGCCAAACTGACCCCGGAACTGTCGGCCTACGCCAGCTACACCGGCGTGTTCAAGCCACAAAGCGAGCTCGACAGCGACAACACGCCCATCGGACCGCGTAAAGGCAAGCAATATGAAGTCGGCCTCAAGCGCGAGTTCTACGACGGCCGCCTGAACGCCAGCATCGCGATGTTCCGCATCTACGATGAAAACCGTGCTCAATTCAACGCCGACACCGGTGGAAACGAAGCACAAGGCAAGGCGCGCAGCCAGGGCTGGGAAACCGAGTTGAGCGGTAACCTGACCGATAACTGGAGCATTGTCACCGGCTACGCCTTCACCACCACCAAATTGTTGAAATCTGACGACGCGACCGAAGGCAGCACTTTCAGCACCATCACACCGAAGCACAACTTCAACCTGTGGACCAAATACGAATTCGCCGACGGCCCGCTCAAAGACTTCAGTGTCGGCGGCGGCGTGCGCGTAGTCAGCAAGACCTGGTACCAGCGTGAAGTACGCTTCGAACAAAGCGGCTACGGCATCGCCACCGCGCAGGTGGGCTACAAGTTCAACGAGAACCTGTCGGCGACACTGACCGGTAACAACCTGTTTGATAAAAAGTACTATGATCGCGTGGATGCTTCGTGGGGGACTAACTTCTATGGTGATCCGCGTAATCTGACGTTGACGTTGCGGGCTAATTATTGATTGCTAAGTACGTTACATGCTGAACAAAACCGGGCCGCTTGCGGCCCGGTGTTGTTTTTGGGGAGGACGGAATTCAGTTTGCGCCTCGCGACCATCATTGTGTTTCGCAGCGATTGCCTTCGGGCTACAACATTACTCAGCGGAGGAGCAGGTATTCAGAATAATTCGCTTGTTTGGGAATTACTCATGCGCGATCCGGATAGGCCTCTCCTCCACGCAAACATATAATCTTGTGGTGCGTTATTCAGCAGCCTAATGGGTATGCGGCTGGCTGTCCGCCCCCTACCAAGCTGTGTGCCCATTCGCTTCAGTACCCTGCCTAGTAGAAGTCGTAGTAAAGCACCCACTCCCCCGTACTTTTGCTCTTCCAGAACATCAGGCTCCCGCAATCCACCACGTTCAGGTTGATTTTCGTGTCGGAGGAAATCTGGAACACGAATTCAAAATCATCACCGAGGTCCACGCCGGACTGGCAGAACGAGGGGTAGCCGCCAATCTTGTGTTCGTAGGTGTGAGTCACGAGGTCTGAGTAACTTTCTATCTCGCCCGTCCGCTGAAGGCTGCATATTTCCTCTTCAAGGTCCGCCGGTGCGCCACCGCCATCCCACAGTGGAAAGTCCTCTGCGACCCGTTCGGCCAGCAACGGAAAGGGCTTGAGGTATGAGCCTGCAACCGGCAGCTCTTTGCGGACAAGTACATCGTCAAATCCATACTCCCTGATCAGCCAGTTGTTCCCCATCGGCTCCAGTGCTTCCGGCAAGGGACTGGAAACAAACAAGGTAAGGACGCGAACGCCGTCCAGCACCGGACTGTTAAACGGCAGGCTGGGGAGGTGGAATTGTGCAAAGGGATGCAATTCAGCTCCGGCGTCGTTTCTCGGGACCCCTTCATCCGGGCGGAACAGGAATACGTTTCCAAGCCAGCTTTCGTCATCCCCATGGGTGGGACGAAATCCGCCGGCGACGAATTTTGTGGCGGGTCTGGCCAAGCGTCTTTTGATTTCCTCGATGTTCATACCGGTACATCACTCCATTGCCAACTGCAGGGAGCCACAACGCTATACGGCGAACGTCCGAGCGCCAACCCTAAAAAGATGTCGGAAATTTCCCCGGAATTTTCGCGTTTTACCTCGGGTGTAGGAAGCCGGTGAATGGCGCGGTAGGCGGTCAGTCAGACCGCGTTATCGTTTATCGCCAGCAAGCCGGCTCCTACAGGCGATCCGGACGACACGGTTTGTCTGATTCACCGCGGTGGGGCCATCGCCGGCAAGCCGGCTCCTACAGGGATTGCGTAGGTTGTAGGAGCCGGCTTGCTGCGGGCGGCGTTCCGACGATGCAGGCGACACGGTTTGTCTGGTTCACCGCAGGGGGCCATCGCCAGCAAGCCGGCGCCTACAGGGATTGCGTAGGTTGTAGGAGCCAGCTTGCTGGCGATGCAGGCGACACGGTTTGTCTGGTTCACCGCGGCGGGGCCATCGCCGGCAAGCCGGCTCCTACAGATCACGATTAACCCAGGCTTTCTGTGATCTGCGCCGCCAGTTGCTCCAGCATCGCTGGTACTTCCTGGACCATCTCCCCCATCCGTGCGAAGTCGTGGGTCATGCCGGCCTTTACGTCGAGCACCACGGGTTGTCCGGCGGCACGCAATTTTTCGGCCCAGGCCAGGCCTTCATCCAGCAACGGGTCGTATTCGGCCAGCCACAGCACCGTTGGTGTCAGCCCTTGCAGGGTCTCGGCGAACAACGGGGAAAAGCGCCAGTCGCGGCGATCATCAATGCTGCGTTGATACTGCTGATAGAACCATTCCAGCGTGGTCGCTTCCAGCAGGTAGCCTTCGGCGAAACGTGCAAGCGAGGGGCGTTTTTCCACGGCGTCGATCACCGGGTACAACAGCACTTGCAGCCGTGGCGTGAGCAGCCAGGCCTGTGGGTCCTGGGCGATAGCAATCGACAAGGACGCCACCAGGCTGCCGCCGACGCTATCCCCTGCCAATGCGATACGCGCCGGGTCCAGCCCGAGGGCTCCAGCGCCGGTGGTCGCGAGCCAGCGCGTCACATCCTCGGCATCCTCGTAGGCAACAGGAAAACGGTGCTCCGGGGCCAAGCGATAATCCGCCGACAGCACCGCAAAACCACCCGCCAGCGCCAGTCGGCGGCACAGGGTGTCGTGGGAATCGAGGCTGCCGACCACGTAACCGCCGCCATGGAAATACAGCAGCACCGGGCGCTCCTGCGTGCCCAGCGACGGCCGAGCGTAGAGGCGAGCATTGAGCAGATGGCCGTCGCGGGCCGGAATGCTGACCGCAGTCACGGTTAGCGCGCCCATCGGTGCGGCGTCGAGCAGCTGCGAGGTTTGTTCGAATTGCTGGCGCGCTTCGGTCGGGTCCAGCTCGTGCATGGGCAGGCTTTTGCCGGTGAGGCGGCCGAACTCGGCCAGCTCCAGAAAACCTTCGATGTCCGGGTGCAGTGCCATGGGCGGTGGTCTCCAAAAAATAAAAAAGCTCGCCCTATAAACGAACCGTGAGGGCCGTTCATTAGGGCGAGCTTGTTTTGGCGCGGTAAAACCTTAGTCCTGCGCCACCACCTCGCGACCAAGTGCTGTCACCACGGCACTTAGGCATTCATCCCGTTGCAGGATATCGAAGTGGCTGGCGGCGACGGTTTGCACTTTGCGCAGCCGTGGTTGCTGACGCTCCAGCGTCGCGCGTTCGGCCGTCGGGTTGCCATCGGCCCACCAGCAGCACAGTTCGGCGCGCGGCAGCGGCAAGGTCTCGACCTGCCGCGACAGCGCCTTCAAGCGCGTGCTGACCATGAACGTCTGCGCCAACTCATCGGCCCCCAGCAATGCGTAACCGCTGGCCTGTTCGCCTTCGGTGTCGATCACCGTGCGAATGATCCGCGCGACAGCGTCCTGATCACCCGTGGTTTCGACACTCAACGCCCGGGCAATGACATCGCTGTCCATGCTCAAGGTTGCACCGAGGAACTCGCGAAGGTCATCGCACCACTCATCCACACTGGCGACGGCGTTGGCCTGGGTTGGCACAAAGCTGTCCACCAGGCCGACGAATGCCACACGCTGGCCCTGCTGTTCAAGCAGGTCGCCGACCATCAACGCCAACGCCCCGCCCAACGACCAGCCCAGCAAGTGATACGGGCCTTGCGGTTGCTTGCGACGGATCGCCTCGATGTAGTCCGCAGCCATTTGCTGCAGCGAAGTGTCGTGCCACTGGCGGTCGAGCAGCATGCGGCATTGCACGCCGTACACCGTGCGCTGGCCTTCCAGTCGACGGGCCAGCGGTTCGTAGTCGAACACCGTGCCGAACCCGGCGTGCAGGCAGAACAGCGCTGGCTGATCGTCCACCGGCTGGTTCAACAGCAGCAACGGTTCCGGGCTCTGTTTGAGCGGTTGTTCATCGACACCGGACAACCCGGCGATGGTCGGTTTGGCCATCATGTCGCGCAGTTTCAACTGGAAGTCCGGCTGATTCAGCGCCCGAACCTTCGAGATCACCTTGAGGGTGCGCAGCGAGTCGCCGCCCAACTCGAAGAAGTTGTCGGTGATGCCGACTTTGTCGACGCCCAGCACTTGCTGCCAGATCTCGGCCAGCGCCCACTCCAGCGGCGTGCGCGGGGCCACGTAGTCGCGGCCCTCGAAGGTCGGGTCGGGCAAGGCCTTGCGGTCGAGCTTGCCGTTCGGTGTCAGCGGGAAACGCGGCAACACCACGACCTGCGTCGGCACCATGTAATCCGGCAGGCTTTCACGCAGGGCCGCCTGGCAACGCAGGCCCAGGCCGTCGTCTTCAGCCGCGACCACATAGCCGATCAGTTGCGGCCCCTGCCCGCCGTCACGCACCACCACCAGCGCGTCATTGACCCCGACTTGCTCGCGCAGACGAGCTTCGATTTCGCCCAGTTCGATGCGGAAGCCGCGCACTTTGACCTGATGGTCGATGCGCCCCACGTAATCGAATACGCCATCCTCGCGGCGGCGCACCAGGTCACCAGTGCGGTACAGACGACCACCGTCGCGGCTGAACGGGTCGGCAACAAAACGCTCGGCGGTTTGCCACGGGTGACGGTGGTAGCCGCGCGCAACGCCACGGCCACCGATGTACAGTTCGCCGACCATGCCCACCGGCAACGGATTGAGGTCCATGTCCAGCACATGCAGGCTGCGGGTGCCGACGCGGCGGCCAATCGGCGCATACATCGCCTCGCAGTGACCGTCGGCAGCGATTTTCCACAGCAGCGGCGTGACCACGGTTTCCGTCGGGCCGTAACCGTTCACCAGGTATTGCGGCTTGAGCGTGTGCTTGACCCGTTCGAACGTGGCGTCCGGCACCGCATCGCCACCGAAGCAATAGATGCGCACTGGCGGTGGGTTGCCGCCCTGCAACTCGGCGTGTTCGGCCAGTTGCAGCAAGTACGCCGGCGGGAAGCAGGCGACGCTGATGCGCTGACGATGCAACACCGCCAGGGTCTGTTCGGCGGTCCACAAGGTGTTGTCACGCACCACCAACGTCGAGCCGCTGATCAGCGCGGTGATCCAGCGTTCATGGGCACCGTCGAAGGCGAACGACATGAAATGCAGTTCGCGATTGGCCGGGTCCATTTCATACAACTCGGCAATTGCCTGCACGTGCATGCTCAATGGCCCGTGGGCCACGGCCACGCTTTTCGGTTTGCCGGTCGAGCCCGAGGTGTAAATCAGGTAGGCCAGTTGCTCGGCGTGTACGTTGTTTTGCGGCGCAGTCACCTCGATGTCGAGGTTCAAGCGATCCACGGCGACCATCGGCGTGCCCGGATTGAGTTGCGCCGTGTCACGCAAACGCTCCTGGGTCAGCAGCAAACGCATGTCGCTGTCGGCCATCATGTAGCGCAGGCGTTCCTGCGGGTATTGCGGGTCCAGCGGCACATACGCGGCGCCGCACTTCATCACCGCCAGCAGCGAAACCACCAGTTCCAGCGAGCGCTCCATGAACACGCCGATCACGTCTTCGGCCTGCACGCCCTGCTCCAGCAGGTGCACCGCGAGTGCGTCGGAACGACGGTCCAGCTCGGCATAACTCAGGTGCTCAGCGTCGCGGTCAGCGTAGCTGAGCACCAACGCGGTGTGTTCCGGTTGCAGCCGCGCTCGCTCACGGATCAGCTCGTGCACCGGCCGTTCGTGGTCGTCGGCCAGCGTCGGCAGCTCGCCGTCCAGTTGCCGGCCTTGGTCCAGCGTCAGCAAACCGATCTCGCCCACGGCGCGCCCGGCGTTGTCGCACAGACGCTGCATCAGGCTTTCCATGTGGCTGCGCAGCACTTCGACGGTGGCGAGGTCGAACTGATCGCACTGGTGCATGTACTCGATGCGCAAGCCTTCATCGAGGCTGACCATCAAGTCCATCGCAAAGCTGGTCAGGCCGAAGTCGGAGACATCTTCGAAGCGCAGGGAATCGCCGTTCCACTCGCGCAACGTGCGGTCCACCGGTTGGTTTTCGAAAACGATGATGCTGTCGAACAGCGACTGCCCGCCCTGCCCGGCCCAGCGTTGAATGTCGCTGAGCGGGGTTTGCTGGAAGTCGCGGATATCCAGATTGTAGGCCTGGATCTCGCGCAGCCAGTCACCGACGCTCGCCTCGGTCGGCACGCTGTTGACCACCGGCAAGGTGTTGATGAACAGCCCGAGCATGTTCTCCGAACCGTTGAGGGTTTCCGGTCGGCCCGACACCGTGGCGCCGAACGTCACCGTGCGCTGGCCGGTATAACGCTGCAACAGCAGCAGCCACGCGGCTTGCACCAGGGTGTTGAGCGTGACTTGCTGTTGCTGGGCAAACGCCTGCAAACGTGCGGTCTGCTGCGCATTCAGGTGCGTATAGATTGCGTGATAACCCGCTTGCGGCGCCTTCACCGGCAATGCGCGGGCCAGGTGTGTGGCGCCTTCGAGGGCGTTGAGTTTGTCTTTCCAGAACGCTTCGCTGGCCTCGGCGACTTGCTGGCCGAGCCAGTCGATGTAATCGCGATACGCGGCCACCGGTTCCTGCGCGTCGCCACTGTAATGACGCAGCACTTCACCGATCAGGCGCGACACACTCCAGCCGTCCATGAGGATGTGGTGGTAGGTCCAGATCAGGCGATAACGGTCGTCTTCCAGACGCACCAGCAGCAGGCGCAACAACGGCGCACGGTTCAGCGAGAAGCCACGTTCACGTTCATCGCTGGCCAATTGGCGCACACGCTCGACCTGGTTATCCAGACCGCGCCAGTCCAGCTCGGTCAGCAGCGCCGGAGCGTTGCGCAACACCACTTGCAGCGGCTCCTTGTCGCCCTCCCACAGGAACGCGGTGCGCAGGATCGCGTGACGCTGCGCGGCATCGGCCCAGGCCTCGCGGAAACGCGGACCGTCAACGCCACGCACACCCACTTCGATCTGATTGACGTACAGCCCCGAGTCGCCGTCCTGCACCGAGTGGAACAGCATGCCCTGCTGCATCGGCGACAGTGGATAAACGTCGTCCACCTCGTCTGCCGTCAATGCCAGCGTCTGATATTGCGCTTCGTTCAGTTCGATCTTCAGCGCCGGTGCATCCACTACCGGCGCGGCTTCCTCGGCTTCCACAGCCTGGGCGACGGTCGCCAGTTCGGCGATGGTCGGGTGACTGAACACGTGTTTCGGCGAAATGTTCAGGCCGGCCTTGCGCGCACGGCTGACCGCCTGGATCGACACGATGGAGTCACCGCCCAGCTCGAAGAAGTTGTCCTGAATCCCGACCGGCACTTCGAACAGCGCCTGCCAGACTTCTTGTAGCGCCGCTTCCACGGCATTGCGCGGCGCCACGTATTCACGCACTTGCTGATCGGGTTGTGGCAACGCGCGGCGATCGAGTTTGCCGTTCGGCGTCACCGGCAGTTGCTCCAGCAACATCACATGGCTCGGTTGCATGTGCTCGGGCAGCGCGTTGCGCAGGTGCTGCTTCAGCCCGTCGAGCACCAACGACTGGCCGACCACGTAAGCCACCAGTTGCTTGGACTTGCCGACATCCAGCGCGATCACCACCGCCTCGCGCACCTGTGGATGTTCCAGCAGGCAGGCTTCGATTTCACCCAGTTCGATGCGCAAGCCACGAATCTTCACTTGATGGTCGATGCGGCCGACGTATTCGATCACGCCGTCATCGCGATAACGCGCCAGGTCGCCGGTGCGATAAAGCCGCTCGCCCTGTGCGCCGAACGGGCTGGCAACAAAACGCTCGGCCGTCAGGTCCGGGCGGCGATGGTAACCCCGCGCCAGACCGATGCCGCCCAAGTACAGCTCACCGACGCAGCCCGCCACTTGCGGTTGCAGGCTGTCATCGAGAATGTAGGTCACCAGGTTGGCAATCGGGTAACCGATCGGCACGCTGATCGAGCCGTCATCGACGCACGTCCAGTGGGTCACGTCGATGGCTGCTTCGGTCGGCCCGTACAGGTTGTACAACCCAACGCCGGGCAGCACGCGGAACAGGCTGTTCTGCAAATCCGCCGACAACGCTTCACCGCTGCACATGATCTGCCGCAGGCTGGCGCAACGCTCAAAGCCCTCGCCCTGAACAAATGCCTGCAACATCGACGGCACGAAATGCAGGGTGCTCACCTGATATTGCTCGATCAAACGCACCAGCTGCGCCGGGTCGCGATGGGCGCCCGGTTCGGCCACCGCAAGGCGCGCACCGACCATCAGCGGCCAGAAGAACTCCCACACCGACACGTCAAAACTGAACGGTGTCTTTTGCAGCACGGTGTCGCGACCGTCCAGCGGGTACGCGCCCTGCATCCACTCGATGCGGTTGTACAACGCATCGTGACGGTTGGCCGCGCCCTTCGGTTTACCGGTGGAGCCGGAGGTGTAAATCATGTAGGCCAGCGATTGCAGCTCGACCACGCACGGCAGGTTTTCGTCGCTCAAGCCTTCGACCAGCTGAGCGCTGTCGTCCAGGCAGATCGCCGTGGTCCCGGCCGGAATCGGCAATTGCGCCAGCAGATGATGCTGGGTCAACAACACGTGCACGCCGCTGTCCTCGAACATGTGTTCCAGGCGCTCGCGCGGGTAATCCGGGTCCAGCGGCACGTAGGCGCCACCGGCCTTCATGATCGCGAGCAAACCGATCACCAGTTCCAGCGAACGCTCGGCGGCAATCCCCACCAGCACTTCGGCGCCGACCCCTTGGGCGCGCAGGTAGTGCGCCAGTCGGTTGGCCTGCTGGTTGAGTTGGCGATACGTCAGGCTCTGACCGGCAAACACCAACGCCTGGGCGTCCGGAGTTTTCAGTACCTGGGCTTCGAAGCACAGGTGGACCGGGCGCACGTCGGGCCAGGTCACGGCGGTGTCGTTGAAGCCTTGCACTTGCTGTGCGGTCTGCGCGGCGTCGAGCAGGCTCAGGCGACCCAAGGCTTGTTGCGGCTCACGGACCATGGCATCGAGCAACGCCACCAGACGCTTGCTCAGGCCGTCGATGGCCTCGGCGGTAAACAGCGCGGTGTCGTAATTGAAACGCAGGTCCAGGCACTCGCCCAGCTCGGCGGCGATGGCCAGCGGGAAACTGGTCTGATCGTGATTGCTGATGCCGGAGAACTTCAGCGCACTCGGATTACCGCCCTCCAGCGCCTCGGCGACCGGGTAGTTTTCGAACACCAGCAGCGTGTCGAACAATGCCTCGCCGGAATGCCCGGCCCAACGCTGCACATCCGCCAGCGGCGTGTATTCGACATCGCGCAATTTGAGATTGAGCGCCTGCACCTCGTCCACCCATTGGCTGACCGTGCGCTCGGGATGTGGCGTGGCGATCACCGGCAAGGTGTTGATGAACAGGCCGACTTGCTGCTCTATGCCCTGCAACTCGCTTGGACGCCCCGACACCGTGGCGCCGAACGCGACGGTGCGTTGGCCGGTGTAGCGCTGCAACAGCAACAGCCACGCCGCTTGCAGCAAGGTGTTCGGTGTCACGCGGGCCTGACGGGCAAACCCGCTCAGGCGTTCGCTGGCCGCCCGGTCCAGGCTCAGGTGAACGGTGCAATGACCGTCACCCTGCCCTGCGACCGGTCCCGGCATCGCGCCGGCCAAACGGGTCGGCTCGTTGAACGCCTGCAACTGCTCCAGCCAGAACGCTTCGCACGCAGCGCGATCACGCCCGCCCAGCCACGTCATGTAATCGCGATAACGACCGCCGCTCGCCACCGGCATCACGCCGGAGTAACGCTGCAACACTTCGCCGAACAGCTGCGAGGTGCTCCAGCCGTCCAGCAGAATGTGGTGGTTGGTGAAAATCAGGTGATGGGTGTCGTTTGCGGTCTGTACCAGGGTCAGGCGCAGCAACGGCGCGGCTGTCAGGTCGAAACCGCGCAGGCGATCGTCTTCGGCCAGACGTTCCAGGGCGTGTGCCTGATCCGCTTCATTGCGCCAATCGAGCACGGTCACCGGCAACGTGGCGTTGGCCAGAATCACTTGCAGCGGCTGCGAGCCATGGCTCTCGCTGAAGAACGCGGCGCGCAACACTTCATGGTTTTCCAGCGTCTGCTGCCAGGCACTGCGGAACGCTTCGACGTCGATGCCGTGCACGTCCACGCGCATTTGCGGGATGTAGGCACCGGCATCCGGGGCGAACAGGCTGTGGAACAACATGCCTTCCTGCATCGGCGACAGCGGGAAGATGTTTTCGATCTCACGCGCCGCCAGCGGCAGTGCATCGAGTTGCGCCTGATCGACGCGGACCAGCGGCACGTCACTCGGCGTCAGGCCACCGGCACCGCTCAGGCAGTGTTCGATCAGCTGTTGCAGTTCTCCAGCGTAGGCCTCGGCCAGGCGCTGCACGGTGTGCTCGGCAAACACGTCGCGGCTGAAGGTCCAGCTCAGGCGCAGTTGCCCGGCGTAGACCTGACCGTTAATGCTCAGGCCACGGTCCAGCGCGGCCGAAGCGCCCTGCTCGGCGCCACCGCTTTCACGGGCCGGGCGCCACGGTGCCTGCTCATCGAAGCTGGCATCGAACTGGCCCATGTAGTTGAAGGTGATTTGCGGTTGCGGCAGATCCTCAAGACCGGCCTGCGCCAGATACCGCAGGATGCCGAAACCGATGCCTTTGTCCGGCACGGCGCGCAGCTGTTCCTTGACCGCCTTGATGCTCCCGGCCAAATCGCTGGCCGGGGTCAACTTGACCGGGAAAATCGAGGTAAACCAGCCCACGGTGCGAGTCAGGTCGATGTCGTCGAACAGGTCTTCACGACCATGCCCCTCCAGTTTGACCAGGGTCGAAGGCTGGCCGGTCCAGTCCCCCAGCACCCGCACCAACGCCGTCAGCAACAGGTCGTTGACCTGCGTGCGGTACGCCGCTGGGGCGTCTTGCAGCAGTTGGCGGGTGAAGGTGCTGTCGAGCACGGTTTCCACGCTCACGGCGTGTTGGCTGGCGAGGCTGCCTTGGGGATTATCGGCGGGCAGGTCCACCACCACGTCGTGGTATTGGCGCTGCCAGTAAGCCGCTTGGCTCGCCAGTTCGGGACTTTGCGCATGGGTTTGCAAACGCGCCGCCCACGCTTGATAGGCGCTGGATTTGGCCGGCAGGCGCACAGGTTGAGCCTGACGCGCCTGGTCGTAGGCCGTTTGCAAATCTTCGAGCAACAGACGCCAGGACACGCCGTCCACCGCCAAATGATGCACCACCAGCAGCAAGCGCTGACCGGCCGCGCCCATTTCCACCAGCAAGGCACGCAACAGCGGGCCTTCGTGCAAATTCAGGCTGGCCTGTGCAGCGTTGCAGTGCTCAAGCAATTCATCGGCGTTCGCAGCCTGACGCTGCCACAGCAATTCGGCGCTGTTCCAGTGCTCGGCCTGAGCCTGTTGCCACACGCCATTCACCTGATGCAAACGCAGACGCAACGCGTCGTGATGTTCCAGCAACACGGCCAATGCCTGTTGCAGGCACGCGCTGTCCAGCGGCTCGCGAAGTTCCAGCAGTACCGATTGGTTCCAGTGGTCCCGGGCCTCGATGGCCTGCTCGAAAAACCAGTGCTGGATCGGTGTCAGCAGCACGTCGCCGCGCACCGGCCCCTGATCGATGACCAGACCGGCACTGCGCTGTGCGACCTTCGCCAGACTCTGCACGGTCTGGTGTTGAAACAGGTCACGCGGGGTGATGCGAATGCCGGCCTGACGCGCACGGCTGACCACCTGAATCGAGATGATCGAATCGCCGCCCAGTTCGAAGAAGTTGTCGTCGATCCCCACGCGCTCAAGCTTGAGCACGTCTTGCCAGATCGCCGCCAACTCGGCTTGCAGGTCGTCCACCGGTGCCGTGTAAACCTGTTGCGCCAGGGCAGCATCAGGCTTGGGCAACGCGTTGCGGTCGAGCTTCCCATTGCTGGTCAGCGGCCACTGATCAAGCTTGAGCAAATGCGCCGGCACCATGTAATCCGGCAGACCGGCCTGCAAATGTTCACGCAGCGCCTGACGCAAATCGGCGACGTCCTGGGTGACGGTGAACCAGGCGACCAATTGCTGACTGCCATTGATCTCGGGCGCCAGCACCAGCGCTTGTTCGATGGCCGGGTGACTTTGCAGGCGGTCCTGAATTTCCCCCAGCTCAATGCGGAAGCCACGAATCTTCACTTGATGGTCGATGCGTCCGGCGTACTCGATGCTGCCATCGGCGCAATAACGCGCCAGATCGCCGGTGCGATACAGGCGCGCACCCGCCTCGGCGGCGAACAGGTCCGGGACAAACCGCGTGGCGGTCAGATCGGCGCGCTGGTGATAACCCCGCGCCAGACCGGCACCGCCGACGTACAGCTCGCCGACGCAGCCCTTGGCCACAGGGTTCAGGCGTGGGTCGAGCACGTACCAGCGCAGGTCGGCAATCGGCTCGCCCAGCGGCGAGTTGTTGGCACCGTCGAGGTCGGCGCGGGACAACGGCCGATACGTCACGTGCACCGTGGTTTCGGTGATGCCGTACATGTTGATCAGCAACGGCTGCTGCTCGGCGAACGCGTCGTACCACGGACGCAGGCTCGCGACGTCCAGCGCCTCGCCGCCGAACACCACATAACGCAGGGCCATGCCCTGGGCATTGGCGCAGGCAAACGGCATCAACTGACGGAACGCCGACGGGGTCTGGTTGAGCACCGTGACCTGTTCATCGCACAGCAGGCGAGCGAACTCTTCCGGGGAACGGCTGATGGCGTGCGGCACCACCACCAGCTTGCCGCCGTAGAACAACGCGCCAAAGATTTCCCATACCGAGAAGTCGAAAGCGTAGGAATGGAACAGGCTCCAGACATCGTCCGCGTTGAAACCGAACCAGTGTTCGGTGGCGCTGAACAGACGGGTCAGGTTGCTGTGCGGCAACAAGGTGCCTTTGGGTTTGCCGGTGGAGCCGGAGGTGTAGATGACGTACGCCAGGTTTTCCGGGCGGGTCAGGTTCGGCAGGTTCTCGACGGACGCCTCATTCAGCCAGTCGCTGGCGTGGTCGAGGCAAATCACTTCGATGCCTTCGGACAACGGCAAACGCGGCAGCAGCGCGGAGTCGGTCAGCAGCAAGCGCGTGCCGCTGTCGGCCAGCATGTAGGCCAGACGATCCTGCGGGTATTCCGGGTCCAGCGGCACGTAGGCGCCACCGGCCTTGAGGATCGCCAGCACGCTGACGATCATTTCCAGCGACCGCTCCAGCGCGATACCCACCAACACATCCGGCCCGACGCCGCGTTCGCGCAGACGCTGGGCGATGCGGTTGGCCTGTTGGTTCAGTTGCGCGTAGCTGAGGGTCGCGCCGTCGCAGGTCACCGCGATGTTTTGCGGGTGCGCGGCGGCCTGAGCTTCGATCAGTTGATGCGCGCACAGCGTGTTCGTGGCCTGCGAAGCGGCGCTGCGGTTCCAGTCCAGCAACGTGGCGTGCTGCTCGGTTGCGGCGAGCATGTTCAGGTCGGCCAAGGCGACCGAGCCATCGGCGCAAATCGCCTGCAACAGGTTCAGCCAATGCTGGCCGAGACGCTCGATGGTCGAAGCGTCGAACAATTCGGTGGCATAGACGAACGAGGCGTGGATGCCGTCGTCGCTCTCCACGGTGTCGAGCATCAGCTCAAACTTGGTGGTCTTTTCATCCCAGATCAGCGGCTCGACGCTCAGGCCCGGCAAGTCCCAGCGCTGTTCGCCGCCGGCATCGCGCTGGTGGTTGAACATCACCTGGAACAACGGCGTGTGGCTCAGGCTGCGTTCGACATCGAGCCCATCGACCAACTGTTCAAAAGGCAAATCCTGATGCGCCTGCGCGCCCAGTGCCGCCGTCTTGACCTCGGCCAGCAACTGCAAAAATGGCTGGTCGGCATGGGGTTGGGTACGCAACACCTGGGTGTTGACGAAAAAGCCCAGCAGGTTTTCCACGTCCTGACGGGTACGGTTGGCAATCGGCACGCCGACACGAATGTCCCGTTCGCCGCTGTAGCGATGCAACAGGGTTTGCAACGACGCCATCAGCACCATGAACAGCGTGCAGCCTTCGCGACGGGCGAGATCTTTCAGAGCCGACGCCAGGGCCGCCGGCACGTTCAGCTCGACGCTGGCGCCCTGCTGGCTCGGGATCGCCGGGCGACGACGGTCGGCCGGCAGGTTCAGTGGCGGGTGCTCGCGACCCAATTGTTCACGCCAGTAAGCAAGCTGACGCTCGGCCTCGCCGGCCTCCAGCCACAGGCGCTGCCAACGGGCGAAATCGGCGTACTGAATGCCCAGCGCCGGCAGTTGCGGCGACTGTCCGGCGCTCAGTTGCGCATAGAGCTGGGTGAATTCCTGCAACAGGATCGGCAACGAGCCGCCGTCGGTGACGATGTGGTGGAACGTCAGCACCAGCACATGCTGCTGCGCTTCGAGGCGGATCAACCGGCAGCGCATCAGCGGACCGTGCTGCAAATCGAATGGCTGCTCGGCGTTGAGGCCGACCTGACGATGCAGTTCAGCCTCGTCGGCGGCGTCGGCCTCGACCAGAGGCGCGTCCATCTGCGGGTGGATTTTTTGCAGCACCTGCTGCTCATCGAACACGAAGGTGGTGCGCAGCACTTCATGACGCTGCACCAGCGCAGCTAGGGTTTGCGCCAGCGCGGCGCGGTTGAGCTCACCGCTCAGGCGAAAGGCACCGGTCAGGTTGTACGCAGTCGCCTGTGGCTGCATCTGCCACAAAAACCACAAACGCTGCTGCGCGTACGACGCCGGCAGCGTGTCGACCGCCGGGTCCCTTGGCGGGATCGGCAGCAGCTCAAGGGTCAGGCCTTGCGCGTGCATCTTTTCTTGCAAGGCACGCCGCGCGTCCAGGCTCAAGCCGCAGAAACGCTGGGCCAGGGTCATCATTCTGTCCGGTGCAGCACTCATCGCGTGTGTTCCTCATCCACTTCGTCGAACAACGCTTCCAGCGCGTCTACATCGTTTTCTTTGTGTTCACTGTGCTGACGGAACTGCTCGATTTCCGCCGCCAGACGTTCCAGGGTGTCGCCCTCGAAGAACAGCTTCAGCGGGATCGCCAGGTTCAGTTCTTCCTGAATCCGCGCACGAATCCGCGTTGCCAACAGCGAGTGACCGCCGAGCTCGAAGAAGCTGTCGTGCACGCCGACCCGCTCCACGTGCAGCGCTTCGGCCCAGATCGCCGCCAGGACTTTTTCCAAATCGGTGCGCGGGGCGACGAAGGCACTGCGGCGCACGTCGAGGTCGAGCAAGGCCTGGCGGTTGAGTTTGCCGTTGGGCATCAGCGGGAAGCGTTCCAGCACCTGCAAGCGCGCAGGTTGCATGTGCTCCGGCAGCG
The DNA here is from genome assembly GCF_014852285.1 of Pseudomonas sp. PDM02. NCBI lineage: Bacteria > Pseudomonadati > Pseudomonadota > Gammaproteobacteria > Pseudomonadales > Pseudomonadaceae > Pseudomonas > Pseudomonas sp. PDM02. The sequence goes on along the minus strand of NZ_JACVBL010000015.1, from coordinate 49,500 downwards.
CTTCGCTGAGGTGGCTGCGCAATTCGTTGAGGCGGATGTCGGCGGTGTCGGCCGGAGAAATCACGAAGCCCAGCAGTTGCGGACCGGTCGGCGTTTCACGGGCGATGACGGCGGCGTCTTCGATACCGGGGGCGCTGCGCATGGCGGACTCGATCTCGCCCAGTTCGATGCGGAAGCCACGGATTTTCACCTGATGATCGACCCGGCCGAGGTACTCCAGCACACCATCGGCTCGGTAGCGTGCGAGGTCGCCGGTGCGGTACAGGCGTTGACCGGCCTGCTTCGCAAACAGATCGGGAACAAAACGTTCGGCGGTCAGCGTGGCACGCTTGAGGTAGCCTCGGGCAATGCCGGCGCCGCCGACATACAGCTCACCTTCGACGCCCACGGCCACCGGCATCAAGTCCGGGCCCAGCACGTGAATGCGCATCCCCGGAATCGGCTGGCCAATCGGGATAGTATCGTCATCCTGACCGAGCGGCAGTTCCCACGCCGAGCACCAGACCGTGCCTTCGGTCGGGCCGTATTCGTTGACCAGTGCCACTTGCGGCAAGGCCTCGCGATGGCGCGCGACCAAGGCGTTGCTGCACGCTTCGCCGGCCACGATCACGCACGCCAGGGCATGGCTGTCGAGGTGCTCCAGAATCTGTGCGTGGTAAGACGGCAAGGTCAGGTAGTGGGAAACCTCCTCACGCTGGATCAGCGCCGCCAGCAGCGCCGGGTCCTTGTAGCTGTCTTCGTCCGGCAGGCACAGGGTCGCGCCCTGCCCCAACGCCCAGAAAACCCCGGCCACCGAGCTGTCGAAGGAGAACGACGAGAGCATCAGGAACGCGCGTAACGGCTGACGATAGAACGCGCTGCGTGCGAGGGTCGAGGCCACCGCGTTGGCGTGACTGATCATCACACCCTTGGGCTTGCCCGTGGAGCCGGAGGTGTAAATCACGTACGCGAGATTGGCGCTGTCGCCCTGCGGGGCTGGCTGTTCCTGCGATGCGGACCAGACTTCGGCCTGCGGCATCAGCGAAATCACCCGCTCGCCATGCAACGCTTCCGGCAGCGGCTGACAGGCCAGCACCTGACGTGCAGCGGCGTCTTGCAACATGAACGCCAGACGCTCGATCGGGTAGTTCGGATCGAGCGGCAGGTAAGCGGCGCCGGCCTTGAGTGTGCCGAGCAGTGCGATGACAATTTCCAGCGAACGCTGGCCGTAGACCGCGACGATTTCATCCGGCGCCACGCCTTGGGCGCGCAGGGTATTGGCGACCTGGTTGGAGCGTGCATCCAGTTCGGCGTAGCTCAGGCGTTGACCATTGACGCTGACGGCGATGCGCTGCGGATGCAGGCGTGCCTGTTCGGTGAACAGGTCTTGCAGGTAGCGCTGCGGCAGTGCCTGCTCGGCGGCCAGCGGGTTGAAGTCTTCGATCAAACGAGTCAGTTGCACCGCGTTGACCTGAGTGGCCTGGCCCAGGGTCAGCTCGGGCGAGGTCAGCAACTGGCGGCTGAATTCGACAAACTGTTCCAGCCACGCCGCCAGCATCGACTCGGGCACCGCGCCGGCCAGGCACGACAGCTGCAACTGTTCGCCTTGAACCCGCAGGCGCAGGACTTCCGGGTTGGCATCGTCCACTTCAATGTTCACGTCGGCATCGGCCTGATACACCAGGCCATAACGCAGCGGCGTTGCGACTTCAGCGCTCAGTTCGAACTCGTTGAGGCAGTCGAGCCAGGACAGCGATTGCTCGACGTTGCCAGCAAACGAGGCCAGCGCTTGCGCCAGGGTTTCGTGGCTGCGGTGATCAAACGCTACTGGCAAACGGCGGGCGAAACGCCCCAGGGTCGCTTCGGTCTGCTCGTTGCGCCCCGCCACTTCCCAGCCCATCAGCACCTTTTCCTGATTGCCGATGCGCGCCACAAACACGCTCCACAGCAACAACGCCACGCGCTGCGCTTCGACACCCTGAGCGGCGGCCACCCGTTGCACATCGGCCAGCCATGCCCCGTCGTCGAGCGTCGCCTGATGGCGTGCCAGCGTCACTCCAACAGCCTTTTCGAAAGGCAGATGATGGGCCAGTGCGAACTGCTGTTGCAGGTTGCGCCAGAACGCGGCGCCTTGATGGCCGATGTCTTCTTCGCGCAGTTCTTCCTGCCACGCGGTGTAATCCAGGTACTGCAAGTCTTCCTGATTGTCGGCCAGTGTTTCGCCGCGCAACAGGCTCGCCAGCTCCGCCGACAGCACCCGCAGCGATGCTTCATCGAGACTGCTGGCCAGCGCCAGCAAGGTGACGAAATGCTGACCGTCCGTGGTTTCCACTGACGCCACCACCAGCACCCGATCCGACGCCTCAGCCAGGGTTTCGCGGCTGCGACTCAGCGCCTCATCCAGCGAAGACACGCGCCCCAACAACGCGACCGGCAACTCATCGCACAAGCTCTGTACCGGCCATTTCATCCCCGGCAAACGGCGATAGACCGTGCGCAGGGTTTCATGGCGCAGGCCCAGTTCATCCAGTGCCGCACGCAATGCCTGCGCCTCCACAGCCTGGGCGACCGGCACGGTCAGGGCGGCGAACAGCGGCTGTCCGCCCAGTTCCTGAGCGCGCAAATAAAAGGCCTGCTGAGCCGAAGTCTGGAAAACGTCTACCGAAGGTTCGAGGGCGGTGGTGTTCATGTCGAGGGTCCTTATTCCTGATCCAGGTCGGCGCTTTTCTGCGCGATGGCCATGGCCGTGAGGATTTTTCTGTAGCCAGTGAATTCGTTGCGCGCATGCACGCTGAGGATGTTGTCCAGCAGGACCACGTCGCCCTTCTCCCAGGCGAACTCGACCATCACGTCGCGATAGATACCTTGCAGGTGGCGGATCACGTCATCGGGGATGGCCGAGCCGTCGCCGAAGAAGGTGTTTTGCGGCAGGTCCAGCGGGCCGAATTCACGCAGCAGGTTGTCGCGGATGCTGTCCGGCAGGGTCAGCGCGTTGAAGAAAGTGCCGTGGTTGAACCAGATGCGCTCGCCCGTCAGCGGATGACGCACGATGGCCGGGCCGTTTTGCCGGGTGCGCAGGCGATTGCCGGACTTCCACTCGGCCTGAATGCCGATCTTGGCGCAGTAGGCTTCGACTTCGCCGCGATCTTCGCTCTGGAACACGGTCTGCCATGGCAGCCCCATGCCGTCGCCGTAGTTGCGCACGTACATGATGCGTTTACGCTGAAACTCTTCGCGCACGGCCGGGTCGATCCGCGCGAGGATTTCGCGGGTGTCGCCGAACGGGGTTTCGCCGCCGGTGGTCGAGGGCGTGTCGCAGTAGAAGTACAGGTGACGCGGAAACACCGGCGAATAGGAATGCTCGTTGTGCGGGAAGATTTTCTCCGCCGCCGGGTAATCGGTGGAGCTGTAGATTTTGAACTGACCGGTGATCTGGGTCCGTGGCGAGGCGCGGAACAGGTACTCCAGGGCGCCGTCGGAAATCGCCGCCACACAGCGGTTGAATTCGGCGATGTCGGCCACCTGGAAGCCACGGAACAGAATCACCGCGTGATCAAGCAGCTTGCTTTCGATCAGGGCGCGATTCTCCGTCGCCCACTCCACCAGGCTCACACCAGGCACTGCCGGGCGGCACACCAGCGGCATGCTGGCACCGTCGAACATCGGCGCAAAACTCACCAGCCGGGTCGGGTCGGTGGACAGGCTCTTGCGCGCACCGCGGCCGATTTTGGGAATGGACTTGGTGGTTGAAACAGTCATAAACCCCTCCAGAAAATGATGACGGCGGCGCCCGGTTGGCGCCGCCGCAATAAATCAGTCCGCCGCGCCTTGCGTTGCCGGCGTGCCGCGACGACGCTTGATCGCCATGGGCCCGCCCAGCAACGCCTTGCGCTGCTCGTTCAATCGCGCATCGGCACGGCGCTGCACCTCGGTGGCCAGTTCCAGCAGATCGCTGACCGTCAGCTCGTCGGCGCGCAACAACGCTTGCAGTACCGCCTCGATTTGTTCGAACAGGCTTTGCAGCGTGCTCGGCAAGTACTGCCCGGCGGGTGTTTCGAAACTCAGGTGAATGTGTTCGGCCTCGTTGTAGAACGCAGCGACCATGCCGATCTCGGCAGCTTGCCGGCCCGACGGGAAGTCCTCGACCAACAAGCCGTCCATGGACGGCAAGCGACCGACGCCTTCCTGATAGATCAACTTGATGTCGAACAACGGCGAACGCCCGGCCCGACGCGGCAAGCGCAACGCTTCCACCAGTCGCTCGAACGGCAAGTCCTGATGGTCCGAAGCCTCCAGAACCGCACGGCGACAGGCTTGCAACAGTTGCCCGGCAGCCTGGTCGGCATCGACCTCCACTTGCAGCACTAATTGGTTAACGAAGAAGCCGACCATTTGTTCAAGCTCAACTTGATTTCGGTTGGCGATATCGGTGCCGATGCGCACGCGACTGACCTCGGTGCGCTGACGCAACACCAGGGTGAAGCCGGCCAATAGCACCATGAACAGCGACAATCCACGCTGTTTGGCGAAGTCGCGCAGCTGCTGACTCAAGGTCGAATTCAAGGTGAAATGTTGGCTGGCGCCCTCCTGCGCCTGACGCTGATCGCCGTCGCCCGGCAGCTCCAGCACGGCTTGCGGCTGGCCGAGGCGCGCCTGCCAGTAATCGAGCTGACGTTGCAGCTCGCCGCCCTGCTCCAGCCACTGACGCTGCCATTTGGCGAAGTCTGCGTATTGCACGCTGTGCTCCGGCAACTGCGCGACACCACCCCGGTTGAGGGTCGGGTACAGCGTGACGAATTCATTGATCAGAATCCGGAACGACCAGTCATCCGCCGCGATGTGGTGCACCGTCAGCAGCAGCACATGCTCCTGATCCGCAACCTGCAACACCCGCACCCGCAGCAATGGCCCGTTGCGCAGATCGAACGACCGGGCGACTTCTTCACGGGCCAACTGCGCGGCTTCGACGTCCGGGGCCGGCAAGTGCCGTAGATCGCTGAAGGCGAAATCCAGCGGCAGTTCGGCGTGTACCCGCTGCCAGGCCTGGCCGTCTTCCTCATAGAACGTGGTGCGCAACACGGCGTGGCGTTGCACCAGGGTTTCGAAGGTTTGCTGCAACGCCGACAGGTTCAACGCGCCGCGCAACCGCAAGGCGCCGGGCATGTTGTACATCGAGCTGTCGGGCTCAAGGTTCCACAGAAACCACAACCGCTGCTGGGCAAAGGACAACGGCTGGCGTTCGCCGGAGTGGTCCGCCACCAGCACCGGGCGTTCGCAGACATTGGCGGCGTGTCGTAGGCCTTGCACCTGAGCCGCGAAATCCTGCAGACGCGGGTGTTCGAACAGGCTGCGCAAACTGACTGACAACCCCAGACGCTGACGAATCTGCGAAACGATTTGCGTGGCCAGCAACGAATGACCGCCCAATTCGAAGAAGCTGTTTTCGCGATCGACACGGGCAACCTGCAACACCTGCTGCCAGATCTGCGCCAGCTCGATTTCCAGCTCACCTTGCGGTGCGGTGCCGGCCACGGCTTCCCAGACTTCGGGTGCCGGCAGCGCCGCACGGTCAAGTTTGCCGTTGCGGTTGAGCGGCAATGCGCTCATCACCACCAGTTGTGCCGGGAGCATGTAGTCCGGCAGACGCTCGCCCAACGCCTGGCGCACGGTTTCAGTGAGTTGACGGGAATCGGCGTTCGGCAACACCGGCACGACATAACCGATCAGTTGCTTGCCACCGACACTTTCGTGCACCAGCACTGCGGCTTCGCTGATCATCGGCAAGCCTTGCAGGTGCGCTTCCAGTTCACCGAGTTCAACGCGGAAACCGCGAATTTTCACCTGATGATCGATGCGTCCCAGGTACTCCAGCGCGCCGTCCTCGCGATACCGCGCCAGGTCGCCGCTGCGGTACAAGCGTGCACCCGGCGTGGTGGAAAACGGATCGGCGATAAAGCGTTCGGCACTCAAACCCGGACGCTGGTGATAGTGCTGGGCAATGCCGGCATCACCGCCGATGCACAACTCGCCCACGCAACCGGTTGGCAGCAGATGGCCCTCGGTGTCCAGCACGTACAACGCCCGACCGGGCAAGGCGCGGCCAATCGGCACGCCGATCAGGTTTTGCGTATCGGCCAAGGTGCACAGGTGGGTGCTGGAAACCACCGTGGCTTCGGTCGGCCCGTAGGTGTTGAGCAGACGTACGTCGCCGAGACCGGCGGCATGCCAGAGCTTCAAGCCTTCCAGCGACATGGCTTCGCCACCGACATGAACCTGCCGCAACCGACCTTTGTCGCGCTGAGGCTGCGCGGCCCATTCCTGGGCAAGCAAATACCAATAGGCCGCTGGCAAGTCCGCCAGGGTCACGCCCTGTTCGATGATCTGTCGGTACAAGGTGTCGGTGTCCCACAGCTCATCGCCGCGCAACACCAGCGCCGCGCCCACGCACAGTGGCGGGTAGCACTGCTCGACAAAGCCGTCGAAGCTGAACGTGGCGAATTGCAGCACGCGGTCGTCGGCGCTGAGTTGCGAATAGTCCGCCGCAATCACGCAAAACTCGCGCAGCGCGGCGTGGGCCAGGCACACGCCTTTCGGCCGCCCGGTGGAACCGGAGGTGTAAATCAGGTACGCGAGGTCTTCGGCACAAGCGAGGTTGACCGGGTTGGCCGTGGAATAGCCGGCCAGCGACGCCGTCGTCAGCGCCAGGCGCGGCAAGCCTTCGGGCAGCGCGACATCGGTCAGCAGCTCCGGTTGCGCCAGCAGCAGGTCCATGCCGCTGTCTTCGATCATGTAGGCCAGGCGTTCGGCCGGGTAGTCCGGGTCCAGCGGCACGTAACCGGCACCGGACTTGAGGATGGCCATGAGGCTGACGATCATCTGCGCATTGCGCCGCACCGACAGGCCGACCCGTTGTCCCGGCGCCACACCGTGTTCGCGCAGGCGATGGGCGAGCTGGTTGGCCTGGGCGTTGAGCTGTGCATAAGTCAGTCGCTCGTCGCCGACGATCACGGCCCACGCATCGGGCGTGCGGGCCGCTTGCTGCTCGAAACGCTGATGCGCCAACAGCGGACTGTCCAGCAGCGGCGCGGCGGGACGCGATCCCAGCAGTACCTGTGCTTTTTGCTTCGCATCCAACAGACTGACGGCGCCCAGCACTTGCTGCGGCTGCGCAACAAACTGCTCCAGCACATGCAGCAGGTTCGCACTCAAACGCTCGATCTGCGCAGCGCTGAACAAGGCCCGGTCGAAACTGAATTCCAGACGCAGGCTGGCGCCGACTTCGATGCCGAGGGTCAGCGGGTAGCTGGTGATTTCGTGATTGCGCAATGCGCCGAAGGTCAGTCCCGCCGGTGCACCTTGCTTCAGCGCTTCGGCCACCGGGAAGTTTTCGAACACCAGCAAGCTGTCGAACAGCGCGTTGCCCTGCTGCCCGGCCCAGCCCTGAATGTCGTAGAGCGGCACATGCTCGAACTCACGCAGGCTCAGGTTCAGCGCTTGCAACTCATTGAGCCATTGGCTGACCGGTTGCGCGGACGACGGCGTGGCAATGATCGGCAAGGTGTTGATGAACAGGCCCAACTGTTGCTCGATGCCCGGCAACGGTGCGGATCGCCCGGCAATCGTCGCGCCAAACGCCACGCACGATTGACCGGTATAGCGCTGCAACAGCAGACCCCACGCGCCCTGCAACAAGGTGTTGAGGGTGATTTTCTGCTGCCGGGCAAACTCTGCCAGACGCTGCATCGCGGCGCTTTCGAGCGTCAGGTGATGCTCGCCCATGCCGCGCCCTTCGACCGGCGTCGGCAAGGCGTGCGCCAGCAAGGTTGGGGTTTCGAGCGCGGCCAGCGCCTGCTTCCAGAACTGTTCACCCCCCGCCGGTGGCTGCTGCTGAATCCAGCCCAGGTAGTCGCGGTATTGCCCCAAAGGTTTGGCCAGTGCCTGCCCGGCGTAATGCTGAATTACCTCGCCGAGCAACTGCGCGTTGCTCCAGCCGTCCATGAGGATGTGATGACTGGTGTAGATCAGGTGCCAGGCGTCGCTGCTCTGGCGCACCAGCATCAGGCGGAACAGCGGCGCGGCACTGAGTTCGAAACCACGGCTGCGCTCCTCGGCGGCCAGTGCATCGAGGTCGATATCGGCCGCTTCGATCACCTGCAATTGCAGGTCGATCTGGCGATGAATCACCTGATGCGCAGCTTCCAGGCCCAACCAGTGGAAGCTGCTGCGCAGAATGTCGTGACGGTTGATCGCCGCCTGCCACGCCCGACCGAAGGCCGCCAGTTCCAGCCCCTGGATATCCAGGCGCAGTTGGTTGATGTAGGCCTCGGCCTGCGGCTCATACAAGGTGTGGAACAGCATGCCCTGCTGCATCGGCGTCAACGGATAAATGTCTTCGATGGCCGGGGCGGCGACGGGCAAGGCGTCCAGCTGCGCCTGATTGATCCGTGCCAACGGGAAGTCTGACGGCGTGACCTGCCCCGCTGGCGTGGCGCAGCAGTGTTCGATCAGCGCAGTGAGTTCTTCGGTGTAGGCGTCGGCCAGTTTTTGAACGGTGCCGTCGGCGAACATGTCGCGACTGAACCCCCATTGCAGCGAGAGCTGACCGCCATAGACCTGGCTTTCCAGCGTCAGCCAGTTGGCCAGCGGTGCATCGTCACCCTGGGCCTGACCGCCGCTTTCCGCTGCGGGTACAAACAGTGCGTCTTCATCGAACTGGCGGTCGAACTGGCCGAGGTAGTTGAAGGTGATCCGTGGCGCCGGTAACCCTTGCAACGCTTCACGCTGGGCCGGTTCGCCGAGGTAACGCAGCAGGCCATATCCCAGGCCTTTGTCGGGGATGGCGCGCAGTTGTTCCTTGATCGCCTTGATCGTGTTTGCCGTTTGCGCGTGAGGTTGCAGGCGTACCGGGAACAGGCTGGTGAACCAGCCCACGGTGCGCGTCAGGTCGAGGTCGTCGAACAGATCTTCACGGCCATGGCCTTCGAGCTGGATCAGCGTCGAGTTGTGCCCGGTCCAGCGGCAGATCACCCGGGCCAGCGCGGTCAGCAGGAGGTCGTTGACCTGAGTGCGATAGGCCGCCGGCGCCGTTTGCAACAACTGCCGCGTCAACCCGGCGTCGAGCTTCGATTCGATTTTTTGGCCATGGCGATGCTGCAAGCTGCCCAGCGGATTTTCACACGGCAGGTCGCAGGCATCGGTGTGTTGTGCCTGCCAGTAAGGCAGTTGTTGATACAGCGTGTGGGCATGCGCTTGCAGGTGTCTGGCCCAGTGTTGATAAGCGCTGGTTTTGTCCGGCAACGTCGCGGCGCTGCCACCCGCCAATTGCGCATAGGCCTGCTGGAGGTCTTCGAGCAGCACCCGCCAGGACACACCGTCCACCGCCAGATGGTGGACCGCCAGCAGCAGGCGTTGCGAGCCATCGTCGAGACTGACCAGCATCGCGCGCAGCAACGGCCCTTCGGCCAGATCGAGGCTGCGTTGCGCTTCGTCGCACAGGGCCGTCAACGCCTCGGTCGACGCCGCGTGACGCTGCCACAATCCGGCCGTTTCGACCTGTGGTCCATGAGACTGCTGCCAGCCATCGACACTCGCGGTAAACCGCAGGCGCAAGGCATCGTGATGGTTGATTACCGTCACCAGCGCGGCTTCCAGTGCTTGCGGGCTCAGCGCTTCGCGCGGCGTCAACAGCAAGGACTGGTTCCAGTGTTGCGGTTGCGCGATGGCCTGTTCGAAGAAGTAGTGTTGCGCCGGGGTCAGCAGCACTTCGCCGCTGACCGGTCCTTGGTCGATGGCACTGCGGCTGTCGAATGCCGCCACCAGCGCCAGGCTGCGCACGGTCTGGTACTGAAACAGGTCGCGCGGGCTGAGACGGATGCCGGCCTGACGGGCGCGGCTGACCACTTGAATGGAGATGATCGAGTCACCGCCCAGTTCGAAGAAGTTGTCTTCGAGGCCCACACGTTCCAGGCCCAGGACGTCCTGCCAGATCTGCGCCAATGCCATCTGCATCGCATCTTGCGGCGCGACGAACGCCTGTTGCGGCGCCGCGTCCGGTTGCGGCAGGGCCTTGCGGTCCAGTTTGCCGTTGGCGGTAACTGGCAACGCATCCAGCGGCATCAGGTAAGTGGGCACCATGTATTCCGGCAGGCTATTGAGCAGCCAGCCCTTGAGGGTTTCCGGCCACTGCGCCTCGGCGTTTTCCAGCACCAGGTACGCCACCAGATGTTTGCCGCCCTGCACCAGGACCACCGCCTCGCGCACCAGCGGATGCTGCATCAAGCGGGTTTCGATTTCCCCCAGCTCGATACGCAGGCCGCGCAGTTTCACTTGATGGTCGAGGCGACCGAGGTACTCGATCACCCCGTCGGCACGCTGGCGCACGCGGTCGCCGGTGCGGTACAGGCGCGCGCCGTCATGGAACGGGCACGGCACAAATCGCTCGGCCGTCAGCCCCGGACGCCGATGATAACTGCGCGCCAGGCCGGCGCCGCCCAAGTACAACTCCCCCGCCACGCCCGCCGGCACCGGCAGCAACTGCGCGTCCAGAACGTGGGTGCGCAGGTTGGCAATCGGCCGGCCGATGGGCACGCTGTCGGCCCCCTCGTCAACGCACGTCCAGTGGGTCACGTCGATGGCCGCTTCGGTCGGACCGTACAGATTGAACAATCCGGCGCCCGGCAGCTTGGCGAACACTTGAAGCTGGGCATCCAGCGGCAGGGCTTCACCGCTGCACGCGATGCGCTTGAGGCTGGTGCAGGCTTCAACGCCCGGCTCGTGGATAAACGCCTGAAGCATCGACGGCACGAAGTGCAAGGTGCTGATGCCGAACTCGCCGATGAGGCCGATCAACCGCGCCGGTTCGCGGTGCGCACCTGGCGGCGCCACCACCAGACGGGCACCGGTCATCAGCGGCCAGAAAAATTCCCAGACCGACACGTCGAAGCTGAACGGGGTTTTCTGCAACACCGAGTCGCTGCCGTCCAGCCCGTACGCCTGTTGCATCCAGCACAAACGGTTGACCAGCGCCGCATGGCTGTTGCCGGCGCCCTTGGGTTTGCCGGTGGAACCGGAGGTGTAAATCACATAGGCCAGGTTCAGCGGATTCACCGACACCTGCGGGCAATTTTCGCTGTAACCGGCCAGCCAGTCCTCGTTCTGATCCAGTGCGATGACCTTGATGCCCCCGGTCGGCAGCGTTCCAGCCAGGGCGCTCTGGGTCAGCAATACAGCAACCGCACTGTCTTCGATCATGTAGGCCAGGCGTTCCGCCGGGTATTCCGGATCGAGCGGCACGTAAGCGCCGCCGGCCTTGAGAATCGCCAACAGGCCAATGACCATTTCCAGCGAACGCTCGACGGCAATCCCCACCAGCACATCGGGACCGACACCCTGCTCGCGCAGGTAATGCGCCAACTGATTGGTGCGCGCATTGAGCTGTGCATAAGTCAGCTGACGGTCGCCAAACACCAGCGCCGGCGCCTCGGGTGTGCGCAGGGCCTGAGCGTGGATCAGTTCATGAATGCATTGCTCGACGGGATAGGTTTCGGCGGTGCGGTTCCAGTCATGCACCAGCACCTGTTGTTCATCCGCCGCCAGCATCGGCAGCTCGCCGACCCGCTGATGTGTGTCGATCACCATCGCCTGCAACAGCCGCGTCCAGTGCTGCGCCATGCGCGTGATGGTCGGTGCGTCGAACAGGTCGCTGGCGTAGGTCAGCGCGGCGTGCAGCTTGCCGCCCTTTTCATAGGTGTCGAGGGTCAGGTCGAACTGCGTGGTGCGCCCTTCCCACTCGATCGCGCCCAGCACCAGGCCGGACGCGGTGCTGATGCTGGACATGTCCGCGACCTGCGGCTGGTGGTTGTACATCACCTGGAACAGCGGCGTGTGGCTGAGGCTGCGCTCCAGTTTCAGCGCTTCGACCAGACGCTCGAACGGCAAATCCTGATGGGCCTGGGCACCGAGCGCGGCCTCCTTGATGGCGCGCAGCAGATCGTCAACGCGGGTGTGGCCATCGAGCTGGGTGCGCAGCACCTGGGTGTTGACGAAGAAGCCGATCAGGCCTTCGATTTCCGCTCGATTGCGGTTGGCAATCGGCACGCCGACACGGATGTCGGTCTGTCCGGTGTAGCGATGCAGCAACGCGTTGAACGCCCCGAGCAACAGCATGAACAGGGTGATGTTGTGTTTCTGCGCGGTGGCGCGCAGTTGCTCGGCCAGTTGCGTGTCGACGGCGAATTCATAACGGGTGCCGCGATAGCTCGGCATCGCCGGGCGCGAGTGGTCAGTCGGCAACTCCAGCACCGGGTGCTCATCGCCGAGTTGCGCTTGCCAGTAATCGAGTTGGCGCGCCTGCTCGCCCGCCTCCAGCCAGCGGCGTTGCCACAAGGCGTAGTCGCTGTACTGGATCGGCAGCGGCGCGAGTTGCGGTTGTGCACCGGCCTCGAAGGCGTCGTAGCAGCGGATGAATTCGTCGATCAGCACGTTCATCGACCAGCCGTCGGAAACGATGTGGTGCAGGGTCAGCAGCAGGACGTGTTCCTGCTCGGCGAGTTTGAGCAAGGTCACCCGCAGCAGCGGGCCGATGGACAAATCGAAGGGCAGCACCGACTGCTGTTCGGCCGCTTGGGCGACGGCACGTTCGCGCTCCGTTTCCGGCAAGGCGCTGAAGTCCACGTGTTTGATGATCAGCGGCGCGCTGGCCGGTACTTGCAGCAAGGTGTCGTCGGCCTGGCGCTGGAACACCGTGCGCAGGGTTTCGTGACGCTCCACGAGGCTGACGAAGGCTTGTTCCAGCGCCGACAGGCTCAACGCACCGGTCAAACGCACCGCGCCCGGCAGGTTGTAGGCGCCACTTTGCGCGTCCAGTTGCCACAGAAACCACATGCGTTGCTGGGCATACGACAGCGCCTGGCGATCCTCGGCCTCGACGCCGGCAGGAATGGGGAACCGGGCGAAATCAATGCCTTCCTTTTGCAAGGCCGCAAGGAACATCTGGCGCTTTTCCAGGGGCAACCCGATAAACCGGCGAGCAAGTTTCAAGGAGTCATCAGCATTCATTTCTAAGCATCCGGATCAGTGGCGGGAAGCACAAAGGCACGTCGTCCCTATAAAACGAATGCAGACCGGAAAAATTAGCGAATGAGAATAAGTGTCAGCGGGGAGGTGGATCGAGGTCTGTGGACCGCCAAAAATCATTGTGGGAGCGAGCCTGCTCGCGATTGCTGTCCATCATTCAACATTGATGTTGAATGAACCACCGCAATCGCGAGCAGGCTCGCTCCCACAGGGGGATAGGTGATCTTGAGATTGTATTAGGCAGTCGCGGCCATGGCGTGCCGGCGATGGTGGACGTCGAGCTGGTCCTTGATCACGCGCAGCACCTTGGCTTCGTGCTCATGGATGAAGAAGTGACCGCCGGCCAGCATGTCCACGGAAAAGCTGCCGTGGGTTTCCTTGCTCCAGCCGATCAGCTGTTCGGTGGTTGCGCGATCCTCTTTGCCGCCGAGCACGTGCACCGGGCATTTCAGCAACGGACGCTGGATCGGCTCGAAACGGCCACACAGCAGGAAATCCGCGCGCAGGATCGGCAGTGTCAGGTTCATCAGCTCTTCATTGGCCAGCACTTCTTCGCTGGTGCCATTGAGGGTGCGCAGTTGCTCGATCAGCTCGGCATCGGTTTTCGGATCGGCGAAACCCTGATCGTAATCAGCCCGCATCGTCGGTGCAGCGGTGCCCGAGGCGAACAGCGCCACCGGTTCCGGGCAACCCAGCGAGCGCAAGGCATGGGCCATTTCACAGGCCAGCAACGCACCGAGACTGTGGCCGAACAGCGCGTACGGCGCCTTGAGCGTGGCTTTCTGTTCCTGGGCGAGTTGCAGCGCCAGGCGCCGCATGTCGGTGTGCAACGGTTCGCCGAACCGCGCGCCACGGCCCGGCAGTTCCACCGGCTGCAGCTTGAGCCACTCCGGCAGTTTGCGCCGCCAGCGGCTGTAAACCATGGCGCTCGCGCCTGAATAGGGCAGGCACAGCAATGTCAGCTGGGTCACCGGGCTTACCTCGAAAAGTTGTCTGTAAAGAGAACGGATGAGGTCTGCAGGGAATTAGTCGACGGTGATGACGCCTTCGCGGGCAAGCCTCGCTCCTACAGGACGCACTGAAGCCTGTAGGAGCGAGCGGGCGGCGATCCGACTTGCCCGCGAAGAAGACAGCGAGAAGTCACTGAATGAATACTTACCTAAGGTGGCGATAGGTTGGGACTGCGGAACCAAGCACCACCGCCCCCGCCGCAATCGCCACCCAAAACCCGCTGCGCGCGCCAAACGCATCCACCAGCCAACCCGAGCTGGCCGCGCCAATCGCCACGCCAATGCTCATCCCCGTCACCAGCCAGGTCAGGCCTTCGGTGAGTTTGGCCGGCGGCACGATGCGTTCCACCAACGCCATGGCGACAATCAGCGTCGGCGCAAAAGACAGACCCGCGACGAACACGGCCAGCGCCAACCCGACAATATTGGTCGCCAGCAGCAACGGCAACGTAGTCACCGCCGTCGCCACCCCGCCGTACAGAAACAGTCGCGGCAGCGGCACTTTCGAGCGCAACGCGCCGAACGCCAAACCGGCCAGGCATGAACCGATGGCATACACCGACAACACAATGCTCGCCGCCGCCGGTTGCCCTTGATGCTGGGCGAAGGCCACGCTGACCACATCCACCACGCCGACAATGGTGCCCATGGCGACCATCAACAGCATCAGCAGCTGAATCTCGCTGGAACGAATGATCGAGCCCTGATGGTGTTCTTCATGGGGATGTATCGCCGGTTCGGTGTCCCGTTGCAGGACGAACGCCGTGACGCCAATCGCCAGCATCAGCAGTGCCGCCAATGGCCCTGCTTCGGGGAACACCACCACGCACAAGCCCACCGACAGCGGCGGCCCGACAATAAAACAGACTTCGTCGAGCACCGACTCCAGGGCGTACGCGGTTTGCAGTTGCGGCTGGCCGCGATAGACCTCGGTCCAGCGCGCCCGCACCATCGCCGACATGCTCGGCATGCAACCGGCCAGCGCGGCGAACACAAACAGCGTCCATTGCGGCGCCTGCAAACGCGTGCACAACAACACCAGCAACAACGCGCCGCCACCGATCAGTGCCGACACCGGCAAGATCCGACGCTGCCCGAAACGGTCCACCAGCCGCGAAACCTGCGGCGCGCAAAACGCCGTGGCCAAGGCAAATGTCGCCGCCACCGCACCGGCCAATCCGTAGCCGCCTTGCAGCTGCGAGAGCATGGTGATCAGGCCGATGCCGGTCATGGAAATCGGCATGCGCGCGATCATCCCGGCCAGCACAAAGGCTCGGCTGCCCGGGGCTTTGAACAGTTCGCGGTAGGGGTTGGCCATGGCTCGGCTCTCGACAAGGGCCTGCAAGTTGCCATATGGCCGCTTAAGGTGGAAGCGGCGAAATGTTGGTTGAATGTGAAGGCCCTATCGCCAGCAAGCCGGCTTCTACAGTTGATCGCGTTTCTTCTGGAAGGACTCGGTCCACTGTAGGAGCCGGCTTGCTGGCGATGAACGTTAACTCGGTCCGCCTGCTAAAACACTAAGGCTCTGTGGCCCACACACCTACAAGCACTAAACAAAACCGCACCGCCCCCGAAAAATCGTTTGTTGCCGATCATTACATCCCCACCTAACATCCCTCCTCAACGGGTACAGCGGAGCTGTCCAACAAAACCCGAATTCAAGGAACCTGAATGAGCCAGCGCATCTACCGCAGCATCGACACCCCACTCCGATCCGGCCTGAACCGCGATGAACTGTGGGAAGGCCCCGACAAAGGCCTGATCAAATGCTGGGAAATCGGCCGCCAACGCGCCGCCCGTTTTCCCGAAATGGCCCAACAATGCCTGGCCGGTGAACTGCCGGTGCTGGGCTGGAAAGGTGGCGTCAGCCGCAGCCTGAAGAAACTCGAAAAGTACGGATCCCTCAAGTACCTCGCCCAGTGGCAAGGTTTGCGCGGGGAAGACCTGGACGTTGACCTGGCTGAAGAGCGGGCGTTGACCTGCTCGCGAACCGGGATGGTGGTGACGTTTACGCCGGATCGGGCGAAGTACTTCAATCAGGTCATGGAAACGGAAGTCTGATCTGCCTCGGAACTCACTGAAAACCGCTCGCGATACGCTTGCGGCGTCACGCCCATGGCGCGCAGGAAACTGCGCCGCAACGTCTCTTCGCTGCCAAACCCGCACTGCACCGCGACCCGTTTGATCGGCACGCCGGTATCGCTGAGTAACCGCCGCGCCGTCTCGACCCGAATCAGTTCGATGGCCCGTGCAGGCGTCTGGCCGGTGTCGGCGCGGTAGTGACGGACGAAGCTGCGTTCGCTCATGCCAGCCTGCAAGGCGAGGGTCGGAACGCCCAGGTCCATGGTGAGGTTTTCGCTGATCCAGGCGTGAAGATCGTCGAAACGGTTGCCTTCCTTTTGCAACGACAGGGTCACGCTGAACTGTGATTGACCGCCCGGACGCTTCAAAAACACCACCAATTGCTGCGCCACTTCCAGCGCCATGGTGCGACCGAGGTCCTCTTCGACCATGGCCAGCGCGAGGTCGATACCGGCAGTGACCCCGGCCGAGGTCCAGACCGGGCCGTCATTGATAAAGATGGGATTGGGTTCGACACGCAAGCGCGGGTGTTTTTGCGCCAACTGCTCGCAACGGGTCCAGTGAGTGACCACCCGCCGGCCATCGAGCCAACCGCTGGCCGCCAGCAAAAACGCCCCGGTGCACACCGATGACACCCGCCGACACCCCGCCGCATGCTCACGCACCCAAGCCACCAGCGCCTCATCCTCCGCCGCCGCATAAACGCCCCAACCGCCGGCAATGATCAGGGTGTCGCTGCCCTGCCCGGGCAACGGCTCGGCCACCAGCGCCAAGCCCGCCGACGACATCACCGCCCCGCCGCCGCTGGCAATCACCGTCGGCGCGTAAGGCGGCGGCCAGCCTTTCTGGCGGGCAATGTCATTGGCCGAGGCGAACACCTGCAGCGGCCCGGTGACGTCGAGCAGTTGCACGTTGGTGAAGGCGAGCACATGAATAGACTTGGGCATACTTGGCGTAATTCGTGGGGTAATTGGCGTATACGCCAAATCCTACGAGCCTACAGTGAAGCCGTCCACCCACTTCACGAGAAAAACACCATGACGTTGCAGATCGGTTTTCTGTTGTTCCCGCAGGTTCAGCAACTGGACCTGACCGGCCCTTACGACGTGCTCGCCTCGCTGCCGGACGTGAAGGTGCATTTGATCTGGAAAGACCTGATGCCGGTCACCGCGAGCACCGGCCTGGTGCTCAAGCCCACCACCACTTTCGATGATTGCCCGGCGCTGGATGTGATCTGCGTACCCGGCGGCAGCGGTGTCGGGCCATTGATGGAGGATGAGCAGACGTTGGCGTTCATCAAGGCGCAGGCGGCCAATGCGCGGTATGTCACTTCGGTGTGCACCGGCGCGCTGGTACTCGGCGCGGCAGGTTTGCTCAAGGGTAAGCGCGCCACGACTCACTGGGCGTATCACGAGTTGCTTGGACCGTTGGGTGCAATCCCGGTGAAGGATCGGGTGGTGCGCGATGGCAATCTGCTGACCGGTGGCGGGATCACCGCCGGGATCGACTTTGCCCTGACCCTGGCGGCTGAATTGTTTGATAAGGACACGGCGCAATTGGTGCAGTTGCAGCTGGAGTACGCGCCGGCGCCGCCGTTTGAATCTGGCAGCCCGGAATCAGCGCCTCAGAGTGTTTTGGCAGAGGCTCATCGGCGTACGGCGCCATCGTTGCAGCAGCGGACGCTGATCACTGAACGGGCCGCGGCAAATCTCGGCTTGTAGGTAATCAATGTGGGTTCAGGTTCGCTCATACTCTGTGTACGACGGGGATGAATTGTAGGAGCCGGCTTGCTGGCGATGGCGGTGGGTCAGTCAACAGATTTATCGCCTGAACGCACGCCATCGCCAGCAAGCCGGCTCCTACAGTAGATGTCCGTAATGGCTGAATCACTTTTCTACGGGCGAAAAAAAACCCGCCAGAGGCGGGTTTTTCCCAAGACCATTGTCGACTCCCTGTCGGTAGCGAATCCTTGCTGATGGTCGATCATCCGTGATCCTGAAGCGCTTCCTGTGCTTCAGTTGATGTGGCTAGATTACGCATCGGATCCAATGTGCAATAGACGACATAGCTACCATCGCGTGTAAGACATTCGCTATACCAGCCCTTCCGAAAACCCTTAGACGCCTCAGGTATCGAGCGCTCAAGCCGCGAGTTTCGCGGCCTGCAGCGGAGCTACGACGGGCAACGCCTGCGCCATGGTGATCATTCTTCCTGTCTCACCCGGGCTTTGGTGGTTTCAGCCAAAAACTGTTCAATGTTGTTCATCTGTTCCTCCCAGCCCCTGCTGTCCATGCGGAAAGCCTTTTCTCGGCGTGTCTGGGGGATGTGATCGAAACCGGACTCGGAGACCTTGAGCAACGTACCTTCAGGGTGGTCCTCCAGTTCGAACTTCACCAGCGTGGTGGGTTCCTGGGAATAGTCGACATCCGCGCGCACCGCGTAGGGGTGCCAGCGAAACGAAAACACTCGCTCCGGCTCGACCCGCTCCACCAGCACATTCCACAAAACGTGCTCATAACCGGGGTACGTGACCTGCCCCTGAGTCCACTCGCCGGCGACAAAACGCTTGCCTTCCAATGCCACGCCAAACCATTGCCCGAACGCTTCGGCATGGGCCAGCACACGCCAGACCTGCGAGCGCGGGGCTTTAAGCAGGATCTTCCTTTCGATGCGATCTGATGCTGGGTTCATAAGTCACCTCCTGTACTGAACAGTAGGCCTGTGTGACCACAAGTCCAACCCTAAAGTTGTACCAATCGGGCCTCTCAATCAACCTGCCTGAAATATTCGGCCGCACATCCGGGCCAAAGTTCGGCGCTGAGAACAAGAGTCATCGGGCGGGAGCTGCTACCGTTTGCAGGGACGACATTGACCGGACAAGGAAGATTCATGCAGCCCTCACTCACGGAACGTTATCGCGGCGCCCTGCTGGGCCTGGCCTGCGGTGATGCCGTCGGCACCACGGTCGAGTTTCAGCCACGCGGCTCGTTCAGGCCCCTGACCGACATGGTGGGCGGCGGCCCTTTCAACCTGAAACCCGGGCAATGGACCGATGACACCTCAATGGCGTTGTGCCTGGCCGAAAGCCTGCTGAGCAAAAACGGCTTCGATGCCGCCGACCAGATGGGGCGCTACCTCAATTGGTGGCAACAGGGTTACATGAGTTCGACCGGGGAATGCTTCGACATCGGCATGACGGTGAGCGAGGCTTTGGCCCGGTATCAGCAAACCGGCGAACCCTTCGCGGGCTCAACCGATCCCTATACGGCAGGGAACGGTTCGTTGATGCGGCTGGTGCCGGTGGTTTTGTACTATTTTCCCGACCGTAACCGGATCAGCGAGTTCTCCGCTCACAGTTCCCGTACGACACACGCCGTGCCTGAAGCCGTTGAGTGCTGCCAGTTGTTCGCCGAGCTGACAAGTAACGCGTTACAGGGCGCGGCCAAAGCGGATTTACTCCGCTTGCCGGCCACGACCTTCCTGGAGCCAAAAGTCGCCGCCATCGCCCGCGGCGATTACTTCGACAAACCTGAAAGCGCTATCCGTGGCAGCGGTTATTGCGTGGCCTCCCTCGAAGCCGCGCTGTGGTGTTTTCATCGCACCGACAGCTTCGAAGCCGCCATCCTGACGGCCGCCAACCTGGGCGATGACGCCGATACCACCGCCGCCATCGTTGGTCAGTTGGCCGGCGCTTTCTACGGTGTCCAGGCCATTCCCGAACGTTGGCTGGCGAAGTTGTACCTACGCGAAGACATCGAGGCTTGCGCGGATCAATTGCTCAAGGCTTCAGGCGCTGACACCGCAAGTGAATGAGGCTTCGCTACACTGCACCTCTTCTTTTCCTGTCACAGCGAGTTTCCCATGAACCCACGCGTGCTCCTGGCGCTGACGCCGTTGCTGTTCACCACCGTTGCCCATGCCGTCGATTGCGACAACGCCACCGACCAGGCCACGATGAATCAATGCGCGGCGCAGCAGAACAAGGCCGCGGACAAGGAGTTGAATGCGCTTTACCAGCAGATCACCGCGCGCTTGAAGGACAGCCCCGAGAGCAAGAAGCAGTTGATTGGCGCGCAACGGGCGTGGATCGGGTTCCGGGATGCCGAGTGCAGGTTTTCGGCGTCCGGGGTTGAGGGCGGGAGTGTTTATCCGTTGATTTACAGCAATTGCATCACCGACCTGACCAAGGCTCGGGTGGAGGCTTTCAAAACTTACTTGAAGTGCCAGGAGGGGGATTTGAGTTGCCCGGTGCCGGGGCAGTAAGTTCTCTAGCGTTTTCCATGGCCTCTTCGCGGGCAAGCCTCGCTCCTACAGGTTTCGGTGATTCCTTGTAGGAGCGAGGCTTGCCCGCGAAGACGTCCTTTCAAACGCCGCGATTACCGGACGAAAATCTGCGCCGTGGTAATCGCCATATCCCCACCCGGCAACTTGATGCTGCCCACCTGTTTCAGGCTGTCGGCATCAAAAATCGCCACATCGTTAAACGTCCCCGCCAGGTAGATCTTGCTGCCGTCCTTGTTGAAGGAAATGCAGTAGTAGGAATGATCCAGCGTCGCCGCCTGGAGCATTTTCTTTTCCTTGATGTCGTACTTCGCCAGGCGATTGAGCACGCCGAACATCAGGTTCGGGTCCTTCGGCGAGCGCATGCCGCTGAAGTAGATTTCCGTCAGCGGGCCGAAGTCGGTGGTTTCGGTCTTGCCGGTTTTCAGGTCGATGCTGAACAGCCCGTACAGGTACTCGGCGGTCAACGGATCCTGCTTCTTGTCCTTGAACTTTGCCGCGGTGTAGAGCAGCGAGAAGTCATGGCGATAGGTCTGCTGGTTCCACACGTAGAGCACGTCCGGTGCGCTGTAGTTCGCCCGTTTCCAGTGACGACTGGGGATCAGTACGTCGAATTTTCCGGTTTTCACATCGACCTTGTAGACGTCCGCCCCGGCCACATACAGCGTGCCGTCGTCGCCACTCTGCATGATGGTCAGCTGCCGTGGCGCCGGGAAGCTGCGCACGGGTTTGGCATCCATGCCGGCGTCGGTGGCGTAGACATCCAGTCGTGGCTGCTGAACTTCATAGCGGTCATTGAGCATCAACGTCGGGTTGGCAACGGTGAACAGCTCCTTGCCGTCATGACTGAGGGTGAAGGCGAACATCGACTTCGCTTTCTCCCCCGGCTTTTGGGTGATGCTGGCGTGGAACACCTGTTTGCAGCTGTCCAGCTCGACGCCATAGACATCCGCGTAGTGATTGTTCAGCACGTAAGCGGTCTTGCGGTCCGGCGACAACTGGACGGTGCCCGGACCAAAGGCATCGGGCATCTTGCAGGTCTTGAACAGCGTGTCCGTGGCCAGGTCGATCACGTGCAGGTTGTTCGGGTAATTGGTGGTCAACATGTACTCGTGACCGTCTTGCAGAGCAGTGTTTTCATCGGCCAGAACAGTGAGCGAACAGGTGCTCAGGACGGCAAACGCGGCCAGGCCGCAGGCTTTGATGCTAGGCATGCTGGAATCCTTCTTGTCTGTCCGATCACTTGTCTTTAGGGAAGACAGTGCCAAGGTTGCGCCAGTCGTCGTTGGACGCCTGGGCATCCTTGTTCCAGTCCGGGTAGGTGCTCATCATGTCCGGCACCTGGGCTGGCCACCAGCAAGGGTCGGAGCAGCCATAAAGGTCGGCTTCCATCGGCTGGCACAGCGACGACACACCGCCAAACGCATCGATTTCCCAGCCCGGGTCTGTGGTCGAGGCGCAGCCCGCGACAGAGCTCATCGCCACCACTTCTTCGATGCGGTTCTCGGCCGCGGCTTCATCGAGTTTCAACGCTTTGTTATTGATTGCCTTGAGATGTTTCATATCAGTGAGCCTTGCGCGGAGTGATGTAGCTGCTGATAAACGCAGGGTTGTTGGCCATGATCCGGGTGTAGACCTCGATGCCGAAGTCGACCCAGTCACGCATCAGTTCGCAGTAGTGATAGGTCGGGTGGGTCGGGTCGCCGTAACGGGCGTAACTCTCGTGGTAGCAGCCACCGGAGCAGAGGTTGCGGATCTGGCAGTCTTCGCAGCCGGTGTTGGTACGGTCGAGGCGTTGGGACAGGAAGTCGTTCAACTCCACCTGTTTCACCCCGCTGTGCACGTTGCCGAAGGTCGGCAAGGACGAGCCGGTAAAACGGTGGCACAGGTTCAGTTCACCCTTGTGATCCACCGCCAGCATCTTCAGGCCCGCGCCACACGGCAGGGCTTTTTTGTGGCCTTCGTGGATGTCGGTGATCAACTGGTGAAGGTTGGAGAAGCCGATGTTGCGGTGCTCCAGCGCCGCTTCCAGATAACGCCGACCGAGCGCCTTCATGTTGGCGAACACCTGCACCAGTTCATCACTGGTGAGGTTGAAGCTGCTGATGTCGCCGGAAGTCACCGGAGCAAAGCCGACTTCGGCAAACCCCAGCTCGTTGAACAAGTGATCCCAGATGGTTTCGACGTCGGTAACGCCGGTGGTCAACGTCACTCGCGCGCCAACCGGACGGCTGTTGTAGCGCGACAGCAGCATCTCGGCCTTGCGCCGCACCACGTCGTACGTGCCCTGCCCGCCCACGGTGATGCGGTTGCGGTCGTGTACGGTTTTCGGCCCGTCGATACTGACGGAGAGCCCGAAACGGTGGGCGTTGAGGTAGTCCACGGTTTCTTCGGTGAGCAGCGTGGCGTTGGTGGTCATCACGAACTCGACGAACTTGCCGGCCTCGCGGAAACGCTTCTCGCAGTAATCGACCATGTACTCGATCAGCTTGCGATTGCTCAGGGGTTCGCCGCCGAAGAACACCACGGTGAAACGCTCTTCATCCGGGGATTCGCGCAGCAGCATTTCCACTGAAGCGATGGCCGTTTCAACGTCCATTTTCTTGCCCGCCGACGGCTTGTCGAGGTCTTCCTTGTAGCAGTAGGTGCAGCTCAGGTTGCAGCCGGTGTTGACGTTGAGCACCACGGTATTGATCGCGGTGCGCTCGACCCGTTTGGTGCCGATGTCCGGGGTCAGCGGCGAGCCGTCGCTGACCAGTTCCAGCGAGATCAGTTCGCGCAGGGTCTCGGTGATTTCTTCGCCGTTGAAACGTGCGGCCAGGCGCTGGATCAGGTCGTCCGACGAACAGCCTGGACCGCGCAAGGTGTCGATGATGGTGCCCGTCAGCTCATCGCTGGCGAACAGCGAACTGCTGGGAATGTGGAACAGCATGCGGTCGGCGTCGACGTGCACTTCGTGCAGATTCCGCTCGACCAGATTCAAAATAGCGCCCATTGCAACCTCCTGTGCAGACCTCCTTCACGAGGCCTGCGGTCATTCCAAAAAGTGTCTGAAACGGTTAACGGTCAGCCAACTCATGGAATGGGTGGATTGTTCCAGCGTTGCACGGTGACGATCATGTGGCCCTCGCCGGTCAGGGATTTCCCTGCGTCGTCGACGGCGGCGATCACCTTGAGGTTGCCGGCATTGTTGGTGGACATTTTGCGTTGCGGGTTCGGCCCGGCATCGCCCGGTGTGAACACGCCGCTGTCAGCCTGCATGGTGCCGGCGAACTTGACGTCTTCGTCTTCCTTGGCGCGGTCGTCGAAGGCTTCGACTTTCCATTGCGCCGGGAACACGCCGATGCGATACGGTTTGCCGTCAGCGCCCTTGCCCCAGGCTTCGGCGTCAAAACGGCCCTGGACTTTCGGCGTCGAACCACCGCCCTCGCCGATCCGCGCCACCGAGAACTCGGGCACGACTTTGACTTCGGCGATTTTGCTGTAGACCGACAGGGTCGGGCCTTTCAGCGTGCCGACGGTGACGTTGCGCAGCCCCGGTTGGGCATTGGCGGCTGCCTTGAGCTTGACGCGCATACGCTGCGGACTTTGCTCCAGCACTTCGACCACTTCCACGCCTTTGCCGAAGTTCGGCTTACCGCTGAGACCGCTGCCGACCAGGGTCACTTCTGACACGCTGCCGGCCTTGAGGTAACCCGGCTGCACCGCGAGCAAACGACTGCTGCCTTGCTTGGCCGCGACGAAGTCCAGACCCCGTTCATCGTGCTCGGCCTCGAACATCCGGCCTTGCATCGCATTGCCTTGGGCGGCGAACACCTGGCGCATGGTCACGCCGTCGATGGTCACGTTGCCGCGCCATTCGTAGCCGGTGTAGAGAATCGCGCTGCCATCGCCATTGAACGGCGTACCGTCGGCGTATTGGCCTTTGACGCTGACCTTGAAGGTGTCGTCGCCAGCGGCGGTCACGCTCATCACCCCGGCCAGTTCACCTTTGCCCGGCAAGTGGCCGCTGAAGCTCCAGTCACCGGCAAACGCTTCGGCTTTGGGTGCTGCGCTCAGCCATTTTTTCCAGGCCGGGTTGTCCAGCGGATAACGCTTGGCCAACAGCGGCACCATGTCTTTGCGGGCAATGTCGAACCAGTCGCGGTCACGGGCCAACGCCTGGTATTCGAGGGACGGCCATTGACCGAGGTGGAAGTTCACCAGGCGCTCCCATTCCTGGGCCGGACGCCGTTGCAAGGCGACCCGCGCACCGGAGTGGCAGCGACCGCACATCTGGCTGGTCTGGTCGTCGAACTTCTCGACGGTATTGAGTCGACGCTCCAGCGCGTAACGCACGCCGTCCGTCTCGCTCGGCGCCAGGCCCTGGGTGTCGGCCAGGTATTTGACCAGGGTACGGCGGTCGTCATCGCTGATCTGCAAACCGTGCATGGTCTGCATCCGGGCGATGCTCATCAGCCAGCCTTCCGGGGTCTTGCGCTGGTGGCTGATGCGGCTCAGGGTGTTTTCGGCTTCAGGGGTGTGACAGCCCTGACAGGTTTCCTTGAGGATGGTCTGGGCGTCGCGGGCTGCCAGGCTGTCAGGCGAATGCAGCGCCACACACGCGGCCACGGCCAGCAGACTGACGCTCAGGCCTGATCGGAGTTTTCTCTTCATCAACGTCGAACCTCGCACGGTGCTTTCTTATTTTTGTGGCTTATCGTTTTTATGGTTTCTGCCGCCGGCGGCGCACCGCAGACGGAGGCAAGAGAAACGTCTGCGATGAGCAATACACGGAGCGTGCCAGCTTGCCGATTACCTTTTTTATCAAGCGTTTGCGTGAAGTTGAATGCGATTGGCCATGCTTGATCGAGAGCGCGTGCGTCTAATATCGCGACAGTTGTTGCAGTCTGAGACAAGCATAGATGCCTTAACCGGGACAGCTCATCGCCCGACGATTGACGACAGTCCCGTGCGAGGGCGAAATGGTTGTTCACCAATTGCCGTTCAGGGGATAACGAAATGGCAAACATCACTGTCCTGGCGGGGGACTTTCTGCAGGGTGACGGAGAGTACAGAGACGGCGTTTTCACCTTGAGAACGTCGCTTCACCCGTGGCCCGGCATCACCCTGCCACTCTCCTCGTTCAAAAGCGTGGAAGTCGCCAACGAAGAGTCGATCAACAACATCAAGGACGCCATCGGCTTTGGCGTCGCCGGCGCCATGCTGCTGGGGCCCATCGGCGCGATTGCCGGTTTCATGCTGGCCGGAAAAGAAACCGAAGTGACCTTTCTGGCAACGCTGAAAGACGACAAAAAGCTGCTGGCCGCCGTCGATAGCAACACGTTCGACGAGATTTCCCGGAAAATAGCAGCCTGATTGCCTGACGCGAGCCGCACCGGCCTTCAACGGTGCGGCTTGTCGCCGGTTCAGATGGAATAGGTGGGATGAATGCTCTTGTGCGCCTCGATTTCCTGGCGCATGTCCGCCACCAGCGTGGCGATGGCATGGGGACTGTCCAGTGTCCACACCGGAACGTGGGTGGCGATCAGGTCCACTTTGCCCGTCATGCAGTCACAGACCCGGATCGTCATGGACTGGTCCGCTTCCATGTTGCAGGTGCAGACGGCGGGTAGAAAACTGTGTTCGATGATGCTTTGAATTTCCAGGGTTGAAAGGAACATCGCAACCTCCCTTACGCCAGATGTATAGCAGGGGAAATGCTCCGTCATTTCACCACCGAGCCTGAAAATTCTATTCCCCAAAAGTGGGGGGCTCAAGGGCGCAACCCGGTTGCTCGTCGTCTCGACGGGTGGTCATCGGTGTTCAAGTTATCGCGCTTTGTGTCGATAACCTGCCTACACCAAACGTTAAGGGAATGACGACATGGCAATTTCTTTAAATGCTGCCTTGATCCAGCCATCGGCCGCTCAGCTCAGCCAGTCCAGCCAACCACTGACCGCGAAAACGCTGAGTGAAGACCTGCAGAAAACAGCGGTCAACATCAATCCGGCAGCGATTTACCATCCAGGCGATGAAACCCCGGCACCCAGCCCGGCCATGGAATCGATCGAGACCTGGATCGGCCGATCCCAGTCACCTGACTTCCCGCAGGTTGCCGAGCGGCACAAAAATGCCCATCAATCGCTGAAATACTCCTTCGAAGAGTTCCAGTCAGCGTTGGCCCACGCCTATCCGGATCTCGCCGACAAAAAATTTGGCTTCACCATTCAGGCGGATGGAAGCCTCAAAGCCCTCAACAGTTCAGGCCAGCTCAGTTCTTCCGATATGAACCGGCTGAACAATCTGCTGAATGCTTCCAGTTCGCTGAAATCGGCAGCGAGCAGTTACCGCGACGCCTCCATCGACCTGGTGGCCGCTGACTCCGTATGGGGTGGCAGCTACGTGGGCGGGTACAACCTGAACAAGGAAAACTTCGCCAACACCATCGATCTGGGCGCCCTGTTCTTGAAGAAAGGCTCGGTGCCAAACGCTGAAACCCTGAACGGCTTCTTCTCTTCCCAGTTGTGGAGTAAAGGCGAGCGGATGACGCGGGAGACGGAAACGGTGATGTTGGCCGAGCGCAATAAGATCGACGTGACGGCCTGATTCCGACAACAGGCGCGGAGTGCCCGAATCAGCTCAGGCCACATCGTTGGCCTGAGCTGAAAAACCCGTCTCTTGAATCTCAGCCGCCGTCGCGATTTGCGACAACATAGCGGAACCCGACGGCCCCGAATTTCATCCCACGCCCGCCGCCAAAGGGCTATCCGGCCCTTCCGGACAGTTGGCACAGCCATTGCGAAAGCCTCGTTCTCACGAACAACAAGAGGCCTCGCCATGACGCTCCCCTACCTGCTTCCCGCCACCTCGGCGTTCATCCAGCGCGCCCCGCGCATGCTTATCGGCGGCGACTGGGTCGAGGCTGCCGACGGCCAGACCATGCCACTGCACAACCCGGCCACCGGCGAAGTGCTGTGCGTGGTGCCGCGGGCCACGCCCGAAGACGTTGACCGTGCGGTGCTCGCGGCGCGTCAGGCGTTCGATGATTCCGCCTGGACCCGCACCCGCCCCCGCGAGCGACAGAATTTGCTGTGGAAACTCGCCGACCTGATGGAACGCGACGCCGAACTGCTGGCGCAGCTGGAATGCCTGAACAACGGCAAGAGCGCGGCAGTGGCTCAGGTGATGGACGTGCAGCTGTCCATCGACTTCCTGCGCTACATGGCCGGTTGGGCGACCAAGATCGAAGGCTCCAGCGTGGAAGTGTCGTTGCCGCTGATGCCAAACGATCAGTTCCACAGTTTCATTCGTCGCGAAGCGGTGGGCGTGGTCGGCGCCATCGTCGCCTGGAACTTCCCGCTGCTGCTGGCCTGCTGGAAACTCGGCCCGGCACTGGCCACCGGTTGCACCGTGGTGCTCAAGCCCGCCGACGAAACCCCGCTGACCGCCTTGAAACTCGCTGAACTGGTGCTGGAAGCCGGTTACCCCGAGGGCGTGTTCAACGTGGTCACCGGCACCGGCATCACCGCCGGTTCGGCGCTGACCCACAACCCGCTGGTGGACAAGCTGACCTTCACCGGCTCCACCGCCGTCGGCAAGCAGATCGGCAAGATCGCCATGGATTCCATGACCCGCGTCACCCTGGAACTGGGCGGTAAATCGCCGACCATCGTCATGGCCGACGCCGACCTGAAGACCGCTGCCGCAGGCGCTGCCAGCGCGATTTTCTTCAACCAGGGCCAGGTCTGCTGTGCCGGTTCGCGGCTGTATGTGCAGCGCAAGCATTTCGACAATGTGGTGGCGGACGTCGCCGACATTGCCAACGCCATGAAGCTCGGCAACGGGCTGGACCCGAGTGTCGAGATGGGGCCGCTGATCTCGGCGCGCCAGCAGGAACGGGTTTACGGGTACATCGAAAAAGGTCGGGAAAGCGGTGCGACGATTGCCTGCGGCGGTGAGCAATTCGGGCCGGGATTCTTCGTCAAACCGACAGTGATCGTGGATGTCGACCAGAAGCACTCGCTGGTGCAGGAAGAGATCTTCGGGCCGGTGCTGGTGGCGATTCCATTTGATGATGAAGCCGACGCGTTGCGCATGGCCAACGACAGTCCCTACGGGCTTGGCGCGAGCATCTGGTCGAATGATCTGGCGGCGGTGCACCGGATGATTCCGCGGATCAAGTCGGGCTCGGTGTGGGTCAATTGCCACAGCGCCCTGGACCCGGCGCTGCCGTTTGGCGGGTACAAGATGTCGGGGGTCGGGCGGGAGATGGGGTATGCGGCGATCGAGCATTACACCGAGTTGAAGTCGGTGTTGATCAAGCTTTGATCTTTATCGTCCTTTAGGCCGTCTTCGCGGGCAAGCCTCGCTCCTACAAGGGCACGAAAACCTGTAGGAGCGAGGCTTGCCCGCGAAGAGGCCAGACCAATCGCTACAAATATCAGGGCTTGAACCCCTGCCCCAACAACCAACTGCGAACCATCCTGCCTTGCTCCATCGTCAACCCGGCTAAAGCTTGTTCCGCCGGCTCAGTGCGCAACCGCCGCACCAACGGCGCCAACTCAACCCCCTGCACATGCCAGATCCCCAATGGCTGATCCGCTGTGATCACCACCTCGGCCTCATCCACAAACCCATCCTTCAACACCGGCGCCCGCTCGATCCGCAGCGCGGCAAAATCCGCCTCGGCATGCGCCACCTCGGCATCCGGCCACTGCCGCCGCGCCTGCCAGAATGGTTGATCCAGCCAACGCTGCTCATCGGCATAAAAGTCCCGCCCGATCCGCGCAAAACGCAAAAACAACTGCTCCACCCGTTGCTGATGAAAACGCTGGGCCAGCGCCGCCCGCTCAGGTTTTCGCAACAACGTGTTGATCACCGTCGGCGCCTGCAACGCCGAGGACAAGGACTGAAAGATGCCATTGCCCGACAGCGGGTCCACCGCCATCGCCGCATCGCCGACCCGAATCCAGTTTTCGCCGCACACCTGCGGGCTCAGAATCGCGGTGCTGCTGCGGGCGTGCAGCTGTAGATCGACCTCATGTTCGGCACCAAAAAACTCACGCGCCAACGAGGAACCCTGGCGCTGCTGGCGACAATAATCGAGCAACTGCGCCTTGCCCGGCAGCTCGGCGCTGGCGACGTCCACCGTCCATTGCCAATAACACTGACCGTCCGCCCGCCGCGCCATCCACGCCCAGCCGTCCGCCAGGCTTTCCACGGCACTGGCGGTGTTGCCCGGCGCGCCTTGCCAGCGATTGAGCAGGCTGACCGTCTCCGGCCCGCGCAGTCCCTTGCCGAGTGCCGGGGCCTGGCGTCCGCGCGCCTCCACCAGAAAATCGGCAACCCGCGCTTCGCGCCCTTCGATCTCGACCCGATGTCCCTCCGCCGAGGTCTGAACGCTCAGCACCCGACCTTCAATGAGCTCAACGCCCGCCAGGCGCAGGTCCTCGCGCAGTCCTCGATCAAAGCTCGGACGGTCCAGCAGGAATTCGATGTTTTGCGCATGCTGCTGACCGTTCCACGACACCTGCCGCTGCGACGGCAAGGCCGCATCCGCCAGCGCCTGATGCAGACCGGCACCGCGCAAGGCCTCCAGCACCCGCAGCGAAACGCCTTCCAGCGCGGCGAACCGGCGCCACTCGCTGACCAGCGTCACGGGGTAACCGAGCCGCCGCAAGCCCAAGGCAACCGCCGCCCCCGCCGGCCCCGCGCCCAGAATCAGGATCATGCTCCGAAGCGCCGTTCAGGACCGCGATAACGGGCATTCTTGCGCAGCCAGTCGATGATCTGTTCGTTGCTCGCCTCGGGCTGTGAAACCAGGAAACCGGCAATGTGCCCGCTCAACGCCGCACAGCCCAGACTGGCGCCGGACTGCCCCGGATACGTCCCGTGCACGCACGCCGCGAAATCCGCCTGAGCGCTGTTGAGCCAAGACCATTCCTGTTCGGCGCAACGTGCATCGCCGGTCACCCGCAGCACCTGTGGATAATTCGCCGGGAACACGCCCTCGCCCTGCGCCGGGCTCGACGCACACAGCAGAATGCCTTGCGCTACTGCTGCCGCGCAGGCTTCGCGCAATAGGCTGCGGTCCTGGCGCAAACCGAGGCTCAGATTGATCAGCCGTACGTCCTGCGCCACCAGCCAGTCAATTGCCGTGGCGATCTGCAGGGCGCTGGTGACGCCGCGCTGGTCGAACACCTGAGCCACGCAGAACACCGCGGAAGGAGCCCGATGACTGATGGCTTCGATCACCGCGCTGCCGTGGCCGAGCGGGTCGTCGCGCAAGTCACTTTCGGCCAGGCCGTCCGCCAGCAACGAGAACCGTCGTCCGGCGATCACCTGCACCCGCTGCGCCGCCGAATGGCCGCTGTCCACCACACCGATTCGCAGTTCAGACTTCATGCTGCACCGTTTTCGACGTGAGCACGCCGTCGAGCAATTCGAAGCGCAGGTCGGCATCGGCCAACGTTGAGGGACGATGACTGATGAGGATGCGCGTGCGTCCGGCAAACAGTCGGTCGATGGCCTCGATCACTTCGCGCTCGGTGGCTTCATCCACCGCCGAAGTGGCTTCGTCGAGCACCAGAATCAGCGGGTCCTGCAACAGTGCCCGGGCGATGGCGATGCGCTGTTTCTGCCCGCCGGACAACTGCTGACCGCGTTCGCCCAGCGGACTGTCGAGACCTTCGGGCAATGAGGCGATCAGGCTGTCGAGTTGCGCCAGCCGCGCCACGTCGGCGATTGCTTCACGGCTGGCGTCGGGCACCGCGTAGGCCAGGTTATCGGCAAGGCTGCCACGAAACAGCACGATGTCCTGACTGACCACGGCAATCCGACGGCGCAACTGGAACAGGTCCAGTTCCCGCAGGTCGACTTCGCCGAGCAGCACCCGCCCGGACTGTGGATCGTGATGCCGTTGCAGCAAATCGATCAGCGTCGATTTGCCGACGCCGGAGCCGCCGCTCAGGGCGACTTTCAAACCGTAGGGAATCCGCGCTTCGATGCCGCGCAAGGTGCTCGGCCGACCGGGATGGCTGAAGTGCACGTCGTCGAAACGCAGTTCGCCGGAGGTCGGCATTGGCTGGGGTGCAACGGGGCTCAGCACGGTCGGTTCTTCACCGCGCAATTCCATGACCCGCCCCAGACTGACCGTCATCCGCTGAATCGCCACGTAGAGCCCAAGCAGGCTTTGAACCGGTCCGACCGCCATCCCCAGGTAGGTGGAAAATGCGATCAGCGCGCCCAGTTGCCACGTCCCTTGCACCACCCAATAACCGCCAATCAAAAACGCACAGGCACGGGACAGCGAGGTCAGCGTACCCGGCACCGCCTGGGTGAAAAATTCGGTGACTTGCAGACGCAGCAATTGACTCATGTAGCCCTGCCCCAACGCCTCCAGACGCCGCGACTCACGCTGCTGCTGACCGGCCGACTGAATGAATTTCATCACCGGCAGGGTCTCGACCATGAACGACGACATGTCCGCCGAACGCTCGCGCAACTGGCGCACATCGCGCTCGACCTTGCGCCGCATCCAGCGCAGCCAGAGCATATCGAGGGGAATCAGCACCAACGCCAGCAGCGACAACTTCCACGACAACGTCAGCAACATCGCCACGGCGACCACCAGGCCGATCACGCTCGACACTGCCGAGAACAGCGAATCCACGGCGAAGCGCTGGATCTCGGCGACGTCGCCATCGAGGCGCGACATCAGGTCGCCGATGCGCCGCTGCCCGTAGAAGCTCGGCGACAGGGTTTGCAAATGCCGATAAAGGTCGTCGCGCAGCGAGAACAGAATCCGCCCGGACAGCCGCGTGTGCAGGTAACGATTGATCCCCGAGAGCGCCGTGCCGAGCAGCCCGGCGACAATCATCAACCCGGCGATCAGCACCAGCATGGGGAAGTTGCGGGCCAGCAAGCCATCGTCGATCAGCAGCTTGGTCAGCCAGGGTTGCACCAGCACCAGCGACGAAGCGCAGACCGACAGACCGAGCAGTCCGGCAATCGCCAGACGATGCGGGCGCACAAAGCTGTAGAGCCAGCGCAACGCCGCTTGCAGGGCTTCGGGATTCTGGCTGTCGATCAGCCGAACGATCAGGCGCTGCATCACGAACGCAACTGTTTGAGCTTGCGGTACAAGGTTGCGCGGCTGATGCCCAAGGCATCGGCCGCGGCCGAGACGTTGCCCTGATGGCTGTCCAGGGACTGGCGAATCAGCTCCAGTTCGTTTTCGCGAATGCTCCCGGACGCAGGCCGCTCGCTGGCGTTCAGTTCGTCGAGCATGCTGTCGGGCAAGTGATCGAGGGTGAGAACGGTGTCCCCCGGTTCGCGCATGGCCAGCGCGGTGCGCAAGACCATTTCCAGTTGGCGGATGTTGCCCGGCCAGTGGTAACCCGCGAGCAAGCGGTTCAAGTCGTCATGCAGGAGCATGGCCGGTGCATCTAGCCTGGCCAGCAGACGACCGACCAGCGCGTTGAAATCGTCGCGTTCGCGCAGGGCCGGCAACATCACGCTGATGCCGTTGACCCGATAGAACAGGTCTTCACGGAAGTGTTTTTCTTCGACCAGGCGTTTGAGGTCGCGGTGGGTCGCGCAGATCAGGGCGACGTCGATGTCCTGTTCTTCACCGGCGCCCAAAGGCGCGACTTTACGGTCCTGCAATACGCGCAGCAGACGCGCCTGCAAGGCCAGCGGCATGTCGCCGATTTCGTCGAGAAACAACGTACCGCCATGGGCCTGTTGCAGACGCCCGACCATGCCGCCGCGACGGGAGCCGGTGAACGCGCCTTCGCGGTAACCGAACAGTTCCGACTCGATCAAGCCTTCGGGAATCGCCGCGCAGTTCACCGCGACAAAGGGCTTGTCGCAGCGGCTGCCAGCCATGTGCAAGGCGCGCGCGATCATTTCCTTGCCGGTGCCGGTTTCGCCGAGCAGCAACACCGGCAACTCGTTGGCCAGCCCCTGACGGGCCATGCGCAAGGCGCGGGCATAACGGACGTTGCTGCCGGCCAGGGCGTCGAGATCCGGTTGAGGTTTGGCGGTTTTCGCCGGGCTGCGCGGCGGCGTGCTGACGTTGATCGAGCGCTGCGGCGCGCGTAGGGTTTTGTAGAAGAACTCACCTGTGGCGGTCTGCAAACTGCCGACGCCGCCCTGGTGCAAACGCGACAACAGTTGCAAGCCGTCGACACCGAGAAACTCTTCGCAACGGCGACCGACCAGCGCCGAGCGCTCGGCATGGAGCAACTGACACGCCTGGGCGCTGACCGCAAGAATTTGCCCACCAAGGCTCACCGCCAGCAAGCCCTGCCAAGGGGATTCGAGGTACTGCCGACGGCTGTGGAATGCCAGCACGATCTGGTCGGGGAAACTGGCGTTGAACACCCGGCTTTCAATCTGGCTGACCGCCATGGCCAACAGCGCGGTGCTGTCGTGAACGCGGCCGAGCGGGCCTTCGCGGGTCAGGTCGAGGACGCCGAGGATGTCGCCTTGCGGGCAATAAATCGGCACTGAGGTGCAGGAGAAATCGGTCAGGCGATCGAGGTAATGCTCGCCGCAATCGATCATCGTCGGTCGGGCTTCCACCAGCGCGGTGCCCAGCGCGTTGGTGCCGCGAGCGGCTTCGCTCCAGCAGGCACCGAGGGTGATGTCTTGCAGGCCGCTGCCCTTGAGGCGATCGGCACGGCCTTCGACCGCGAGGATGGTGGCGTCGGAGTTGGCGAGGATAATCAGGCCTTCCTTGCCCTGGCGGTCGGCCAGGTAATCGATCGCCGGCAATGCCGCGTCGATCAGCAGGCGATTGTTCGCCAGCAGCACGTCGAGGCTCGCGCTCGATTCCAGCGCCAGTTCATGTTTGCTGTTGAAATGCACGCCATGGCTGAGGCTGCGTCGCCACGATGCATCGATTTCCGCCCGCAACACGCCATCGGGGACTTCACCCTCAAGATGGAGTTTTTCCCGGGCCAGCCGGGCTTCACGATGCAGCTTGGGGGAAGTTGTTTTTATTAGCGTCATCAAGCGCTCCGGATCGGTCCGCCCTGCGCTCTTTTAAGTTCAGCGCCCTGCCGCAATCTTTACGTTAACGTCAGGGCGATGGCAAGTGTGTTTCATCCGTTGTACCGCGTTATCGTTCTTCGCGGGCAAGTCGGGTCGCCGCACCGCTCGCTCCTACAGGTTCAGCGTCGTCCACAAACAGGCGGGTCAACTCAGGCACTGTAGGAGCGAGCGGTGCGGCGACCCGACTTGCCCGCGAAGGCGATCATCCAGGCACCCCACAACTCAGAACTGCCACACCTCGGGCCCGACAAAAAACGCCCGTGCATTGTCCTCAAGACTCTCCAGGTGATACCCACCCTCCTGCACAATCAGGCACGGCAACCCAAGGCTGCGAATCCGCTCACCCAGCCGCGCAAACCCTTCCCGCGTCACCGCCACTTTGCTCTGCGGGTCCAGCTCGAAAATGTCGAAACCCAGGGACAGCACCAACACCTCGGCAGCGAAATCCTTCACCGCCGCCAGCGCCACCTCCAGTTGCCCAAGGAAGTCCGCCTCACTCGAACCATGGGCCATCGGCAAATTCAGGTTGTACCCCTCGCCCGCGCCGACACCGCGCTCATCCGCAAACCCGGCAACCCCCGGATAGAAGTTGGTCGGATCGCCATGCACCGAGACATACAGCACGTCATCGCGGTCGTAGAAAATCTCCTGAATCCCCTGACCGTGGTGCATGTCGGTGTCGAGCACCGCGACGCGTTCAAACCCGCCGCGCAACACCTGCGCCGCCACCGCCGCGTTGTTCACATAACAAAAGCCACCGGCCGCTTCGGCCCGGGCGTGATGCCCCGGTGGACGGCACAACGCGTAAGCCGCCGGCTCGCCATCAAGCAACGCCTGCGCGCCGGCCACTGCGCTTTGCGCCGACCAATAGGCCGAACGCCAGGTCTGTTCACCCACCGGGCAACTGCCATCCGCCAGATAACGTGCGGCCTGAGCCAGGATTCCGCGCAGAGCGTTTGGCTCACGGACGAAGATGTTCGACATCACTTCGTCGCCCCAATCTTCCGGGACTTCCTTCCAGCGCTGATGCGCTTCCTGGAGAAACGCCAGGTACGGCGCACCGTGCACCGCCAGCAGCGGATCAAGTCCGGCATCCACCGGCTGCTCGACTTTGAAACCCAGCGAGCGAGACGCCTGCACCAGTCGCTGCGCACGCTCCGGCACTTCCTGCGGCGTGCGCATCTGTCCGCGGGAGTAATAGCTGCGTGGATGGTGAAGCAATTGTTCGGGATGGAAAAAACTGCGCATGGGCCTGATTCCTGTCAGTTAACGTAATTCTCGAATCCGAGTGCACCCTCCTGTAGGAGCGAGGCTTGCCCGCGAAGGCGGTGTGTCAGTCAAACGTCGATGTTGTGCTGACGCCTTCGCGGGCAAGCCTCGCTCCTACAGGGGTCGGGTTTATTCAGCTCTGCCGGCGCGGGACAGCACGGCGTTGAGCAGCACGTCGGTGCCTTGCCGCACGTCTTCCGGCAGCACGTCTTCGGCTTCGTTATGACTCAGGCCGCCGACGCACGGGATGAACACCATCGCCGTCGGGCAGAATCGCGCCAGGTGAATCGCGTCATGCCCGGCACCGCTGACAATCGATTGCTGAGCGTAGTCCAGGGCATCCACAGCGTGCTGCACCGCCGCCACGCAGTCTGCGTCGAACGGTGTCGCCGGGCTGATCCAGTGCGGGGTGATCGTCAGGTTGAGGCCGCGACCGTCAGCAATCGCCTGCAGCCGCGCGCGCACTTGCTGCTCCATCGCGTCGATGGCGTCGTCGCGGTGATGACGCAGGTCGACGGTAAAATTCACCAACCCCGGAATGGTGTTGCGCGACGACTTGTTGATGCTCAACTCACCAACGGTGGTCAGGCCCTCCGGGGCGAAATCGGTGGCCAGACTTTCAATCGCCTGAATCATCCGCGCCACGCCGTACAGCGCATCCTTGCGCAGGGGCATCGGTGTGGTGCCGGCGTGAGCCGCCATGCCTTCGACCCGCACGTCGAGCCAGCGAATCG
Source organism: Pseudomonas sp. PDM02 (assembly GCF_014852285.1). Taxonomy (NCBI): domain Bacteria; kingdom Pseudomonadati; phylum Pseudomonadota; class Gammaproteobacteria; order Pseudomonadales; family Pseudomonadaceae; genus Pseudomonas; species Pseudomonas sp. PDM02. The sequence continues at coordinate 13,031 of NZ_JACVBL010000015.1, read as the reverse complement.
CCTGGCCGCCGCTGACCACGCCGATGCTCTTGGCATTGTCTTCAAGGATCGGGCCTTGTTCGATGTGGGCTTCAAAATACGCATCCACCGCGCCGCCCAACGGACGCTCGCCGGCATAACCGGTACGCTTCAGCTCATCACCGACGCTGATGCCATCGGCATCCCGCACCGCCAGCGCCGCGTCCAATTGCATGATGCCGGTGAACACCGCCGAGCCGAACATCGCCGGCGTGAAGCGCGCGCCTTCTTCGTTGGTCCACACCGCCACTTCCAGCGGCTTGCGGGTCTGGATACCGAGGTCGTTGAGGCAGCGCACCACTTCGAGGCCGGCGAGCACGCCGTACACGCCGTCGAAGCGTCCGCCTTCAGGCTGAGTGTCGAGATGGCTGCCCATCATCACCGGCGCAGCGTCCGGGTCAGTGCCGGCGCGGCGGGCGAACAGGTTGCCGATGGCGTCCACGCTCAGGGTCATGCCGGCTTCGCGGCACCAGTGGGCAAACAGTTCGCGACCGGCCTTGTCTTCATCGCTCAAGGCCAGTCGGCAACTGCCGCCACGGGCGGTGGCGCCGATTTCGGCCATCGCCATCAGACTCGCCCACAGGCGTTCGCCATTAATCTTCAACATGAGGTTCTCCAAAAATATTCGAAACAACGATCCCCTGTAGGAGCCGGCTTGCTGGCGATGGCGTGCGTTCAGGCGATAAACATGTCGACTGACACACCGCAATCGCCAGCAAGCCGGCTCCTACAAGTTCAAATGGTGGCTAACTCAACGCGTTCAGCGCTGGCATGGCGACGGGCGAGGGAAAGCACGCAGACCAGCGAAGTCGCAGCAATCAGGCTGTAGAACAGCGCCATCGGCCACCATTGACCGGCGAATTTATGCGCCAGCAGCGTGCCGATCAGTGGCGTCAAACCACCGGCCACGGCGCCGCAGATCTGATACGCCAGCGAAATCGCCGTGTAGCGCACGCGGGTCTCGAACATGCCGCTGACGTACCCGGCGATCACCGCGTAGAACGACGCCATGCACACCACCGCCAGCGCGATGCCAAGGATGATCAGCGGTGCCTGGCCCGAGCTGACCAGCACGAACATCGGGTACGGCGAAGCCATTGCCAACAACGACACCAGGCACAGGAAACGCGTGGCGCCGATTTTTTCCGCGAGCCACGCCGCCAGCGGCTGGATGCAGAACTGAATGATCGCCACCACAAACAGGCACTCGAGGATCAGCGAGCGCGGCAACTGCAGTTGCTGGGTGGTGTAGGCGATCATGAAGGTGTTGGTGAAATACACCCCGGCAATCCCCAGGGTGTTGGCGCCGATGCACAGCAACAGCGGACGCCACGCGGTGCGCAGGACCTCCATGACCGGCGCCTGCTCTTTACGCGTGCTCTTGGCGGCGAGTTCACGACTGGCGAGGAATTCCGGTGACTCGTTCACGCCCAGTCGAATCGCCAGCCCCACCAGCAGCAGCAACGAACTGGCGAGGAACGGCAAGCGCCAGCCCCAGCTCATCAGGTCTTCTTCCGGCAAACGGGTGACTGCGCTGAATGCCAGCAGCGACAGGATCAAACCGGCCGGGCTGCCAAGTTGCGCAAAGGACGCGAAGAAATTGCGCCGACCTTTCGGCGCATGCTCGCCGGCCATCAAGACCGCCCCGCCCCACTCGCCACCCACGGCAATGCCCTGGACGATGCGCAGCAGAATCAGCAGTACCGGCGCTGCGGCGCCGATCTGTGCATAAGTCGGCAGCAAACCGATGCAGACCGTGACCACGCCCATCATCAGCAAGGTGATGATCAGCGATTTCTTGCGCCCGATGCGGTCACCGATGTGGCCGAAGATGATCCCGCCCAACGGCCGCGCGAAGAAGCCCACGGCGAATGTGCCGAACGCGGCCATGGTGCTGAACAGTTTGTCGTCGGAGGGGAAGAACAGCGCACCGAACACCAGCGCGGCGGCGGTGGCGTAAATGTAAAAATCGTACCACTCGATCATGGTGCCGATGAAGGCTGCGGCTGCCGCACGGCGTGGCTGGGAAGAAGCTGGGGGCTTCATGGTTCGGACTCCATTGATTGTTTTTTTGGCAGGAGAAAAGCAGTAAATCCAAGGCACTCTGACGGTGCCTGTCTGGGAGTGATTTATCGTCCCGGGGCTATGATTAGTCAATTTTCTATTTATTATGCGAAGTATTACGACAGCTTATAATCGAGAGCCACATGGCCGAACGCGATGTGCAACGCCTGCTCAATGACCGACTGGACTGGAACCTGCTGCGCACCTTTCGGGTGATCGGCCAGGAGCTGAGCATCAGCCGCGCCGCCGCCCGCCTGCACCTGACGCAACCTGCCGTGAGCCAGGCATTGAAGCGTCTGGAAGAACAACTCGGTCGCCAACTGATCGCCCGTCGCGGGCCACGTTTTGCCCTGACCGAAGTCGGCGAGCAGATCTTCGCACTGGCCGGGGAAATCTATGGGCAGATGTCCCAGGTCAGCAGCGTGCTGGAGCAACCGGCCGACGAAGTGATCGGCAAGGTGCGCCTGTTGATCATCAGCCGGATCTACTCGGAACGTTTCGATGACTTCCTCGCGGACTTCCATCGGCAGCACCCGCGGGTCGATCTGGAGGTGGACGTGATGCGCAGCTCCGACATCGTCAGTGCGCTTCAGGAAAAAACCGCGACGCTGGGGCTGAGCCTCAATCGCCGTCCGCAACCGCGCCTGGAGCAACGGTTGTTCCTGCGTCAGCGCTATGCGTTTTTCTGCGGCAAGCATCATGCGATGTTCGGCCAGCAGAACGTCGATCAAGGGGATTTGCAGCGGGAGAATTTCGTCAGTTTTACCAGCGACCAGATCGGCGGCATGCTCTCGCCGCTGACGATTTTTCGCGATCAGCAGGGCTTCAGCGGACGCATCGTGGCGTCGTCACCGAGCCTGGAAGAAGTGCGGCGACTGGTGATCGCCGGGTTCGGTATCGGCTGTTTGCCCGAGCACGTGGTGGCGGCGGACGTCGACGCCGGATTGCTCTGGCGCCTGCCGCCCCACGAAGGGATTGCCGACGTGGACATTCATTTGCTGTGGAACCGCGAGCAGCGCATGAGCCGGGCCGAGACGATGTTCATCGAGAGCCTGCAACGCTGCCTTACGGCTTAGACGCGCAACACCTGCGCGACCGGTTCACCGGCGCGCAAACGTTCGAGCAAGCGCGGTTCGGCATGATCGGACGCCAGTGCCTGATCGATGACACCGGCCGCGGTGTGCCAATCAAGAAACAGCACGCCGTTGTCGTCCGCCAGCACCAGATCACCCGGCTGCACGGTGACGCCTGCGCAGTGAATCGGCTGGTTGATCTGGCTGTCGCCGCGACCGTGCAGCTTGGTGGTCAGCAGGCTGGTGCCGCGAGCGAAGACCGGCAATCCGCTCTCACGCAACTCCAGCAAATCAGTCACGGCCCCGTCGACCACGATGCCCGCCGCCCCGGCACAACTCGCAGCACAACTGGTCACCGCGCCGACCGGTGCGTGTTGCCAATCGCCGCCGGTGTCGATCACCAACACGTCGCCCGGCTTTATCAGCGCCAACGCCCGGTTGACGGCAATGGCATCGGCACCCACCAATTTCAGGGTTAGCGCACGGCCCACCAGTTTCACATTGGGCACCATCGCCCGCAGTTGCGAGTCGGCAAAACCCGCCTCCAGAAAATGGCCAAGGGTCGGAAAGCTCACCGCTTTGAACTGCTCGATCAACTGTGACTCATCCATTCTGCGGCTCCCTGGCAATCACCTCGGCCACACAGTCGATTTCCAGCGACACGCCCCACAGCGCCACGCACACCGTGGTTCGCGCCGGCGGCGCATGGCCGAGAAACTCGCGATACACCGCATTGAACGGCTCCAGTTGCGCCGGATCGGTGAGGTACGCGTTGACCTTGATCACGTGGCTGAAACCCGAGCCGGCTTCAATCAGGATCGCCTCGAGATTGCGCAAGGTTTGCCGCACTTGCTCAGTGAAATCGGCGGGCTGCTCATCGAGTGTGCTTTGGGCCGGAATCTGCCCGGCGGTGAACACCAGATGGCCGCTGACCACCGCTTGAGAGTAAGGCCCGACCGGGCCGATGAAGCCCGGAGCGGATTGAATTCTGCGCATGCTGTTGAGCTCCATGAATCAGGCCGCAGCCGATTTGAAAGGTTTGCGAACGGGTTGATCGGCGGCCGGACCCGCCGCCGGGATTTCGCTGATGTCGCGTTTGAACGTCTCGGTCAGCAGCAACAGCGCCAGCAAGGAAATCAGCGCCGCGCCGATCATGTACCAGGCCACCGACGAGCCTTTGCCGGTCGCTGCGAGCAACGCAGTGGTGACGATGGGCGTTGCGGCGCTGCCGAGCAGGCCGGACAGCATGTAGCTGATCGACAGTCCCGAATAACGCACGCGGGTGCCGAACAACTCCGCCAGGAAGGTCGCGATAGGCCCGTAGTTGGCGGCGAATGCGGTCATCAACAGCAAGTAGCCGAAGATCACCAGCGACAGCTCCTTGGTGTCCATCAGCCAGAACATCGGGAACGCGACCAACGCCTCGGCAACGATGCCGGCAACAATGATCGGCTTGCGGCCGAAACGGTCCGACAACGCGCCGAACACCGGCAGCATGACGATGCACCAGGCGCAGGACAGCAGCACCACGCCCAGCATCACGCTGCGACTGAAACCGAGATTCTGCGTGCCGTACGTCAGGCCGAACGCGACGATGATGTTGAACGACGCGCCGGTCGACATCGTCGCAATACCGCCGAGCACCACTTGCTTCCAATACTTGCGGAAGACTTCGGCCAGCGGCATTTTCACCTGCACTTCCGCTTCCTTGACCTTGTTGAAGGCCGGCGTTTCGGCGATGTTCAGGCGGATGTACAAACCGACGGCAATCAGCAAGACGCTGGCCAGAAACGGAATGCGCCAGCCCCAGGCCAACAGGTCTTCAGGCGACAGCCACGCGGCGATCACCAGGAACGCCAGGTTGGCAATCATGGTCCCGGCCGGGACGCCGATCTGCACCCAGGAACCGTACAGGCCGCGCTTGTTGGCCGGCGCATGTTCCACCGCCATCAACACCGCCCCGCCCCACTCACCGCCCAGCGCCAGGCCTTGAATGACCCTCAGCAATAACAACAGGATCGGCGCCCATATCCCGATGGCCGCGTAATTGGGTAACAAGCCGATCGCGAACGTGGCGGCGCCCATGGTCAACAGCGAAATCAACAACATTGACTTGCGACCCAAGCGATCACCGAAGTGCCCGAACAACGCCGCACCGACAATCCGCGCCAGATACGCCGAAGCGAAGGTGCCGAATGCCAGCAATGTGCCGATCAGCGGCACGAAGTCCGGGAAGAACACCTTGTTGAATACCAGCGCCGACGCGGTGGCAAACACAAACAGGTCGTACCATTCCACCGTGGTGCCGATGACACTGGCCACGGCAACTTTTTTCATGCTGATTGCAACTTCCGGCGGGGCACCGGACTTTTCTGCGGACGATAGATCGCTCATCACTGACTCCAGGAATTCTTCAGAACTCGTTTATTTAATTGTTTTGACTGGCAGTAAATCGTTTGAGAGTGAGGGATTGTTGTTATGTATCGCCCAACTGAGTGGGCGAGTTTTTATATTCAGTAACCCAGTAATCGGTCCGCGTTATTCAATAAAGGTTCGCCGGCATTTAAACGGCGAAAGTTCTCCGCAACTTGTTCGGCAATGCAGTCGTGGGAGGCTGCCGATGCCATGTGCGGTGTGATCGTCACACCAGGCATTGCCCAGAGACGGTGATCAACCGGCAGTGGTTCTTGCTCGAAAACATCCAGCAGCGCGCCGCGCAGTTTTCCTCGTTTCAGGGCGTGTTCGAGGTCGTCGATATTGAGATGACCGCCCCGGCCGCAATTCACCAGCGCAGCGCCATTGGCCAATTGTTCGAAGGTTGAATGACCAAGAATGCCGCGGGTTTCGCTGGTCAGCGGCAACAAGTTGATCAGCAACTCCACACCCTCCAGAAACGGTTTCAGGTTTGCCGCACCGGCGAAGGTCTGCACGCCGTTTATCGTCTTGTCACTGCGCGCCCAGCCACGAACGTCATAACCGGAAGCGGCCAGATCCTGAGCGATGGCGCTGCCCAGCGATCCCAGCCCCATCACACCCACTTTGAATTGCCCCGCCGCCCGTTGCAGCGGCCGCTCCCAGCGCTGCTCCTGTTGCTGCAACAGCACTTGATCGAAACCACGGTGATAGTGAATCACCGCCCAGCGTACGTATTCGGTCATGCCCTGACGGTGGCCGGGATCGACCACCCGGCACACGGGCAGATCCGGGCACGACGGGTCGTGATCGAGGTGATCGATGCCGGCCGCCACCGAGTGAATCACCTGAAGGTTCGGTAACGCGGCGAGGCTGCCCGGCAAAGGGAACCAGCACGCGGCGATCTGCGCATTTTTGGCCAGCGGATCATCCGCCAGCACGGTGGTGAGCTGCGGCGCGCTGCGGGCGAACGCGGCTTGCAGTTGCTTGAGCAGCAAGGTGTCGCGGGAAAGTAAAACCACGGTGCTCATGACAGATAGGACTCACGCTGGGATTCGATCAGGGTCAGTGCGGCCTCCCAGGCCAGGTCGATGATGTTGTCCTGCTCATCGCGGTCAAACTGCTCGGCGGTGTGTGCACACACTTCCGGCGACGGGTAATGCAACGCTGAACCGCCGGCCAGCGCCGCCACCTGCGCCTGACAGGCCCGCTCCAGAAAGTGGATCTCCTGGAACGCCTGAGCCACGCCGGAGCCGCCGACCAGCAAACCGTGATTGCGCAGGATCATTGCCCGGTGCGGCCCCAGATCAGCAATCAACCGCTCGCGCTCATCCAGCGACAACGCGATGCCTTCATAGGTGTGATACGCCAATTTGCCGTAGAACTTCAGCGCGTGCTGACTGATCGGCAGCAAGCCCTGTTTCTGCGCCGCAACGGCCATGCCGGCGGCGGTGTGGGTATGGATCACGCAATTCAGGTCCGGACGGGCCATGTGGATCGCCGAATGAATGACGAACCCTGCGGCGTTGACCCGATGACCTTCGTAATGCGGATCGACGACGCGCCCTTCCTGATCGATGCGCACCAGATCCGAAGCGCGCATGCGGTCAAAAATCACCCCATAGCGGTTGATCAGAAAGTGATGCTCAGGCCCTGGAATCCGCAGGGTGATGTGGGTGTCGATCAAATCGGTCATGCGAAAGTGCGCGACCAGCCGATACAGCGCAGCCAGTTCGCAACGGGCCTTCCATTCAACCGGGCCGATGTGTTCAGGTTTACTCACGAATACACCTCTTTAGCAGCGTGGGTGACGACCGGGTTGGCGCGCAGGCGGGCCAGCCCGCAAACACCGATCAGGGACAGGGCCGAGAGCAAGGTGAAGAACACCGCCAACGGCAGCCATTGTCCGGAAAACTTGCTCGCCAGCAGCGTGCCGATCAGCGGCGTGGTGCCGCCAGCCAATGCACAACTCAACTGGTAAGCGATGGAAATGCCCGAGTAGCGCAGGTGCACCGGGAACGCCTGGGTCATGTAACCGGCGATCACCGCGTACAGCGCCGAAAGGATCACTACCGCGAGGGCGATGCCGAGGGTCATCAACAGAATGTTTTGCGTGCCCACCAGCAAGAACATCGGGTACGGCGTGACCATGCACAGCAGCGCAACGAGCTTGAGAAAACGACCTTCGCCGATGCGCTCGGCGAGCAGTGCGCTGAGCGGTTGCGAGAGCAACTGAATGACGGTCACCAGGAACAGGCAATCGAGAATCGTCGAGCGTGCGATGCCTTGATACTGGGTGACGTAGGTGATCATGAAAGTGTTGGTGAAGAAGAATCCGGCCGAGCCGATGGTCACTGCGGCGGCAGCGAACAGGATCTGCCGCCAGCACGTGCGAATCACGTCTTTCACCGGGTATTTGGCGGTCTCGTTGTTGTCCCGCGCCTTGGCGAATTCCGGCGACTCATGAACGCCGGAGCGGATCATCAGGCCGACCATCATCAGCACACCACTGGCGAGGAACGGCAGACGCCAGCCCCAAGCGAGGAAGTCTTCGGGTTCGAGTGATGTCACCAGGCGAAAAGCAATCAACGCCAACAACAAACCGGCCGGGCTGCCGAGTTGGGCGAATGATGCGTAGAAGGTTTTGCGCTTGGCTGGCGCGTGTTCGCTGGCCATCAACACGGCCCCGCCCCACTCGCCTCCGACGGAAATGCCCTGGATCAAACGCAGCACGATCAAGCCGATCGGTGCCCAGATACCGGCGCTGGCGTAACTCGGTAACAGGCCGATGCCGGCAGTTGCCACGCCCATCAGCGCCATCGTCACCAGCAACATTTTCTTGCGGCCCAGACGATCGCCCAGATGTCCGAAAACCATGCCGGCCATGGGACGGGCGATGAAGCCGACGGCGAAACTGCCAAAAGCTGCCAGGGTACTCATCACCGGGTCGCTGCTGGGAAAGAACACTTGCCCGAGCACCAACGCCGCCGCGGTGGCGTAAATGTAAAAGTCGTAGAACTCGATGGTCGTGCCAATGAAGGCAGCGGCCGCCGCTCGACGCGGCTGTGCGGTGGTGTGCATGCAAGGACCCTGTGTATTTATAGTTTTGGGCAGGTACTGAAGGCTGTTTACGGTTGCGCTCTGTGGCGCTTGTGGGCTTTATCGCTTCCATGCCAGGATTAGTCAATTTTCATATTCTTATCTTTACTATTAGCGCTGCTACTACATGGGATTGTCATGACTTCCACTAACCCCTGGGTGGGCCGACGTTTTCTGAATGATCGTCTCGACTGGAACCTGCTGCGCACCTACCTTGTGATCGGCCAGGAAGGCAGCATGAGCCGTGCCGCAGCGCGGTTGCACATCACGCAGTCAGCCGTCAGCCAGGCGTTGAAACGGCTGGAAGAACAACTGGAATGCGTGTTGATTGCCCGTAGCGGGAGACGGTTTGACCTGACGGAAACCGGGGAAGAAGTCCTGCGCATTGCGACGGATATCTACGGCGATATTTCGCGATTGGGCACTGTGGTGGAGAGTCGTCACGATGACGTGGTGGGCAAGATCCGCATCCTCACCGTCAGCGGTGTTCAGGCGCGGCATTACGACGAGTTCCTCGCCGATTTCCATGAAACCCACCCGAAAATCGAGCTGGAAGTCGAAGTGATGGGCAGCTCGAACATCATCAGTTCGTTGCTGCAAAAGACCGCGACCATTGGCGTCGGCCTGTGTCGTTTACCGCAGCCGCGGCTGGAACAGCGGGTGCTGTTCCGAGAGCGTTATGCGTATTTTTGCGGGCAGCGTCATCGGCTGTTCGGACAAGAGAATCTGACGCTGGAACAGCTCGCCGCAGAAAACTTCGTCAGTTTCACCAGCGACCAGCTCGGCGGAAATCTTTCGCCGCTGACGCTGTTTCGCGACCAGCAGGGTTTTACCGGCAAGATCGTTGCTTCATCGACGAGCTTCGAAGAGATTTACCGATTGATTTGCGCAGGTTACGGGATTGGCTGCCTACCGACGCATTTGGTGAAAAGGGATGTCGAGCAAGGGTTGCTGTGGCGGTTGCCGCCGGAGGATGGGGTGGTGGATTTTGATATTCAGCTGCTGTGGAATCGTGAGCAGAAGATGAGTCAGGCGGAAACCGTGTTCCTCGAAAGCTTCCAGCACATGCTCAGCATTCGTGAGCCTGTGCTGTGAAGCCTTGATCGGTTAAACGTGAGGATCGCCAGGCGGTTTGCTCGGCGTGGCGTATTGCGGCTTCAGATGACCGTCCTGATCGAGTAACCAGGCGTCCATGATCTGTCGCACCACAGGCCCGGCGACGCGACCGCCGGCCTCGCCGTTTTCGATCATCACCGAGATGACAATCTTCGGGTGCTCGGCTGGCGCGAAGCCGACAAACAAGGCGTTGTCGCGGTTCCGCTCCAGGGTTTTCGCCCGGTTGTAGCGCTCACCCTGTTTGATCGCGACCACTTGCGCGGTACCACTTTTCCCGGCGATGCGATATTGGGCACCTTGGGCCGCCGCTCGGGCGATCCCGCGAGCGTCGTGCATCACCATTTGCATGCCGTGGTTGACCTGCTCCCAGTCACGCGGGTCTTTCAACAGGATGTTTGGCATCGGATGCTCATCCACTGGCGTCACACCGTCCACGGTCTTGGCCAGGTGCGGACGGTTCCAGACACCTTTATTGGCGATCAGCGCGGTGGCTTGAGCGAGCTGCAGCGGCGTGACCTGCATGTAACCCTGGCCGATACCGAGGATCACCGTTTCGCCGGGGAACCACGCCTGACGGCGCGTGGCACGCTTCCAGGCCTGAGACGGCATCAAGCCGGCAGACTCTTCGAACATATCCAGCGAGACCTTCTCGCCAAGCCCGAACATCGCCATGTAGTCGTGCAGGCGATCGATGCCCAGCTTGTGCGCCAGGTCGTAGAAGTAGGTGTCGTTGGAGCGCATGATCGCTGCGTCCATGTCCACCCAACCGTCGCCGCTGTGGTTCCAGTTACGGTACTTGTGATCGAAGTCCGGGAGCTGGTAATAACCCGGGTCGAAGACGCGGGTTTGTGGGGTCACGACACCCGCATCCAGGCCGGCAATCGCCACTTCAGGCTTGATGGTCGAACCGGGCGCATAAAGACCGCGCAGTACGCGGTTGAACAGCGGCCGGTCGATGGAGTCATGCAGTGCCGCGTACTCCTTGAAGCTGATCCCGGTCACGAACAGGTTCGGGTCAAAGCTTGGCTTGCTGACCATGGCCAGTACTTCACCGGTCGATGGATCGAGCGCGACCACTGAACCACGACGATCACCCAAGGCTTCTTCGGCGGCTTCCTGAAGTTTGACGTCGAGGCTCAGGACGATGTTTTTACCAGGCACCGGATCGGTGTGTTTGAGCACTCGCAGCACACGCCCCTGGGCGTTGGTTTCGACTTCTTCGTAACCGACGTGGCCGTGCAATTCTGATTCATAAAACTTTTCAATCCCGGTCTTGCCGATGGATTGGGTGCCTCGGTACTCGACAGTGTCCAGGGCCTTGGATTCTTTCTCGTTGATTCGACCGACGTAGCCGATGGAATGGGCGAAGTGCGCGCCCATCGGGTAATGGCGAACGAACTGCGGCTCTACGTCGATTCCGGGCAGGCGGAATTCGTTGACGGCGAGTACGGCGATTTGCTCTTCACTGAGTTCGTAAAACAGCGTGACAGGCACAAAGGGGTGACGCGCCTGCTTCATCGCCTTGTCGAACAACGTCCGGTCTTCAGCGGGCAGGTGCAGGAGATTGACCACCTCGTCCAGCTCTTCTTTGACGTCAGCGGCGCGTTCGCGGGTGATGGTCAGGTTGAAACTGGGGCGGTTGTCGGCGAGGACCACCCCATTGCGGTCATAGATCAATCCGCGCGTGGGAGTGATCGGCAATACGTGGACGCGATTGTTTTCGGAGATGGTCGAGTGATAGTCAAACTCGACGACTTGCAGCACGTACAGGCGCACCACCAGTGCGCAGGTGATAGCGACAACGAACAAGGCGCAAGCCATCAGTCTTTTGTTGACCAGGCGCGTCTCTTTTTCGTGGTCCTTGATCGGTATCGGTTGGGGCATTTCTGCGGCTGCTCTTTAACTAAAAAGGGGCGCCGATCCGTAGGCTTGAAATCAGTCCGTTAAAAAAACGAGCTGCACCATACCAAAAACCGTGCGGTCACTTTAGTGCGATTTCCTCTAACGGTTGTCCTTGAGGGCCAAAACGATGGTTGGTTTTTTCTGACTCGTGCGATTTGTTCAAAATTGATATTCCGATTCATGCATTTTTCTTGCAGATAGGCCTGTGGATACTGGGTGCATGTCATTCCCTTTTTGGAGTCATTTCATGCACCCACGATTTACGCGATTACTCGGTTCGAACGGTTTTTCCATTGGGCTGGAGCTGCCACTGGATAACGATTGGTCCAGCGACGGCCAGCGACGAAGGATTGCCGAGGATCGCCCTTTCGGTGTTCCGGATCTGAAGCAACATGCAGCGATGGCGAGGCTGGCGGACAAGGCTGGGTTCCGTGCTCTGTGGGTCCGCGATGTACCGGTTTACGACCCGAATTTCGGCGATGCCGCACAGGTTTTCGAAACCTTTTCCTACCTTGGATACCTGGCCGGAATCACCGACAACATCATGTTGGGTACGGCGGCGGTTGTACTTCCATTGCGTCAGCCTTGGCTCACCTTGAAGTCAGCAAACAGTGTTGATGAGTTGAGCGATGGGCGTTTACTGCTTGGCGTGGCCAGTGGTGACCGGCCTATGGAATATCCGCTGTTTGGGGTCGACTACGATCAGAGGGGAGAGATTTTTCGCAACACGGTGGAGTTGTTGCGCGACCAGGGTGAAGGCCGTCTGCCTGAAGGTGCGCACTTGCTTCCGCAGCGAGATGAAGCGGCTCCATTGTTGGTGGCAGGTCTTGGCCAGCAATCACCCGCATGGATTGGTGAGCACATGGATGGCTGGCTCGCCTACCCGGGTACGCCAGATGAGCATCGGCGTCGGGTCGGGTTGTGGCGCGAGGTGGGTGGGGATAAGCCTTACATCAGCTTCGTCCACCTTGATCTGGCAGCCAATCCTCACGCTCCGATGCGACGTGTGCGTTTCGGCGGCATTTGCGGGCGGTTGGCGCTGATTGATGAGCTTCAGGCATTACGTGAAGCCGGGGTACAACATGTTGGCCTGCATGTGCGTCGTAGCGAACGCCCGGTTGCCGAGGTTATTGAAGAGATTGCTGAATACGTTCTGCCAAAGTTCCACTGACAATGCAGTGCCTTCAAGGGCCGCCAATGTGGCTGCCCTTTTTTTCGCCACTTTCCTGCGGGCAAAACAAAACCCCAACTGCTTTCGCAATTGGGGTTTCGGAATTTAATCTTGACGATGACCTACTCTCACATGGGGAAACCCCACACTACCATCGGCGATGCATCGTTTCACTG